>NZ_LNBE01000002.1:0-600000 GCF_001445655.1 Streptomyces roseifaciens
AACAATTTTTAGAAAAAGCCCTGGTGGGAACCTTGAGTTCCCGCCAGGGCTTTTTTGCATTTCCGGGACCACCCTCCCCGCGGCCCGGTTGTGCCGAAGGGTAAGGTCGGGGGGTATCGTTCGCATATTTCCCACAGGAGGCCCCCGGGTGGAGGTCCAGGAGACGCGAGTCCAGACCGACCGCGTCCTCACCATCCCGAACATCCTCAGCATGGCGCGTCTGGTCGGCGTCCCTCTCTTCCTGTGGCTGATTCTTCAGAAGCACGACGGGTGGGCGCTGCTCGTCCTGGCCCTCAGCGGCGTCAGTGACTACCTCGACGGAAAGCTCGCCCGGCGCTGGAATCAGATCAGCAGCCTCGGCCGGCTGCTCGACCCGGCCGCCGACCGGCTCTACATCCTTTCCACGCTCTTCGGTCTGACCTGGCGTGAGATCCTTCCGCTCTGGATGACCGCCGCCCTGATCGCCCGCGAGGCGATGCTGCTGGTCATGGTGTGGATCCTGAGGCGCCACGGCTATCCGCCGCCGCAGGTCAACTTCCTCGGCAAGGCCGCGACCTTCAACCTGATGTACGCGTTCCCGTTGCTGCTTCTCAGTGACGGTGAGGGCTGGTTGCCGTCACTTGCCGCGATTTTCGGATGGGCGTTCGCCGGATGGGGTACAACCCTCTATTGGTGGGCAGGGATCCTCTATGTGGTCCAGGTCCGCCGCCTGGTCAAGGCGGACGCCACGGCCGACTGATCTCGCCGCAGACTCCGGCCCTACTCCGGCCATCCCTGGCGTGAAGTCGGCATGACCGTCGTCTCCCAAGGAGGACGCTTCCGACATGAAGGCCGTCGTGATGGCCGGCGGCGAAGGCACGCGCCTTCGCCCCATGACCTCGAGCATGCCCAAGCCGCTCCTGCCGGTCGCCAACCGGCCGATCATGGAGCATGTGCTGCGACTGCTCAAACGGCACGGGCTCACCGAGACCGTGGTGACCGTGCAGTTCCTCGCCTCCCTCGTCAGGAACTACTTCGGGGACGGCGAGGAGCTCGGCATGGAGCTCACCTACGCCAATGAGGAAAAGCCACTCGGCACCGCGGGCAGCGTCAAGAACGCCGAGGAGGCGCTCAAGGACGACGCCTTCCTGGTGATCTCCGGAGACGCCCTCACCGATTTCGACCTGACCGACCTGATCCGTTTCCACAAGGAGAAGGGAGCACTGGTCACCGTCTGCCTCACCCGTGTTCCCAATCCTCTCGAATTCGGCATCACCATCGTCGACGAGAACGGCAAGGTGGACCGCTTCCTGGAGAAGCCCACCTGGGGCCAGGTCTTCTCCGACACGGTGAACACGGGCATCTACGTCATGGAGCCCGAGGTCTTCGACTACGTCGAGGCCGACGTTCCCGTCGACTGGTCGGGTGATGTCTTCCCGCAGCTGATGAAGGAGGGCAAGCCGGTCTACGGCTATGTCGCCGAGGGCTACTGGGAGGACGTCGGCACCCACGAGAGCTACGTCAAGGCCCAGGCCGACGTGCTCGAAGGCAGAGTCGACGTCGACATAGACGGTTTCGAGATCTCCCCGGGCGTCTGGGTCGCCGAAGGCGCCGAGGTCCACCCCGACGCCACGCTGCGCGGCCCGCTCTACATCGGCGACTACGCCAAGGTCGAAGCCGGCGCCGAGATCCGTGAGCACACCGTCGTCGGCTCCAACGTCGTCGTCAAGAGCGGGGCCTTCCTGCACAAGGCCGTCGTCCACGACAACGTCTACATCGGCCAGCAGAGCAACCTGCGCGGCTGCGTCATCGGCAAGAACACCGACATCATGCGTGCCGCCAGGATCGAGGACGGCGCGGTCATCGGCGACGAGTGCCTCGTCGGTGAGGAATCGATTATTCAGGGCAATGTCCGGGTCTATCCCTTCAAGACCATCGAGGCGGGTGCGTTCGTCAACACCTCGGTGATCTGGGAGTCCCGTGGCCAGGCCCATCTCTTCGGCGCGCGTGGGGTGTCCGGCGTCCTCAATGTGGAGATCACGCCCGAGCTCGCGGTACGGCTCGCCGGCGCGTACGCCACGACGCTCAAGAAGGGCTCGACGGTCACCACGGCCCGTGACCACTCCCGCGGTGCGCGCGCGCTCAAGCGCGCCGTGATCTCCGCCCTGCAGGCCAGCGCCATAGACGTACGCGACCTGGAGAACGTCCCGCTGCCGGTGGCGCGCCAGCAGACGGCGCGCGGCAGCGCCGGCGGCATCATGATCCGCACGACGCCGGGCGTGCCCGACTCCGTGGACATCATGTTCTTCGACGAGCGCGGCGCCGACCTCTCCCAGGCCGGGCAGCGCAAGCTCGACCGCGTCTACGCCCGCCAGGAGTACCGGAGGGCCTTCCCCGGGGAGATCGGCGACCTCTCCTTCCCCTCCAGCGTCTACGACTCCTACGCGGGCTCGCTGCTGCGGTCCGTGGACACCAGCGGAGTGGCCGAGGCGGGGCTGAAGGTCGTGGTGGACGCGGCGCACGGCAGCGCCGGCCTCGTCCTGCCCAGCCTGCTCGGCCGGCTCGGCGTGGAGGCGTTCACCATCAACCCCGGGCTCGACGAGTCCCGTCCCACCGAGACCGCGGACGACCGGCGCTCCGGCCTCGTCCGGCTCGGCGAGATCGTGGCCTCGGCCCGCGCCGCGTTCGGCGTGCGGTTCGACCCGGTGGGCGAGCGGATCTCCCTCGTCGATGAGCGCGGCCGGATTGTGGAGGACGACCGGGCCCTGCTCGTCCTCCTCGACCTGGTGGCCGCCGAGCGGCGCAGCGGCAAGGTGGCGCTGCCGGTGACCACCACCCGCATCGCCGAGCAGGTGGCGGCGTACCACGGCACCCAGGTCGAGTGGACGACGACCTCGCCCGACGACCTGACCAGGGTCGGCCGCGCGGACACCACGATCTTCGGCGGGGACGGCCGCGGCGGCTTCATCGTGCCGGAGTCCACCAGCGTTTTCGACGGGACTGCCGCATTCGTCCGCCTCATCGGGCTGGTGGCGCGCACTCAGCTCACGCTCAGCCAGATAGACGCTCGCATCCCGCGCGCCCATGTGCTCCGCCGCGACCTCGCGACCCCGTGGGCGGTCAAGGGGCTCGTGATGAGGTCCGTGGTCGAGGCGGCCGGGGACCGGCACGTGGACACCACGGACGGGGTACGGGTGGTCGAGGCCGACGGGCGCTGGGTCATGGTGCTGCCCGACCCGGCCGAGGCGGTGACCCACCTGTGGGCCGAGGGACCGGACGACTCCTCGGCGCAGGCCCTGCTCGACGAGTGGTCGGCGGTCGTGGACGGCGCCGGGCGCTGACGCGGACGCCGGGTCAGGACCCGGCGGGCGTCGTCTCCTTGATGCCGGACCGGTGCCGGACCGATACCGGAGTGATCCCGCGTCCGGCGCGCCGGTGGGGCCATTGGGAGACGACGCCCCCGACGTGCGACGATGTGCGGCATGTCGCAGCAGCCCCCCGTTCGGAGCACGGTCCCGCCTGCTCCGCGCCCCGATGCCTCCATGTCGCTGCTGACCAATGTGATGGACCACAGCCTCGACGACGGTTACGCGGAGGCGGCGGCCAGGCGCAAGGAGGAGGGCGGCAGCAAGCTGCCGAGCCCGCTGCGTGCGAAGCTGGGCCTCGCCGCGGCCCTGCTGCTCGCCGCAGTGGTGGTGACGCTGGGGGCGGCGCAGGCGCAGATATCGGCACCGACGCTGGCCAAGGAGCGCCAGCAGCTCATCGACCGCATCGAGCGGGAGACCTCGGCGGCCGACGCCCTGCAGAAGAATGTCGACACCCTGCGGAACGCCGTCGGCACCAAGCAGCGTGACGTCCTGGAGGAGCACGGCGGCGACAAGGCCGACGTGGTGTCGCTGCTCGCGGGTGCGACCGCCGTGCAGGGCCCCGGGGTCAAGCTCGTCGTGGACGATGCCAAGCAGACGAAGCAGAGCGGTGGCGGCGGTCCGCGCGAGAGCACCGGCTTCGCCGATACGGGCCGGGTGCGCGACCGTGACATGCAGCGCATCGTCAACGGCCTGTGGCAGTCCGGGGCGGAGGCCGTCGCGGTCAACGGGCAGCGGCTGACGGCGCTGTCGGCGATCAGGGCCGCGGGTGACGCCATACTGGTGGACAACAAACCGCTGGTGCCGCCGTACACGGTGCTGGCGGTCGGTGACGGACAGCAGTTTGCGAATGCCTTCCAGCGCAGCGTCGACGGGCAGTATCTGCGTGTTCTGCAGCAGAACTACGGGGTCCGCTACAGCATTTCCGCTCAGGGGGACGTCCGGCTGCCCGCCGCACCGAGCCTGATCGTACGTATCGCACAGCCGCAGGGGGGTGGCGCGGCCGGCCGCGCCACCGACACAGGGAAGGGCACATCGTGATCGCCGTATTGGGCCTCGTCGTGGGAGTCGTGGTCGGACTGGTCGTCCGTCCTGTGGTGCCGACGGCGGTCGAGCCCTACCTTCCCATCGCCGTCGTGGCGGCGCTCGACGCGGTGTTCGGCGGCCTCCGGGCGATGCTGGACGGAATCTTCGACGACAAGGTGTTCGTCGTGTCCTTCCTGTCGAACGTGGTCGTGGCGGCGCTGATCGTCTTCCTGGGCGACAAGCTCGGTGTGGGGGCCCAGCTGTCCACCGGTGTGGTGGTCGTCCTGGGCATCCGCATCTTCTCCAACGCGGCCGCGATCCGCCGGCACGTCTTCCGGGCGTGAGGCCGATGAGCACCGACGACAACACGCCCGACGAGCCGGGATCCGCTTCCGCGGAGGAGCCGAAGAAGAAGGACGTTCCCGCCGGGGAGCCGGCGAAGCCGGGTACGGACGGCAAGGCGGGTGAGCCCGCCGAGCCCGCCAAGCCTGGCGCGCCCGGTATGCCGACTGCCGAGGACGACAAGTCCGGCAAGGCGGGTAGGGCTGATAGCGGTCGTAAGGCTGATAAGGCTGATAAGGCTGATAAGGCTGGTAAGGCTGGTAAGGCCAAGGAGCCGGGAAAGCCGGAGAAGTCCGTCGAGTCCGGGCCGGAGTCCGCTCCGGAAGGCGAGCCGGCTCCCGGTCCGGGAGCCGCGCCCGGGCCCGAAAGCGGGTCCGGAGCCGAAGGGAAGCCGGCGCCCGAGCCGGGACCGCGGAGCGAGCCGGGGCCCGAAGCGGCCTCCGAGCCGGAGCCCGGGCCCGAGGGGGTCGCTGCGGCCTCCGCCGCCGCGTCCGGGGCCGGCACCGCCGCCGAGCCTGTGACGGGCCGTCAGCGCCTGGCCAAGGCCTTCTGGCCGCCGCGGCTGACGCGGGCACAGCTCACCGTCGCGGTGCTGCTGTGCGTCCTCGGCCTGGGCCTGGCCATCCAGGTCCGGTCGACCAGCGACAACAGCGCGCTGCGCGGGGCCCGTCAGGAGGACCTCGTACGGATCCTGGACGAGCTGGACAACCGCACGAAGCGGCTGGAGGACGAGAAGCGGCGGCTGGAGAGCCAGCGCACCGAGCTCGAGAGCAGCTCCAACCAGGCGGCGGAGGCCCGTAAGCAGACCGCGCAGAAGGAGCAGCAGCTGGCGATCCTCGCCGGCACGGTGGCGGCGCAGGGGCCGGGCATCGAGCTCACGGTGAGCGACCCCAAGAACGCCGTCGAGTCCGACAAGCTGCTGGACACCCTCCAGGAGCTGCGGGCCGCGGGTGCCGAGGCCATCCAGATCAATGACGTACGGATCGCGGCCGACACCTATTTTTCGGGCGCGGCGGGGAAGGTGGAGATCGATGGAAAGAAGGTCTCGCAGCCTTACCGGTTCAAGGTGATCGGCAAGCCGCAGGATCTGGAGCCCGCGCTCAACATCCCCGGCGGTGTCGTGCAGACGCTGGAGAAGGAGCAGGCGGGCGTCACGGTCCGGCGGTCTGAGAAGATCATTGTGGACGCCTTGCGCCCGGCGAAGCGGCCTGACTACGCTCGGTCGTCATCGCAGTGAGGCGGGCGGTCATGCGGGCTTCAGAGGGAGGCCATGAGGTTGCGGGGGGTCGGCGCACCAAGTCGAGGGTGCGTGGTGGAAACTGTCTGTTGACCACGGACGTTGTATGGATGTCCAGGTCGGACGGTGTGTGCATCGAGGTTTTGTCCTGCCCCACGGGCGGGTCTGTTTCGGTCAAGGGGAATCGCCCGTGAAGTTGTTTGCGAAGTTGTTCGGCAAGAGCGCACGCCAGGACGGTGGCAGCGCCCGCCACCGCGCGTCGCGTCCGGTTGAGGGTGGCGAGGGCCGGGAGGGCGCCCAGGAGGGGCGTCCGCTGTTCCGGGATCAGGTCGGAGCTCCGGGAGGAGACATTCCGGGCGGGTCGGCTGTTGACCCTGCCGCCACCGGGCGCATAGGTTTCGGGGCACCAGCGACCTCGAGCGCGCACGGAGGGTCTGCCTTGCCGGTATGTACGAGGTGCGGCCACCGGAACGCCGAGGCGAGCCGGTTCTGCTCCAACTGCGGTGCCCCGCTGAGGCCCGGTGCCGTGGCCGAGCGCGCCTCGGAGACCACGTCGACCATCTCGATCTCCGGTCTCGAGGCGTACGACTCCGAGGCCACGGGTCAGACGCCGATCCCGTCGCTCTCTCCGGAGGCGCAGGCGGCCGTCGACGCCCTGCCGCTCGGTTCGGCGCTGCTGGTGGTCCGGCGCGGTCCGAACTCCGGCAGCCGCTTCCTGCTGGACGGCGAGCTGACCACGGCGGGCCGGCACCCGCAGAGTGACATCTTCCTGGACGACGTGACGGTCTCCCGCCGGCACGTGGAGTTCCGCAGAGCCCAGGACGGCAGCTTCACCGTTTCCGACGTCGGCAGCCTCAACGGCACCTACGTCAACCGCGAGCGGATCGACTCGGTGCCCCTGAACAGCGGCGACGAGGTCCAGATCGGCAAGTACCGGCTGGTCTTCTACGGCAGCCAGCGGGGCATCTGACCTTCCCCCCGGGCTCCGTCCGGGGGGACGCTAGGAAGGGCCATGCTTCGAACACCGTCAGGCGGCACCGGGTCACCCGGAGCCGCCGGCGCGGAGGGACGGCTGGTGAGCATCGGTACGGTGCTCAACCTGCTGCGTGAGGAGTTCCCCGAGGTCACCATCTCCAAGATTCGTTTCCTGGAGGCGGAGGGCCTGGTGGAGCCGCAGCGCACGCCGTCCGGATACCGCAAGTTCAGTACGGAGGACGTGGAGCGGCTCGGCTGCGTGCTGCGCATGCAGCGCGATCACTACCTTCCGCTGCGGGTCATCAAGGAGCACCTCGAGGCGCGGGCCCGGGGCGAGGCGCCGCAGCTGCCCGCCCCCGCGAAGCCCCGTGATACCGCCCTCCTGGCCGACCACGGCCAGGAGGCCGGTCCGGACGCCGCGATCGGCGAGGCCGCCGTGCTCGCGGGTGCCGAGCTCGGGGCGCCCGTGCCCTCTCCGGCCGCACGGATCGGCCGGGAGGAAATGCTGAGTGCCACCGGTGTCACGGAGGGTGAGCTGGTGGAGTGGGAGTCGTACGGGCTGGTCACCGCGCACCCGGACGGCGGATTCGACGCCGATGCGGTGGCCGTGGCGCGCCTCGTCGCCGACCTGGGCCGTTTCGGTCTGGAGCCACGGCATCTTCGCGCCATGAAGGCCGCCGCCGACCGTCAGGCCGGCCTGGTCGAACAGGTGGTCGCACCGCTGCGGCGGCACCGCAATCCGCAGACCAGGGCCCATGCCGAGGCCACCACGCGCGAGCTCGCCACGCTCTCCGTGCGCCTGCACGCGGCGCTCGTGCAGGCCGCGCTGCACGCGGGCTCGCACTGACCGGCGAGTGCCCGACTACCCAAACCTGCCGGGCACGTCCTAGGGTTGCTGTGTGAACGAGCTCGATGTCGTGGGTGTCCGGGTGGAAATGCCCTCCAACCAGCCGATCGTGCTCCTGCGTGAAGTGGGAGGCGACCGCTACCTCCCGATCTGGATCGGACCGGGAGAGGCTACGGCCATCGCCTTCGCCCAGCAGGGCATGGCCCCGGCCCGTCCGCTGACCCACGACCTTTTCAAGGACGTGCTGGAAGCGGTCGGCCAGCAGCTCACGGAGGTCCGCATCACGGACCTGCGCGAGGGTGTCTTCTATGCGGAGCTCGTCTTCGCCAGCGGCGTGGAGGTCAGTGCCCGGCCGTCCGACGCCATAGCGCTCGCTCTGCGCACCGGCACGCCGATCTACGGCAGCGACGGGGTGCTGGACGACGCCGGGATCGCCATCCCGGACGAGCAGGAGGACGAGGTCGAGAAGTTCCGCGAGTTCCTCGACCAGATCTCGCCGGAGGACTTCGGCACCAGCAGTCAGTGAGCCGGCCGCGGCCCTGTGTGACGGCTCGCCGCAGCGCATCCGATTAGCCCTTCCCGGCACAGAGGCACGCAAAACCACTCTCTGGGTGATTATCACTCGGCGTGCCGAGTGTGGCGATCGTTGACGCACCCCGGGTGACTGCCTACCGTCGAGAGGGCAGGTCAAGGACGGAGGTCGGCGTGAGAAGCATGGGCGACGGGACGGCGGTCGGCAGTCCGTATCCGCTGTTCGGGGGAGCGGTCGAACCGGCACCCCGTCATGCCACTCCGGTGGAGGTCACCGCACCGCGAGGCCCGGAGGCCGATCTGATCGGCTACCGCGGACCGACGGCGTGCGCAGCGGCGGGCATCACCTACCGCCAGCTCGACTACTGGGCGCGCACGGGCCTGGTGGAGCCGAGCGTGCGCCCCGCGCACAGCTCCGGCACCCAGCGGCTCTACAGCTTCCGGGACGTGGTGGTCCTCAAGATCGTGAAGCGGCTGCTGGACACCGGGGTGTCCCTGCAGAACATCCGCACGGCCGTCCAGCACCTGCGCTCGCGCGGCATGGCCGACCTGCCCCGGATGACGCTGATGAGCGACGGTGCCACGGTGTACGAGTGCACTTCGCCCGACGAGGTCGTCGATCTCCTCCAGGGCGGTCAGGGCGTTTTCGGGATCGCCGTGGGCGTCGTGTGGCGCGATGTCGAGAGCGCCCTGTCCCAGCTGCACGGCGAGCGGGTGGACACGGGCGAGACGCTGATCCGCCCCAACCCCTCCGACGAGCTGGCCCGCCGCCGCAACCGCGTCGGCTGACCGCCGCAGGACTGCGGCCCGCCGTGTGGGACCGCTCCGGCCGGGTGTACGTGGCGACCCAGCCGGTCGTACGTGCGTGCGATTGTCAGTGGCATGCGGCAGCATCGGTGTCGTGAGAGGCGCGCCGACCATCCTGCATCTCGACATGGATGCTTTCTACGCTGCGGCCGAGCAGGCGGCCAAGCCCAGCCTGCGCGGGAAACCCGTCGTGGTGGGCGGGATCGGCCCGCGCGGCGTGGTGGCCACCGCGTCGTACGAGGCCAGGGTCTTCGGCATCCGCTCCGCGATGGCCACGGCCCAGGCCCGCAGGCTGTGCCCCAATGCCGCCTACCTCACCCCGCGGTTCTCGCTCTACCGCGAGATCAGCGAAGTGGTCATGGGCCTGCTCGGCGAGCTGTCGCCGCTGGTGGAGCCGCTGAGCCTCGACGAGGCGTTCGTGGACCTGGAAGCCGGAGGCGTCGAGCCCACCTCGGCGGCCGTGCGGGCCGTGGGCGAGCGCCTGCGGCGGGACATCCGCGCGGCCACGGGGCTCAGCGGCTCGGTGGGGCTCGCCGGCTCCAAGATGCTCGCGAAGATCGCCTCCGAGGAGGCCAAGCCCGACGGCCTCGTGCTCATCGAGCCGGGCACCGAGCTGGAGCTGCTGGGCCCCATGTCCGTGCGCGCCATTCCGGGCGTCGGCCCGGCCACCGCCGAGACGCTGCGCCGGGCCGGCATCACCACCGTCGCGGAGACGGGTGAGGCGGGCGAGGCGGAGCTCGTGCGGCTCCTGGGCAAGGCGCACGGCGCGGGGCTGTACGCCCTGGCCACCGGGCATGACGACCGTCCCGTCGTCGCCGACCGGGACGCCAAGTCCGTCTCCGTGGAGGACACCTTCGAGGAGGACCTGACCGACCGGTCGCGGGTGCAGACGGAGATCTCCCGGCTCGCCGAGCGGTGCGTGCAGCGGCTGCGGGCCGCCGGCCGGTCCGGGCGGACCGTGGTCATCAAGGTGCGCAGCTACGACTTCTCGACGCTGACCCGCTCGGAGACGCTGCGCGGCCCGACGGACGACCCCGCGGTGGTCAAGGAGGCCGCGGCCCGGCTGATCGACGGCGTGGACACCACGGCCGGGGTCCGGCTGCTCGGCGTCGGGGTCAGCGGGCTCGCCGACTACACCCAGGAGGACCTCTTCGCGCAGGCCGCCGCCGCTGCCGCGGGTGCGGCAGGTACGACAGCTGCGGCGGGCGCGGCAGGCGCGGCGGAGGCGCCACAGGGGCCGGGAGAGGCGCAGGGGGAGACGGCGGGCGCGGAGGTGAAGCCGCGGCGCTGGCTGCCGGGGCTGGACGTGCGGCACGCCGAGTACGGGGCGGGGTGGGTGCAGGGCAGCGGCGTCGGCCGGGTCACCGTGCGGTTCGAACAGCCCTGGTCGGAGCCGGGCCGGGTGCGGACGTTCGCGGTCGACGACCCCGCGCTGGAGCCGGGGGAGCCGCTGTCCCTCGTACGTCAGGAGCCGGGGGCGGATCAGCTTGCTGATCCGCCGGCGGACGGACCGGACCGGCCGGCGCCGGGGGGGCCGGCGGACGCCGATCCCGATCCCGATCCCGATCCCGGGCTCGGTCCGGAGCGCGGCTCCGGTCCCGGGCCGGATGCCGATCCCGGGCCGGATGCCGGTCCCGGCGCGGATCCCGTCCCCCGCCCCGTTCCCGGTCCCGGGTCCGACCCCGCCACCCGGCCCGAGCCCGGGATGTCCAGTCGGTAGTGGTGGTAGAGCTGCAGTTCCTGCTCGGGTGAGAGGTGGCGGCCGACGCCGAAGTCGGGGGCTTCCTTGATCAGTGCTCGGTCGTACGCCGTGCGCAGGCTCTCTCCGGAGGCCTCGCTGGTCGCCAGGGGGATGAAGGTGTCCCGCCGGAAGAAACCGGTGCGTACGGCCGCCCACAGCGGTTCCCCCGTGGCGTCGTCGAGATAGACCTCGTCCACCGTGCCGATCTTCGCCCCGTCGCGGTCGAATACCTTCCGTCCGATCAGGCTCCGGGGATCGATGTCGCTCTGCACGGTTCCTCCCTGTTTCGGCACCTCCCCCCACGTAAAAACACAAAGCGAGAAGCGGCCACTCGGGAGATCCGGCGGGAAAGCCGCGCTGGTAGGCTGGCGAATGGCCGCAGAATCCGTGCGGGAGAGTCCTCCGGAAGCCCACTCCAGTGGGGCCGATGGAGGCGCCGAAGGAGCAAATCCTCCCCGGAATCTCTCAGGCACCCGTACCGCACGGACGAGGTCACTCTGGAAAGCAGGGCGGGCTCGGGCGGTCAAGCGCCGAAGCCCTTCCTCACCGACGGTGAAAGCCGGGCCGTGCGCTGCGGTCCGGTGAAGCTCTCAGGTTGAGATGACAGAGGGGGAGGCCGTCCGGGTACCCGCGCCGTGGTACCCCTCGCAGGTCGCAACGACCAGGAGGCCTCCGCAGATGACTGCCCACCGCATCGCCCTTTCCGACCTGGAGCGGGACACCCCGTTCGAGCGCCGCCACATAGGTCCCGACGCCGAGGCCCAGGCCAAGATGCTCGCCCAGGTCGGCTTCGGGTCGCTGGACGAGCTCACTGCCGCCGCCGTGCCGGAAGTGATCAAGAGCGTGGGCGCCCTGGCCCTGCCGGAGGCCCGCAGCGAGGCCGAGGTCCTCGCCGAACTGCGGACGCTCGCCGACCGCAACGAGGTCCTCGCCCCGATGATCGGCCTCGGCTACCACGGCACGTTCACCCCGCCGGTGATCCTGCGCAACGTCATGGAGAACCCCGCCTGGTACACGGCCTACACGCCGTACCAGCCGGAGATCTCCCAGGGCCGCCTGGAGGCCCTGCTCAACTTCCAGACCGTCGTCGCCGACCTCACCGGGCTGCCCACCTCCGGCGCCTCCCTCCTCGACGAGGGCACCGCGGCCGCCGAGGCCATGGCCCTGGCCCGCCGTGTCGGCAAGGTCAAGAAGGGCGTCTTCCTCATCGACGCCGACACGCTGCCGCAGACGATCGCCGTGATCGAGACGCGCGCGGAGCCGACCGGTGTCGAGGTCGTCGTCGCCGACCTGAGCGCGGGCATCCCGGACGAGATCGCCGAGCGCGGTGTCTTCGGCGTCCTCCTGCAGTACCCCGGAGCCTCCGGCGCCGTGCGCGATCTCCGCCCGGTCATCGAGCGCGCCCACGAGCTCGGCGCGATCGTCACCGTCGCCGCCGACCTGCTCGCCCTGACCCTGCTGGCCTCGCCCGGCGAGCTCGGCGCGGACATCGCGGTCGGCACCACCCAGCGCTTCGGCGTCCCGATGGGCTTCGGCGGCCCGCACGCCGGCTTCATGGCCGTGCGCGAGCAGTACGCCCGCAGCCTTCCCGGCCGCCTCGTCGGCGTCTCCGTCGACGCCGACGGCAACAAGGCCTACCGCCTGGCCCTGCAGACCCGCGAGCAGCACATCCGCCGCGAGAAGGCCACCAGCAACATCTGCACCGCCCAGGTGCTCCTCGCCGTCATGGCCGGCATGTACGCCGTCTACCACGGCCCCGAGGGCCTGGCCGCCATCGGCCGCCGCACCCACCGCTACGCGGCGATCCTCGCCGAGGGCCTGCGCGCCGGGGGCGTCGAGCTCGTGCACGGCGCCTACTTCGACACCCTGACCGCGCGCGTCCCGGGCCGGGCCGCCGAGGTCGTCGAGGCCGCCCGCGAGCGCGGCGTCAACCTGCGCCTGACGGACGCCGACCACGTGGGCATCGCCTGCGACGAGACCACCACCCGCGCCCACCTGGACTCCGTCTGGGCCGCGTTCGGGGTGGCCGGCGACGTCGAGGCGCTCGACGCGGTGGCCGCCGAGGCGCTCCCCGAGGCCCTCCTGCGCACCGGTGACTACCTCACGCACCCGGTCTTCCACGAGCACCGCTCCGAGACGGCCATGCTGCGCTACCTGCGCCGCCTCGCCGACCGGGACTACGCCCTGGACCGCGGCATGATCCCGCTCGGCTCGTGCACCATGAAGCTCAACGCCACGACCGAGATGGAGCCGGTCACCTGGCCCGAGTTCGGCGCGCTGCACCCCTTCGCGCCGGTCGAGCAGGCCGGGGGCTACGTCACGCTCATCACGGAGCTGGAGGAGCGGCTCGCCGCGGTCACCGGCTACGACAAGGTCTCGATCCAGCCGAACGCCGGGTCCCAGGGCGAGCTCGCCGGCCTGCTGGCCGTCCGCGCCTACCACCGCGCCAACGGCGACGAGCAGCGCACCGTCTGTCTGATCCCGTCCTCCGCGCACGGCACCAACGCCGCCAGCGCCGTGATGGCCGGCATGAAGGTCGTCGTGGTCAAGACGGCCGACGACGGCGAGGTCGACGCCCAGGACCTGCACGCCAAGATCGAGCAGTACCGCGACGAGCTGGCCGTACTGATGATCACCTACCCGTCGACGCACGGCGTCTTCGAGGAGCACGTCGCCGACATCTGCGCGGCCGTGCACGAGGCGGGCGGCCAGGTCTACGTGGACGGCGCCAACCTCAACGCCCTGGTGGGCCTGGCGGAGCCGGGCAAGTTCGGCGGCGACGTCTCGCACCTGAACCTGCACAAGACCTTCTGCATCCCGCACGGCGGCGGCGGTCCCGGCGTCGGCCCGGTCGCCGTCCGCGCGCACCTCGCGCCGTACCTCCCCAACCACCCGCTGCAGCCCACCGCCGGCCCGGCGACGGGCGTCGGCCCGATCTCCGCGGCGCCGTGGGGCTCGGCCGGCATCCTGCCGATCTCCTGGGCGTACGTCCGGCTGATGGGCGGCGAGGGCCTCAAGCGCGCCACGCAGGTGGCGGTGCTCGGCGCCAACTACATCGCCAAGCGCCTGGAGCCGCACTACCCCGTGCTCTACACCGGCCCGAACGGCCTGGTGGCCCACGAGTGCATCGTCGACCTGCGGCCGCTGACCAAGGCGACCGGTGTGAGCGTCGACGACGTCGCCAAGCGGCTCATCGACTACGGCTTCCACGCGCCGACCATGTCCTTCCCCGTGGCCGGCACCCTGATGATCGAGCCCACGGAGAGCGAGGACATCGCCGAGCTGGACCGCTTCTGCGAGGCGATGATCGCGATCCGCGCCGAGATCGAGAAGGTCGGCTCGGGGGAGTGGAGCAAGGACGACAACCCGCTGCGGAACGCCCCGCACACCGCCGCGTCCGTGGCGGGCGAGTGGGAGCACCCCTACAGCCGTGAGGAGGCCGTCTTCCCCGCCGGGGTCTCGGCCGCCGACAAGTACTGGCCGCCGGTGCGCCGTGTCGACGGTGCGTACGGCGACCGCAACCTCGTGTGCTCCTGCCCGCCGCTGGAGGACTACGACGGCTGACGGAGCCGTGGGCCTCGGGTGAGGCCCGGCACAAGTCGGGGCCGGTTCGGCGATTTCGCCGGGCCGGCCCCTTTGCGTGCGGGTGGTGCGGTGTTTCCTGTGGTGCGGCGTTCCTGTGGTGCGGTGTGTGAGCGCTGTAGTGCTCTGGTGCTGAGTGCGGTGGTGCGTGAGCTCAGGCAGCGGTCACCACGTTTCCCGTGTCCAGCGGCCGGTGCGGCGCGATGATCTGGCCGTCCGGCAGCAGCTCACCGGTGTCCTCGAAGTGCAGGACTCCGTTGCACAGCAGACTCCAGCCCTGCTCGGGGTGGTGCGCCACGAGGTGCGCGGCTTCCCGGTCGGCGGAGTCGGCTGAGGGGCACGTGGGCTGGTGCTGGCACATGGGAAGGTTCTTTCGCTGTGATGTGGTGGCTGTCCTGCGGCTCGATTCGGTGTTCATGCCGCCCCCCGTTGGCGAATCGGTTGGTCGATACCAGTGTTGCCCCACGGGCGTGATTCCGCAGGGATTTCCCGGCAGCGCTCCTTACTCGTTGGAGACGCATCACCCATGCGGGCGGTTGCTTCCAACATGACCGTCCGGCCGGGTGGTTACCGGTGGTCGGAGTGGGCTAGTCCGGGAGGGTGAGTACATGTGTGCGCCCCGCGGCGGAAAGGCCGCGGGGCGCCGGGGAAGGAAGGGGGGGTGTCGGACCGCCGGAGCGGCTCCTCAAGCGGGGGTCTTCAGCAGCGGGGCGGGGGTCAGGCGGAGCGTGAGGACCGGCATCAACTCGGCGAAGCGGTGCGGGCGGTGCGCGGCGATCCCCGGCGGCGCCGGTGCGAGCGGTACGAGCAGGTCACCCGGGCCGGGCAGGCCCGAGGCGGGGTCGGCGGCGATGTCCCCGTGCAGCCAGAGCGTGAGCATGTAGAGCCCGGGTACGGACAGCAGCCGGGGCTGGTACGGCGTCGGAAGAGCCTCCGCCTGCCGCAGTGCGCGTTCCGTGGAGACGAGGTAGGGGCCCTCGCAGAAGTGTGAGAACGCCCAGCCGTCCGCGGTCTGCACCGTCTCGCCCGCGGCCACCACGCGCTCGGAGCCGCGGATCGGGAACCGCCAGCCGGTGAGCCGGCTGCGCGGTGCGCCGCCGCGGCCCGCCGTCTGCTCCAGGACGTGGACGGGCAGCGGGAGTTCGGGGGTCAGCGGCCCTTGCGCGGCCTTCAGCGACGGAGTACGGGCCTCGCGGACGGCTGAGGGGGAGCCGAGGGCGCTCAGAACACTGCGCAGGGCAGGCGCAGGGGCAAGGGGGACATGCAGCGGCATGGTGGGTCGCCTCTCACTTCGGAGACACGTGGTGCTTGGGCAGGGTGCGGACGACGCTGTCGGCGTGCGGGGTCAGAGGGGGGCCGGGACCTTACCGGCTGCCGGGGCCGTGGCGCCTACTCTCCGCCTCGTCCCCGAAGTTTATACGACACGTGTTCACATGGTGTTTCGGCTAGCTGTCGCCGGTATTTCCGGCAAGGGGATATCAGGGCCTCATCCGAGGGTGATTTCGGTGATTCTGTGCCGAGTAGGGCCACGCCACCTCGTATTGTGCCCCGAGCAGGGTAGGCCGAATCTCGTCGGTGTTTATCACCAGCGCTATCGCCGGCGCTGCACCTGCGCTATCGGCAAAGCGCGGTGATCCATCATGCCGACGGAATGTGCCACCGGATGCGTTGCCGAGAGCGTAGCGGGTATGTGGTCCCGGCGGGGCGTTATCGATCACATTGGCTGGGCATCATCGACCGTGACGCGAGCGGCCCGCGCCGCGACGACCCACGTGAGGAGGGACCCTGCGATGGGGGACAAGGTCGTGGCCGGGGGCGTCGACCTCGCCGACCGACAGCGCCACCGGGCAAAGCTCCGGCAGTGCCTGGAAGCGCTGGGGAGACTGCTGGAAGAGAAGCGTTTCGACCGTCCCAGGAATCTCATGGGCCTGGAGATCGAGCTGAATCTCGCGGGGGCCGACGGGATGCCGAGCATGGTGAACGCCGAAGTGCTCGAGCGTATCGCGAGCGGTGATTTCCAGACCGAACTCGGCCGGTTCAACCTGGAAGTGAATATTGTTCCGCACCGGCTGTCCGGGAGCGTCCTGGACCAGCTTGCCGAGGAGTTGCGGACGACTCTCTCCTATGCCGACCGGAAGGCCATGGAGGTCGATTCCGGGATCGTGATGATCGGTATTCTGCCGACCCTGGAGGACCGTCACCTGGTCTCGGCGAACCTCTCGGCGGACGAGCGCTACGCCATGCTGAACGCGCAGGTGGTGGCCGCGCGGGGCGAGCACTTCACGATCGACATCGAGGGCGTCGAGCGGCTGACGTGCACCGCGGAGTCGATCGCTCCCGAAGCCGCGTGCACGTCCGTGCAGTTGCACCTGCAGGTGACGCCCGGGCGGTTCGCCGCCGTGTGGAACTCCGCGCAGGCGGTGGCGGCGGCGCAGATCGCCGTCGGGGCCAACTCGCCCTTCCTCTTCGGCCGGGAGCTGTGGCGCGAGTCCCGTCCGCCGCTGTTCGTCCAGTCCACCGACACCCGCCCGCCCGAGCTCACGGCTCAGGGGGTGCGGCCGCGCACCTGGTTCGGGGAGCGCTGGATCGATTCTGCATATGAGCTGTTCGAGGAGAACCTGCGCTTCTTCCCACCGGTGCTGCCGATCTCCGACGACGAGGATCCGGTGCGCGTCGTGGAGGAGGGCGGGGTGCCGATGCTGCACGAGCTGACGCTGCACAACGGGACGGTCTACCGCTGGAACCGGCCGGTCTACGGGGTCGCCGACGGCGTACCGCACCTGCGGGTGGAGAACCGCGTGCTGCCCGCCGGCCCCACCGTCACCGACGTCATCGCCAACACCGCCTTCTACTACGGGCTGGTCAGGGCGCTCGCCGAGGAGCCGCGGCCGGTGTGGACCAGGCTGCCGTTCCGCGTCGCCGCGGAGAACTTCGACGCGGCCTGCCGGCACGGCATCGACGCCTGGCTGCGCTGGCCGAAGGCGGGCCGGGCGGGCACGCTGGAGCGCAGGCCGGCCGTCCGGCTCGTCCAGGAGGAGCTGCTGCCGCTCGCGGCGGCCGGGCTGGACGCCTGGGGCGTGGAGCCCTCCGACCGCGACCGCTACCTCGGGGTCATCGAGGGCCGCTGCCGGAGCCGCACCAACGGGGCGTCCTGGCAGGCCGCGGCCTACCACCGGGCGCTGGAGCACGGCATGGACCGTCACAAGGCGCTGGTCGTCACCACCCGGCGCTACTGCGAGCTGATGCGCACCGGTGCGCCCGTGCACACCTGGCCGGCCGGCCCCGGCGACTGACACGTCCTCCCCTCCCGCACCCCCTGGCCCACCGGCCGGGGGGCGTCGGGCAAGCTGTGACGGCGGCGGCCGGCACGAGCGGCGGCCGGCGGAGCGTCGCCCCGCCGCCGGGGCGGGAGGAAGCGGAGGTACAGGTGCGGCAGAACGCGCAGGGCGAGGACGGCATCCTGCCCGGAGCCCGGACCGGACCGGCGCCCGGCGAAGCCGCCTGGCGCCGCACCCTGCGCAGCGAGACGTTCCTGGTCCTGGCGCTGTCGCTCGGGGCCAGCGCGGTGTCGTCCCTGATCAGCTTCGTGGGCGCGCTCACCAGGCCGGGCGGGCTCAGGGACCAGGCCGCCAACCTCAACGCCTCGCACGCACCCGGCCGCCCCTGGCTCGACCTGTCCTGGCAGGTGTTCGGCATCGCGACGGCGCTGGTCCCCGTGTTCCTGGTGGCGCACCTGCTGCTGCGCGAGGGCGTGCCGGGCCTGCGCGCGGTCGGTCTCGACCGGGACCGCCCCGGTTTCGACCTGACCCGCGGTACGGGGGTGGCGGCCGCCATCGGCGGCACCGGCCTGCTGTTCTACCTCGGTGCCCGGGCCGCGGGTTTCAACCTGACGGTGGTGCCGGAGTCGCTGCCCGACCTGTGGTGGAAGATCCCCGTCCTCGTCGCCTCCGCCGTGCAGAACGCGGTCCTGGAGGAGGTCGTGGTCGTCGGGTACCTGCTGCGCCGGCTGGGACAGCTGGGCTGGACCCCGGCGGCGGCACTGGCGGCGAGCGCCGTGCTGCGCGGTTCGTACCACCTCTACCAGGGCGTCGGCGGGTTCATCGGGAACATGGTGATGGGCGTGGTCTTCGTCCTGCTCTACCGGCGGTGGGGGCGGGTCGGGCCGCTGGTGGCCGCGCACGCGCTGATCGACATCGTGGCGTTCGTCGGCTACGCGCTGCTCGCGGGCAAGGTGGGCTGGCTGCCCACGGCCTGACGCCGCTTCCCGGTCCGGTCTCCTTACCCGTCCCCGAGCCCGTCCTCGTTGTCGCTCCCGCCTACGCGAGCAGGTCGCCCTCGATGACGGTGACGGCGGAGCCGGTCAGCAGCGTGCGGTCGCCGCGCAGGCCGGTCCGCACGAGGCCGGTCCGGGCGGAGGCCTGGAGGCCCGTCAGGTCGTCGCGGCCCAGCCGCCCGGACCAGAAGGGGGCGAGCGCGGTGTGCGCGCTGCCGGTGACGGGGTCCTCGTCGATGCCGACGTTCGGGAAGAAGCAGCGCGAGACGTAGTCGTAGCCGCGCGCCGGGTCCTCGGCCGGGGCGGTGGCGATGATGCCCCGGCGCGAGTGCCGGCCGAGGGCGCGGATGTCGGGCGCCAGGGACCGTACGGTCTTCTCGTCGGCGACCTCGACCACCAGGTCGCCGATGTGCGGACCGGTGTCGTAGGTGCTGAGGACCTCGGCGCCCAGGGCTTCCGTCACCCCTTCGGGGAGGGCGACCGGGGTGATCGGTGCGGTCGGGAAGTCCAGCGTGATCGAGCCGTCCTCGTGCGCGGTGGCGGTGAGGACGCCGCAGCGAGCGGCGAAGCGGACGGTGCCGGTGGCGGTGCCCGTGGTGTGCAGGACGTGCGCGGTGGCGAGCGTGGCGTGGCCGCACATGTCGACTTCGGTGAGGGGCGTGAACCAGCGCAGCGCCCAGTCCGCGCCCTGCGAGGCGTCGGCGAGCGGGCGGGCGAAGGCGGTCTCGGAGAGGTTGACCTCGGCGGCGATCCGCTGGAGCCGGTCGTCGTCGGGGAACTCCCCGGAGTCGAAGAGGACGACCCCGGCCGGGTTGCCGGCGAAGGGGCGGTCGGTGAAGGCGTCGACGATTCGAATACGCATGGCAGGACGCTACGGGCGTGAAGAACCCGCAGGCCAGGGCCAATTCACGAAATGTGGCCCCGGGCCGGGGCGGTACGGCCCCGGCCCGGGGCGGTCCGCTACCTGAACAGGCGGTCACCGCTGGTGGCCATGCGGTGGGTGGAGCTGTGGCGGTTCACCCAGTCGCGGATGAGGTTGACGGCGTTGGCGCACTGCCAGCCGCTGTCGTACTCGTGCTCTCCGGTGAAGTTGCCGTAGCCCGCGATGATGCCGTCCACGCGCGCATCGCCCAGCAGTTTGTCGACGTACCACGGATCGTTGTAGGTGGTCGTCCAGGACAGTGTGGCCGCGAGCTGTCCGGCGGCACGGTCCGCGGCGCCCTTCTTCAGTTCCGCGCAGGTGTTGCGGGCGGCTTCGGTGCAGTTGCCGAACCCGTTGGGGATGTTGCCGTCGCCGTAGTCCATCACCCGGCGACCGGCCGGGAATCCGGAACCGGACCGGTCGAAGGCGCTGCGGACCTGATCGCGGGTCCCGGTCGTGGTGATGCCCTCCAGTTTGCCGAGCTTGCCCTCCAGGCTCTTCCAGCCCCTGCCGCCGACGTCCGGGGTGCTGCCGCCGTGGTACTCGTAGAAGCCGTAGAGCACCTGGATCCCGGCGGCCGTCAGCCTCTGCGCCTTGTCGCGCAGTCCGGCGACGCTGCACCCGCGGTTCTGCGCTTCTCCGCAGTAGTTCGGGTCCTTGATGTCCAGCCAGACCAGCGCCGGCCGGCGACCTGCGTCGGCGTTGGAGACGATGCGGTCGATCATGCTGTCGAAGCTGGGGCCCCGCCGGTCGTCACCGGCCGAGGAGCAGTCGTGATAGGCGCGCCATTCGTTCGGATTCCACCAGGCGCAGACGTCGATCTCGATGGCGTTGGCGCCGTGGTCGAGCGCGGCGTCCACGCCGTCCAGGGTGTCGACCCGGTGCGCGATGGCGTAGATCGCGTGACGCTGGTCGGCTGCTGCCGCCGGGGTCGTACCGAACGCGGTGGCCCCGATGATCCCGCACAGTGCCGCCATCAGCGCCAGTAACGTCCGCGGGCCGGAGCCATGCCTGAGGTGCGTGGTCAAGAAAGGTGCTCCTTCATGTCGGTGCCGCCGCCCGGCACACCCCGAATCTCTCCATATGCACCAGATCGTTGGATGTGGCGCGTGGACCACCCGAGCTTGCGGGGTCATGTGTCCCGGCCGCCACGAAATCCCGGCACTTCGGGACGCTGGAACGCGAAAGTGAGCTTTGACCAGGGGAGAAGCGGGCGGTTTGGGACGCCCGATCGGAACGCTCCGGGCCGCGCCGGGGCGGGGAACGCCCCTGAGAACGGTTCCGCGCCCGTCCTCCTCAAGGAGGAGGAACGGCGGCCCGTACCCAACCCCCGTGGGATGCGCGAATGCTTCCCCACGGGGATGACCCGGCGGATCGTGACTGATGGGGTGGGAGGGTGCAAAGCCGCGTGGGAGATACGGGGGCGACGGACGTCGCCCGAGAGGGCCTGTTCAGCGCCGAACTGGCAGCGGCGGTCGCGGGTGCCCGCAGGCGCGCCGTGCGGGACGGCGACCGGCAGACCGACACCGCCCACCTGCTCCACACCCTGATGGAGTCGGACCCCGAGGTGTGCCGCGCCGTGGACGGCGGGAGCCCCGGCCGGACCGTACGGCTGCTCGGCTACCTCGTCCAGCGCACCATCGGCTACGGGCTGCGCTGGAGCGGCACCGTCGAGGACTCCGGCTCGCTGCCCGTCCTCCTCGGCTGCCGGGCGCCCGGCTGGTCGCCCGCCGCGGCCGCCGCCATGGACGGCGCGTTCACCCGGGCCCGTGCGCGGGGCGACGCCCGCGCGGAAGGGACGGACCTCCTCGCGATGCTCGCCCTGGACCACCGGTGCCGCGCGGCGGAGGTCATGCGCCGGGCCGGAGTCGACACGGAGGCGCTCGCGGCCCGGCTCGACGCCTCGTGAGTCCCGGAGGACCCGCATCAGTTGCGCCGGGGGCGCGGTGATCCGTCGGTGCGCCGGGGACCCGAAACCTGTCAGGAGTGTCCGGGGGTGACGCTCCTGTCATCTGCTGGCATGATGACCCGATGCATGCCTCTCAGGAGAGAAGCGCAGGCCTGGGCCTCGCCCTGGTCTCCGCGCTCGCGTTCGGCGGTTCCGGTGTTGCGGCCAAGCCGCTGATCCAGGCGGGTCTCGACCCGCTCCACGTGGTGTGGCTGCGGGCGGCCGGCGCCGCCCTGGTCCTGCTGCCGGTCGCCTGGCGTCACCGCGCCCTCGTCACCCGCCGCCCCGCTCTCCTGGCCGGCTTCGGCCTGCTGGCCGTCGCCGGCGTCCAGGCATGCTACTTCGGTGCGATATCCCGGATCCCGGTCGGCGTGGCCCTGCTCGTCGAATACCTCGGCCCGGCGCTCCTGCTCGGCTGGGTGCGCTTCGTGCAGCGCCGTCCGGTGAGCCGTGCCGCGGCCGTGGGCGTGGCGCTCGCCGTCGCCGGGCTCGCGTGCGTGGTGGAAGTCTGGTCGGGCATGGGCTTCGACGCCGTGGGCCTGATGCTGGCCCTCGGCGCCGCCTGCTGCCAGGTCGGCTACTTCGTGCTGTCCGACCACGGGGCCGAGGGCGAGGAGCCCGCCGACCCCATCGGCGTCATCGCCTACGGACTGCTGATCGGGGCCCTGGTCCTCACGGTCGTCGCCCGCCCCTGGGGCATGGACTGGTCCGTCCTCGCCGGAAGCGCCGGGATCAGCGGGACGGAGGTGCCCGCCGTCCTCCTCCTCGCCTGGGTCGTGCTGATCGCCACGGTGGCCGCCTACGCCACCGGCGTGCTCGCCGTGCGCAGGCTCTCGCCGCAGGTGGCGGGCGTGGTCGCCTGCCTGGAGGCGGTGGTCGCCACGGTGCTGGCCTGGGTGCTGCTCGGCGAGCACCTCTCGCTGCCGCAGATCGCCGGCGGCGCCCTGGTGCTGGTGGGCGCCTTCATCGCCCAGTCCTCCACGCCCAAGAAGGCCGCCGCGACGCTGGTGGCGCAGGGTGAGGGCGCAGCGGCGGGCTCCGCGGCGGATGCCGACGGCCAGGGGGAGTTGCCCGCCGGAACCCGCCCCGCCTAGGGTGACGATCATGCACAAGACCGTTCTGCCGCCTCCCGCCGCCTAGCGCGGGCGGCCGCACCCGGAAGACCGGGCCCGGGGTGGAGCCCCCGGGCGGATCGCCGCTGCCCGCACGAGGGACCAGCGATCACTTCACGTCTTCCGCGGGAGAACAGTCATGCCCCGTTCCGCTCCTTCGTCCTGCCCGGCCACCGGGCGGCCCGAGCACCTTCAGGCCGGCCCGGCCCCCTCGTCCTCGTCAACCCCCTTGGCCTCGCCGGATCCGGCAGACGGCATGTCCGTCGGCCGCGGTCTGCTCTACGTGGCCGTCGCGGCCGCCTCCTGGGGGACCACCGGCGCCACCGCCGACCTCCTCATGGACAGCAGCGGCCTCGGCCCGGCCGCGCTGACCTTCTGGCGCACCGCGGGCGGTCTCGTCCTGCTGCTGGCCGCCCGGTTCCTGATGCGGCGCCGCGCGGCCCGTACGCGCGACCGCGCCGTCCGGCCCCACGAGACGTGGCCGCGCAGAACGGCGCGCGTCCTCATCACGGGCGTCGGCCTGACGGTCTTCCAGACGGCCTACTTCGCGGCCGTGGAGGCGACCGGGATCGCCGTCGGCACCGTGGTCACCCTGGGCGCCTCGCCCGTCCTCGTCGCCCTCGGCGGCCGGCTGCTCATGGGGGAACGGCTCGGCGCCGGAGGCGTCACGGCCGTCGGCGGCGCGTGCGCCGGACTGGCCGTGCTGATGCTGGGCAACGACGGCACGGGCGCGGTGCGCCCGGCGGGGGTGGCGCTCGCGCTGCTCTCCGCCGCCGGATACGCCGTCGTGACCGTCTACGCGCGCATCCTGGAGCGCGAGAAGCGGGCCACGGATCCCTTCACCACGACCGTGACCTCCTTCGTGGTCGGCGCCGTGTGCCTGCTGCCCCTGGCGGCGGCCGAGGGCATGTGGCCGCAGGACCGGCAGCTGGGCCGCACGCTGGCGCTGGGGGCCTACCTCATGACGGTGCCGACGGCGCTGGCCTACGGGCTGTTCTTCGCGGGGCTCGTGGTGGTGCGGGCCACGACGGTCTCGGTGATCACCCTGCTGGAGCCGGTGACGGCGGCGGTCATCGCCGTGGCCCTGCTGGGCGAGCACCTCACGGCCGCGACCGCGCTCGGCACGGCGGTCCTGCTGTGCGCCGTGGCGGCACTGGCCGCCGCGGAGGCACGCGGACCGGCCGCCCCGGTGCCGGCGGAGCCGCTCGGTGACCCGCTCGGTGACCCGCTCCGTGACCCGCTCGGGGTTCCGGTCAGAGAGCGGTGACGTAGCCGGGCACGGGGGTGCCGGGCGCGAGGTGCTTATCGGGTATGGGCGTGCCGTACGCGGGGGCCACGGGGACGATGCCGCTCCAGTGGGGGAGGGGCAGGTCCTCGATCTCGTCGTTGACGCCCCCGGTGCGGATCTTCGCGGAGACCTCGGCGAGGTCGACGCGGAGCACGGCCGTGGCGGCGAGCTCCTTGGCCGAGGCCGGGCGGCAGTCCGCCGACCGGCCCGGCGTGGCCTGCTCCACCAGGGCGTCGAGGGCCGCGCGCTTCTCCTGCTCCTCGGTCACCTGCCGGGCGGTCCCGTGCACCACGACCGAGCGGTAGTTGAGGGAGTGGTGGAAGGCGGAGCGCGCGAGGACGAGGGCGTCGACGTGGGTGACGGTCACGCAGACCGGCATGCCCGCGTCCCCCGCCCGGCCCGCGCCGCGCAGGGGTCGCGAGCCCGTCGAGCCGTGCACGTAGAGGCGCTCGCCGATGCGCCCGTAGAGCGTCGGCAGGACGACCGGCGCCCCGTCGCGCACGAAGCCCAGGTGGCAGACGTAGCCCGCGTCGAGGATCGCGTGCACGACCTCGCGGTCGTACGAGGCGCGCTCGCGGACGCGGGTGGGGGTGGTCCGGTCGGTCTGCTCGTACGTGGCGGGCGGCGCAACAGCCATTGCGAACTCCATTGCACTAGTGCATAATCTGTTTTGTGCTAGGAGACTATCGGATCGAAGGTCGTCGCGCAGCAGAGATTTCCGCGAGCGTGGAGCGCGCCGTGGGCGCGGGCAAGCTCGCTCCGGGCGAACTGCTCCCTCCCATGAGGGAATTGGCGGTCGAGCTGGGGGTCAACCCCAATACGGTCGCCGCCGCCTACCGGACGCTGCGCGAGCGCGGGGTGATCGAGACGGCCGGGCGCCGCGGCAGCCGCGTGCGCCACCGCCCGGCCAGCACGCCCCGCGAGCTCATCCACGTCGAGGCCCCCGAGGGCGTCCGGGACGTCTCGGCGGGCAATCCCGATCCCTCCCTGCTCCCCCCGCTCGGCGAGGCGCTCGCCGCTGCCGCCGCGCGCGCCGCCGAGGCCCCCGCCCTGTACGGAGCCCCCGCCGTCGACACCGAGCTGGAGCGGTTCGCCAGAGCGGCCTTCGACGCGGACGGCATCCCCGGAGGGCCGCTCGCCGTCACTTCCGGTGCGCTCGACGCCATCGAGCGCGTGCTCGCCGTGCACCTGCGGCCCGGGGATGCCGTCGCGGTCGAGGATCCCGGCTGGGGCAGCCTCCTCGACCTGGTCCCGGCCCTCGGCCTGCGGCCCGTTCCCCTGCCCGTCGACGACGACGGTCCCCTGCCGGAGGCCGCGGACCGGGTGCTGCGGCAGGGAGCGCGAGCCGTCGTCGTCACCGGCCGGGCGCAGAACCCCACCGGGGCGGTGGTCGGTGAGGCCCGTGCGCGCGAGCTGCGCGCCGTGCTCGCCGGCCATCCGCAGGCGCTGCTCATCGAGGACGACCACGGCCACGGGATCGTCGATCTGCCTCTCAACACCCTGACGGGGTGCACCGACCACTGGGTCGTCGTGCGCTCCGTGGCCAAGGCGTACGGGCCGGACCTGCGGCTCGCGGTGCTCACGGGCGACGCCGTCACCGTGGACCGGGTGCGTGGCCGGCAGCGGCTGGGCCCCGGCTGGGTCAGCCACATCCTGCAGGACGCCGTCGTCCATCTGTGGCGCAGCGGCGCGGTGGACGCGGCGCAGGTCGCCGGCGCGTACGGGCGTCGCCGGGATCCGCTGGTCCGGGCCCTGCGCGAGCGGGGGATCGCGGCGCACGGGCGCAGCGGGATGAACGTATGGCTGCCCGTGCCCGACGAGACGGCGGCGGTCGCGCGGCTGCTGCACGCGGGGTGGGCGGTCGCGCCGGGTGCCCGGTTCCGGCTCGCGTCACCGCCGGCGGTGCGGCTGACGGTCTCGGGCCTGACCGTGGACGAGATAGTGCCGGTCGCGGACGCCCTTGCCTCCGTGACCCGCCCGTCGGTGGTGGGGCGCTACGACTGACGGCCCCGCCGCCCGCTCCGGTGGGCCGGTGCGGGGCGACGGGGCCGGGTGATGCAGTGTCGGTCCGGGGTGGGGGAGGAGCGGCGGGTGGAGCGCCGTCACTTCCCTTCGGGCAGCTCGGACAGCTCGCGGGCCTTGCCCTGGGACGCGCCTCGGGTCTTGCTCCGAGAGCTGCCCTGGGTCTTGCTCTGGGTGAGGGCGGCGCCGGCCAGCACGATCAGCGCGCCCACGGGGGTGTTCCAGCTGAGCGCCTCCCCGAGGAAGGCCACGCCGGCGATGGTCGCCACGACCGGGACGAGGTAGGTGATCATGGTCGCCGTCGTGGGCCCGACCTCGGCGACCAGTCCGTACTGCACGAGGAAGGCCAGCCCCGTGCCCAGCGCCCCCAGGGCGAAGACGGCCAGCAGCGGCACGGCGGGGAAGGAGGTCGGCACCGGGGCGAACACCGGGGCGACGACGGCGAGCTGGGCCGTGCCCAGCAGCAGCTGCGCGCCGGACTTCGACAGGTTGGAGTCGCCGGTGTCGGCCAGCGTGCGCCGGACGTAGATCCAGCCGACCGCGTAGCTGGCGGAGGCGGCGAGGGCCATCACCGTGCCCGCCGCGTCCTGCCCCGAGAAGCCCTGCCAGGCCCCGAGCACGGTCAGCACGCCGGCGAAGCCGATGGCCAGCCCCGCGAAGCGGCGCCGGGTCGGCCGGTCCTCGGACAGCGCCACGAGCGAGAGGAGCATGCCCCACAGCGGGGTCGTGGCGTTGCAGATGCCGGCGAGGGTGGAGGGGATGCGCAGCTCGGCGTAGGCGAAGAGCGTGAAGGGCAGGGCGTTGAGCAGGAACGCCGCAACGGCCAGGTGCGCCCAGGTGCGTGCGGCGCGCGGCAGGCCCTCCCGCTTCACGGCCAGCATCGTGACCAGCACCGCCGCGCCGAAGAACATCCGGCCGAAGGAGACGTACAGCGGCGGGAAGCCGTCGGTGCCGAGCTTGATGAACAGGAAGCTGCATCCCCAGATGAGGGCGAGCGCACCGAAGCGGATCCTCCAGTCCACGGCAGGGCGGCCCTGCTGAGGGGGCGCGGAGGAGACGGGGGGAGCCGGGGGAGCGGGGGAAGCCGCTGGAGCCGAGGGGCCGGAGGAGCCGGAGCTTGCAGTGGTGCGCATGACCGTAAGGATGGCGGCGCACCCGCCTTTAGAACAAGTAAATATAAGTGGGGCTCATCGCGTAGGGTTGCTTATATGTTGAACCTGGAGCGTCTGCGGACCCTCAATGCCGTCGCCCGCCACGGATCCGTGAGCGCCGCGGCGGACGGGCTGCACGTGACGACGTCCGCCGTCTCCCAGCAGCTCGCCAAGCTGGAGCGGGAGACCGGGCAGCAGCTGCTCGCCAAGCACGGCCGCGGCGTGCGGCTCACCGACGCCGGACGGCTGCTCGCCGACCACGCCTCGCGGATCCTCTCGCAGGTCGAGCTCGCCCAGGCCGACCTCGAGGCGCAGCGCGGGCAGGCCGTCGGGGAGCTGCTCCTCGGCGCCTTCCCCACGGCCGCCCGCGGTCTCTTCCCCGCCGCCCTCGCCGGGCTGCGCAGCGCCCACCCCCAGCTGCGGGCCCGGCTGGAGGAGATGGAGCCCGAGGAGGCCGTGCCCCGGGTGGTCCGCGGCGACATCGACGTCGCGGTCGTCCTCGACTGGTACAACAAGCCCCTGCCCATGCCGGACGGGCTGGCCAAGGCCCCGATCCTCGACGACATCGCCGACGTGGCGATGCCGGTGGACCACCCGCTGGCCGGCCGGGACCAGGTCGACCTGGAGGAGTTCGCCGACGACGACTGGGTCTCCTGGCCCCGCGGCGAGTTCTGCCACGACTGGCTGATGCTCACCCTGCGCGGCAAGGGCATCGAGCCCCGCATCTCCCACATGGCCGAGGAGCACCACACCCAGCTCGCCCTGATCGCCGCCGGGCTGGGCGTCGCCGTCGCCCCGCGGCTGGGGCGCGGCCCCGTCCCGGAAGGGGTGCGCGTGGTGCCGGTGCGGCACACCGTGCGCCGCCACGTCTACGCGATCTGGCGCGCGGACGCGGACCGGCGGCCGTCCATCCGCGCGGCGGTCGAGGCGCTGAGGGCGGCGGGGGAGGAGATGGCGGGCTCCGCCTAGGGCCGTGGCCGGGAGCCGCGGCCGGAAGCGGTGGCGGGGAGCCGTGGTCGGAAGCAGTGGTCGGAAGCCGTGATCGGAAAAGGCGCACTCCGTTGCGCAGGCGGGCCCGGCCGGGTCGGGTCAGGCCGGGCGCGGGGCGGGGGCGCTAGCCGCCCGGCAGTTTGCGGAAGTCCCAGGAGGCGATCGCCTCCGGTGTCAGCCGGAGCCAGGCGTGGCGGCCGTCGTGCGGCATCGAGGGCAGGCCGCCGAAGTACTTGGTGGTGAACAGGGCCTCCGGCGCGGCGAGCTCCGGGCAGGGTTCGCCCGTGCGCGGGGCCTCGCCGACGAAGGCGGCCGTGCCCGACAGCTCCGCTCCGCGCAGCTCCCCGTACTCCCGCCCGTCGTCCACGAGCACCGCGATCCGGGCGTCGCGCCGCAGCTCCGCCCACCGGCGGCTGCGGACGATCGAGTACAGCCACACCGCGGATCCGTCCCAGACGAACCACAGTGCGCTCAGGTGCGGACGCCCGTCCCGTCCCACCGTGGCCACCCGGCAGGTGCGCTGCCCGGCGAGGAACGCGTCCAGCTCCGGCCGCGTCATCATGATCCGGCGGCCCCGCCGCTGGGTGGTGACCATGCCCGCGCCCTCCCCGCACCCCGCTGTCTGACTGAGTGTCAGGAAGTGTGGACCCCTTCCCCCGCCGGCGCAATGCCCGCTACCCTCACGCGGCCCGGTCCTCACCCGCCGGACACCGGCCCCAGGAGGGAGCGACCAGCATGGCGCCGCCGGACCCGCCCGCCGAGCGCCTCGACCCCGCGACGACCGTGCTGCTCACCGTCGAGTGCCAGCGCGGCGTCGTAGGCCCCGACAGCGCCCTGCCCGAGCTCGCGGCCGCCGCCCGCGCCTCCGGCGCCCTCGTGAACATCGCCCGCCTGGTCGCGGGCGCGCACGACGCGGGCGTCCAGGTCGTGCACGCCGTCGCCGAGCGCCGCCCCGACGGCCGCGGCGCCAGCCGCAACGCCCGCCTCTTCCGCGCGGCCGAGCGGCTGCCCGTGCAGCAGCTGACCGGCACCCGCGCGGTCCGCGTCGCCGACCCGATCCCGGTCGGCGACGCGGACCTGGTCGTCCGGCGGCTGCACGGGCTCTCGCCCCTGGCGGGCACGGGCGTGGACGCCCTCCTGCGCAACCTCGGCTGCCGCACCCTCGTCGTCACCGGCGTCTCGGCCAACGTGGCCGTGCCCAACACCGTCTTCGACGCCGTCAACCTCGGCTACACGGCCGTCGTCCCCGCCGACGCCATCGCCGGCGTGCCCGCGGACTACACCGCGGCCATGGTCAGCCACACCCTGGCGCTCGTCGCCACCGTCACCACGACCGAGGCCGTCCTGCGCGGCTGGCGGAGCACGCCCCGGAGCGGCTGACGCCGGGCTGCGGCGCCCGGGCTCACCCCAGGTGCAGCGAGCCGCCGCGGACCGAGACCTGCTCCTCGGGGAGCGGCCCCTGCGCCGGACCGCCCTGCACGCTCCCGTCCACGATCCGGAACCTGCTGCCGTGGCACGGGCAGTTGATGGTGCCCCCGGAGACGTCCTTGACCACGCACCCCTGGTGGGTGCAGACCGCCGAGAAGGCCTTGAACTCGCCCTTCACCGGCTGGGTCACCACGACCTTCCGGTCCGGGAAGACCTTGCCGCCGCCCTCGGGGATGTCCGCGGCCTTCGCGAGCTCCCCGTCACCCTTTCCGTCCCCCTTCCCGTCCCCGCCCTCGTCCTTGCCGCCGTCGCCCCCTCCGCCGCACGCGGCGAGCACGGTGACGAGACCGGCGGCCCCCGCCGCCGCGACGACGCTGCGGCGGGTCGAGCCGCGCGGGGCCGGGGAGACGGAGGGCTCACCGGAACCCGGGGATCCGGCGGAGTCTGCCGAGTCGGTGGAAGCGGTCCGTGACGTGTGGTTCATGTTCGCTCCTCTGAACGTGCAGGTTCAGGGAGACGTACGGAGCCGGCGGCCCCCGCGTTCAAAGGGCGGCAGAAGTCCCGCAGTAGCCTGGGGCAATGCTCCCCGAAGTCACAGCCACCCGATACGTCACGCCCTTGCGTGAGGGCGGCTCGCTCCCCGGCATCGTCGAGGCCGACGATCTGGGTACGTACGTCATGAAATTCACCGGTGCGGGTCAGGGCCGCAAGACGCTGGTCGCCGAGGTCGTCTGCGGACAGCTCGGCCGCGCCCTCGGCCTGCGCGTCCCGGACCTGGCAGCCATCCAGCTCGACCCGGTCATCGGCCGGGGCGAGCCGGACCAGGAGGTGCAAGGGCTGCTCAAGGCCAGCGGCGGGCTCAACCTCGCCATGGACTTCCTGCCCGGCGCGCTCGGCTTCGACCCGCTCGCCTTCGAGGTCGGGGCGGCCGAGGCCGGCCGCGTGATCTGGTTCGACGCGCTCATCAACAACGTCGACCGCTCCTGGCGCAACCCCAACCTGCTCGTGTGGCACGGCGAGCTGTGGCTCATCGACCACGGCGCCACCATGATCTGGCACCACAACTGGCCGGGGGCCGCCGCGGCCGCGGGCAAGGCCTACGACGCCTCCGACCACGTCCTCGCCACCTTCGGCCCGGACCTCGCAGCGGCCGCGGCCGAGCTCGCTCCGCGCGTCACCGAGGAGCTGCTGACCGAGGTCGCCGCCGACGTGCCCGACGAGTGGCTCGCGGACGAGCCGGGCTTCGACGGCCCCGACGCGGTGCGCCGGGCCTACGTCGAGGTGCTGCTGGAGCGGGCACGGAGCATCGGCGACCGGATCGCGGTCGGCGAACGCAGCAAGGACAAGCCCTCGCAGGCGCCGGAGTGGGTGCGTGTCAGGCTCGACGGAAGGGCCGGGAAGTGACCGGGCGCCACAACGGACGCGAAGTTTTCGAGTACGCACTGCTGCGGGTCGTCCCCCGCGTCGAGCGCGGTGAGCAGATCAACGCCGGGGTCGTCGTCTACTGCCAGGCCAAGGGCTACGTCGCCGCCCGCGTCCACCTGGACGAGGCGCGGCTGCTGGCCCTCGACCCGACGGCGGACGTGGCGGGCGTGCGCGCCGCGCTCTGTGCCGTCGAGGGCGTCTGCCTCGGCGGGGAGCGTGCCGGACAGGCCGCCGGGGACGACCCGGGGCGCCGCTTCCGCTGGCTGATCGCTCCCCGCAGTACGGTCGTGCAGCCGGGCCCCGTGCACGCCGGCCTGACGGCGGATCCGGAGAGCGAGCCGGAGCGGCTGCTGGACCTGCTGGTGAGGTGAGGTGCAGGGCGGCGCGGGAAGGCGTTGACAGCGGGTGGCGGGGCTTCTAGCGTCTGACCCGCCGAAGCTACTAAGCGGTTGCTCACCTGCCCGGCCGGGTGCCGGGCGGGCGGGCCGCCTTCGAGGTGAGGAGATCCCCGTATGCCCAAGCCCGAGCAGCGCGTGGCCGTCGTCACGGGCGCGGCCCGCGGCATCGGTGCCGTGACCGCCGTCCGCCTGGCCCGGGAGGGCCGCGCGGTCGCCGTCCTGGACCTCGACGAGGAGGCCTGCGCGGGCACCGTCGAGCAGATCACCGCGGCCGGCGGCCGGGCCCTCGCCGTCGGCTGCGACGTCTCCGACGCCGACCGGGTGGACGCCGCCGTCACCCGGATCGCCGCCGAGCTGGGCGCGCCGCTCATCCTCGTCAACAACGCGGGCGTGACCCGTGACAATCTGCTGTTCAAGATGAGCGAGAGCGACTGGGACACCGTCATGAGCGTGCACCTGCGGGGCGCGTTCCTGATGTCGCGCGCCTGCCAGAAGCACATGGTCGACGCGCGCTTCGGCCGCATAGTCAACCTCTCCAGCAGCTCCGCCCTCGGCAATCGCGGCCAGGCCAACTACGCCGCCGCCAAGGCCGGCGTGCAGGGCCTGACCAAGTCGCTCGCCAAGGAGCTCGGCAAGTTCGGCATCACCGCCAACTCCGTCGCCCCCGGCTTCATCGCCACCGAGATGACGGCCGCCACCGCGGCCCGCCTCGGCATGACCTTCGAGGACTTCAAGGCCGCCGCGGCGACCCAGATCCCGGTGGAGCGCGTGGGCGAGCCCGAGGACATCGCCAACGCGGTCGCCTTCTTCACCGGCGAGGAGGCGGGCTTCGTCTCGGGACAGGTCCTGTACGTGGCCGGCGGACCGCTCAACTGACAGGAAGCACGGAGATGACTGCACAGCAGCAGGAGCAGCAGGAGCAGCAGGAGCAGGCCGGCCGCCGGGACACCGGCAAGGTCGCCCTCGTCACCGGAGCGAGCCGCGGCATCGGTTACGGCATCGCGCAGGCGCTCGTCGCCCGCGGCGACCGCGTCGTGATCACCGGCCGCAACGAGGACGCCCTCAAGCAGGCCGTCGAGTCGCTCGGCGCGGGCCGGGCGATCGGCATCGCGGGCAAGGCCCACGACGAGGCCCACCAGGTCTCCGCCGTGCAGCACGCCATGGAGGAGTTCGGCCGCATCGACTACCTGGTCAACAACGCCGGGACGAACCCCGTGTTCGGCCCCATGGCCGAGCTCGACCTCGGCGTCGCCCGCAAGGTCTTCGAGACCAACGTGATCTCCGCCCTCGGCTTCGCGCAGCAGACGTGGCGGGCGTGGCAGAAGGACAACGGCGGCGCGATCGTCAACATCGCGTCGGTCGCCGGCATCTCCGCCTCCCCCTTCGTCGGGGCCTACGGCATGAGCAAGGCCGCGATGGTCAACCTCACGCTGCAGCTCGCGCACGAGTTCGCCCCGGCGGTGCGGGTCAACTCCATCGCACCGGCCGTCGTCAAGACGAAGTTCGCCGCCGCCCTCTACGAGGGGCGCGAGGAGGAGGTCGTGGCCTCGTACCCGCTCGGCCGCCTCGGCGTGCCCGAGGACATCGGGGGAGCGGCCGCGTTCCTGCTCTCGGACGCGGCCGGGTGGATCACCGGGCAGACCCTCGTCGTGGACGGCGGGATCTTCCTGAACGCGGGGTTCTGAGGGCGGGCGGCACCGGGCGCCGGGGGCGGGCGTCGGCCGTTGTCAGTGGTCGCCGGTAAGTTCTCACCCGAGAACGGAACGAACCCCGGAGGTTGTTGACGTGACCGTCACCGACGTGCTGCCCCAGTCCTGGCACGGTGTCCTCGCCGAGGAGCTGGACAAGCCCTACTTCAAGGAGCTCACCGACTTCGTGGAGGAGGAGCGCACGAAGGCACCGGTGTACCCGCCGCGCGGGGAGGTCTTCGCAGCCCTGGACGCGACCCCGTACGACCAGGTCAAGGTCCTCATCCTCGGCCAGGACCCCTACCACGGCGCGGGCCAGGGCCACGGCCTGTGCTTCTCGGTCCGCCCCGGGGTGAAGACCCCGCCCTCCCTGCGCAACATCTACAAGGAGATGCGCGAGGAGCTCGGCTACGACGTCCCGGACAACGGCTACCTCCAGCCGTGGGCCGAGCAGGGCGTCCTGCTGCTCAACGCCGTGCTGACGGTCCGCGGCGGTGAGCCCAATTCCCACAAGGGCAAGGGCTGGGAGAAGTTCACCGACGCGGTCATCCGCGCCGTGGCGTCCCGGCCCGACCCGGCCGTCTTCGTCCTCTGGGGCAACTACGCCCAGAAGAAGCTGCCCCTGATCGACGAGAGTCGGCACGTCGTGGTCAAGGGCGCCCACCCCTCGCCGCTGTCGGCGAAGAAGTTCTTCGGCAGCCGCCCCTTCAGCCAGATCAACGAGGCGGTCGCGGCCCAGGGCCACGAGCCGATCGACTGGCGCATCCCGGACCTGGCGGCCGTGCCGGCCCTCTGATCCGGTCCCGGCCGGGGCCCGCGGGCGGGCATCGTGCCCGCCGGCCCCGGCCGCACTGCGGCGGTGCGTCAGTGCCCGTAGACCGAGTCGCAGATCCGTGAGGCGTCGCCGCCCTGCTGCCAGCGCCCGTGCTGCCGGCCCATCGCGCAGACGTTGTTGTTACGGGCCCGGGGCGCGGGCGCCGGCGGTGGTGCCTGCGGGGGCGGCGCCGCGGACGACGCTTCCCGGTGGGAGGCCGATGCGGGCGGGGAGTCCGCGGTGCGCTGCTCCGGCTGCGGGGCGGGCGCCTCGCTCCGCGGGTAGGACGGGCCGAGGTCCGGGGATGCGGGCCGGTCCGGCGAGGCCCAGGTGCGGCCCGCCCTGCGGGGCGGGTGCGAGAGCCGCGGGGAGCCGGAGGAGCGTGACGGCTCCGCTCCGTCGTCGGAGGCGTCCGGGGGATCGCCGAAGTCGTAAGGATCCGCAGGATCCGCCCCGTCCCGGTGGCCGTGGGCGCCGGAGCGGCCGGAAGGGGTGATCGCGCCCTCGGGTCCCGAGGCGCCCCCGGCCGTGGCGGCTCTCGGGTCCTGCCCGGGAGCCGTGGGGGAGCGCGCTCCGTCGGGCCCCGTGGTGATCAGATCCTCACGGGCGGGGCCGGGCAGCAGATCGCCCGCCCGGGAGTGGCCCGGCGGGCGGGGCGGGGAGTGGGAGGCGGGCGGCTGGGAGACGGACACACACCCGGCGGCCGCCAGCGCCACCGCCGCCGCCATGACCGTCACTGCAGGCAGTCGATGCACTCGCTCAACTCTGCTGTGCGGCCGTCGGCCTTGGGAATTACCCGCACGGGTGATGTGCGATCATGCGTCCGGGAGCGCTCAGGCCCCGGTCGCCCCGTCGATCCGCTCGCGGATGAGGTCGGCGTGGCCGTTGTGGCGCGCATACTCCTCGATCATGTGGACGTAGATCCACCGCAGGTCGAACTCCTTGTTGCGGTGCGGGGCGAAGCCGCGGTCGTCCAGCGAGCGCCCGCGCGCCACCTCCCGGGCCGCGGCGATCTCCGCCTGCCAGGTGGCGTAGGCCTCCTCCCAGCTGTCCGTCTCCGTGACCTCCATGTCCCGGTCCGGCTCCTCGTCGGTGTAGAAGATCGGCCCGGCGTCCTCGCGGGCCAGGCACCGGCGGAACCAGCTGCGCTCGACGTCGGCCATGTGCCGGACGAGACCCATGAGGCTCATCGGGGACGGCGGCGCCGAGGCCTCGCGCAGCTGTGCTTCGTCCAGGCCCGCACACTTCAGGGCCAGCGTGGCACGGTGGAAGTCGAGCCAGCTCTCCAGACTGGTGCGCTCGTCGGAGATCGTGGGGGGCGTGGGACGCTCAGGAATGATCATGGCGGTCATCCTCGCGCCCCCGTGCCGCCCGCGCCAGAGGTTTTCGCCGGTGCCCTTCCGTACAGCCGTATGCTTCCCAAACGAAGGCACGTATCCAGGGAGGCGCTGTGAAGGTCGGCTGCATCGGACTCGGAGACATCGCACAGAAGGCGTACCTTCCGGTACTTGCCACCCGGCCGGGTCTCGAACTCCACCTCCACACCCGCACCCCCGCCACGCTCGCGCGCGTCGCCGAGGCACACCGCATCCCGGACGCCCAGTGCCACACCGGCCTCGACGCGCTGCTCGCCGCGGACCTCGACGCGGCCTTCGTCCACGCGGCGACCGCGGCCCACCCCGAGCTCGTCACCCGCCTCCTCGAAGCGGGCGTGCCGGTCTACGTCGACAAGCCCCTCGCCTACGACCTCGCCACCAGCGAGCGGCTCGTCCGCCTCGCCCGGGAGCGGGGCGTGAGCCTGATGGTCGGCTTCAACCGCCGCTACGCGCCGTCCTACACCCAGTGCCTGGACCACCCGCGCGACCTCATCCTGATGCAGAAGAACCGCGTCGGGCTGGCCGAGGACCCGCGCACCCTCGTGCTCGACGACTTCATCCACGTCGTCGACACCCTGCGCTTCCTCGCCCCGGGGCCCGTCGAGCACGTGGACGTGCGCGCCCGGGTCCGCGAGGGCCTCATGCACCACGTCGTACTCCAGCTCTCCGGCGCCGGCTTCACGGCCATCGGCACCATGAACCGGATGAGCGGCTCCACCGAGGAGATCCTCGAGGTCTCCGGACAGGACACCAAGCGGCAGGTCCTCAACCTCTCCGAGGTGATCGACCACAAGGGGCAGCCCAGCGTCCGCAGGCGCGGCGACTGGGTGTCCGTCTCCCGTCAGCGCGGCATCGAGCAGACCGTCCTCGCCTTCCTCGACGCGGTCCGGGCGGGCAAGCTGCTCGACGCCGAGGACGCGCTGGCCACCCACGAACTGTGCGAGCGCATCGTCAAGGCCGCTTCGGAGCAGGCTTCCTGACGTTCCGTCGCACCAGCCGGACGCCCTCGGCGGCGCACGTGCAGGCGATCACCGCCAGGGACGCCAGGACGACCCAGTCCCCGTACCGGACGTAGGGGCTCGTGCCGCGGGCCAGTGGCACCTCGCGGACGACGGCCTCGCTGCGGTCGGTGCCGAGCGGTGCGCCGACCGCCCGGCCCTGCGGGCCGGCGACCGTGCTCACGCCCGTCAGCGTCGCGTGCACCACCGGCCGCCAGGTCTCGGCCGCCCGCAGCGAGGCGAGCGAGGCATGCTGCCACGGGGCCCAGCTGTGCTGGAACGTGGAGGTGGAGGACTGCGCGACGATCACCTGGGCGCCGTCGCGGGGCAGCTGCCGGCTCATGTCGGGGAAGGCCGACTCGAAGCACACCAGCGGGCCGATCCGCAGGCCCTCCGGCACGGAGGGAGAGGCGGGCAGCCGCATCACCACCGGGTGTTCGCCGCGCATGCGGTCCTCGCCGGCCGCCTTGCCCACCGACGTGGCCCAGCCGAGCAGGGAGCGCGCCGGCACGTACTCCCCGAACGGCACCAGCCGCATCTTGTCGTAGCGTCCCCCGGTCGGCCCGCCGGGGCCGACGAGCACGGAGCTCTTGAAGATGCCGGGCCGGTCCGAGCGGCGCGCGTCGACGTTGACGAGGAGGTCCGCCCCCACCTCGCGGGAGAGCGCGGTGAGCCGGTCCCGGAGACCGGGGTGCTGCGCGAGGTCGCCGCCGACGCCGCTCTCGCCCCACACCACGAGGTCCACCCGCTGCCCGGCCAGCTTCCTCGTGAGCTCCTCCTGGCGGTCGAACCGGTGCTGGACGCTGCCCGTCCCGTCGACGACGCCCGGCTGGACGAGAGCGATCCGGACGGTGCCCGCGGAGCGCGGCGAAGGCACCCACATCCACACCCCGGCGACGACCGCTGCACAGCCCGCCAGGCCGATTAGTCCGGTGATACGCGCGCGAGAAGCCCAAATGACCGTGGAAACAGCGGTGTTGATGGCCACGAGGAGGAAACTAACCAGCCAGATCCCGCCCGTTGAAGCGAGCTTGAGAGCGGGTTGCACCTGCCACTGACTCGCCCCGAACAGACCCCACGGTCCGCCCAAATACTCCCATGAACGGGCAAGTTCGACCATCAACCAGCCGGAAGGTACGGCGAGGAGGGCTGCGGCGGCCCGCGCCGGCCCCGGGGAACCGCCCAGCAGTCGCTTGACCAGCACGCCCCACGGCGCCCACAGCAGCCCCAGCAGCGCGGCCAGCACCAGGATGAAGACGTGCAGACTCGGCAGCAGCCAGTGGTGCACGGCGAGCAGGAATCCGCCACCGCCGAGCCAGCCGTCGAGCGCCGCCCGCCGCGCGGAGGGCGCCGTGCGGATCAGGGACAGCCAGGGTACGAGCGCCACGTAGGCCAGCCACCACAGCGAAGGCGTGGGAAACGTGAGTGCGGGAAGCGCTCCCGCCACCACCGCCGCAGCCGCCCGCGGCCAGGGCCGGGTCGGCAGCCCGGCGTACGGGCCGTCCGGCGGTTGCGTCGTCATGGTGTGCCTCCCTGGGCCCGAACGGTCACCGGCGCCGTAGATCGTCGATCATTCGTCCGCGCGACGCATGAGCGGGATCCGGTCAACCTTTATCTTTTCGAACAGCAGAGGATCATGAGGAAAAAATTCTGACATCGGGGTGCAATATTCCACCGCCGCCACTCATCGGAAAAGCTCCTTTGGTCGGGTTCGGTCAGAAATGATCCGAAGTGAGCCTTGCATCCTGCGCTGGAAAGGTGTGACCGGGTATGCGCCACGGGTTACCTCCGGTCCACCCTGGGCAGGTACCGCGCAAAAGCGGACAGGAACGCTGCGAGCCGTCCTGGGGAGGCGCCGTGACGGGCGTGCGAGATCGCATATCAGTACAGCCCTTGGAGGTCGTGCCCTTCTACTGTCCGATACCGCCGGCGGTGCACCCGGGCATCCGGGAGATCGACCGCACCTCGGTCGACTGGATGCTCCAGCGACAGCTCGACACCTCGGCGCACCAGCGGCAACGCCTCGCCCGGTGCGACTTCGGCGGGCTCACGGCCCGGACCATGCCCTACGGCCAGTCCGGACCGCTCACCGTCGTCGCCAAGCTCCACGCCGTGCTCTTCTCCCTGGACGACGCCCTGTGCGACGAGTCGACCGCCACCGCCCACGGCCTGGCGCACACGACCTCACGCATCATGCGCGTTCTGGAAGCGCCGGTACCGGAGTGGCCGGATGACTCGCCCCACGCCGCGGCGCTGCGGGCCGTCCGCCTGGAGCTGGCCGAGCACGCGACGCCGAGCCAGCTGCGCCACTGGACCGAGGGCATGCGCACCTACCTCACCGGCCTGGTGTGGGAGGCCGCCTGCCGCCGCGACCGGGCCCTGCCGTCCGTGAACGACTACGCCACGATGTGGATGCGCGCCATCGGCATGGCGCCCTCCACGGCCCTGATGGACATCGCCGGAGGATACGAACTCGACGACCGCGACCTGGACCGGCCCGAGGTCCGGGCCCTCACCGAGATGACCTGGACGCTCGTCGCCTGGGACAACGACTTCTACTCACGGAACAAGGAGATCCGGCGTGCCGGTGACAACCTCAACCTGATCGACGTCCTCGCCCAGGAACGGGACTGGGAGCCCGCCCGGGCCCAGGAAGAGGCCATGGCGATGCGCGACCGCGTCATGACGCTCTTCCTGCGCTTACGCGAGCAGATCTGGCCCCGGGCCGGGGTGGAACTGCGCTGCTACCTGGTGGCGCTGGGCCACTTCGTCCGCGGGCACCTGGACTGGGCCTCGGCCTGCGCCCGCTACCAGGACCCGTACGGGACCGCCGCCGACGTGGAGTGGTGGAAGCCGCTCCCGTCGGACGACAGCCCGGATGCCCTGCCCATCCCCGCCATCGCCTGGTGGTGGGACCAGCTCGAGGCCGGCTGCTACCGCCGCCCCAGCAGACGCCGCAGCGACCTCCACCACGACCGCCGCGAACCGGGCGTCTCCGGACCGGCGGCCCGGACCGGCGGCGCCGGGATGGCCGGCTGCTCGGCCCGCTCCGGCTGAGCGGGCAGGGGCGGCTCCGGCGCGGGTGTCAGCGTCTCCTCCGGGGGCAGCGGCGCCCGCGCCGTGAACCGCACCGGCAGCCCGGTCAGGTGACGGGACATCAGGGTGGAGCGGTAGGTCAGCTCCGACTCGTCCACCGCGAGGGTGAGGTCGGGCAGGCGCAGCAGCAGGGCGTCGATGCCCGTGTCCGCGATCGCCCGGCCCACGTCCTGGCCCGGGCACTCGTGCTGGCCCCCGCTGAACGCCAGGTGCGAGCGGTTGCCGTGGACGGGGACGTCGGGATCAGGGCGGATGACCGTGTCCATGTTGGCGGCGGCCAGCCCCAGGATCAGGGCGTCCCCCTCCTTGATCTGCTGACCCGCCAGCTCCGTGTCCTGCGTCGCCCAGCGGCCCAGGATCGAGATGAACGGCGGCTCGTCCCACAGGACCTGCTCGACCGCATCCGGCAGCGTCATGTGACCGCCGGCCAGGGACGCCTGGAAGCGGTGGTCGGTGAGCACCATCTTCAGGGTGTTCGCGATGAGGTTCGCCGTGGTCTCGAAGGCCGCGATCAGCACCAGCCGCAGATGCTGCTGGACCTCGTCGTCCGACAGCCCGGCGGGGTGCTCCAGCAGCCAGCTGGTGAAGTCGGCGCCCGGCTCGACGTGCTTGCGCGCCACCAGCTTGCGCAGCGTCTCCTGGACGAACTCGTTGCTCGCGATCGCCGTCTCGGTGCCCTTGATCATGTCCCGGGCGGCGTTGACGAGCTGGGGGCTGTACGCCTCCGGCATGCCCAGCAGCTGCGTCATCGCCATCATCGGCAGCTGCTCGGCGAACTCGTGCACCAGGTCGGCCCGGCCCGAGGCGCAGAAGCGGTCGACGAGCTGGTTCGAGTACTGGGTGACGTGGCGGCGGATGCCCCGCTTGTCGAAGCGGGCGATGCTGTCGTTGACGGCGCCGCGCCAGCGCTCGTGCTGCTGGCCGTCGGCGAAGACGCAGATCGGCTGCCAGGTGGTGATCGGCGCGAGCGGGTGGGTCGGGGCCACGCGGCCCTCGCGGGCCTCGATCCACCGCCGGGAGTCGCGCGAGAAGCGCGAGGGGGTGCGCGCCACGTCGAGGTTCTCGCGGTAGCCGAGGACGAGCCAGGCCGGGACGTCGTCGTGCAGCAGGACGGGCGCCACCTGGCCGTGCTTCTGGCGGAGCCGCTCGTACAGCCCCATCGGGTCGGCCTCGGCCTCCGGGCCGTACAGCCGGGTGATCCCGCCGGGGCCGGTCGCATGGGCCGGGCACTGCGGGGGAGGCCCGGCCGGGGAGGTGGTGCGGGGGCGTTCGGAAGGGAGGGTCACTGGTGCTCCGTGGAGGCGGTGGTGAGCGTGTAGAGGTAGCGCATGAGGGTGAGCAGGGTGTCGCGGCACGAGGCGCGGTCGCGGGCGTCGCAGTCGATCATGGGCACCGAGTCGTCGAGGTCCATGGCCGAGCGGAGCTGCTCCATCGGGTATCTGGGCGCCTGGGGGAAGCGGTTGACGCCGACGACGAAGGGCACTCCCTTCTCCTCGAGGCGCCCGATCACGTCGTAACTGACGTCCATGCGGCGGGTGTCGAGGAGGACCACCGCACCGAGGGCGCCCTCGAACAGGCCGTTCCACAGGAACCAGAAGCGCTCCTGGCCGGGAGTGCCGAACAGATACAGCACCAGGTGCTCGTTGATGCTGATCCGGCCGAAGTCCATGGCCACGGTCGTCTCGGTCTTGTGCTCGATCCCGGCGATGTCGTCCACGCCGACACCGGCCTGGGTCATCGTCTCCTCGGTGGTCAGCGGCCGGATCTCGCTGACCGAGCCCACCAGGGTCGTCTTGCCGACCCCGAACCCGCCGACGATGACGACCTTGACGGCCGCGGTGGCCGAGGCCGGCAGGACGTCCTCGCTGCGCGGCCCCGCATAGGTCTCCAACCCGGGGGAGTCAGAGCTTCTGTAGTCCATTCATCACCGCCTCCAGAAGTTGAACGTCGGGAAGGGCCGCCGCCGGCACCGGCGGCCGGGCCTCCACGTGACGACCCGCCACCAGCTCCGTGAGCAGCAGGGTCAGCGTGCTGACCGGCAGTTCCAGATAGGCCGATATCTCGGCGACGGAGAGCGGGTAGGCACACATCCGGACGATGGCGGCGTGCTCGGGCTGCAGCCCGGGGTCGGCCTCGGACCGGGAGACGATCAGCGTCACCAGGTCGAGCTCCGTCTTCCGCTCCGCGCGGGGCTCGCCTCCGGTGAGGATGTAGAGCCGGTCCGGGCTGCCGGGCGCGGTCGGGGAGCCGGGTCCCTCCGTGCTCATGTCACCGACCCGCCGACCCGCGGCGGACTGGTGAGATGCGAACCGATGCGGGCCACCAGATCCCGCATCCGCATGCCCATCAGCTCGGCGTCCACGTCGTCGTCGGCCAGCACCGCGAGGAAGGCTCCGGCCCCGGCGGCCATCAGATAGAAGAATCCGCCGTCGACCTCGATCACGACCAGGCGCATCTGCCCGTCCCCGTGGGGGAATTCACCGGCGATCGCGGTGGAGAGGCTCTGCAGTCCGGCACAGGCGGCGGCGAGGCGGTCGGCGGCGTCCGGGTCGGTGCCGTGCTGAGCCATGCGCAGGCCGTCCGAGGACAGCACGATCACGTGGCGGGTCTGCGGAACACTGGTTGCCAGGTCCTTGAGCATCCAGTCCATGTTGAACCGCGGCTGCGTCACTTGGCTACTCTTCCTTGTCTGACGGGATATCACTGTGCGACCGGCCGGCATCCGGCTCCAGGGACTCCCCGTTGATGCCGCGGTTGAAGGCGGCCAGCCACATTCCGGGCTGCTTGGGGGCCTCCTCCGGAGCGGCCGGCGCGGCGGGCGGGGCCGGCGGCCGGTCCCGCCGTTCGGCCGCGCCCCGGCCGAACGGGAGCGGCGCGGGGCCGCGGCGCCGCCGCCGCTGCGGCAGTCCGCTGTCCCCGAGCGGCGGCGGGATGGGGTGCTCCATCATCGGCGGAGCCGTCTGCGGAGCGGGCGGGGGGATCTTCTGGCCCGGGCGGCGCTTGGACTTGAAGGGCGGGAGCTTGGGCGCGCGGGCGATGTCGCCGCCGGGGTGCTTGCTGGCGGTGATCAGGTCCATGGGGATGACCAGCACGGCCCGGACGCCTCCGTAGGCGGAGGGCCGCAGCGACACCAGGAAGTTGTACGTGCGGGCGAGCCGGCTGACGACCGCGAGGCCCAGCCGCGGCGCCTCGCCGAGGTCGTCGAGGTCGAGGGCGCCCTCGCGGGAGAGGACGCGGTCGGTGCGGCGGCGCGCCTCGTCGGTGAGGCCGACGCCGGCGTCCTCGATCTCGACGGCGATGCCGGACTGGATGTCCACGGCGGTCAGGTGCACCCGGGTCTGCGGGGGCGAGTAGCGGGTGGCGTTGTCCAGCAGCTCGGCCAGGGCGTGGATCACCGGTTCGACGCCGGCGCCGACCACGGCGACGTCGGCCACCGAGTGCAGGTCGACCCGCCGGTACTCCAGGATCCGCGACATGGCGCCGCGCAGCACGTTGTACAGCGGGATCTCGTTCTTCCACTGGCGGCCGGGGCGGGAGCCGCCGAGGACGGCGATGCTGTCGGCGAGGCGGCCGGTCAGGGCGTTGCCGTGGTCGAGGTGGAGGAGATCGCCGAAGACGTCGGGGTCGTTGCCGTGCTTGTGCTCCATCTCCCGGATGTCGTAGGCCTGCTGGTGCACGATGGCCTGCATGCGACGGGCGATGTTGACGAAGGCGCGCTGCGCGGAGTCACGCAGCCCCTCCTCCGCCTGCACGGCTTCGATGACGGATTTCAGCACCGACCGGTGCGCGGCCGCGTAGCCGGGCTCGAGGTCGTGGACGGGAAGCGTGTGGCGCAGCACGACCTCGGTGGGGGCGCCGCGCTGCAGCAGGTGGATGGCCCGGGGGAGCAGCTCCTTGGCCAGCCGCCGGGTCTCCGCCTCGTGCTGGTCGAGCTGGTACCGCAGGCCGGCCTCCTGCTCGGTGCAGCGCCGCCGCAGGGCCGCGATGACCCGTCCCCGCCGGGCGGCCTCGGAGCTTGCCAGCGCCACCGCGACCGTGGCGGAGGCACCGCACCAGGCCACCGGCACGCGGGCGTCGGGAGCGACGGCGAGGACCGCCGTACCCGTGCACACGGCCAGTACCAAGGGGGAGATCAGCCATATCAGAGCGGAGACGGGCCGCCGTTGAACTGACGAGCCAGTACCAACCATCGGGATCCTCGGAACTCTTAAGAAGGCGTAGGGCCCGGCGCGCGGCAATCCCGGGTGTCTCCCGCGGAGAACGGCGCCGGCGCAGCACTTGTGCGCACCGTGAAGTAGTCGCCACAACCCGCTGCGCGACATGGAGCGTAGCCGGTCGCGCGGTGCTCCCGCGCGAAGTTGTCATATTCGCAGATTGGCCTGACGCAGGAATTCGAAAGGCTCGATAATGGCCCCGCGCTTCGAATTCCGAATGGGTTTACGAATCGTATGAATGTATGTTCGGTGCAAGTTGGGCATGCTGCCCGTGGTGCGGAACGGGCTCCAGTGGCGGGCGGGGGAGGGTCACGCTCCCGGGTGGTCCGTCTGCCGAACCCTGCCCCTGGCCTCACGGACGGGGCTAGGCTCGCTCCACCACATCTTCCGGGGAGACATCGCCATGTCAGGGCATCAGCGTGAACAGAACGCATCCGCCGCCCTGTTCGAGCGGGAGCTCGAGCTGCAAGCCGCTGAGCAAGCGGTGCAAAGGCTGTGCGGAACTGCGACCGAAGGGCGGTCCCGGCTCGGTGGCCTGCTGCTCTACAGCGGCGAAGCGGGCCTGGGTAAAACGGCGTTGCTCACCAAGACGCGCCGGATGGCCATCGAGGCGGGCAAGTGCACCGTCCTCTTCGCGCGCGGCAGCGAGTCCGCGCAGCCGGTCCCCTTCCACGTCGTCCGTCAGCTGCTCCAGCCGGTCCTGGCGCCGATGAGCGAGGCCGAACGGAAGGAGATGCTCGGCGGCTGGTACGAGATCGCAGGCCCCGCGCTGGGCATCGCCCCGCCGGTCGGCCCGCAGGACCCCCAGGGCGTGCGCGACGGCATCGACTGGCTCGTCACCCAACTCGCCACCCGCCAGGAGCCGGTGGTGCTGATGATCGACGACGCCCACTGGGCCGACGCCGAGTCGCTCGCCTGGCTCTCGTTCTTCGCCGTGCGCCTGCAGGAGACGCCGCTGCTGGCCGTCATCGCCTACCGCCCTGAGGAACTCGCGGAGAACGCGCCGGGCTTCAGCGAGCTGGTCACCGGCCGCAGCTCCCGTCCTGTGGAGCTGCGCGCCCTGACCCCGGAAGCGGTCAACCGGCTGGTGCACGGATCCTTCCCGGACCAGGCCGACGCCCCGTTCTGCCGCGAGGTCTGGGCCGTCACCGGCGGAAATCCCTACGAGACCGTCGAGTTGGTCGCCAAGGCGCAGGACCGCGGCCTCAAGCCGGTAGAGGAGTCCGCCTCCCTCCTGCGCGACCTCGGCGCGACGGCCCGCGGCAGCGGTCTGGTCTCCCGCCTGGAGCGGCTGGGCACCGCCGTCACCCGCTTCGCCTGGGCGGCGGCCGTGCTGGGCACCGAGATCCAGCCGTCCCTGGCGGCGAACCTCGCGGGCATGGGACCGGCCCAGGCCGCCGAGTGCGCGGACAAGCTGCGGCACGCCCGTATCCTCACCGGCGCCATCGACCTGGAATTCGTCCACCCGCTGATCGCCACGGCCATCTACGCCTCGATCCCGCCGGCCACGCGCACCGCCATGCACGGACAGGCCGCCTGGTCCGTCACCGAGGCGGGGCTGGGCCCCGCCGCGGCCTCCCGGCACCTGCTGGAGGTCCACCCCGACCACGACTCCGAGCTGGTCGAGCAGTTGCGCGTGGCCGCCCGCGAGCACCTGGCGGTCGGCGCCCCGGATGCGGCCCGCCGTTGTCTGGAGCGCGCCCTGCAGGAGCCGCCGCCCGAGGAGGAGCGGGCCTCGGTCCTCTACGAGCTGGGCTGCTCCGCGCTGCTCACCTCGCCGTCGACGACCGTCAACCACCTCAAGACGGCGCTGTCCCTGCCGCACCTCACCGAGGAGCTGCGCGTCGACGCCACCTACCGCCTCTCCCAGGCCTACGCCCACAACAGCCAGCTGCGCGAGGCCGCCGAGGTCGTGAAGGAGCAGGCCGAGCGCACCCCGCCGGGCGCCGGGCGGATGCGCCTGCAGGCCGCGCACTACCTGTGGCAGGGCATCCAGGTGGAGGAGCAGGACTCCCTGGGCCGTTCGCGCCGCATCGCCGAGCTCGCCGAACGCATCCGCGGCCGCGACAACACCGAGCGGACCCTGCTCGCGCTGCGCGGCTTCGACGGCATGATCCGCGGCGAGGACGCCGTGCAGGTGGTCGAGCACATCGAGCGCGCCCTCGTGGACGGCCGGCTCGCCGAGGGCATGGGGTGGACCAACACCGAGTGGGGCTTCGAGGTCCCCAGCATCATCGGCATCACCTTCGCCTACACCGACCGGCTCGACCATGCCGAGGAGCTCTTCAAGGACGCCGTGCGGGCCTTCGAGATCTCCGGCTGGAGCGGCGGTCACCTCGCGTTCGCGCACGACTTCCTCGGTCTGGTGCACCGCCGCCGCGGCGAGTTGGACGAGGCCGAGGCGCTGCTGCGCGAGGGGCTGCGGCTGGGCAAGCGGCTCGGCCCCGGCCTGCCGATCCACTGGGACGGCGCCTGCCTGCTGATCGACACGCTGCTCGCGCGCGGCCGGGTCGACGAGGCCCAGGCCTTCGCCGAGGAGAACGGTTTCCAGGCGCCCTACACGCCCGCCATCGTGCTGCCCGACGCCGCGTGCCTGGCCGGACGGCTGCTGCTCGCCCAGGGCCGCAGGAAGGAGGCGGTCACGGAGCTGGAGACCGCCGGGCGCAGGCTGGAGGAGCGCGGGCGGAACAACACCGTGTGGGCCCCGTGGGCGCTCGACCTGGCCGTCGCCGTGAAGGACGAGGAGCCCGAGCGCGCCCGCGCCCTGGCCGACAAGGCCGTGCGCAACGCCGCGCGCTTCGGCACGGACACCGCCATCGGTGACGCCCTGCGCAGGGCCGCCATCGTCGCCGAGCCGGACGAGGCCCTGGTGAAGCTCGGCCAGGCCGTGGTGCACCTGCGCCGCTCCCCGTGCCGCTACGAGTTCGCGGCGGCCCTGGTCGCGCACGGTTCGGCGCTGCTGCGGGCCGACCGGCCGGCCGAGGCGACCGAGCGGCTGCGCGAGGGGCTGGAAGTGGCCCAGCAGTGCGCGGCCGACGGGCTCGTGGCGACGGCCCGGGCCGATCTCGCGTCGGCGGTGTGCGACGGAGTCGAGCCGGCGGGTGATGCCGTGCGCTGAGCCCGGCCGGCTCCGGGCCCGGCCGACTCCGGTTCAGGAAGCGCGGCGGCCGGATTTCCCGGTCGCCGTCTTCTTGGCCGTCTTGGCCGTGGCGCTCTTGGCCGTGCCGGGCTTGGCCGTGGAGGTGGCGGTCTTCTTGCCCTTGGCGGTGGAGGAGGCCGCCGCGGTCTTCTTGGCGGCGGTGCGTTTCTGCGGTGCGGCGGATTTCTTTGCGGTGCTGCGCGTCGATTTCCTGGGCGCAGCCTCCCTCTTGGTGCCCTTTTCCGTTTCTTCCCCCGTCTTTCCGGCCGCTTTGTCGATGGACGCCTGGAGTGCGGCCATCAGGTCGATGACGTTGTCCGGTGCGGGTGCCGTCTCCTTCTTGGGGACCGGCCGGTCGGACAGGTGGGCGTTGATCAGCTCGCTCAGGGCGATCTCGTACTCGTCCTCCAGCTCGTCGAGGTCGAACTCCTCGGAGAGGGTGTCCATCAGGCTCGTGGCCATCTTCAGCTCCTGCGGCCGCACGGTGACCGAGGAGGGCGGTGCGAGGTCGCCGCTGTCGCGGATCTCGTCCGGCCAGTACATGGTGTGCAGGGTCAGCAGGTCGCCGTGGACCCGCAGGAGGGCCAGGGACTCCCGGGTCCGCAGTGCGATCTTGGTGACGGCCACCCGCTCGGTCTGCTTGAGGGTCTCGCGCAGCAGGACGTAGGGCTTGTCGGCCGCCGCGCTCTCGGGGGCGAGGTAGTAGCCGTTGGAGAGCTGCAGGGGATCGATCCGGTCGGCGTCGACGAAGGCGAGCACGTCGATGAGCTTCTTGCTGGGCAGCGGCAGCCCGGCCAGCTCGTCCTGGGTGACGACGGCGGTGTGTCCCTCGTCGTCCTGGAAGCCCTTGGCGATGTGCTCGTAGTCGACCGGCTCGCCGCAGGCTTCGCAGATGCGCTTGAGGTGGATCCGGCCGCCGTCCGCGTCGTGGACCTGGTGCAGTCTGAGGCCGTGTTCCTGGGTGGCGGCGTACAGCCGTACGGGTACGGACACCAGTCCGAAGCCGATCGCACCTTTCCACATGGTCCGCATAGTTTTATCCCTCCACGGGGAATTCCTACCTTATGTCTGTCTCCCCGGAGCGGCAGGCGGTGGAGATCGAGGGCCACCGGCTGGCCCTGACCCACCTCGACCGGGTGCTCTTCCCCGCATCGGGCCACACCAAGGCGCAGGTGCTGCAGTACTACGCACGCATCGCCCCGGTGATGGTGGCGCACACGGCCGACCGGCCCGCCTCCTTCGTCCGCGCCCCGGAGGGACCGGGCGGGCAGAGCTGGGTCGCCAAGAACCCGCCCGGCGGCAAGCCCCGGTGGGTGCGGGTGGTGCCGGTGGAGCACCGCGAGGGCGTCACCGAGCAGGTCGTCATCGACACCACGGCCGCCCTGGTCGCGATGGCCAACCTCGGTGCGTACGAGGTGCACGTCCCGCAGTGGACGGTGACGGCCGGCCCCGACGGCCACGACCGGCTCGTCCTGGACCTGGACCCCGGCCCGGGCGCCGACCTCGTGGTCTGCTGCCGGGTCGCCCAGCGGCTGCGCCAGCTCCTGGACGACGACGGGCTGACCGCCCACGCCGTCGTCTCCGGCTCCAAGGGCCTGCACCTGTACGCGCCGGTCCACGCGGCGTCCGGCCGGGCCGCCGGCGGCTACGCCAAAGCGCTGGCCGCCCGCATGATGGGCGAGCACCCCGGCCTCGTCGTGGTCTCCATGGCGCGCGTCGAACGCCGGGGGAAGGTCCTCATCGACTGGTCGCAGAACGCGAGCGCCAAGACCACCGCCGCGCCCTACACCGTGCGGCTGCGGGAGGGCGTCCCCGGAGTGGCCGCCCCGGTCACCTGGGACGAGGTCGCCGCGTGCCGGGACCCCGAGGAGCTCGCGTTCACCCCCGAGCAGGTGCTGGACCGGGCGGAGACCTACGGGGACCTGCTGGCCCCGCTCACCGGCGACGCCACCCGCGCGCAGCTCCCGTGACGTCCCGCCGTCAGCCGAGCCGGGTCAGATCGGGCCGCAGCCGGTGCCAGACGGGGTGCCGGAGGCGGCCGGACGCCGTCCAGCCGGAGAAGACGACCTCGGCGACGAGCCGGGGCTCGACCCAGTGGGCGCCCGGCACGTCGGCGGGGCCGGCGAAGGGCGGGTCCGCGCGCGGGATCACCGCCAGGTAGCGGGCCAGTTCCCGGCGCTCGCGCTCGGAGAGCCCCGATCCGACGGACCCGGCGTAGCGCAGGCCGTCCGGCTCCTCCACGCCGACGAGGACCGCCCCGGGCAGCCCGGAGAGGGAGCCGCGCCCCTCGGCCCAGCCGCCGATGATCACGTCGAGGGTGACGACGTGCTTGGTCTTGCGCCATTCGGACGACCGGATGCCGGGCGTGTAGAGGGACGTCAGCTTCTTCGCGACGACACCCTCGAACCCGCCTTCGAGGGTGGCCTCCCAGGCCTGCTGCCCGTGCCCCTCGACGGCGGCCGGCACCGACCAGGCCGGGCCCGCGAGGCCGAGGCCCTCCAGCACGGCGCGCCGCTCCCGGTAGGGGAGGCCCAGCAGGGACCGGCCGTCGAGGTGCATGACGTCGAAGAGCATCAGGCGTACGGGGTACTCCGCCGCGAGGCGGGCCGCCCGGTGCGGGTCGGTGACGCCCATGCGGCGCTGGAGCAGCCCGAAGTCGGGCCGCCCCGCCCCGTCCAGGACGACGACCTCGCCGTCGAGGACCGCGGGCCGGCCGCGCAGCTGCTCCGCCAGGGCCCGGAGTTCGGGGTAGGTCACGGTGGCGTCGTTGCCGGCGCGGGTGACCGGCCGGAGGGTGCCGTCCCCGGGCAGGGTCACGACCAGGCGGATCCCGTCCCACTTGACCTCGAAGGCCCACGCCGCCTCCTCGGCCGCGGGCGGCAGGGGCGCGGAGGTCGCCAGCATCGGCCGGATCGCGGGCGGCGGGGCCGGGGTGCGCCGGGCGGTCGGGGGCATCGCCTGCCGCCTAGCCCTTCCCCCGCGCCCACTCCAGCAGCTGGGGCGCCGTCCACGTCGTGATGATGCGTTCGGCGGGCACTCCGCACTCCTCGGCGCGGGCGCAGCCGTGGATCTGCCAGTCGAGCTGGCCGGGGGCGTGCGCGTCGCTGTCGAGGGAGAACAGCACGCCCGCGTCCAGCGCCTGGCGGATCAGCCGGCGGGGCGGGTCGAGCCGCTCGGGGCGGCAGTTGATCTCCACGGCGGTGTGGAAGCGGGCGCACGCGGCGAAGACCATCGCCGCGTCGAAGGCGGACTCGGGCCGTCCGCGGCCGGCCAGCAGCCGCCCGGTGCAGTGGCCCAGGACGTCCACCAGGGGGTTGGCCACGGCCCCGACCAGCCGGCGGGTCATGGCGTCCGCGTCCATGCGCAGCTTGGAGTGCACCGAGGCGACGACGATGTCGAGCTCGTCGAGCAGGCCGGGCTCCTGGTCGAGCGAGCCGTCGTCGAGGATGTCGCACTCGATGCCGCGCAGCAGCCGGAAGCCGTCGCCGAGGCTCTCGTCCACCTCGGCGACCACGTCGAGCTGGGCGCGCAGCCGCTGCGCCGTCAGCCCCCGGGCGATGGTCAGGCGGGGGGAGTGGTCGGTCAGCACCGCCCACTCGTGCCCGAGGTCGCGCGCCGCCCGCGCCATGGCGTCGATCGGGCTGCCGCCGTCGGACCAGTCCGAGTGCATGTGGCAGTCGCCGCGCAGGGCCGCACGCAGGGCCTCGCCGCCCTCCGCCAGCGGGTTCCCGGCCTCCTCCGCCAGTTTGGCCAGGTACCCGGGCACGCGCCCGGCCAGGGCCTCCGCCACCACGCCGGCGGTCTTGGGCCCGATGCCCTTCTCGGTGGTGAGCGTGCCGGCGGCCGCCCGGCGCCGTACCTCCTCCTCCGGCAGCCCGGCGATCACCTCGGAGGCGGTGCGGAATGCCTTGACCCGGTACGTGGGCGCGTCCGCGCGCTCCAGCAGGAAGGCGATCCGGTCCAGTGCCTCCACCGGGTCCATCGCACCCACCGCCTCCTTCGCCGTCCGGTACCCCTACCGTGCGCGATCCGGGAGGAGCGCGCACGTGCGAGGGCTGCGGGCGCCGGGTGCGCGTGGGTGAACCGGTGAGTAGGCCCGGTGTGCGGTGGGGAGGGTTCGGGCATGAGAGCCCCCACGCCGTCCCCCTCTCCGTCCTCTCCTTCCTCCGGTTCCTCCGGCGGGCACACGGGCCGCGCGGTGGTCCTCGGCGCGGGCATGGCCGGGATGCTGGCCGCGGCCGCGCTCGCCCGGCACGCGGGCGAGGTCGTGATCGTGGAGCGGGACCGGCTGCCCGAGGGGATGGAGCCGCGCAAGGGCCTGCCGCAGGCGCGTCACGCGCACCTGATGATGTCCGGCGGGGCCCGGGCGGTGGAGTCCCTGCTGCCCGGCACGATCGAGGGGTGGGTGCGCGCGGGGGCCCGCCGGATCCCGCTGGGGACCGGGCTGGTCGCGATGGGCCCGCAGGGCTGGTACCCGCGCTGGCCGGGCACGCAGTTCCTGATGGCCTGCACGCGCGACCTGCTGGACATGGTCGTGCGCGAGCAGGTGCTGGCCCTGCCCGGCGTCACGCTGCGCGAGGAGACGGACGCCCTAGCTCTGCTCGGCGGCGCACAGCGGGTCACCGGCGTGAAGGTCCGCACGGCCGGCAGCCACTCCGCGGAGGCGCTGGAGGCGGATCTGGTGGTCGACGCCTCCGGGCGCGGCTCCCAGGCCGCGCGCCGCCTCACCGAGCTCGGACTGCACCCGGCGCACGAGGAGACGGTCGACACCGGCATGGTCTACGTGACCCGGATCTTCCGGGCACCCGCCGGCAGCGAGCGCTTCCCCGTGGTCAGCGTCCAGGCCGACCCGCGCGGGCGGGGGCCCGGCCAGGGCGCGACGATGGTCCCCGTCGAGGGCGGCCGCTGGCTGCTCACGGCCTGCGGCACGCGCGGCGGCGAACCGTCGCGGGAGCCGGGGGAGTTCGAGCCGTTCGTGCGCAGCCTGCGCCACCCGCTGATCGCCGACCTGATCGCCGGCCGGGAGCCGCTGACCGACGTCCACCTCACGCGCAGCACCGTCAACCGCCGCCGCTACTTCGAGCGCATGCCCGCCTGGCCGGAGGGCTTCGCGGTGGTGGGGGACGCCGTCGCCACGTTCAACCCCGTCTACGGGCAGGGCATGTCCGTGGCCGCCCACAGCGCGGTCGCGATCCGCGACATCCTGGCGGAGCAGGGCCTGGGGGCGCCCGGTCTGGCCCGGCGCATCCAGCGCGCCGTCGGCCGCTCCGCGGGCAGCCCGTGGGACCTGGCCACGGGCGAGGACATCAACTACCCCGGGGCGATCGGCGAGCAGCCCCCGGCCGCGGCCCGGCTGCTGCGCGGCTACGTCCAGCGCCTGATGCGTACCGCCACCGTGAACCCCGTCGTCATGCGCTCCCTGTTCGATGTGATGACGCTGTCCGCGCCGATGACGGCCCTGGTCAAGCCGCCGGTCGTGCTCGGCGTGCTGCGCGGGCCCGGCCGCGAGGCGCGCAACGAGCCGTCGATCACCGCCGCGGAGCTGGCGCTGTGCGGGCTGGGGCCGCGGTGACCGGCGCCGCTGCGCGGCGGATCCCGCAGGGGCGCGGCGCGGTTCGGCACCGCCGGTCTCCCACGCCGTGGTTGCGCACCGCTGCGGCGGCGGTGTTCCCGGGGCGGCCCCCGGGCTGCCGTGACCTGGCGGAATACGCAGCCACCGCCCCGGCGCGTGTCACGCTCCGCCGCGGCGCAGCGCCACCGGCGGCAGGAACTCGCCCCGCAGCGTCCGGTGCCACCAGGCGCCGGACTCCCGCCGCTCCTGCCACGTGGTGAAGCGGTAGAGGTACAGCCGCGCCCGCACGTGGGTCGGCGGGGCGCCGGGGAAGGGGTTGTGCCGCAGCAGCCGCAGCGTGGCCCGGTCGCCCGTCAGCAGCCGCTCCATGAAGGGGCCGAACCACGGCTCGGCGTAGGCCGGGGAGATCCCGGCGAACCACATCATCCAGTCGAGCCGCAGGTGGTACGGGGCGTACTGGCGGGGCAGCCGCCCCAGGTCGCCGGGCTTGCCCTTGAAGCCGTACTCCTTCCACACCGTGTCCGGCCCGACCCGCTCCTCGTCGGTGCCCTCGACCACCACCTCGTAGCGCCTGCGGTTGATGCTGCCGAACGCGCCGTAGGTGTTGACCAGGTGGAAGGCGTTGAAGGACATGTTCATCCGCTGCTGCCGCGAGAGCATGTTGCGCACCGGCCACCAGCTCAGTACGGCCACGAGCGCGGTCGCGGCGAGGACGAGGACCTCGTACCAGCCCGGGGGAGGGGGCGCCGGGGAGTGCGCCGGCAGGCCGAGGAGCTCCGCGGCCGCGGCGCCGTCGACCGCCGAGAGGGCCATGACGATGGTCAGCCAGTTGAGCCAGGAGAAGTTGCCGGAGGCGACGAGCCAGAGCTGGGTGCAGATGATCACGGCGGCGGCGATGCTCGCGACGGGCTGCGGGGTGAAGAGCGCGACCGGCACGACGAGCTGGGCGACGTGGTTGGCGGCCGTCTCCACGCGGTGCAGCGGCCGTGGCAGGCGGTGGAAGTACCAGCTCAGCGGGCCCGGCATGGGCTGGGTCTCGTGGTGGTAGTACAGGCAGGTCAGGTCCCGCCAGCAGGGGTCGCCGCGCATCTTGATCAGCCCCGCGCCGAACTCGACGCGGAAGACCAGCCAGCGCATCAGCCACAGCACGAGGACCGGCGGGTCCGTGCGGGCGTTGCCCAGGAACACCGCGAGGAAGCCGGCCTCCAGCAGCAGCGACTCCCACCCGAAGCCGTACCAGGTCTGGCCCACGTTGACGATCGACAGGTACATCACCCACAGGGCGGCCCACATCGCCATCGCCGCCCACAGCGGCACCGCGTCCGCCGCACCCGCCGCCACCGCCGCCGACAGTGCCGCGCCCGCCCACGCCCACACCGCGAAGAACCGGTCCGAATAGTGCAGGTGGAAGACGCCCGGGGCCCTGCGGAAGGGCACGTGGCGCACGAGGCGCGGCACCGGCAGCATGCCCCGTTCGCCGATCAGCGCGCGGAACTGGAGGGCCGCCGCCAGGAAGGCGACGAGGTAGATCCCGGCGAGCGCACGCTGCAGCACCAGCCTGCTCAGCCAGTACCCGGAGACCGTGAACCACTCCATGGCGTATCCGTACCACTCCGGAGTGCGTAGTCACATCGAAGAAACGGGCAAAAGGTGTCAGAGTAGCTCTATGGTTGATCGGGGAGCGACGCCTGCCTCCGCACCGGCGGGTTCCGTGCCGGACGACTGGCCCGCTCGCCCGGAGCTCACCCTCGCCCTCAACCGCATGGGCGGCTTCGACTGGGACCTCGACACCGGCGTGCTGCACATGGACGCCTCGGCCCTGGAGCTCTTCGACCTGTCCCCCGAAGAGTTCAACGGCCGCCTCTCGGGCCTGGCCGACAAGCTGCCCCGCGCCGACGCCGCCGATCTCGACGCCCAGGTCACCCGCGCCCTGAAGGAGGGCCGCGAGACCTACAGCGCCTACTACCGCATCCGCGCCCCCGACGGCAGCCTGCACTGGACGTACACCCAGGGCCGGATCCGGCGCGACGGGGAGGGCCACCCGCACCGCATCATCGGCATCGTCCGCGACGCCGCCGAGGAGCTCGGCCACTCGATCGGCAGACGCGACGAGAACCGGCTCTCGCACACCACCATCGTGGAGACCCTCACCGCGGCCCTCGCCCACGCGCGCACCGTCCAGGACGTCGTCGACTTCTTCCGCGACGACCGGGCCGTCCAGCACCTCGGCTCCGACCTGCTCGTCCTCGGCATCGTCGAGACCGGCCGGATCCACATGGTCGCCGAGGGGCCCGGCGAGCACTACATCCCGGGCACCCGCTGGACCCGCATCGACGACAACTTCCCCATGAGCGAGGTCATCCGCACGATGGCCCCGCGCTTCATCGAGTCCCGCGACGAGTTCGCCCGCTCCTACCCCTGGCTGTGGGAGCGCATCAAGGACACCGGCATCTCCTCCGCCGCCTACCTCCCGCTCATCGCCCAGGCCCGCCCCGTCGGGGCCATCGGGCTGCTCTACCGGGAGACCCGCGGCTTCACCCAGCAGGAGCGCAACCTGCTCATCGCCCTCTCCAGCAGCCTCTCCCAGTCCATCGCCCGCGCCATGCTCTACGACCAGGAGCACGACCTCGCCGAGGGCCTCCAGCAGTCCATGCTGCCGCGCCGCATCCCCGAGGTCCCCGGCGCGCAGATCGCCGTCCGCTACCGCTCGGCCCGCATGGGCCGCGACATCGGCGGCGACTGGTACGACGTGATCCCGCTGCCCGGCGGCCGGGTCGGCGCCGTCATCGGCGACGTCCAGGGGCACGACACCCAGGCCGCCGCCGTCATGGGCCAGCTGCGCATCGTCCTGCGGGCGTACGCCACCGAGGGGCACGCCCCGGCGACCGTCATGGCCCGCGCCTCCTCCTTCCTCCACGAGCTCGACACCGACCGCTTCGCCACCTGCGCCTACGCCGAGGCCGACCTGTCCACCGGCGTCGTCCAGCTGGTGCGCGCGGGCCACATCGACCCCCTGCTGCGGCACACCGACGGCACCTGCCGGCGCCTGCCCGTCTCCGGGGGGCTGCCGCTCGGCCTCTCGGCCGAGTTCGGCCGGCTCGACTACCCCGTGACCACGGTGGAGATCGACCCCGGCGAGACCCTGCTGATGTTCACCGACGGCCTCGTCGAACAGCCCGGGTCCGACCTCGACGAAGGCATGCAGCGGCTGTCCGCGATCGTCCGCGACGGTCCCTACGAGCTCCACCAGCTGGCCGACCGGCTGTGCGACGTGATCGGCGAACGCGTCGGCGAGGACGACATGGCCGTCCTGCTGCTGCGCCGCCAGGGCGCGGCCACCCAGGGCGGCGGCCGGCTCCAGCAGCACATCGCCCCGGCCGACCCCGAGGCCCTCTCCGCGGCCCGCCACATGATCCGCGCGGCGGTACGGGCCTGGGGCGCGCGCGAGCGGTCCGACGAGATCGAGCTGGTCGCCGACGAGCTGGTGACCAACGCCCTGCTCCACACCGACGGCGCGGCCGTGGTCACCATCCGCATCATCACCGGCCCCGAGCGGCGGGTGCGCGTCGACGTCGAGGACAAGTCCAGCACGCTGCCGCGCCGCCGGGAGCCGGGGGAGTCGGGGGTCTCGGGGCGGGGCCTGCTGCTGGTCGACCGGCTCGCCGACGTGTGGGGGGTCGAGTCCCGCGGCTCGGGGAAGTGCGTGTGGTGCGAGTTCGTGGTCCCGGGGCGGCACGAAGGCACCCGGACGGTGTCGGGGGCGCCGGAATCCGGCTGATCCGTACGTCACCTGACAGAGCGTCCGATCGTTGCCCCAGTCACTCGGAATTGCGTATTACGCGCCGATCCGGGTCAACTGTGCTCTCCACCCCCCAAGATCACGAAAAGGGTTCCGAGAGCATGCGAAGACTCACCCCCTTCGTCCTCCTCGGTGCGACCGCCCTGGCCGCGCCGATGCTGATGACCGTTCAGGCGCCGCCCGCCCGTGCGTTCGGCACCGTCAACACCCTCGGCCAGCACGCCGAGCACGAGCGCATCACGCGTGCGGCCCTGGCCTGCCCGCCCGGCACCCCCTCCGACGGCAGCTGCTTCGAGCCCCGCTCCCTCGACCAGATAGCCGGCCGCGGCGGCACCTTCGGCGCCGTCGGGGCCCCCGACACCGACGAGGTCCTCAGCCCGGCCGCCCACTGCGACAACGCCGACCACCTCGACCAGCCCGGCTACGCCCGCACCCGCGACCAGGCGACCAAGGAGCTGCTCGCCTGCGTCGCCCGCCTGCAGGCCCGCTTCGCCGAAGGCGTCACCGCCGCAGGCTCCACCCTCGCCGCCGACGGCACCGTCGCCGCCCGCGAGGCCGACCTCGCCAAGGACTGCACCTTCACCCTCGGCGTGCCCGGCCGCAACAAGTGCGAGGCCGTCGAGGCCTTCGGCCGCGTCCTCCACGGCGTCCAGGACTTCTACTCGCACAGCAACTGGACCGACAAGGCCGACCCCGGCCGCCCCACCGGCAAGAACAACCCGCCCGGGCTGAACCTCCCCGCCCCCTCCCCGCTGTTCGCCCTCGGCAGCGGGCAGCCGCCGCACAGCTCGGCCGTGCCCGCCGGCCTCACCACCGGCTGCTTCTCCCTCGTGCCCCTCGGCTGCTCCGGCCGCGTCCAGCACGGCGACCTCAACAAGGACAACGGCCTCGTCGACGCCGTCACCGGCGCCACGAGCAGCCCCGGCACCGCGCGCGGCAAGACCGGCGCCAACTTCGACCGGGCCGTCCAGGGCGCCATCGCCGACACCCGCCGGCAGTGGGCCGACTTCCGCACCGCCCTCGTCACCCGCTACGGCAAGGAGCGCGGCGAGCGCGCCGCGTGTGTGCTGACGCACGACGAACCGGCCCGCACCTGTTGACGCCGATGAGAGCCCGGCGGTAAGCGCAGTCACGTAACCGACGGGCACATCCTGATCCGGCGACCGGGGCGCCACGGCGAAGAGGCCAAGGTCACAGCAGTTGCCACTGCTGCAGGGCGCCCCGGCTCCCCTAGCCTTCCCCCCATGACGGTCCTGCCTGACGAAGGCTTCCCCCTGGCCGCCGAGTTCCCGGACCCCACCCGTGAGCAGTGGCAGCGCCTGGTGGAGGGTGTACTGCGCAAAGCGGGCGCGGCTGACGCATCCGGCCCGGCTGCCGAGGCGGCACTCGCCACCGAACTCCAGGACGGGCTCGTAACCGGCCCGCTCTACACCGCCGACGACGCCCCCGCCGCGCCCGGATACCCGGGTTTCCCCCCGTTCGTCCGCGGCGGACGGGCCGAAGGGACGGCCGCGACCGGCTGGGACGTGCGCCAGCGCCACGCCCACCCGGACCCGCGGCAGGCCAACGACGCGGTGCTCGCCGACCTGGAGAACGGCGTCACCTCCCTCTGGCTGACCGCCGGGCCCGCCGGCATCCCCGTCGACGGCATCGCCACCGCCCTCGACGGCGTCTACCTCGACCTCGCCCCCGTCGTCCTCGACGCGGGCGCGGACTTCGAGGCGGCCGCCCGGGAACTGCTGCGCCTGTACGACGAGCGCGGCCTCGCCCCCCGCGCCGCCCTCGGCAACCTCGGCGCCGACCCGCTCGGCACCCTGGCCCGCACCGGCACCGGAGCCGACCCCGAGGCGCCCCTGGCCGCCGCGGCCGCCCTCGCCGCCCTGTGCGCCGACAGCCGGCCCGGCCTGCGCGCCCTGACCGTCGACGCCCTGCCCTACCACGAGGCCGGCGGGTCCGCCGCCCAGGAGCTCGGCTGCTCGCTGGCCACCGGCGTCGCCTACCTCCGTACGCTCACCGCCGCCGGGCTGACCGTCGACCAGGCCTGCGCCCAGCTGGAGTTCCGCTACGCGGCCACCGCCGACCAGTTCCTCACCATCGCCAAACTGCGCGCCGCCCGCCGCCTGTGGGCCCGCGTCGCCGAGGTCAGCGGCGCCGTCACCGCAGGCGCCGCCCAGCGCCAGCACGCGGTCACCTCCACGGTGATGATGACCCGCCGCGACCCGTGGGTGAACATGCTGCGCACCACCGTCGCCTGCCTCGGCGCGGGCGTGGGCGGCGCCGACGCCGTCACCGTCCTGCCCTTCGACGACGCCATCGGCCTGCCCGACGCCTTCGCCCGCCGCATCGCCCGCAACACCTCCTCGGTGCTGCTGGAGGAGTCCCACCTGGCCAGGGTCATCGACCCCGCCGGCGGTTCCTGGTACGTGGAGCGCCTCACCGACGAGCTCGCGCACGCCGCCTGGGCCTGGTTCCAGGAGCTGGAGCGCGCCGGCGGCCAGGCCGCGGCGCTGCGCTCCGGCCTGGTGGCCGAGCGGCTCGCCGCGACCTGGGCCCGCCGCTCCGCCGACCTGGCGACCCGGCGCGAACCGGTCACCGGCGTCAGCGAGTTCCCGCACCTCGGCGAGCAGCCGGTGCAGCGCGAGCCCGTACCCGCGGCCCCCGGCGGCGGCCTGCCCCGGGTCCGGCGCGACGAGGCCTACGAGGCCCTGCGGGCCCGCTCCGACGCCCACCTCGCCGCGACCGGGGCCCGCCCGCGCGTCTTCCTGGCCGCGCTCGGCCCCGCCGCCGCCCACACCGGCCGCGCCACGTTCGCCGCCAACCTCTTCCAGGCCGGCGGCATCGAGCCCGTGCACCAGCCCGCCACGGTCGACGCGGAATCCGTCGCCGAGGCGTTCGCGCGCAGCGGCGCCGGGGCGGCCTGCCTGTGCTCCAGCGACAAGCTCTACGCCGAGCAGGCCGAAGCCGTCGCCGCCGCCCTGAAGGCCGCGGGCGCCGGGCGGGTCCTGCTCGCCGGGAAGCCCGCCGGCGAGCAGCGGGAGGCGTATCTGCGGGCCGGGGTCGACGAGTTCGTCTTCGCCGGCGGTGACGCGGTCGCCGTCCTCTCCTCCGTCCTCGACCGCATGGGAGTGGCGTGATGCGCATCCCCGACTTCTCCGGAATCGACCTGGGACCGGCGGACGCCGACCGGGCGGCCGACCCCGGGCACTGGCGCGCGGCCCTGAAGGAGGCCACCGGCAAGAGCGCCGAGGACCTGGTCTGGGAGACCCCCGAGGGCATCGGCGTCAAGCCGCTCTACACCGCGGACGACCTGCACGGGCTCGACTTCCTCGGCACGTACCCCGGCATCGCGCCCTACCTGCGCGGCCCGTACCCGACGATGTACGTCAACCAGCCCTGGACCATCCGGCAGTACGCCGGGTTCTCCACGGCCGAGGAGTCCAACGCCTTCTACCGGCGCAATCTGGCGGCCGGTCAGAAGGGCCTGTCCGTCGCCTTCGACCTGCCGACCCACCGCGGCTACGACAGCGACCACCCGCGCGTCACCGGCGACGTGGGCATGGCGGGCGTCGCCATCGACTCCATCTACGACATGCGGCAGCTCTTCGACGGCATCCCGCTGGACAGGATGAGCGTGTCGATGACGATGAACGGCGCGGTGCTGCCGGTCCTCGCCCTCTACATCGTCGCCGCCGAGGAACAGGGCGTACCGCCCGAGAAGCTGGCCGGGACCATCCAGAACGACATCCTCAAGGAGTTCATGGTCCGCAACACCTACATCTATCCGCCCCGGCCCTCGATGCGGATCATCTCCGACATCTTCGCGTACACCTCGCAGAAGATGCCGCGCTACAACTCCATCTCCATCTCCGGCTACCACATCCAGGAGGCCGGGGCCACGGCCGACCTGGAGCTCGCCTACACCCTCGCCGACGGGGTGGAGTACCTGAAGGCGGGCATCGAAGCGGGCCTGGACGTCGACGCGTTCGCACCCCGGCTCTCCTTCTTCTGGGCGATCGGCATGAACTTCTTCATGGAGATCGCCAAGCTGCGCGCGGCCCGGCTGCTGTGGGCCCGGCTCGTCAAGCGCTTCGAGCCGCAGAACACCAAGTCGCTGTCGCTGCGCACCCACTCGCAGACGTCGGGCTGGTCGCTGACCGCGCAGGACGTCTTCAACAACGTGGCCCGCACGTGCGTGGAGGCCATGGCCGCGACCCAGGGGCACACCCAGTCGCTGCACACCAACGCCCTGGACGAGGCACTCGCCCTGCCCACCGACTTCTCCGCCCGCATCGCCCGCAACACCCAGCTGCTGCTGCAGCAGGAGTCCGGCACCTGCCGGGTCATCGACCCGTGGGGCGGCAGCGCCTACGTCGAGCGGCTCACCCACGACCTCGCGCGGCGCGCCTGGCAGCACATCGAGGAGGTCGAGGCCGCGGGCGGCATGGCCCAGGCCATCGACGCGGGCATCCCCAAGCTGCGCGTCGAGGAGGCCGCGGCCCGCACCCAGGCCCGCATCGACTCCGGGCGGCAGCCCGTCATCGGCGTCAACAAGTACCGGGTGGACAGCGACGAGCAGATCGAGGTCCTCAAGGTCGACAACTCCTCCGTGCGCACCCAGCAGATCGAGAAGCTGCGGCGGCTGCGCGCCGAGCGCGACGAGGCGGCCTGCCAGGACGCCCTGCACGCGCTCACCAGGGCCGCCGAGGCCGGATCCGGGCAGGGGCTCGAAGGCAACCTCCTCGCCCTGGCCGTGAACGCCGCCCGCGCCAAGGCGACCGTCGGTGAGATCTCCGACGCACTGGAGAAGGTCTACGGACGGCACGCCGGGCAGATCCGTACGATCTCCGGTGTGTACCGCGAAGAGGCCGGCCCGTCGTCCGGGGTGGAGCGCACCCGCGCCCTGGTCGAGGCGTTCGAGCAGGAGGACGGCCGCCGCCCGCGCATCCTCGTCGCCAAGATGGGCCAGGACGGCCACGACCGCGGCCAGAAGGTCATCGCCACCGCCTTCGCCGACCTCGGCTTCGACGTCGACGTCGGCCCGCTCTTCCAGACGCCCGAGGAGGTCGCCCGGCAGGCGGTGGAGGCCGACGTGCACATCGTCGGCGTCTCCTCCCTCGCGGCCGGCCACCTCACGCTCGTGCCGGCGCTGCGCGAACAGCTGGCGGAGCAGGGGCGCGAGGACATCATGATCGTCGTCGGCGGCGTCATCCCGCCGCAGGACGTCCCCACGCTGCTGGAGATGGGCGCCGCCGCGGTCTTCCCGCCCGGCACGGTCATCCCGGACGCCGCCCACGACCTGCTGAAGACCCTCGCCGGGGTCCTCGGCCACGAACTGTGAGCAAGGGCTCCTGACGATGGCACGGACGATCGACATCGACGCCTACGTGAAGGGCGTGCTCGACGGCAAGCGCGCGATCGTCGCGCGCGCCATCACCCTCGTCGAGTCCACCCGGGCCGACCACCGGGCCCTCGCCCAGCGGATGCTGACCGAACTGCTCCCGCACGCGGGGGCGGCCCGGCGGATCGGCATCACGGGCGTGCCGGGCGTCGGCAAGTCCACCTTCATCGACGCCTTCGGCACGATGCTCACCGGCTTCGGCCACCGGGTCGCCGTCCTCGCCGTCGACCCGTCCTCCAGCCGGACCGGCGGCAGCATCCTGGGCGACAAGACCCGCATGGAGCGCCTCGCCGTCGACCCCGCCGCCTTCGTCCGGCCCTCGCCCACGGCCGGCACCCTCGGCGGCGTGGCCCGGGCCACGCGCGAGACCATCGTCGTCATGGAGGCCGCAGGCCACGACGTCGTGCTCGTGGAGACCGTCGGCGTCGGCCAGTCCGAGACCGCCGTCGCCGACATGGTCGACAGCTTCCTCATGCTCACCCTCGCCCGCACCGGCGACCAGCTCCAGGGCATCAAGAAGGGCGTCCTCGAACTGGCCGACATCGTCGCCGTCAACAAGGCCGACGGTCCCCACGAGCGCGACGCCAAGGCCGCCGCACGCGAACTGGCCGGAGCGCTGCGCCTGCTGCAGCCGCCGGACGCCGCCTGGAACCCGCCCGTGCTGACCTGCAGCGCCCGCGAGAGCACCGGCCTGGACGTCCTCTGGGACCGGCTTGAGCAGCACCGGCGCGTCCAGGAGGGCACCGGGGCGCTGGCCGCGCGGCGCCGCGAGCAGCAGGTCGACTGGGTCTGGACGATGGTCCGCGAACAGCTCCTGAACGAGCTGCGCGACCACCCCGCGGTCCGGGCGGCCGGGCCGGGCATCGAACGGCAGGTGCGCGAGGGCACGCTGCCGGCGAGCCTGGCAGCGGAGCGGCTGCTGGAGGCGTTCCGCCACAAAGATTAAAAGCCCGTCCGGCGTTTGAGGACAAAGGCGGTGCCTCGGGCTCCGGGAACCTCCCGGCTCCACGGCGCGTTTTCTCCGGACCGGCCGACCCGCGGCCGGAATCCCGGAGGAGCCGCGATGAACGACCTGGTCGCCGGCGGGAACGCCATGCTGCCCGACGGCACGTTGACGCTCCGCGTGCCCGGCCCCTTCGACCTTTCAGTCATCGTCACCGGCGAGAGCGGAAAGGTCGAAGGGGACGGGGACTTCGTCTTCTACAACCAGCCGTCCGCGCCCGGAGCCCGGCTCGCCGGTGACACCGTCACCGTCGACCCCCGCGGCTTGCGGCACGGGGCCGCGCGGGTCACGGTCGTGGTCAGCCCGGCCGACCCCGGCACACGGCTCGGGGCGCTGCCCCTGCCCGTCCTGAGCGTCGCGGAAAGCGGCGGCGGGGTCCTGGCCAGGTTCGCGCCGCCGCGCCCCGGCCCGGAGACAGTGCTGATGCTCGCCGAGCTCTACCGGCGCGGCACCGGCTGGAGGATACGGGCCCTGGGCCAAGGCTATGCGGACGGACTCGCGGGCGTGGCCAGGGACTTCGGCGTGGACGTGGCGGACGAGGGAGACGGGGCGCACGCGACGCACACGACGCACACGACGCACACGACGCACACGACGTATGCGACGCACAGGCCGGACGCGACGGGTGACGCCTTCGCCGCCCTCGTGAACGCCGAGCGGTCCGCGGCCGGGGTGCCGTCCGTGACCGTGGACCACCGGCTGGTCTCCGCGGCGCGGGCCCACGCCGCGGACATGGCCGCGCACGGCCGCCTCGCCGCCGAGAGCCCGGACGGGACGTCCCTCCACCACCGTATAGCCGCCACCGGCTACCGCTGCCTGACCGTCACCGAGCACCTCGTCTCCGGCCCGCGCACCCCGGCCGAGTTCGTCGCCTACTGCCTGGGCGGGAGCGAGCGTGCGCTGCCGTTCCGGGATCCGGCCGTCGCCCACGTCGGCGTCGGCCACGCGGCGGCACCGTCGGGGGACACCTACTGGACCGCCGTGTGGGCCGCGCCCATGACCCCCGGCGGGCTCGCCCGGCTGGCCGCGGAGGTCACCGCCCTCACCAACGCCGAGCGCGCCGCGGCCGGTCTGCGCCCGCTGGCCGCCGATCCCCGGCTGGCCGCCGCCGCGCAGGCGCACAGCGACGACATGGTCGCCCGCGACTTCTACGCCCACACCTCGCCGGAGGGGAGCGAGCCCTGGGACCGGGCGCGGGCGGCGGGGTGCCCGCACCCGGGCATCGGCGAGAACATCGCCTGCGGGCAGCGCAGCGCGGCGGAAGTCGTCCGGGGCTGGATGAACAGCCCCGGCCACCGCGCCAACATCCTCAAGCCGGACTTCGCGTACATCGGCGTCGGCTACGCCACGGGCAGCCGGGCCGGCACGTACTGGACGCAGCTGTTCGGCACGTGACCGGGGCCGGCGCCGAGGCCGGGGCGGGGCGGGGCGGGGTCAGGCGAGTCCGAGCCCGCCGTCGTCCACCGGCGCGAAGTGCCGCTCCACGTCCGCTTCCGTCACGGCCTCCAGCCGGTCGGGCACCCAGCGCGGCGTGCGGTCCTTGTCCACGACCTGCGCGCGGATGCCCTCCAGCAGGTCGGGGTCGGCCAGCGAGGCGCATATGACGCGGTAGTCCTGCTCCAGCACCTCGGGCAGACCGGGCAGCCGGCGGGCGCGGCGCAGCGCGCTCAGCGTGACCTTCAGCGCCGTGGGCGACTTGCCCCGGATCGCCTCCGCCGCCTTCCCGGCCTCCGCGACGCCGCTCCCGGTGAGCCGGCGGAGGATCTCCTCGACGGTGCCGGCGGAGTAGCAGTGGTCGATCCAGTCCTGCTGTGCGGCCAGTTCGCCGGCGGGGGCCGGTGCGGCGAAGGCCCGTACCGCCTCGGCGGGTTCCGACACGGCCAGCGCGGCGGCGAACTCCTCCAGCCGCGCCGCCGGGACGAAGTGGTCGGCGAACCCCGCGCGCACGGCGTCGCCCGGGCCCATGCGCGAGGTCGTCAGGGCGAGGTGCGTGCCCAGTTCGCCCGGCGCCCGGGAGAGCAGGTACGTGCCGCCGACGTCGGGCGCGAAGCCGATGGCCGTCTCGGGCATGGCCACCGCGGACCGCTCGGTGACGATCCGTACGCCGCCGTGCGCCGACAGGCCGACGCCGCCGCCCATCACCAGGCCGTCCATGAGGGCGACGTACGGCTTGGGGCAGGCCGCGATCCGGGCGTTGAGCCGGTACTCGTCGCGCCAGAACTCCCTGGCCTCCGCGCTGCGCCCGGCGCGGACGTCGTCGTGGACGGCCCGGACGTCGCCGCCCGCGCACAGGCCGCGGTCGCCCGCGCCGTCGAGCACCACCGTGGTCACGGCGTCGTCGTGCTCCCACGCGTCCAGGGCGGTGTGGATGCGGCGGACCATGGCGTGGGTGAGCGCGTTGATGGTGCGGGGCCGGTTGAGGGTGATGCGGCCCGCGCGCCCCTCCCGGCGCAGGAGTACGGCGTCGTCGATGGTGGTCATCGTTCCCCTTTCACTGGATGGCGGAGCGGGGTGGCCGAGCGGCGCGCGGCGGGGTGCGCTCCCGTCAGGAGCGGCCGGACGCGGTGGTTGTGCCCGCCGCGTCGGTGATGCCCCGGATCGGGCAGCGCGGGCCGGTGGCGCGCAGCAGCCGCAGATCGGCCGTCACGAGCGTCGCCCCCAGCTCCTCGGCGACGGCGACGTAGGCCGCGTCGTCCGGCGTGAGGTTGTCCTTCAGCTGCCACATCCGTCCCAGCAGGGGCTCGACGGCGACCTTCCGCAGCGTCAGCCCGGGCAGCTGCCCGGCGACTTCGGCCACCCGCTCGGCGGTCACCTGTCCCGCGAGGTACATCCCGCGCAGGGACTGCATCACTTCCACCAGGATGTGCTCGGGAGCGGCCCACTCGGCGTCCGCCGCGAGCGCGGCGCGGGCGCAGGCGCCCCGCGGTCCGTCGTCGGCGAGCGCCAGAACGAGTGCGGAGGCGTCGACGACGATCAAGGTGACTCCCAGCGTGTGCATGATGCGGCGGTCGCGGCTGAGGCCGCGCCGCCACCCTAACCGCGCGGGCACGGCCGCGGAGCGGCCGGGTGTGCCGCCGACGCCGACGCCGGACCGGTTACGCCGCCGCGGGCTTGAACGCCCTTCACGCGGGCCCGGGCGTGGGCTCTCATGCCGGCGTGGGCTCTCACGCCGGCTTGGGCTCTCACGCCGCGCCGGGCCGGGCCCCCGTGTCCCTTGCGCCGGCCCGGCCCTCGCCCCGGCCCGGAAAGCGCCGATCCCCGTACCGGGTTGTGCGGGGTGCGGCCGTGGGGGAGCCGTGCCGGACGGAACCGGTGCCGGGCTGTGCGGGCATCAGGCCGGGGCGTGCGGCGCCGCCATGCCGGGCCGCGCAGCGGTACGCGCTCGCCGCGCCCGCGAACCGTCGCTCTCAGTTCACCGGCCCCGCCCAGTGGACGGTCGCGAAGTCCTGGCCGAAGCCGGGGCGGACCGCGACGTCCACGCGGCCGAGTCCCTCCTGCGGCACGTCGAAGGCGAGCGTCGCCTTGCCCGACGCCTTCGGCTCCAGGGTGCCGGTGAAGGGGGTGCCGACGCCGCTCGCGCTGTCGAAGATCTGCGCCGCGCGGTCGGCCTTGTCGCCGGATTCGAGGGTCACCAGGATGCCCGCCGTGTCGAGCGGATCCTTGGAGCCGTTGGTGACGCTGACCGTGAACTTCACCGGCTGGTTGCCCGCCGTGTGCCCCAGGGAGGTGCCGGACGGGGTGAACCGTTCCGGCTTCGTGACCGTCACCTTCAGGCCGCTGCGGTACGCGTAGGTGTCGCCGAAGGCGGCCACCCGCGCCGAGGGGGAGGCCGAGGGGCCGCCGGACAGCGTGATCGTCTGCCCCGTGCCGACCTTGCCGTTGCCTCCGCAGGCCAGGCCCGCCGTCGCCACGGCGGCCGCCGCCGCGAAGGCCACGGCTGCTCTCCCCGCGCTGGGCCGGACCGCGCCCCGAGGCCGAACGTGCGCCGCCCGGGGCGGCCGTCTCGTGCCCATGTGCACTAGCGTGCGCCGCGGGGCGGCGGTGCGCATCCGGAGGGCGGGGGAGCGGTCCGCCCGGCGGTGTCAGCCGCCCAGGACCTTCTTGAGCTGGGCGGTCTGCGGGCCGGAGTCCTGCGCGGGGATCGTCCAGCGGAAGCTCTTGCCCTCGCCGTCGGTGTACGTGAGGGTGCCGCCGCGCTGGGCGTTGCTGATGTCGAAGGTGCGCGCCCGCACCTGCGAGGCGCCGGCCCGGATCGGGCCGCCGGAGTCGAAGCCCTGCAGGAAGATGTTCGCCTCGCTGTCGGCGGCCTGGCCGTCGGCGGCTATCCACCGCCAGCCGCCCTTCTCGGTCGGCGTGGTCTCGGCGGCGGCCACGTCCGTCATCGGGCGCTCCTTCACCGTGACGATCGCGAACAGGCCGCGCGTGGGCTTGTCGGCCGCGGTCCTGGCCGCGTAGACGACGCTCGTGGGCGTGATCTCGAGCTTGCCTCCGCCCCCCGCGCCGACGGTCTCGGTGCCCTTCCCCATGGGCAGGGGCTCGCCCGCGGGCTCGTCGGCCGCGGCGGAGGGCGACGAGCCGGCTGACTTCACGGTCTCGGCCTTCGTCTCGCTGCTGCAAGCGGCAAGCGACAGGGCGGCGGCGAGGCAGAAGGCGGTGACGGCTGTGGTGCGCATACATCCCCCGGAGGTGCGGGTTACTTGAGGTACGAACGGACCGGGGAACCGTACCCTCGGTAACAACCGCAAACGCGCCGTCTGCATCAATCGTGACCAGCTCGCTACCTTCCCGGTATTGCGGAGGGACTGCTTCGTCCCAATAAGGCGCCCCGAAAAGGGATGAGCCGGACCCTCGCTCTCAGCCGAGGTTCTCCCCGGCGTGAGGGCTCAGCACTCCCGCCGCCACCAGAACGAACAACAGCAGCCCGAGCAGGACGCGATAGATGACAAAAGGCATGAAGCTCCTGGTGGAGATGAAACGCATGAACCAGGCGATAACTGCATAACCCACCACGAACGCAACGGCCGTGGCGAAGATCGTCGGCCCCCAGGCGGTGTGCCCCGCACCCGCGTCCTTCAGCTCGAAGACGCCGGAGGCGAGCACCGCCGGGACGGCGAGCAGGAAGGAGTAGCGGGCCGCCGCCTCGCGGGTGTAGCCGATGAGCAGGCCGCCGCTGATCGTCGCGCCCGACCGGGACACGCCGGGCACCAGCGCCATCGCCTGGCAGAAGCCGAAGACCAGGCCGTCCCGGACCGTCAGGTCCCGCAGCTCCTTGCGGCGTTTCGCGGCCCGGTGCCGCCCGCCGCCCTCGTCGCGCGCCGCCAGCCGGTCGGCGTACCCGAGCACCACGCCCATCACGACGAGCGTGGTGGCTATGAGCCGCAGGTCGCGGAACGGTCCCTCGATGGCGTCCTTGAGCACCAGCCCCAGCACCCCGATGGGGATCGAGCCGATGATGACCAGCCATCCCGTCCGGGCGTCGGGATCGCGTCGCGCCCGCCGGTCGTGCAGCGACCGGAACCAGGCGCCGACGATGCGCGCGATGTCCTTGCGGAAGTAGATGAGCACGGCGGCCTCCGTGCCGATCTGGGTGACCGCGGTGAACGCCGCACCCGGGTCCGGCCAGTCCGCGAACGCGGCCGTCAGCCGCAGGTGGGCGCTGGAGGAGACCGGGAGGAACTCGGTCAGTCCCTGGACGAGCCCGAGGACGAACGATTCGAACCAAGACATGTGGGCCTGTGCCATCCAAGTCGTCGCGGCCGGGCCGGCACGATGGCACCGGCCGCCCGATCATCCACAGGATGGAAGGCGCGCCGAAGTCGTACGGGTGAACGGTTCCTTAACCCAGGGCCGCAGCGGACGACGGATGCAGACGGAGCGTCAGGCCTGCCCCGTCTCGAAGCGGGTGACCTTCCCGCCGTCGACGGTGAAGTACCACTTGGTGCGCATCTCGCCCCAGGTGTTGTTGCGGTAGCGGGCGACGAGGGCCAGGCCGTCGTCGCTCTGGGACTCGACGTCCATGTGGCCGTCGGACGTGAAGATCTCGCTGTCGGCCCACTGGGTGAGGTTCCGGTCGGTGCCGTCGTCGGCCATCGTCGCGCCCGGTGCGAGGGACTCGTGGAAGGCGGTGCGGTCGCCCGCGTTGAGGGCGCTCACCAGCGTCCGTACGGCGGGTTCGGAGAGCTGTTCGACGGGGATCACGGGGCGGCTCCTTTCGGGGGTGTGTCCAGGACAGGACAGCACTCCCGCAGGGCCCGCGCGCGCCGGCCCGCCCGGATGGCGGAAGGGCCCAAGTCGCCCGCCGACGGCCGGAAACGGCCCCGCTATGACCGCGCTACGACCGCGACAGCCGCCGCGACAGGCCCTTCTTGCGCCACGCCACGACCACCGCCGCCAGACCGGTCACCGCGATGAACGCCGTCGCGCCGAGGAAGGCGGGCGACGTCGGCGCCGTGGCGTGGCTGCCCGCGATCACGTAGGCGGCCGTGGCGGGCGCGCTGCCCAGGGCGGTCGCCAGCAGGAACGGGGTCCAGCGCATGCGGGAGACGGCGGCGCAGTAGTTCGCGGCGGCGAAGGGCACGCCGGGGAAGAGCCGGACCGCCATCATCGACCGGAAGGCGTGCCGGCTCAGCTGCCGGTCCGCGGCCTTCAGCCACCGGCCGCGCAGCAGCGGCCGCAGCGCGTCCTGCCCCAGCAGCCGGCCCAGCCCGAAGGACGCGGCCGAGCCCAGCACCGTGCCCACCACCGCGGCCGCCGTCCCCGTGGGGGCGCCGAAGAGCGCTCCGGCGGCGATGTTCAGGATCGGGCGCGGCACGAACGCCGCGGTGCACAGCCCGTACGCCACGGAGAACAGCACCACCGCCGCACCGCCCGACAGCTCCGGCCAGCCCTCGGCGAGCATCCGCTCCGGGCGCAGCGCGAGCACCGTGGCCGCGGCGGCGGCCAGCAGCGCCACGAGCAGGCCCAGGCGGAACCACGAGGACAGCCGGGCATGCGGGCGGAGCTCGGCGGGGCCGGGGGAGGGCGGGGCGGCTTCGGGCATCGCTGGAGCCTAACCGACAGGGATATAAAGAGGTCGTCATCCCGGAAAGACGGGGCGGCGCCAGAACACTCCTTCCTCGTACGTTCACTCGAACGCCTTCCGTGCGCCCACCGGCCGTGGCCGGGGAAAACCGTTCGACGCCCCGCACACCGTGCGCGAGCATCGAGCGCATGAACCGGCCAGCATCCGGCCATCCGCGCCACAAACCGCACGTCAACATCGCCACCCTCGGCCCCGCCGGCCACGGCAAGACGACGCTCACCGCCGCCGTCACCCACGTCCTCGGCACCCGCACCCGGGCCCTCGCCGACCCGCCCGCCGGCCTCGGCCGCGGCCCGGAGGAGCGCGCGCCCCGCGCCACCGTCGCCTGCGTCCACGTCGCCTACGAGACCGGCACCCGCCACTACGCCCACACCGACCCGCCCGGCCGGCCCCGCTTCACCAAGAACCTGCTCGCGGGCACGGCCCGGCTCGACGGCGCCGTCCTCGTCGTCTCCGCCGTCGACGGGCCCGCGGCGCAGGCCTCCGGGGACCTGCTGCTCGCCCGCCGGGCGGGCGTGCGCCACCTCGTCGTCGCCCTCACCAAGGCGGACGCGGCCGGGCCGGAGCTCACCGACCTGGTCGAGCAGGACGTGCGCGCCCTGCTCACCGCCCACGGCTACGACGGCGAGCACACCGCCTTCGTCCGCGTCTCGGCGCTGCGCGCGCTGCAGGGCGACCCGCGCTGGACCGCCACGATCGAGGCGCTCCTCGACGCCGTCGACACCTACGTGCCGACGCCCCTGCGCTACACGGACGCGCCCTTCCTGCTCTCCGTCGACAAGGTCCTCACCCTGCCCGCGCGCGGCACAGCCGTCACCGGCGTCATCGAGCGCGGCACCGTCCGGTTCCGCGACCACGTCCAGCTCCTGGGGCACGAGGGCCCCCACGACACCCACGTCACCGGGCTGGAGGCCTTCGGCCGTCCGCTGCCGGACGCCCGGGCGGGAGACCGCGTCTCCCTGCTGCTGCGCGGGCTGCACCGCCAGCACGCGCACCGGGGCGACACCGTCGCGGCGCCCGGCAGCGTCGTGCCGCGGCGCCGCTTCACCGCGGACGTGCGCCTGCTGCGGGCGGACGAGGGCGGCCGGCACACCCCCCTGTTCTCCGGATACCGGCCGCAGTTCCACCTCCGCACGGCCGACGTGCCCGGCACCGTGATCCTCGGCGGGCCCGGCGTCGCGCTGCCCGGCGAGACCGTCACCATGTCGGTCGTCCTCGACCGGGACGTGCCCCTGGAGGCCGGCCTCGCCGTCGTCATCCGCGAAGGAGGCCGGACGGTCGGCACCGGAACGGTCTCCCCCGCGATGCCGTGAACGCACAATAGGGGAGTGGAAGAACCGATACCCGTCACGCGGGACGTGGACTGGGGCACCGCCAAGCTGATGCCCGACGTGGACCGGCAGCGGGCCTGGCTGCTCACGGTGAACGGCGCGCCCCAGTCGTACGTCGACCTGGACGACCCCACCCACCTCGAATTCGAGTACGCCCAGCGGATCGCCCATGTCCTCGACGCCGCCGCGGAGCCGCACCGGGCCCTCGACGTGCTGCACCTCGGCGGCGGGGCGCTGACCCTGCCCCGCTACGTCGCCGCCACCCGCCCGGGCTCGCGGCAGCGCGTCGTCGAGGCCGACCGCGGCCTGCTCGCGATGGTCGCCGAGCACCTGCCGCTGCGGCCCGGCTCGGGCGTCGAGATGATCGCCGGTGACGCGCGCAGCGAGCTGGAGGCCGCCGCGGACGCCTCGGCCGACGTGATCGTCGCCGACGTCTTCGGCGGCTCGCGGGTGCCGGCCCACCTCACCTCGCTCGCCTACGCGCGCGCCGCCGCCCGGGTGCTGCGGCCGCACGGCCGCTACGCGGCGAACCTCGCCGACGGCGCGCCCTTCACCTTCCTGCGCTCACAGGTGGCCACGTTCCGGGCCGTCTTCGCCCACGTGTGCCTGATCGCGGAACCGTCGATGCTGCGCGGCCGGCGCTTCGGCAACGCGGTCCTCGTCGCCTCGCACACCGAACTCCCGGTCGCCGCACTCGCCCGCCGCGCCGCGGGGGACGCCTTCCCGGCCCGGGTCGAGCACGGGGAGGCGCTGGAGCGGTTCGCGGCCGGCGCGCAGCCGGTCGACGACGCGGACGCCGTGGGGTCCCCCGAGCCGCCGGGCGGGGCGTTCAGCGTGGGCTGACGCGGGTGCCTGCGGGTGCCTGCGGGTGCCCGCGGGTGCCGCGGTCCCGCGGGGCCGGGGAGACCCTCGGTGATCAGGAGCTCTTGAGGGGCCTGAGGGAGCTCATGATCTTCTTGATGACGTCGTCGGGCACCTCGTCCTCGGTGCCCGTGGCGCTGTAGAGGCACCACGTGGCCAGGTCGCCGTTGACGTCCTTGTACGTCACGGTCACGGACTTGGCGCTGGTGGCGCAGTGGTGCTTCTTCGCGACTCCCGTGACCGTCGCCGAGGCGGAGGTGCCGGTCAGGCCGTGGTCGCTCTTGAACTCCTTGCCCTTGGAGTAGTTGAACTTGCCGGTCTTCTTCTGGTCGAAGCCCCAGAAGAGCCAGTTCAGCGCCTCGTTCTCGGCGGCGTCGGCCTCGCTCTTGGCGCCCTGGGCACCCTTGGTGCCGGCGGAGACCGGGGTGGCGTTCTTCTCGCACCGGTCCTCGTTGAACTGGGCCGTTCCGGTCATGCTGATGCCCTTGCCATTGGGCGGGAAGGACTTGTCGTCCTCGTCCTGGAAGCCGATGCTCGTTCCCGGAGAAGCGACCTTCCACTCCGGCGGCACGTCGAAGACGACGTGCCGCTTGCTGTTGGTGACGACCTTCCAGCCGTTGATCACGGGCTTGACCTCGACGTTCGCCCGCGGGTTGTCGGCGGGCTCCTCACTGGCGCCCTGGGACGGGGACGGCGCAGCCGACGACGAGGACGCCGAGGGCGCCGGCGTCGGGTCGTTCTTCGCCACGTTCTCCTTGTCGTCGTCCTTCAGGACGACGACACCGGTGATCACGGCGGCGGCCACGACGGCGATCGCCGCGGTGACCGCGATCACGGTGGTGCGCTTGCGGTTGTCCCGCGGCGGCTCCGGGGCCCCGGGCGGGGCCGGCGTGTGCCACTGCTGCCCGGCGGGCGGGGTGGGGTGCTGCGCGCCCGCGGGCTGCTGCTGGTACGGATTCGGCTGCTGGGCTCCCGGCTGCTGGTACGGGTTGGGCTGCGGGTAGCCCGGCTGGGCGCCGGACGGCGGCCCCGGCGGCGGCACCGGCGTCTTGTACGGATTCGAATCCTGCGGGTTCTGCTCGCCCCCGGGCGGCTGCTGTCCTGGCCACATGGCCGATAACCATAGAGGCAGAAGATGACCTCGGTGAGGGCACCCCTTCCCGCCGTTGCTACCGACTGGTAACTTTCGGGCATGTCTGAGACCACCCAGCCGTCGATCGGCGACATGCTCCTGGCCACCGTGCCCATGGCCAAGACGCTCAACCTCGTCTTCGAGGAGGCCAATGCCGAGCGCGCCGTCGTCCGCCTCCCCGACCAGCCCGACTACCACAACCACGTCGGGGGCCCGCACGCCGGCGCCATGTTCACCCTGGCCGAGTCCGCGAGCGGCGCGATCGTCCTGGCCGCGTTCGGCGACCAGCTCTCGCGCGCCGTGCCGCTGGCCGTCCGCGCCGAGATCGGCTACAAGAAGCTCGCGATGGGCCCCGTCACCGCCACCGCCGAGCTCGGCCGCCCGGCCGCCGAGGTCGTCGCCGAGCTGGACGCGGGCGGCCGGCCGGAGTTCCCCGTCCACATCGCGATCACCCGTGAGGGTGGCGACGTCACGGGCGAGATGACGGTCGTCTGGACGCTGCGGCCCAACGCGTAGCGGCTGCTGAGCCCGACTGCACGGCGAGAAGGCCCCACCCGGTTTACGGGTGGGGCCTTCGTCTGTTTGCGGCTTCGGTCATCGCTTCGTGGGAGCGGTGGCCGTTCGGTGGTCAGCCCTTACGGGGCTCGGTCACGAACTGGACCCGGTGAGGTCGGCGATCACCAGCACGTTGACGGTCGCGCGGAACTGGAAGGCCGGGTTCGTCTTCGCGACGGCTTCACGCGGGCGCATGTTGGCGTGCACGGTGACCGTGACCCTGCGGCGGCCCTTCGGTATCACCTCGAGCGCGACGGACTCGCCGCCGACTTCCCAGTCCTCCGTGCTGCCGTTCACGAAGCTCTCGAACTTGAACGACTGGAGCGCTGCCCGGACGACATAGCCGTCGTCGTCCTCCCGGATGGGGCTCGGGAATTCGATGTCGTACGAATCCGTCACCACATCCGAACTTGGGGAGATGCGGAACGGGAATTCATGGGACTTGAATGCCAGTGCCATGCCTTTGCCTCCGATGGAATTCGGGAAAGGTTGCCCGCTGCGCCGGTGATTTCGGCGAGGGGGGCTTGCGGGGTCATTGATAGCACGCCGGGAAGCGTGGCTGCCAGTTGATGTCGAGCGGGCGCCGAATTTTGGTCAGCGAGCCGTTTCGGTGACGATTCAACCGTATTGGCGGCATGTTTGAGCCGGTTCCCGCTCAGGACGTTTACAAGTGTTTATGTATGGTCGGGGCGCCCTTGACGCCGGGCCTGCCGCACCAGTATCCGGACTCGGTTTCTCTAGATCGTAAAGCTCGGGATCGGGCTGATCCGCTGGCTCGATGTGCGCGACATATACCGAAGCGGACGACTCCGTTTTGCATTTCTTTATCCGCCCGTCGGTAATCTCTTCCTCGGCTCGAACGGACAAGTGAGAGGTGGGATCCATGCCCTTCGTCATTGCTCAGGGACTTCCTGTGCCGACGCGCCTGGCCCGCGGGCAGCAGGAGTTCTTCGCGATAGACCTCCGGCTGACGCCGGACAGTTCACCGATCAGCGGCCAGGAGGAAATGCTCTGGGTCGAGTTCCCGGAGGGGGTGACGTTCCCCGAGGGCGGAAAGGTTTACTACCACCCGCCGAAGAAGCCGCGGGAGGAGCTCCGGCAGCACCCTTACGACAAGGTGAGCCGGCGGCTGCAGTTCCTCCACTCCATCCATCTCGGGGACCACTCGGACGAGGCCGACGGCTACTACTCCGTCAATGTCCAGGTGCTGCCCGAAGCCCCCGAGGACCTGTTGTGGGGGCGGATGGGGATCGGTACCGCCACGGCGCCGCTGCGCATTCAGGTGGGCGCACCCGGGCCCACGCCCGAGCCGGAGAACCTGATGAGGAACGGTGGGTTCACCGACGTCCGGTTCAAGCCCGGCAAGGACTGGCAGGCCCTCGGAGGAGTCCTCTACGGGCGGGACGCCCGGCAGCTCGACGCCTGGACCGTCGGCCAGTACAAGGGCAGGGGGGTCTGGGAGGTCTCCAAGACCGGCGAGCCCGGCAGGCTCGTCGACCTGATCAACGGTGACGCCGACGGACACCTCCCGGCCGACGCCCAACCCCCCTTCGACAAGGGGGAGAACGTCGTCGACATCAACGGCGACAACACCTGCGGCTTCATCGAGCAGACCGTCCAGGTCACCCCCGGCGCCTCGTACGAGCTCGCCTTCCACACCGGCTACCACGTCCTGCCGAACCCCGAAGCCCCGTACCACCGGCCCACCTACCTGCGGGCGGAGGTGCGGTACGGGAAGCCGGGCGCCGAGACCGTCCTGGTCTGGGACGACTACGTCCAGTACTACACCGGCAAGGGCGCCGCGGCCTCCCACGACTCCGGCAAGAAGCTCAACGACCCCGGCTGGCGCGAGCGCCGGCTGCCCTTCCGGGTGCCCCAGGGCATCACCGCCGTGACCGTGCGGTTCGCCAACCCCGGACGGTCCGGCTTCGACAAGGAGCTCGACGCCAACCCCGACGGCAGCTCCGGCATGCTGCTCGCCCACGTCCGGCTCGGCGCCACCCCGTAGCCGCATGGCAGGGGCGGTGGCCCGCCGTCCATGAAGGCGGGCCACCGGCTCCCGCGCGCCCGCACGCCCTCGCACAAGGAGACGCCCCACCCATGAACAGCCCCCAGACGGCCGCACCCGCACCGGGCGAGGACTCCGCCCACGTCCCCTTACCCGGGACCGGCCCCACGCCGGTCGCCACCGCCTGCGACCTCGAACTCGTCATCCCCGCCTACAACGAGGAGCAGCGCCTGGCCCCCACGGTGCTCGCCCTCGCCGACCACTTGCGCGGCATGCCCCTGACCGCCGCGCTGCGTGTCGTCGACAACGGCAGCAGCGACCGGACGGCCGAATGCGTGGACCGGCTCGCCGCCTCCGGCATCCCCATCACCGTCACCGGGTGTTCCCGCCGTGGCAAAGGGGCCGCGGTGTCCCGGGGGATGGTCAGCACAAGTGCCCGCTGGGTCGGCTTCTGCGATGCCGACCTCGCCACCCCGGCCACTGCGATCGACGACGCGGTCGCCCTCCTGCGGGACGGCTGGCAGGTCGTCATCGGCTCGCGCCGCTGCACAGGTGCGCGCATCCCGGTCCGTCAGCCCGCCCTGCGGCGGCTCGGCGGGGCCGGGTTCCGGCTGGCGACGCGGCGGTTCTCGGGGCCGGTCAAGGACACCCAGTGCGGGTTCAAGTTCTTCGAGGCGGGGGCCGCGCGGCGGGTCTTCGCCGACGTCACCACCACCGGCTTCGCCTTCGACCTGGAGGTCATCGCGCGGGCCCGGGCCCTCGGGCTGAGCCTGACCGAGTTCCCGGTCGTGTGGAGCGACCAGGAAGGCTCCAGTTTCCGTCCGTTCACCGACGGGCGCCGTGTGGCCGGGGAACTGTGGCGGCTGCACCGGACCATGCACCGGCTCCCGCCCCGGGTCGTGCACCACGCCCCCTCCGCCCCCTCCGCCCGTGCCATCGGGGAGGCGGGATGACCCCGACGGACTTACGGGCCGCCCTCCCCGCCACCCGGGACTGGCAGGGCCGTCACGTCGTCGTCTGCAACTGGCGCGACAGCCGCCACCCCCAGGCGGGCGGTGCCGAGCTGTACTGCGAGGAAGTCGCACGCCGGCTCCATGACGCGGGCGTACGCGTCACCTACCTGACCTCCCGTCCCCGGGGCACGGCCCGCCGTGAGGACACCGGTTTCGGCAGCGTCGTGCGCGGTGGCGGCCGGTTCACCGTCTACGCGTTCGTCCTGCTGTGGCTGCTGTGCCACCGCCGCTCCGTGGCCGGGGTGATCGACTCGCAGAACGGCATCCCCTTCTTCACCCCGCTGGCGCTCCGCCGCCGCACTCCCGTCGCCCTGCTCATCCACCACGTCCACCAAGGGCAGTTCGCCCTGTGGTTCCCGCGCCCGGTCGCCGGCCTCGGCCGCTGGCTGGAGGGGCGGGGCAGCGGCCTGGTGTACGGGCGGCGCGCGGTGTGCGCCGTATCGCCCTCCACCCGGGCGGAGATCCGCCGGTGGCTCGCCGTGCGCGGCCCGGTCCACTTCGCGCCCGCCGGCCTCGATGCGGTGCCAACCGCGGGCTACCCCCGGAAGCGGGCCGCTGCACCGCGCATCGTCTGCGTCGGCAGGCTCGTCACGCAGAAGCGCGTCGACCGGCTCGTCCGCGCCATGCCCGAGCTCCGCCGCGAACTGCCGGACGCGGAACTGCACGTCGTCGGCGACGGCGAGGCACGCGATCAGCTGCGCGTGCTCGTGGACGAGCTCGGCGTCGGCCACTGCGTCACCCTGCACGGCCGCGTGCCGCAGGAGGAGCGGGACGCCCTCGTCGACTCCGCGTGGATCACCGCCACCGCCTCCCTCGCCGAGGGCTGGGGCCTGTCGGTGATGGAGGCTGCGGCGGCCGGGGTGCCGGCGCTCGCCTACGACGTCCCGGGGTTACGCGACACGATCCGCCACGACGTCACCGGCTGGCTGTTGGGCCCTGACGACGATCTCGCCTCCGGCCTCGCCAAGGCCCTGCGCGCCGTCGAGTCGCCGCAGGACGCCGCTCGCTGGGAGGCCGAGTGCCGGGAGTGGGCGGCCAGGTTCAGCTGGACGGCCACCGCCTCCCACCTGCTCGCGGCGCTCACCGCCGAGGACGGCCGGCTGCGCCGCACCGGCCGGGGGAGGCCCGCCGAGCGGCGCACCGTCACCGACGCCTGCACCCTCGTCAGCGCCCCGGCCGACGTCCTCGAACGCGCCGATCTCGCCGCCCTGCGCGCGACCGACCTCATCGACCTCACCGGCCCCCGCCCCGGACTGCTCCTGCTCGGTGCCGACGAACGGGACGCCGAGACCGTCCTGGCCCGCATCGGCGTCGACACCGGCGACGAGCGGGTGTCCGTCCGCCTCGCCCGGCACAGCGACATCCTCGGCTGGCAGGCCCACCCCCCTGCCCGGGCGCGGCGGCATGACACGGGCCGCCGCCGCGCCGCCACCCGGGCCGCCGGCCCCGGCGCCCTCATCGCCCTCTTCGCCCTCGCACTCGCCCTGCGGCTGGCCTTCACCGGCCGTTCCTACGACGTCTTCGTCGACGAGCTCTACTACACCGCCATCAGCCGGCACCTCGCCGACGGCCAGGGACCCGTCTTCGACGGCCGGTTCTTCGCTCTCCACCCGCCCGCCCTCTTCGCGCTGCTGGCCGCCTTCATGCGCCTCACCGGCCAGGCGTCCGGCGACCTGCTGCACCAGGTGCTGGACCTGCGGCCGGTCGTCGCCGTCACCGGCGCGCTGACCGTCGCCGCCGTCACCGCGCTGCTGCGCCGCGCCGTCCGGACCCCGCCGGCCCTGCTCGCCGGGCTGCTCCTCGCACTGGACCCGTTCCTGAACCGCTTCGACAGCCGCGTCATGCTGGAGGCCCAGGCCACGGCCGCCGCCGCGCTCGGCATGCTGGTGCTCGCCCGCACCCCGGTCACCCCACGCCGCCGGGCCGCCGCCGGCGTGGGCGCGGGGCTGCTGTTCGCGCTCGCCGTGACCACCAAGGAGCCCTACGCGCTGGGCACGTTCCTGCCCGTGACCGTCCTGGGCCTGGCGGCCCGCGGCGAGGTCCGGCGGATGCGGCTGACGGCCGCCGCCGTCACCGCTGCCGGCTACGCGGTGTACGTCGTGACGACGGCTGCCACGGGCAACTGGGCGGCCTGGTGGGCGCAGAAGACCGACGGCATCGCCCGCGCCCTCGGCATCAAGCAGATCAGCGGCTTCAACAGCGGTGACGGCTCGGTCGCGTTCACCGACCGGCTGCTCGTCCAGCTCGGCCAGTTCGCCGTCCCCTACGCGCTGATCGCCCTCGGCACCGCCGCCACCGCGTGGCTGCTGTGGTCCCGCGCACGGCGCCCCGGGATGTTCGCCGACAGCCCGGGGCGGAGCCTGATCACGGCATGGGCGGCGTGCACGCTGCTGCACCTGCTCTACGCCATGGCGCTGGGCACCCTCGAGGAGCAGATGTTCTACCCGCTGGTCGTCACCAGCACGGCCGCCCTCGCCCTCGCGGCCGACGTCCTCCTCCGGGACAGGGCCACGGCGGCCAGGGCGCTCGTCGTGCTCACCGGGCTCGCCCTCGCACTCAACGCCGTCGTCTGGGCGCGCGTCCACACCCGCCACGACGACGCCCTCCGGCGGACCCTGGCCTGGTCCCGTGCGCACCTGCCCGAGGGCAGCGTCGTCGCGGCCACCGACGAGGGCGCGTCCTTCGTCCTGCCCGGCGCCCGGCTCGCCGACTGGCGGACCACGGCCGACCTCAGGCGCGACCGCGTCGACTACCTCGTGCTGTCCACCGAGCTGGTGCAGCAGGGGTACGCGCGGATCGGCCGCGAGCTTCCCGGCGTGCTGGAGCGCGAGGCCCGGCTCGTCCACAGCGAGCGCGGGACGACCGTCGGGGCGCTGCGAGTGTACGACGTACGGGCGCTGGTCGCCGGCTCCGGAAAGGCGGGCTGACGATGGTGACGACGACCGCCGCTCCCGCAGCGACCCCGGCACAGGAGAACCCGGAGAAGGGCACGATCCACGGGGCCCTGCCCCTCGCGCTCTCCGCCGTGCTCGTCGGCATCGGCAACTACGGGCTCTCCCTGTTCCTCGTCCACCGTCTGCCCGCGCCCGACTTCACCGTCTACGCCGCCGTCTCCTCGGTCCTGCTCAGCGTGGGCACCCTCGCCGGCGCCACTGTGCCCTGGGTCTTGGCCCGCGAGGTCGCCGCCAGTGCCCCGGGCAGCGCACGGCTGCGCATGTCGGCGCGCACCTGCCTGTGGCTGGCGCTCGGCCTGGCCTTCCTGACCGCCGCCGCGTCGTGCGGGGCCGTCGCCTCGTACGCCGGGCCGGGCCCGCTCGCCGGGCTGGCGGCGGCGTGCCTGATGCTCTGGCTCAACTCGGTGGGGGCCGGTTATCTGCAGGGCCGCGAGCGCTTCGCCGGGCTGGCCGCGCTGCGGGTCGCCGAGGTGGCCGTCCGTATCGCCGCCACCGTCGGGGCCGTCGCGGCCGGGTGGGGCAGCGCGGGCGCCATCGGCGCCTTCGCCGCCGGTGCGGGGGTCACGGCCGCCGCCGGGCTCGTCGCCCTGCGCGGGGAGCGGGCGGTGCGCGGGCAGGCCGGGACGGAGCCGGGCCACCGGGCTTCCGAAGTTCCGGGAGTTCCCGAAGGCCGTACGGAGTGGTGGCGGCGGGCCGCCGCCGTCGGCGGCATCCAGGTCCTCACGTGCGTGCTGTTCACGCTGGACGTGCTGGTCGCCGTGGCGGTGCGGGGCGGATCGGCCGACCTGGCGCCGTACCAGGCCCTGCTCGTCCTCGCCCGGGTCCCGCTCTTCCTGTCGGCCGCACTGGCCACCGTCGTCTTCCCCCGCCTGGCGTCGGGGCCGTCCCCCGCGGCGGGTGAGCGCTTCCGTACCGCGCTGCGGCTGCACTGGATCACCGGCGTCACCGTCACCGTCACCATCGCCACCTGTCCCGGCGCGCTGACCGGGCTCGTCCTGCCCCGGCAGTACACCGCCTCGGACGCGCTCCTGCTCCCGCTCGCCCTGGCCGGGTTCGCGGGCGCCACGACCGCCTTGGCGAGCGTGGTGTTCCAGGCCTGGGGCCCGGCCCGGCGGGTCGTCGTGCCGCTGGGTCTCGCCTGCCTGGCGGGAGGCGTCGGCTACGCGCTCACCGCCGCCCGCCCGCCGGCCCTGGCCTGGTGCTCGGCCGCCGTGACCTGCGCCGCCGCGGTGGTGACCGTGGGGCGCGCGCGGCGCCGGGTGCCGTGGCCTGCTGCGTGCTGCTCGCCCTGCGGCCGTACCCCGCGCTGTGGGCGCTCGCGGTGGCCGTGGTGCTGGGCGCTGCGGGCCTGTCGGTTCGCACCCATCCCCGCCGACCCGGCCCGTACCGCGTGCTCCACCTGGGCTTCGAGGACCCCCGGCGGCCCGGCGCCGGTGGCGGCTCGGTCCGTACGCACGAGGTCGACCGGCGGCTGGCCGCGCGCGGCGTCGAGGTGACCGTCGTCGTCGCGCCCTGGCCCGGCGCCACGGAGACCGTCCGCGACGGCGTCCGGTACGTACCCCTGCCCGCGCACCCGGGACCGCTGGCCCGCAGCCGCTTCGCCTCCCAGATCGCCTACTTCGCCGTCGTCGTCACCCGGCTGGGGCGGCTGACACGCCGGTACGACCCGGACGTCGTGGTGGAGGACTTCGCCGCCCCGTTCTCGTCCGTCTGCGTCCCGCACCTGACCCGCAGGCCGGTCGTCGGGCTGGTGCAGTGGCTCTTCGCGGCGGACAAGGCCCGCGAGTTCCACCTGCCGTTCGGCGCCGTCGAGCGGCGCGGGCTCGCCTCGCACACCACGCTGCTCGCGGTCAGCGACGACCTCGGCGCGGAGCTGGGCCGGCGCAACCCGGACGCGCACGTGGAGGTGATCCCCAACGGCGTCGACCGGGCCGCGTTCACCCGGCCGCGCGCCGAGCGGGGCGACCACGTGCTCTACCTCGGCCGCCTGGAGACGACGTCGAAGGGGCTGGATCTGCTGCTGCGCGCCTACGCGCTGGCAGCCCCGCACACCACGGCCGGCCTGCACATCGCCGGCGACGGCCCCCACGCCGGTGCCGCCCGCGCCCTGGCCGCCGAGCTGGGCATCGCCGACCGCGTCCGGTGGCTGGGCCGCGTCGACGGCCCGGCCCGGTTCGACCTGCTGGCCTCGGCCCGCCTGGCCTGCGTGCCCAGCCGCCACGAGACCTTCGGCATGGTCGCTGCCGAGGCCCTGGCCACCGGCACCCCCGTGCTGGCCTTCGACATCCCCCGCCTGCGCGACCTGGTCACCGACGACGTGGGCGTACGCGTCCCGCCCGGCGACCTCCACGCCTACGCGGCCGCCCTGGCCGCGCTCACCCGCGACCCGGCCCGCTGCGCGGCGCTGGGCGCGAAGGGGCCGCCGACGGTGGCCCACCTGGACTGGGACCGGATCGCCGCCGCGCAGCTCGCGGCCTACCACCGGGTGACCCCGGGCGTCCGGCTCCTGCACGAGGCACCCGTCGCCGACGGGTGACCGCTCACCGAGAGACACCAAGAAAAACCGAGAGAAGAGGAAGAAGAGACATGGCATTCCACATCAACCAGGGCAACCCGATCCCGCAGGTCCTGCAGCCCGGGGCGAACGCCTCGTTCGCGATCGAGGTGTACGTCGACGGCAACCCGGTCGGCCCCGGCGAGATCATCCAGGTGAAGCTGCCGGAGGGCCTGGTCTTCCCGCCCACCGGCGAGATCCGCTACATGAACCTCGACTCCGGCATCAACCGGCCGCTGCCCATCGAGAGCCGCGACCCCGACGGCCGGCTCGTGCGCTTCAAGGCCGAGGCGATCGGCAACAAGCCGGAGGGCTTCTACTCCGTGAACGTCCAGGCCCTGCCGAACGCCGCCCCGGGCGACCGCACCCTCCCGGACGGCCTCGCCATAGGCGCCACCGCCTCGAAGCTCAGCTTCCGCATCAGCGCGCCGCAGCCGGTGGAGCAGCGGGTGTACGGCACCGTCTCGGCTGCCGGCGGTGTCGTCTCGGGCACCGGCTTCACCTCGGTCCGGTCGGCGACCTCGACCTTCACGATCACGTTCGCCAAGGCCTTCACCTCCCCGCCGGCCGTCGTGGCCACGGCGGCGGTGGGCAGTGCGACGGCGATCGTCACGGTCGCGAGCATCGGCACGAACGCGGCCGTGATCTACACCGCGGACCCGGGCGGCACCTGGAAGCCCGTGCCGTTCTCCTTCATCGCCATGGGTCCCGCGGCGCCCAAGGCGTAACCGGGCCGGGAACCGCCCTCTGCCCCCTCCGGCCGAACAAGTAGCCGGTCCGCCGCAACCTGGGAGGGCCTGAAGGAGTCCTCTCCTCCAGTAGGCTTCCCGGCGTGCGCCCCGCGGCGCACGCCGGGAAGAGATCGTTAACGGGAGGAACCGGCGTTGCACATCCAGGAGTGGCTCGAAACGGTACCGGCGATCGCCGTCTACCTCTTGGTGGGCGGGGTCATCGGACTGGAGAGCCTGGGTATTCCGCTTCCCGGTGAGATCGTCCTCGTCAGCGCCACGCTGCTGGCCGCCACCCAGGACCACATCAACCCGTACGTTCTGGCGGCGTGTGCCATCACGGGCGCCATCGTCGGCGATTCCATCGGCTACATGATCGGCCGCAAGGGCGGCAAGCCGCTGCTGGAGTGGCTCGGCCGGAAGTTCCCCAAGCACTTCGGCCCGCACCACGTGGCCACCGCCGAGCGGTCCTTCCAGAAGTGGGGCATGTGGGCGGTCTTCGTCGGCCGCTTCATCGCCCTGCTGCGGATCTTCGCGGGCCCGCTCGCGGGCGTGCTGAAAATGCCGTACTGGAAGTTCCTGATCGCCAACGTGCTCGGCGGCATCGTCTGGGCCGGCGGCACCGTCGCCGTGATCTACTCCGTCGGCAAGGTGGCCGAGGAGTGGCTGAAGAAGTTCTCCTGGCTCGGTCTGGTCGCCGCCGTGCTCTTCGGTCTGGGCTCGTTCGTCGTGATGCGGATCAAGGCCAAGAAGGCCCAGGCCGCCCACGCCGCCGATCCCGCCGCCGCCCAGCCGGAGCCGGTCCGGGCCGCCGACTGACCGCCGAGTGACCTCGGGGCTCCCCGGAGCCCCGCCGAAGCCCCCGGGCCCTGCAGAGGGTCCGGGGGCTTTCTGCATCCGTCCGCGCTTTTCACGCCGTCCATGTTCCCGGTCCGTGGCCGGCGGTCGCTCAGCCCGCGTCCTGGCTGATGCTGAGGCGTACAAGATCCGCCAGCGTCGGTGCGGGGCGTTTGGCGCGGATGCGGCGGAGGTAGGTGCCGACGGTGTGGACGCTGATACCGAGTCGCCTGGCCGTCTGGTGGTAGGTGAGCCCCGCCCCGATGTGGGCCAGCACCTGCCGCTCGCGGGGCGACAGGCGCGGTGGTCCCGTCTGGACGCTGAGGCCGGGCATCGGTTCTCCATGGGGCAGGCGGAGCCGCGCGGCGTGGGTGGCCTGCGGCCGGCCGCGGGTGAAGTTCCTTTCCCCCGCGCGACGCTTTTGAATGGATCTAACCACGAACTCGGGTAAAAGCAAGCAAAAAATAGTGGCCAACCGGTCAATGGCCCCCTAATCGCAGGTAAGTCGACTGTCAAGTCCCCAACTTCCGTGGCTCCAGCCCCGCTTCGAAGCGGGCGAGTGTGAGAGCGTGCGCCGCCGACCGCGGCGTCGACGCAACCCGGAGCGAGCGGAGGGGGACCGCGCATGGGGCACTTCCGTCTGCTCGTCGTCGGAAACGGAATCTCGGCGTACGGCAGCTACTTGAACATGGTGGCGCTGAACGTCTTCATCTACCACGTCACCGGCAGCGCGCTCACCGCCGGCCTCTTCATGGCCGTCCGCCTGGTGACCAACGTGCTCTCGGGCTTCGTGGCCGGGCGTCTCGTCTCGACCTGCGACCGCAAGCGGCTCATGGTGGGCGCCGACCTCACCCAGGCCCTGGCCCTGATCGCCCTGCTGCTCGCGCCCGACGGGGCCCGGGTCGGGCTGCTCTTCGGCCTGGCGGTGATCACCGGGTTCTGCTCGACACTCTCCCAGGTCGCCCTGCGCAGCAGCGTGCCGGAGATCGTCGGTTCCGAACACCGGGCCCGCGCCAACGGCCTGCTCGTCACCGGCCGCTCGCTCGCCATGATCGCGGGCTTCGCCTCGTCCGGCCTGGTCGTGGCGCAGCTCGGCTACTCCGCGGCGTTCGCACTGGACGCCGCCACCTTCGTGATCTCCGCGACCGTCCTGTTCCTGCTGCCCGTACGGACCCGGGCGGCCGCTGCGGACCCGGCGGCGGAGGCGGGCGCGGAGCAGGAGGAGGCCGGCGGCGCCGCGAGCGGCTTCGCCCGGATGCTGCTGCGCACGGCGCCCCTGCTCGCGGTGATGATCGCCGTCCGGGCCGTCGACGGGCTGGGCTCCTCGTCCCACAACGTGGCCCTGCCCATCTACTCGGACAGCCTCGACCCCGGCCACCCGGCCACGTTCATCAGCCAGTTCTGGGCCACCTGGGCCATCGGCAACATCGTCGCGCAGCAGCTGTTCGGCCGGGTCACGAAGAAGACCGGCCGCACCCCGGGGGAGCGGGCGTTCGCGCTCGGGGCGTGCGTGATGTCGGCGGCGTTCATCGTGGTCTTCGCCGGTCTGCCCACCGTTCCGGCCATCATCGCCGCGCTGGTGGCCGGCATGGCCGACGGGTTCACGGAGATCGTGTACATCTCCCGGCTCCAGGCCGCCCCCGACGCCCAGCGCGGCCGGCTCTTCGGGCTGTCCGCCTCGGCCGAGAACACCGGCTTCGGCCTCGGCATGATCGTCAGCGCGGCCCTGCTGGAGTCGTTCTCGCCGCTGCAGGTGGTGGCCGCCTTCCACGGTCTGGCCATCGCCCTGTGCGTCGCCCTGCTCGTCCTGCTCCTCAGGCGCGGCGGCAAGCTCACGCGGGGGGAGGACGGGCCGGCCGGTGGTCGGGACGTCCGGGACGTGCCGGCGGGCGCAACGGCGGGGACATCGGCGGACGTCAGGGCGGACGTCGCGGCGGACGTCGCGAAGAACGCATCGACGGACGTCACGACGGACGTATCCACGGCGGAAGGCCGCAGCTCATGACATCCACGTACCAAGAAGGCACCGGTCAGGGCATCGCCGTCATCGGACTGGCCTTCCGGTTACCGGGCGCGGACACCCCCGAGGAGCTCTGGCGCGTCGTCCGCGACGGGACGGACTGCATCACCCGCTTCACCGACGAGGAGCTCGCCGCGGCCGGAGTGCCCGCCGAGCGCTACGAGGCACCCGACTTCGTCGGCGCCTCCGGGATCCTGGACGACCTCACCGGCTTCGACGCCCAGCACTTCGGGATGAGCGCCCGCGAGGCCCAGCTCACCGACCCGCAGCAACGCATGTTCCTGGAGTGCGCCCAGCACGCCCTGGAGAACGCGGGATACCCGGGAGAGCGCGACGGCACCCGGGTGGGCGTCTACGCCACCACGGGCTACCACCTCTACACGCTGGAGAACTACCTCCTCAACAACGTCCTGCCGAGCGTGCCCGCCGACAACTGGATGGCGGGCATGCAGATCGTGACGGGCAACGCCCCCGACTTCACCGCGACCCGCGCCGCCTACCGGCTCGGCTTGACCGGACCCGCCGTCAACGTCCAGACGGCCTGTTCCAGTTCGCTCGTGGCGGTGCAGACCGCCGCGCAGGCGCTGCTGGTGGAGGACTGCGACATCGCCCTCGCCGGCGCGGCGGCCGTCCACGTGCCGCAGGTGCTGGGCTACCAGTACGTCAAGGGCTCCATCCTCTCCAAGTCCGGCCGGCTGCGCGCCTTCGACGCGGGCGCGGACGGCACCGTCGGCGGCACCGGCGTCGCCGCCGTCGTCCTCAAGCGGCTCGACCGCGCGCTCGCCGACGGCGACACCGTCCACGGCGTCATCCGCGGCTGGGGCGTCGCCAACGACGGCGCGGACAAGAAGGCGTACACCGCCCCCAGTGCCGGTGGCCAGTGCGCCGCCATCCGCCGGGCCCTGGAGCGGGCGGGCGTCGGCGCGGACACCATCGGCTACCTGGAGACCCACGGCACGGGCACCCTCAAGGGCGACCCCATCGAGTTCGACGGCGCCGCGGCCGCCTACCGCCAGGACACCGCCCGGACCCACTACTGCGCCCTCGGCTCGACCAAGGCCAACATCGGCCACCTCGACGTGGCCTCCGGCCTGGCCGGCCTGATCAAGACGCTGCTCGTCCTCAAGCACGGCGTCGTCCCGCCGATGGCGAACTTCACCACCCCCAACCCGCTGCTCGCCCTGGACGGCAGCCCCTTCTACATCCCCGGCACGGCCACGCCGTGGCCGGAGGGGGACCACCCGCGCCGCGCGGGCCTGACCTCGCTCGGCATCGGCGGCACCAACGTCCACTTCATCCTGGAGCAGGCACCCGAGCCCGCGCCCCGCCCGGCCGCCGCCGCGGCCCCGCCGGACGTCCTCCTGGTCTCCGGCAGCAGCGAGGAGGCGCTGGCCGCCAACGCCCGCGCCTTCCGCGACGCGCTGCGGCAGCGGCCCGGGACCCGGCAGGCCGACCTCGTCACCACCGCCGCGCTCGGCCGCACCCACCGCCGCCACCGGCTCGCCGCCCGCGGCGCCGGCCCCGCCGCGCTCGCCGACGCCCTCGACGCCTGGCTCGCCGGGACGGGCACGGCGGCCGTGACGACCGGGACGGCGCCGCGCGAAGGCGCCGCCGGCGCCGCCTTCCTCTTCACCGGCCAGGCCAGCCCGTACCGGGGCATGGCCGCGGACCTGTACGAGCGCTTCCCCGCCGTACGCGACGTCCTCGACGCCTGCGAGCGCCACTACCGGGAACTCACGGGGGGCTCTCTGCTCGACGGATTGCTCGACGGGCTGCTCGGCGGACCGGGTTCCACGGGGGATGACTTCCCCTGGCCCACCGACACCGCCCAGCCCGCCCTGTTCGCCCTGCAGTGCGCCCTGACGAGGCTGTGGCGGGAGACCGGTGTCACCCCTGCCACCGTCACCGGGCACAGCGTCGGCGAGTACGCGGCCCTGCACGCCGCCGGGGCCCTCTCGCTGGAGGACGGCCTGCGGCTGACCGTCGAGCGCGGCCGGCTGATGCAGCGGCTCTGCGCCCCCGGCGCGATGGCGGCCGTACCGCTCACCCGCGACGCGGCCCTCGCCCTGGCGGCCGAAGTCCCCGGCGCCGAGCTGTCCGTGGCCAACGGCGAGCGCTCCCACGTGCTCGCCGGGCCCGTGGCCGCCGTGGAGCGGGTGTGCGCGCTGCTGGAAGCGCGCGGCACCCCGGGCGAACGCCTGCCGGTCGACCGCGCCTTCCACACCGCCCTCATGGATCCGATGCTGGAGGACTTCCGGGCGGTGCTCGGCACGGTCACCTTCCGGCCGACGGCGATCCCCTTCGTCAGCGGACTCGACGGCACCGTCCGCCCGCCCGGCTGGACCCCGGACACCGCCTACTTCCTGCGGCACACCCGGGAGCCCGTCCGCTTCGACGAGGCGCTGCGCACGATCGGCGGGACGGCGCCCGCAGCACTGGTCGAGATCGGCCCGCACACCACGCTCAGCGGCCTGGCGCGCCGGGCCCTGCCCGGAGTGCCCGCCCTGCCGTCGCTCCGCCGCGGCACCGGCCTCGGCACGCTGTGGGGCGCCGCGGCGGCCCTGCACTGCGCGGGCGCGGACCTGGACTGGCAGCCGCTGCTCACCGGCTGCGGCGGCCGCAGGATCCCGCTGCCGGGATACCGATTCCAGCACAAGGACTACTGGACAGGGCCGGAGTTGACGGCCGTACGTACCGGAACACCAGCGACAGATGGAGCCACAGTGGTACAGCACGAGGCAGCGGTCGAGCGGGTCGTCCGAAGCATCATCGAGTCCACCGCCCGGCATCTCAGCCACGACCCGGACGCCATCACCGGCGAGACCTCCTTCTTCGACCTCGGCGCCGACTCGCTGCAGATGATCAGCGTGCTGCGCGAACTGGAGCAGGAGCACCAGGTCAAGGTCTCGATGCGGGAGCTGTTCGAGGAGACCGGGACGCCGCGGCGGCTCGCGGAGCTCATCGCCGGCCGGATGCCGGGGCAGGCCCCCGTGGCGCCCGCTGCGGCGCAGGCCGCGCCGCCCGTGGCGCCGGTGCCGCCCGTGGCGCCCGTGCCGCCCGTGGCTCCTGTGGCGGAGCAGCCGGTCGCGCCGCAGCCCGCCGCCGGGCAGTGGCCCGCCGCACCCGCCCCCTTCGTCCCGCCGGCCCCTGTCGCTCCTGCGGCTCCAGCCGCCCCCGTGGCTCCTGCCTTCCCTGCGGCGCCTGCGCCCGAGCCCGTGGCCCCGTCCGCCGCAGCGCCCGAGTACGCCACGCGCCGGGAGCTGGAGGACCTCGCCCACAAGCTGCAGCAGATATCGCAGATACAGCTGCAGATGATGTCCCAGCTCTCCCAGCTGCTGTCCCTGCAGACCGCCGCCGCGACGGTCCGCCTCAACGGCAAGGTGGCCCAGTGACCGGCCTGGACGCCGCTTCCGCGGCCCTCGAACAGGACCTCGCCGCCATGAACGAGCTCTCGCGGCGCATCGCCGAGCAGATCGGCGGCGGGCCGGCGGGCAGTCCGCCGGACGGGACGCCGCCGGGCACGGAGAAACCGGCGGCCACGGACAGGCCGCCTGTCGCGGCAGCGCCGGGTGGCGCGGAGCATCCGGCGGCGCCGGGCGAGGCGCCCGGCACGGGAACGCCGGCGATCACGGGGAATCCGGTGGCCTCGGGCGAGCCGCCCGTCCCGGAGACACCGGCGACCGCGGGCGGGCCGGCGGCCTCGGGTGAGACAGCAGCCTCGGGCGAGCAGCCCGTCCCGGGTGGGGCGGCGGCCGCGGAGCAGGCCGCCGCACCGCGGCGCGTCCACGGCCCCCGGGTGACCGTCTCGCGCGCCTCCGGCATGGTCCAGGGTGGTGCCCCGCGCTCCCAACAGGACCACCTCGACGACCTCGTGCGCCGCTACACCGCCAAGACGCCGACCTCCAAGCAGATCGCCCAGCGCTACCGCCGGGTCCTCGCCGACAGCCGCGCCGTCGTGGGCTTCCGCAGCGGTACGAAGGAGATGCTCTACCCCATCGCGGGCCGCCGGGCGAGCGGTTCCCGCCTGCAGGACGTCGACGGCAACGAGTACGTCGACATCACCATGGGCTTCGGCGTGCTGCTCTTCGGGCATGAGCCGGCCTTCGTCAGCGAGGCGGTGCGCGAGCACCTCACCCGCGGCATCCAGCTCGGTCCCCGCAACGTCGAGACCGGCGAAGCCGCCGAGCTGCTGGCCGGGATGACGGGCATGGAGCGCGTGGCGTTCGCCAACTCCGGTACGGAGGCGAACTCCGCGGCGATCCGCCTCGCCCGCTCCGCCACCGGTCGCAACAAGATCGTCACCTTCCTCGGCGCGTACCACGGCCACGCCGACACCGTCCTCGGCCGCTCCTCGGGCGGCCCGGAAGCCCGGGTCACCGTGCCCGTCTCCCGCGGCATCCCGGACAGCGCCGTCTCGGACCTGATCGTCCTGGAATACGGCAGCGACGCCTCCCTGGAGGCCATCGCGCAGCAGGCCGGGGACATCGCCGCGGTCATCATCGAGCCCGTGCAGAGCCGGCACCCCGAGCTGCAGCCCGTCGAGTTCGTACGGAAGCTGCGCGAGCTGACCGCCCGCCTCGGCATCGTCCTCATGTTCGACGAGATGCTGACCGGCTTCCGCCCCGCGCTGCGCGGCGCCCAGGAGCTGTACGGCGTCACGCCCGACCTCGCCACCTACGGCAAGCTGCTCGGCGGCGGCTTCCCCATCGGAGCCATCGCCGGCCGCGCCGACATCATGGACGGCGTCGACGGCGGCTACTGGTCCTACGGCGACAACAGCTACCCGCCCGCGGACACCACGTTCTTCGGCGGCACGTACATCCAGCACCCGGTGTCGATGGTCGCCGCGCGCGCCGTCCTCACGCACCTCAAGGAGCACAGCCCGCTGCTGCAGGAGCGGCTCAACGCCCGCACCGGCGAGATGGCCGCGGGGCTCAACGCCTTCTTCGAGGCGGAGGAGTTCCCGCTGCGGATGAGCCACTTCGGCTCGCAGTTCCGCTTCGACCACCGTGCGGACATGGAGCTCCTGTACCAGCACATGATGCTGCGCGGCGTGCACGTGTGGGAGTGGCGGAACTTCTTCCTCTCCACCGCGCACTCGGACGGCGATCTGGAATTCATCGCGGACGCGGTGAAGGGTTCCCTGCGGGAGCTTCGGGGGGCGGGGTTCTTTCCGGGCACCGCCCGCGTTGCGGCACCGAAGGCGCCTGCGGCGGGCGGGGCGTCCTTGGCGGACCTGGTCACCGTAGCCGCGAGGTCCCCGGAACCGGCGTCCCCGCCCCGGGGCTCCGCCCCGGACCCCGGTCCTCAGTCGCCGGACGGGCTTAAAAAAGAAGGGGCTTCCGGTCCGCTGGAGCCGAGTGGGCCCGGCGAGGGGCAGGTTTCCGGCCTGCAGGCGGCGGGCGAGCCCGGCCGGGAGCGGGCTTCCGGCCCGTCTCCTGCGGGCCGGCCCGCCACGGGGCAGGTCCCCGGCCCTGAGGGGCTGGGCGGGCCCGGCCAGGAGCGGGCCTCCAGCCCGCACGAGGCGGGCGGGCCCGGCACGCAGGCGGGCTCCGACGGCGACGGGCCCCGCGGGCCCGGGCGCCGCGTCGCCGCCATGGCCTGGAACGCGGCCGCGGCCGTCGCACCGGCGGTGCCGCAGGGAACCCCTGTACCGGCGGTGCCGCAGGGAACCCCCGTACCGGCTGCGCCGCAGGCAACCCCCGCCCCGGCCGCCCCGCAGGCAAGCCCCCGTACCCCGGACTTCAGCGTCTACTTCTTCGGTGACTACCCGCAGGACGCCGGCGCCGGTGCCGACGCCGCGCCCCGCGTGGGCAAGTACGAGCTGCTCCTGGAGACCGCGCGGTTCGCGGACCGGAACGGGTTCCACGCGCTGTGGATGCCCGAGCGGCACTTCCACTCCTTCGGCGGGCTCTTTCCCAACCCCGCCGTGCTCGCCGCCGCCCTGTCCCGGGAGACCTCGCGCATCCGGCTCAACGCCGGGTCCGTCGTCCTGCCGATCCACGACCCGATCCGGGTCGCGGAGGAGTGGTCGATGGTGGACAACCTATCCGGGGGCCGCGTCGGCATCGGCATCGCCAGCGGCTGGCACGCCAACGACTTCGTCTTCTTCCCCGAGCGCTTCGGCCGGCACAAGCAGGCGATGTACGAGCAGCTGGAGCAGGTGCGGCGGTTCTGGCGGGGCGAGGCGCTGCACCGGGCCACCGGTGACGGCGAGGCCGACGTGCGGCTCTTCCCGCGGCCCGTCCAGGACGCCCCGCCCATGTACACCGCTGTGGTCGGCAACCCGGCCTCGTTCGAGCTGGCGGCCCGCCACGACCTCGGCGTCGTCACCAACCTGATGACGCAGAGCGTCGAACAGCTCGCGGAGAACGTCGCGCTGTACCGCCGCACCCGCGAGCAGCACGGGCTGGACCCGGCCGCCGGGCGCGTGGCCGTCCTGATGCACACCTACCTCGCCGGCCGTCACGACGTCGCGCGGGCCGAGGCGTACGAACCCCTGTCGCGCTACATGCGGGCGTCCCTGTCGCTGTTCGGCGGTGTCACCAACAGCCTCGGGCACAACGTGGACCTCTCCTCGCTCAGCGAGGACGACCTGGACGTGGTGTTCCGCCGCGCGTACGACCGTTACTGCGATCAGCGGGCGCTGATCGGCACGGTCGACAGCGTCTCGCCCGTGGTGCACACGGTGACCGCGGCCGGCGCCGACGAGATCGTCTCGCTCGTGGACTTCGGCGTCGCGCCGGACGAGCTGCGCGCGAGCCTCACCCACATCGACGCGCTGCGCCGCCGCCACCGCGAGGCCCCGGCCGGGGCCGGGACGAAGGCCGAGGCCGGGGCGCCGGCCCCGGCGCTCGTTCCCGCCGCACTCCTCACCCCCGCGCCCGCCTCCGCTCCCGCGCCCACCCCCGCTCCTGCCCCCGCCCCCGCGGACGCCCCGCTCTCGCCGGGCCAGCAGCGGATCTGGTTCCTGGAGCGCATGCTGCCGGGCCGCACCGCCTACAACGAGACCAAGGCGATCCGCCTCGACGGCCCGCTCGACGTGGCGGCCCTGCGCGCTGCGCTGCGCGGCCTGGTGGCGCGCCACGAAGGCCTGCGCACCGTCTTCCGGGAGATCGGCAACGAGCCGCGCCAGGTCGTACGGGCCCCCGCCGAGCCCGACTTCGCCGTCATCGACGGCACGGGGCGGGGCGAGGCCGCGGTGCAGGAGGTCCTGGCGGCCGAGAGCGCCCGCCGCTTCGACCTCGCGGAGGGGCCCCTGTTCGTCACGCGGCTGGTGAGGCTCGCCGACGACGCGCACGTCCTCGTGCTGTCCCTCCACCACATCGTGGTCGACGCGGCCTCCGCGACCGTCCTGACCCGGGACCTGTCCGCCCTCTACCGGGCCTGGCGCGACGGCACCGAGCTCGGCCTGCCCGAGCTGACGTGGAGCTACGCCGAGCACGCCCGCGAGCAGGCCGCCGCCCTGGAGGGGCCGGAGGCCGCCGCGGACCTGGCCTACTGGCGCGAGACGCTCGGCGGCGACCTGCCCGCCCTGAACCTGCCCACCGACCGGCCGCGCCCGGCGGTGATGACCTCCAACGGCCGGGCCGTCTTCCGCACCCTGGACCCGGAGCTCTCCACGCGGCTGCGGGAGCTGAGCCGGGCCCGCCGCGGCACCCTGTTCATGACCCTGCTCGCGGGCTACGCGGCCATGCTGCACCGGGTCACCGGGCAGGACGACATCGTCATCGGCACCCCGATCTCGGACCGCCCGCAGCGCGCCGAGGAGCTGCTCGGGTTCTTCGTCAACACCCTGGCCCTGCGCTTCGACCTCTCCGGCGACCCGTCCTTCGCGGCGCTCCTGGACCGGGTGCGCGGCCGCGCCCTCGACGCGTACGACCACGCGGGCGTGCCCTTCGAGGCCGTGGTGCGCGAGCTCGCGCCGCCGCGCGTCCTGGACCGCACCCCCGTCTTCCAGGTCCTCGCCGAGTTCCAGAGCAGCGAGCCCTTCCGCTTCGAGCTGCCCGGGGTGCGGGCCACGCCGCTGGACGCGGGCCCGGACAAGGCCCTGACGGACTTCACCGTCTACTTCACGGACCAGCCGCAGGGCATCCGCTGCCACCTGGAGTACAACACCGACCTGTTCGACCCGGATACCGTCGACCGGTTCTTCGGCACCTTCCGGGACCTGCTCGCGGCCGCCGTCGAGGCGCCGGAGGCCCCGCTGTCCCGCCTCGCCGCGACGGCCGCCCCCGGCGACCCCGTACCGGCCGCCTGGCAGAACGGCCCGGTGCGGCCCGCGGCGGCCGGCACCGTCCACGACCTGGTCGCCCGGCAGGCCGCGACGGCGCCCGGCGCCACCGCCGTGATCGACGGCGACACCGTGCTGACCTACCGTCAGCTGGAGGAGCGGGCCGAGAGGCTTGCCGGCGTGCTGCGGGAGCGGGGTGGTGACGGAGCCCCCGTCGCCCTGTGGCTGCCGCGCTCCGCCGAGCTCGTCGTCGCCATGCTCGCGGCGCTCAAGTCCGGCCGCGCGTACGTGCCCCTGGACCCCGCACTCGGCCGCTACCGTGCCGAGACGGTGCTCGCCGAGTCCGGCGCCCGCACCCTGGTGTCCACGCACGACCAGGCCGCGGACCTCCGCCTTCCGGTCGGCGTCACCGTCGTCACCCCCGACGACGCCCCGGCCGGCACCGCAGTCGGCACGGCACCTGTGGCGCCCGCCACGGACGGCGAGTCCCTCTGCTACGTCATCTACACGTCGGGCAGCACCGGCACGCCCAAGGGCGTCGCCGTGCCGCACGGCGCCGTCACCGACCTGTGCGCGTGGCAGCACCGCCGCTTCGGCTTCACCGCCGCCGACCGCAGCGCCGTCGTCTGCAGCCAGAGCTTCGACGCCTCCGTCATGGAGATCTGGCCGGCGCTGACCGCGGGGGCCTCGGTCACCGTCGCCGGCGACGCCGTCCGCAAGGACCCGCTCGCGCTCGCCCGCTGGTACGCCGCCCAGGGCGTCACCTTCACCATCCTGCCGACGGCCCTCGGCGAGACCGTGTTGCAGGTCGCGCCGGACGACCAGCCGCCGCTGCGCCACCTGCTCCTGGGCGGTGACGTGCTGCGCACCCGGCCGCGCCCCGGCACGCCGTACGAGGTCGTCAACGTCTACGGGCCCACCGAGGTCACCGTGCTGTGCACCGTCGAGACGGTCGACCCCGGCCCGCAGTCCGGCGGCGCGGGCGAGGAGATCGCGATCGGCCGCCCCGTCGACAACGTGCGCCTGCGCGTCCTGGACGAGTCCGGCGCGCCGGTCCCGGTCGGCGCGGTGGGGGAGCTGTACGTCGGCGGCCCGGGCGTGGCCCGCGGCTACCTGCACCGCCCCGAGGCCTCCGCGGGACGCTTCCTGCCCGACCCCGACAGCGGCCCCGACGGCGGCCCGGACGCCCGGCTCTACCGCACGGGCGACCTCGTGCGCTGGACCGCCGACGGCAGGCTGCAGTTCCGCGGCCGCACCGACGACCAGGTGAAGATCCGCGGCTACCGCGTCGAGCCGGAGGAGGTCTCCCGCGCGCTCAACGCCCTGGACGGAGTGCGCGAGGCCGTCGTCCTGGCGCGCCGCAACGGCCGGGGCGAGGCGTACCTCGCCGCCTTCGCCGTACCCGCCGACCCGGTCGGGGACGGCGCCGACGACCGGCAGGCGTTCGCCGACCTCATGGCCGACGCCCTGGCCGAGCGCCTGCCCGAGTACCTCGTGCCGCGCGCCTGGACTGTCCTGGCCGCGCTGCCGGTGACGGCGGCGGGCAAGCTGGACCGCGCGGGCCTGCCGGCACCCGACCTCGTCACTGCGGCCCCCGCCGTATCGGCCGCACCTGTCGTACACGCCGGTGCCGGTACCGGGGACGCAGCCCCCGCGCCCCGGAACGACGTCGAGCGACGGCTGCGCGCCCTGTGGGCCGCGGAGTTCGGCACCGACGCGGGCGGCATCGCCCCCGACGCCTCGTTCTTCGACCTCGGAGGCCACTCCATCACCGCGATCCGGCTGGTCAACCGGGCCCGCGAGGAGTTCGGCACCGAGTACCCGATGGTGCGCTTCTACGAGGAGCCGACCCTGCGGGCCATGGCAGCCTTCCTGGCCGGATCGCCGTCGCAGGAGAACGGGGCGGAGACGGAGGGCGTGGTCTTCGGTGACGCCGTGGAGCACCGGGCCCCCGCCACCGAGCAGCAGATCCGCTTCGTCACGGGCCAGCTCGGCCACCCCCTCCCGCAGGTGTTCAACGTCGCCATGCGCCTGACCCTCACCGGCGACCTGGACGTGTCCGCGCTGCGTACCGCCCTGACCCGGCTCGTCGCACGGCACGAGGGCCTGCGCACCCGCATCGTCGCGGCGGGCGACGACGACTGGCAGCAGGAGATGCTGCCCGCCGGGCCCGTCGACCTGCCCGTCGAGGACCTGAGCGGGCTGCCCGCGGGGGAGCGCGACGCGGGCCTGGAGCGGATCGCCGCAGAGGCCGCCGAGGAGCCGTTCGACCTCGCCACCGGAGCGGGACCGCGGCTGCGCCTGCTGAGGGCCGGCGAGCGGACCTGGGTGCTGCTGTTCGTCCTGCACCACGCCGTGTGCGACGGGTGGGCCGTCAGCCTGCTGCTGAAGGAGCTGGCCGCGCTCTACGGCGCCGCCGCGAAGGGCCTGCCCGACGGGCTGGAGCCCGAGCCGCTGCAGCCGGGCGTGTACGCGCGCTGGCAGCGCGAGCACGCCGACCCGGCCGCCGACGAGCGCAAGCTGAAGTTCTGGCGGCGGGAGCTGGACGGCGTGCCGTTCGGCATCGACCTCCCGCTGGACCGGCCGCGACCGGAGAAGGCGAGCGGGCGGGGCGGCGCCGTGATGTTCACGGTGCCCGCCGACGTGCGCGCGGACGTGGAGCGCCTGGCGCGCAGCCGTGGCACCACGCCCTTCGCGGTCACCGTGGCGGCGCTGGGCCGGCTGATGGCCCGCAAGTCCGGCCAGTCCGACGTCGTGTTCAGCATCTCCTACGCCAACCGGGAGCGGCGCGAGTTCGAGTCGCTCATGGCCTGTACGACGTCCGGGTTCGCGCTGCGGGTGCGCGACGGCGAGGCGGCGTCGTTCGCGGCGCTGACGGACCGGGTCGCCCGTACGTCCGTGGAGTGCATCGACGAGCTCCTGCCGCCGCGGCGCCTCGCGCCCCTGATGCAGCGGGAGGGCGTGGACATGCCGGACCGGCTCGCGGTGGGCTTCGCGTACCAGAGCTCGCTGGAGACCGACATCGAGATGCCGGGGCTGACCGTGGCCGTCGAGGACCTCGCGCCCGCGGCCTCCCGGGCGGAGTTCACCCTCGGCCTCGTCCCGGCGGGCGACGTGCTCGCGGGGATGGTCGAGTACTCCTCCGACCTGTGGGACCGGGAGACCGTCGAAGGCTGGACGCGCGACTACGTCGAGCTGCTGCGCGAGGAGGTCCGGGCGGCCCTCGAAGGGTGATCCGTCCGGCCGGCCGGTGGGGTGAAGATCACAGGTCACCCCGGCGGCCGGCCGACACCCGGCCGACTACCGTGACCGGGTGCCGAAGAACCGGAACACGTTCTCTTCCGACGCCTCCACCGCCCTGCGGGCGTGGGGGCGTCGTGCCGCGTCCAGCGCGGTCCACCGCGGCTGGCGGTGGATCCAGCAGGCCGGCGCGGTGACCGCCGAGCGGCCGGGCCCGTACCGCTTCCGCCGGATCGGCCCGGCGACCAGGCTCGCCTTCCCGCTCGGCACGGTCTTCGGCGAGCGCTGGATCGAGCTGGGCGACCACTGCATCATCGGCGAGCAGGTCACGCTCACCGCCGGGATGATGCCCGGCCTCGACCTCGGGCCCGACCCCGTGCTCCGGCTGGGCAACGGCGTGGTCCTCGGCCGGGGCAGCCACGTCGTGGCCTCGCAGCCGGTGACCTTCGGCGACGACGTCTTCTGCGGCCCGTACGTCTACGTCACCAGCGACAACCACTCCTACGACGACCCGCACCAGCCCATCGGCAGACAGTGGCCGCGCAGCGCACCCGTCTCCATAGGCTCCGGCAGCTGGCTCGGCACCGGCGCGGTGATACTCCCCGGCGCCCGCCTCGGCCGGAACGTGGTCGTCGCCGCGGGCTCCGTCGTCCGCGGCGAGGTCCCCGACCACGCGGTGGTCGCGGGCGCCCCGGCGAAGGTCGTACGCCGCTGGGAGGCGGCAACCGGCTGGGTCCCGCCACTGCGGACGGCGCCCCCGGTACCGATCCCCTCAGAAATGACAGCGGAACAGCTGAAGGCGCTCGCCGACCTGCCACCGTCACCGGACGGGGCGTAGCCGGGGCTGCCAGGACCGTTCCCAGCCGCCGGGGGGGGTGCCCCTATGGGTTTCGTCAACCCGTGGGGGTGGGCTTGGGGTCGTAGAAGGTGCCGTTGCGGAGCATGGCGAAGAGCACGTCGGCTCGTCGTCGGGCGAGGCAGAGAAGGGCTTGGGTGTGATGCTTCCCCTGGGCGATCTTCTTGTCGTAGTAGGCCCGGGAGACGGGGGACTCTGTTGCTCAATTCGGAGAACCTGCAGGAACCAGCGCCTGCCACGCCCTTCGCGACAGCGTTGGTGCAGGTCGCGGACGCGAGCCCGGACGTTCCGCGGAATTGAGCAACAGAGTCACGGGGTCGGCCAAAGCGGCGAACGCGGAGAGAAAGAAAGCCCGTTTGAGCTGCTTGTTTCCTCTCCGGGAGGGTTGTTCACCGCGGATCGAGGACCCGGAACTTCTGGTTGCTGGGGCGAGGCCCGCGTAGGCGGCGAGGTGGGCGGCGGAGGGGAAGCCGCTGGCGTCGCCGACGTCGATGAGGATCCTGGCTCCGGTCCTGACGCCGATCCCCGGCATGGACGTCAGGACCTTGGAAAGAGGGTGGGCCTCCAGCAGTTCCTCGATCCGTCCGGCCAGCAGTTTCCGCTGGTCAAGGACGGCGGTCAGAGAAGTGGCCAGGCTCGGGACGATCAGCGCGGCCGCGTCCGTGCCGGGAACGACCACGGTCTGCTCGTCCAGGGCGGTGAAGATGTCGTCGACCAGCCGTTCTGCCATCCTGGGTGCCTTCGGCCGGAGCAGGTTCACCAGCCGGTGGCGGCCGGCCTTGCGGATCTGGGCCGGAGACCCGAAGCGTTCCAGCAGGGCCAGGACAGCCGGGTGCTGGATACGCGGGCCGATCACTCGTTCCAGGTGCGGGTGGATCTGGGTCAGCAGTCCCCGCAAGCGGTTGGAGACCCTGGTGGCTTCGCCGGCGAGGTCGTCGTCGAAGCCGGCGATCATCTCCAGCTCGGCGACCGTCTCGTCGGCGGGATCGATCGCCCGCAGGGTGTGCGGCATCGAGCGGGCGGCGTCGGCGATGACGAACGCGTCGCAGGGCCCCGATCGAGGCGGGCTGGTCAACGACCACGAGCACGGCGCCGTGCTTGGCCTTGAGCTTGCCGAAGACCTCACGGAGCTTCTGCTCGCTGTTGGGCAGCCGTTTGTCGAAGGCTTTCTTCCCGGCTGGGGTGACGGCGGTGGCGTGGTGTTCGCCCTTGCCGACGTCCAGGCCGAGGAAGGCGCCGATGCCGCTGGTGTCGATCACGTGCGTCCTTCGGTCGTCCTCGCCCGGCCGTCCCACGGCACCGATCGCCACATCCACATTACGAAGAGCCTCCCGACCTGCAAAGCCGGTGGTCATGCCCCTAACCAGCGGTCTGTCGATGCCTCCGGAGCCGGTGACACCACCCCCCAGGCCATGCGTTCGACAGGGGGAGAAAGTCATGCCAACTCCGGAGGCCGGGCGCCCCATTGCGGGGCCACCAAGAAGGTAATGGGGGGCGACGCTGGCGATTTCCGGGCCCTGCAGGAAGCTGCCCGGCAACAGGCCGCCGACCCCACCTGGCAGGCTGACTACCGCCGCTGGCGACCGCCCGTGGAACGGGTCATCGCCTGGCTCGTCCACCGAGGCAACCGCCGCTTGCCCTGCCGCGGCACCATCAAAGGCGAACGCTGGATCCGCCACCGGGCCGCCGCCCTCAACCTCCGCCGACTGATCAACCTCGGACTCGACCACCACAACGGAACCTGGACCCTGGCTCCAGCCAGCCCCTGACCAGGCGGAACGGGCCGCCCAGGCTCATTTGTCGAGCGGCCCAACTCCAACATCTTCACTGGATTTCTAGGGCGGTGTGAGGGTGTCGAGTTGCGCGGCGAGGTCGGGGTGGGCGGTGGTCAGGTGGCGGCGGGTGGCGGCCAGGGGGGCGATGAGGGCGGCGGGGTCGTTGTGGGCGAGGGCTGTGTGGAGCTCGCCGACCGAGTGACGGGCGGCGGGGGGAAGGTCGGTGAGTGCGGTGATCTGGCCGGCGAGGCGGCGCAGGTCGGCGGCATTGTGGCGGGCCCAGGTAGCGGTGGTGCGTTCCGCGGCGCGGGCCTGCCGGGCGGCCGTTACGCGCTGTTCGCCGGTGGTCCCGGTGGGGCCCGGGCGGCCGCGCAGGTAGCGGCGCTCGGCGGCCTGTCGGCTGGCGACGCCGAGGGGGTGGGCGAGGTCGGCCCAGCTGGCGCCCGCGTCGCGGGCCGTTTCGATCAGGCCGGTCTCCCATCCGGCGAGCTGCTCGCGGACCTGCCGCAGCAGCAATACGGAGGCGAGGGCCTGCTCCGGTGCCGGCCCGGCGCCGAGGGTGTCGGGGGCTCCGTGCTGGGCGGTGCGCAGTGCGTCGTCGATGGCGCGCAGGGCCGCCGCGGCGGCGAGGAACGACGCCGGGCTGTGGGCGTCGGTGCTGGAGGAGGACGGCTGGTCGGCCGGGGTCACGGACACCTCCCTCGGGATTGTCATCGTGTGGACGACACCACGTTTGTCATCCAATGGATGACATGTTACAACGGTTTCAGTGAGGCGCATTGGCAGCAACTGCCCGAACCTCTGGAGGTGTCTTTCCATGTTGATGCGCACTGACCCCTTCCGTGAGCTGGACCGGCTGACCCAGCAGCTGATGGGCCCGGGCACCTGGTCGAGGCCGTCGGCGATGCCGATGGACGCCTATCGCGAGGGCGACGAGTACGTGGTGGCCTTCGACCTCCCGGGCGTCAGCGCGGACGCGATCGACATCGACGTCGAGCGGAACATGCTGACGGTCAAGGCCGAGCGTCGGCCCGTGACGAAGGCCGACGACGTGCAGATGGAACTGTCCGAGCGGCCGCTGGGCGTCTTCTCCCGCCAGATCGTGCTCGCCGACACCCTCGACACCGAGCACATCAAGGCCGACTACGACGCGGGCGTCCTCATCCTGCGCATCCCGATCGCCGAGCGCGCCAAGCCCCGCAAGATCTCCATCGGCGTCGGATCCGGCCGCAAGGAGATCTCCGGCTGACACCGGCCGGAAGGGTGCGGAGGACGGGCACCTGATCTCCGATCTCCCCCTCACCCCGCCCTCCGCACCCCGTAGGCCGTCCGAAGAAGGAAGGGGAGCGGCCGAGATGACTCTGCGACGCAAAGCGTTCCTCGACCACGTGAAAGAACGCGGCGAGTACGAAACTGTGGAGGAAGCCGAGCGCGCGGCCCGGGTAGTGCTCGCCCTGCTCGGCGCGCACCTGGTCGGCGAAGTCCGCGCCCAGCTCGCGGCACGCCTGCCGGAGGACTTCGCCCTGATCCTGCTCAACCCGCTGCAGAGCGCCGAGCCACTGCCCCCGGAGCGGTTCGTGCGGGCGGCCGCGGCCTGGATCGAGGGCGCCACCGAGCAGACTGCGACGTGGGACGTCAGCGCCGTGCTGTCCACGGCCGCCGACACCGCCGGCGACGACCTGCTGGGGCAGATCCTGCTCCAGCTCCCCGCCGGCTACGACCTGCTCTTCGGTCACCCCCAGCCCACCTGACCCATACCTCGGTGCCGCACACCGGCACCCCCGGCTCCACGAAAGGCATGTACCGCAGTGATCAGCGACGTGCGCGTACCGCTTGAGCACCAGCAACCGTACGGGACGACGTATGAGCAGATGCTGGAGCAGGTCCGCTACGAAGGCGCCTACCCCACCCGCGAGAGAGCCGACGAAGCCGTCCGCCTGGTCCTTGCGGGGCTGGGACGCCAGCTGACCGGCGACGAACGTGTCGACCTGGCCGCCCGGCTGCCCCTTGAGGCCGCACGCGTCCTCACCGCGCAGATCCCCGACACCCGGCCCCTGACCGGCTGGGCCTTCGTCAAGGACCTCGCCGCCCGCACCGGCGCCTCCCTGGCCACCACCCGCTGGGACACCGGCTCCGTCTTCTCCGCCGTCGCCGCCCACGCCGGACCCGACCTCATCACCCGCATCCTCCACCAGCTCCCCACCGGCTACGCCCTGCTGTTCGGCCGCGCCGAACTCACCCCGGCCGCGTAAAGGGGGGCAGAGCTGGCGACGAAGGGGCAATGAGATGGTCGTGGCCTCGCCCGGTGTCCGAGGGCGAGGCCACGCTGGTTCCCGAGAGGGCTATCCGGTCACGGTCTCGTCCGGCTTGGTCTCCTGCTCGGCCGGGAGGCCGAGCAGTGTCGGCGGCGCTTGGACGATTCACGCGTCGCCGACACCATCGGCTCCTACGCGCTCCTGTGGCCGGACCTTCGACGGCGGGATCAGCGGCCTCGCGATCTCCCACAGCCCGTCCGGCACGATCCAGTCCCACGTTCCCCGCCCCATGACCAGTCAACGTCCGCCTCACCACATAGGACACCGTCTTATGCTTCGCTCACGCGCTGCTCACGTTGCTCACTGCTGCGAAAATGAATCGTTCGCAGCAGCCGATCGCGGTGGCGAGCCCGAGGAAGGCCGGGTAGTCGCGGGGGTCGCACCACAGCGGCGGCGAGCCAGGCCCAAGAAGCCGATGGCGACCTCATCGGCGAACGCTTCGCCGCTGCCGGGCCGTCCCGGTCATCCGACGACCGTCGGTGGCCGGGGGGCGAGGTCGCCGACGAAGGCCCGCTCCAGCAGCCCGAGGGGAGGCATACCGAGGGCGAGCAGCGCGTCGTGGAAGCGTCGGTGCGTATAGCGCTGCCCCCAGCTGTCGTGTGCGCGATCGCGTGCCTGACGGATCGCCATCTTGCCCAGCGTGTAACGCCCGTACGTGGACTCGACGGTGCCGCGCAGGGCTTCGCCCCGGGCGGCCCGGCCGCGCAGGAACGCATCGGCCTCGAAGCGGGCCGTGGCCTCGTCGACGGTCATCGCCCCGGTGTGCAGGCCGATCGAGCAGGTCAGCCGGGTCACCCGCAGCAGCGCCTCGACGGCCACGCCGATCACATAGCGCGGGTCGTCGGCCCTGAAGCCCTCCTCGGCGTACAGCTCCTCGGTGTAGTGCGCCCAGCCCTCGACGAACCCGGCGGACTCCAGCGAGCGGCGCACGTCGCTGGTCAGCGCCCGCAGCGCACGGCCGTGCGCATAGTGACCGGGCGTCACCTCGTGCACGGTGATGGCGGGCAACGAGGTGCGGCTGAAGACGGCCAGCCACTCCTCGGCCTCCCCCGGCGGCCACGCCGGGTCGGGCGGCACAACGTAGTACCAGCTGGGGGCGTCGGCCTCGTACGGCGCGGACCAGGACATCATCGCCTGCGCGAAGGCCCGTGAGGCCGGGGCGGGTCCGACCCGGCAGACGCCGCCGGGGTCGGCGATCAGATCCCGATCGACGGCGAAAGCGGTGACCTCGTCGATCAGGGCGGCGGCCTCGACGAAGACGCCGTCGGCGGTCACCGGGTGATCGCGCAGCAGGGCCCGTAGGACGTCGGCGGGGCGCTCGCCGGGGGCAAGCCGGTCCACGGCGTCCCTCAACAGCTCCAGCAGGCGGGCCCGTTCGCGCTCGGCCGTGGTCGTCAGCTCCGTGACGTCGTACGTGAGGCCCTCCCCGGCGCCCAGCAGCCGCTCGAACGCGGCGGTGCCCAGGGCCGCCGAGGGGCCCCCGTCCCGCGCGGCCGTCTCGACGTGGCGGACCAGGCGCCGCAGCGCGGCCAGGGCGCGGGCGTCGTCCACGCCGTGCGCGAGGCCGCGGACCGCGGGCAGCGTGGCGGTCGCCACCGGCGCGGGCACCCGGTCCAGGGCCTCGATCGCGTTGTCCACCGCATCCGGCCAGCCCGACAGGTGCCGCATCCGCGCGTGGTGCCGCTGCCCGGCCGGGGCGTACTGCCGGTCGTAGCAGGCCAGGTCCATGGCGGCGACGTGCAGAAGCGGATCGCGGCGGTGCAGCTGGGCCTCGGCGAACCGGGCGCGCAGTCCGTCCTCGTGGATCAGCGTGACCTCCGCGTCGAACGGGTCCTCGGGCAACGGCCCGCGTCCCAGGCGGGCGAGCGTGCCGCTCACACCTCCGGGCGAGAGGTCCTGGACCTGCCCGTCGTACACGTGGAGGCCGACGGACTCGCGGGCCCGGGCCAGGTCGAGGGCGAGCGCGGCGCTCACCCGCGCATCGGTGATGCCGGTCATGTCAGGCGCCTGCCGGACGGGTCTCGACATGGAGCGTGGCGCGGACGTCGGCGAGTGCCGCGGAGAGCACGGCCGGGGCGTCGGCGGCGAGGAGGACCTGGCCGACGCGCTCGGCCGAGGAGCGGACCGGTGCGACGGCACCACCCAGCGCGATGCTCACCTCGGCCTCCACCACGCAAGGGTGGGCGAGGACGTCGGCGAGCCCGTGAACGGCGGTGACGGTGCCGGGGGACGCCGGGGGAAAGCAGACCGCCGTGTGCCGCGTCGGACCGGGCGGCAGGGCCGGCAGGTCCCGGCCGAGCGCCATGCGAACCGCCGCCTCGTACCAGTCGACGCCGTGGGCGAGGCCGAGCAGGTCCATGAGGCGGTCCCCCGGTGTGCGTACGGCGATCTCCATGACGGAGGATCCCGTCGGGGTGAGACGGAACTCCAGGTGCACGATGCCGGTGCGCATGCCGAGGGCGTCGAGCACCGCCGCGCCGAGGTCGTCGGCGACCGCCCGGGTGACCCCGTCGACCGGGGCCGGGACGCGGTGCGCCGTCTCCACGAAGTGGGGCGGACCGCTGGTCTCCTTCTCGGTCAGGTTGGCGAACCACACCTTGCCCTCGCGCACCAGCGCTTCCCAGCTGTACTCGGGTCCGCTCACGGCCTGTTCGACCAAGAGCCGGCCCTCGCTGTCCCGGCGTGCGGCCACCTCGGCGAACGCGGCTTGATCCGCGACGAGTTCGACGCCCGCACTGCCCGCCGAGGACAGCGGCTTGACGACCACGGGAAGCCGGGACGCGGCCCACTCGGCGGCGTCGGCGAGCCGGTCGGTCACCAGGTAGTCGGGCTGGCCGATGCCCGCCGCCGTGAACCGGGCCCGCTGCAGCGCCTTGTTGCGCGACGTCGCGGCGGCGCGCAACGAGGGGCCCGGCAGCCCGAGTTCGTCCTGGACCAGTGCGGCGGCCAGGACGTGCGGCTCGCTGAAGGCCAGCACCCCGTCGGGCCGGGCGGTGCGCACCGCGGCGCCGGCGGCCTCGTACCACAGCTCGTCCGAGCGGCCCCGGCACACCGTCACCTCGTCGACCTGGCCGGCCAGCGCCACCGCCATGGGCGCGGTCTCCACTGCGTGCACCCGCACGCCGAGCCGGCGGGCGGCGGCGGCGTAGGGCCGCCCTGTCAGTCCGACTCCGACCAGCAGCAGCCTCTGCATGGTTCACCTCTCCTGTGATGACTCGTGTGCCGGGGACGGCGCCTGGTCCTTCGGCGTCGTGGGGGCCGGGGCGCCGACCGCGCGGCCGGCCCGGTGTGCGATCGATGTGATCGCGATGCCGGTGAAGGCGAAGCAGGCAGCCAGGCCGATCCAGCCCGCCCGGCCGTTCTCGATCACCGCCCAGGTGAGGAGCGCGGGTCCCGCCGCGGAGGCGGCGCTGGTGCCCAGTTCGTACACCGACAGGTAGTAGCCGCGGCGGTCCTCGGGGGACAGCACGTAGGACAGCCGCCACGCGCCGACCGACTGCCAGATCTCGCCCAAGGTCAGCGCCGCCGTCGCGGCGATGACCAGAGCGGTCGCCACGACGGGTCCGGCGCTCGCGGAAAGAGCCGTCAGCAGGCAGCAGCCGGCCAGGGTCCAGCCGGACCACTGCTGGCGGCGGGCGGCGCTGAGCAAGTCGAGGGAGCTGCGGCTGAGGCGGACCTGGAGCAGCACCACGAGCACGGTGTTGAGGACGACGACGGCGCCGGTGACCGCCGGGGGCACCTCGGTCCTGGTCGCGATCCACAGCGGGAGCGCCACGGTGAGCAGGATGGCGTGCAGGAACAGCACGCCGTTGAGGACCGACAGCGCCAGGAACCTGGGGTCGTGCACCCGCAGCACGGAGCCGGCCGACGGGGCGCGGGCGGTCGCAAGGCCGACGGCCGCGCCGTTGGCGGCGGCGGGCAGCCGGGACAGCAGCGCCGCGGCAGCGAAGAACGTCAGCGCGTCGACGAGCACCAGGGCGGTGAACGCCGTACCGCTGTCCGTGGCCAGGGCGAGGGAGGCGAGTACCGCGCCCAGGCTGAAACCGACGTTGCGGACGGAGGCGATCACAGCCATGGTCCGCACTCGGGACGCCTCACCCTCGACGGTGCCGACGATGCCCTGGACGATAGGGCCGCCGCCCCATTCCGCGATGCCGATGAGAAACGCGAGGACGAAGAAGACCTCGGGCTCGCGGGCGAGGGGATAGACAGCGAAGCAGGCGCCCCGCCACACGTACAGGGCCATGATGGCGCGCTTGCCGCCGATCCGGTCGGCCAGCCGGCCCAGCGGCACCATACCCAGGAACCCGGCCAGCCCGGCCAGGGACAAACCGATGCCGACCTGGACGGTCGTAAGGCCCAGGACCCGGGTGAAGAACAGGGCCGAGCCCGCGATGAACAGACCGGTGCCCAGGGAGTCGGCGAACGACGCGGCTATGAGCCTGCGCGCGCTGTCGCCGGGGGGCAGCCAGGAGCGCAGCAAGGCGAGCGGCGTGCGGGGCTCGTCGGCCGCCCGCCGGGCGCTCGGCTCAGTCGTCACGGTCGGCCCCGATCCCGACGAAGCACATCAGGGCTGCCTCGGTACCGCGGTTGTGCCAGGCGTGGCGGGTGCCGAGCTGGACGACACAGGTGCCGGGGGTGATCAATACCTCCCGGCCGTCGTCGAGTTCGAGGTGGAGCTCGCCCTGCAGACAGATCCCGTAGTCGAGAGTGTCGGTGGTGTGCAGGGGGGACCCGCCGGGTTCGAAGACGTCCAGGAGGCCGGGGAGCTTCTCCTCGGCCTCGGCGGCGAGCTCGTCCGGGTCGCCCACCGGCACCGGGGTGGTGAACTGCGCCTCATAGCGGGCGAACAGCAGACGGGTGCCGCCGGGGCCGGGGAAGAAGGGCAGGGTGACGGGCGCGGGCATGCCGTTGCCGACCCGGGCGCCACCGTCCTCGCTGCCCCAGGCGAGGTAGAACCGCGAGCCGGGCCAGGCGCCGACGGCGACGGGCGGGACGGGACGGTCGACGGCGGCGACGGACGTGCCGTCCTCGGTGCGGGCGGCCACGACGAGGCGGGGCTGCAGGGTCATGACGGCTCCTCTGCCGGGGCCACGCTCACCGATGCGAAGAACTCGGTGAAGAAGCGCTCCAGTAGGTCGGTGGTGGCGGGGCCGGCCACGCCCGCGATCGGGACGTCGGCGTCGGCATACGTGATCACGTCCTTGACCGGCTCGTCGGGGGCGCGCTGCAACCAGCGCAGCACCACCGGGTCGTCGCGGAAGGGCTTCTCCCCCTCGATCCGGCAGTAGCGGGTGCCGAGGGTGTGGCCGGGCACGGCGAACCAGCCGTACCGCTCGTGGGGGCCCGGGGTCCTGGCAAGGGGCGGGGCGCCGGACCCGTCGACCATCAGCCGGACCTGGACGGAAGGCATGTGCACCCCGGTGGCCAGCTCGAAGGTGTCGACCACGTCCGCGCCGCCGACGCGTGCCCCCACCTCCAGGAAGACCAGGCCCTCGGGGGTGTCGACGCCCTCCAGGTGGAAGGGACCGTCCTCGATGCCGACGGCACGCAGACAGGCCAGCGCCCACTCGGTGATCCTGGGCGTGGTGTCGATCTGCACCGATCCCAGCGGCCGGCCCGCGGCGTAGCCCAGGCAGGTGCCGACGTACCGGCTCGCCTGGACGGCGACGGGTGCGCCCGTCGCCAGCAGCCCGTCGACGTGGATGACCGGCCCCTCGACGAACTCCTCGACTTCGAAGGAGTCCACGTCGACGCCGGTGGCCGCCGCCAGCGCCTCGGCCGGTCCGGGATGCGTGGAGATCCCCTCACTGGAGGCGCCCGCGAGCGGCTTGAGGACGGTGCGTCCGCTCCAGGGCAGGGACCCGGCGCCCTGTGCGAGCGCCGTGGCCAGCGGGGCGAAGCGGGGGGCGCGGATGCCCGCCGCGACGACCGCCGACTTCATCACGACCTTGTCGCGCGTGGGGAGCACGGCCCGTACGTCGGGGCCGTCGACCCCCAGCGCCTCCCGTACGCGGGCGGCGGGGAGCAGGTCGTACTCGGACAGGGCGACGACCAGGTCGGGCCGGGGCAGACCGGCCACGGCGGCGAGCACCTCGTCGGCGGTGTCGCCGGTGCCCGCGCGTTCGATGCGGCGGCCGCGCACGCCGTCGGGGAGGGTGGCGAGCCGGTCGGGGGCGCTCACGTAGGTGACATCGTGGGCCTCGTGGTCGATCTGCTCGGCGTAGCGTACGAACGAGTCGGGGACGCGGTGCATGACCAGGATGTGCATGGCGTTCCCCTACCGCACCGGTGCGAGGGACGGCTCGGTGACCGACAGGCGCAGCGCGCCCTGCGCTCGGTCCAGGGCGTCTGCGCACTCCCGCGCGGTGGCGGCCACCGCTGTGGCGAGGGCGACGCGCCCGTCGATCAGGCCCTGACGCGGCGGGGACACCACGTCGCCCGGCTCCACCAGTGTCACCAGCAGGTCGGTCTCGGTGGACAGCCCGTCGTCGTCGAAGCCGACCGACGCGATGACGGAGTCGTTGTGCTCCGGGTAGAAGAACCGCACGCCCGCCACGCCCGCGGCCGACGGGGCCGTGTGCGGGGCGGCGCCGCAGGCGACGTCGGCCGCGGCCAGCCCCGGGTCGATGCCCGAGGCGCGCATGCCGAGGTAGGGGATCAGGTCGCCGCCCAGGCGTCCGTTGACCTCGATCAGCTTGGGGCCCTGAGGGGTGAGCTTGAGCTCGCTGTGCGTCCAGCCGTCGCTGCAGCCGAGGGCCTCGTGGATGCCGGTCAGGGCGCGCAGAAGGTCTGGGTCGCTCAGCAGCGGGTCGGCGCTGTCGACGCGGTGCCCGGTCTCCTCGAAGTACGGCGGGTAGCCCACCTCCTTGCGTCCCACGAACAGCGGAGTGACACAGCCGCCGTGGACCACTGCGTCGACGCTGATCTCCGGGCCCTCCAGGTACTCCTCGACGAGCACCACCCGGTCGAAGTCGGGTGCGTGCGGGACCGGGACGTCGCGGGTGGTCTCGAACTGCCGGGACAGCCCGGCCGGGTCGTGGACCAGGACGACGCCCTGGCTGCCGCCGGCGGCGCGCGGCTTGATCACCACCGGGTAGCCCAGCCGCTCGGCGGCGGCCAGCGCCTCCTCGCGGCTCCCGGTCAGCTCGAAGCGCGGCTGAGGCAGTCCGGCGGCGGCGAGCGCGGTACGGGTGGCGAACTTGTCCCGGCATCGGCGGACGGTATCGGCCGCGGTGCCGGGCAGGCCGAGCTCCTCGGCGACCAGGGCCGCCTGCACGATGTGCTCCTCGTGCCAGCTCATGACGCCGGACACCGCCTCGCGTGCCGCGACCTCCCGGGCGGCCTCCAGCACGGACCGGGCGCCGGTGTCGGACACCACGGTGGAGCCGTACAGGTAGGGCAGCTCCCAGGTGGGGGCGACGGAGTCGATCAGATGGACCCGGTAGCGGTGGGACATTGACCGCAACAGGTACTCGCGGTAGTGCCGCAGGCCGCTGGTGATCACCAGCAGCAGCGGCTTCTCCTGGGGGTGCGTCATGGCAGGCCTCCTTGGGCCGGTGAGAGGGTCTTCGGGTGGTGCGCCGGCGCGGCCGGGATCAGGCCGCCGGGCGAGGGCCGGGCACCATGGCGTTCCGCAGGCGGGCGAGCGCTGTGCGCATCACCGGCTCCGGGTGCACGAGCGCGATCCGCAGGTGTCCGGCGCCCGGGTTGCCGCCCTTGGGCTCCTCGGCGGCGAGGTAGCGGCCGGGCATCACGGACAGGGCGTGGTCGCGCCAGAGCCTGCGGGCCGTGGCCTCGTCGTCGTCGGCCGGCAGCCACAGGAAGAACCCGGCCGCCGCCCTGCGGTAGCCCGGCACGGCGGCCAGCAGTTCGCCCGCGAGCTCCCAGTTGCGGGCCAGGGCCCGCCGCGCCCGCCGTACGTGGGTCTCGTCGCGCCACAGCTCGGCGGCCGCGGCGCACACGGGCGCGGGGGTCGACACGCCGCACGCCCGGTTGTAATGCGCGTAGTCGGCCACGGTCGCCGGGTCGCCCGCGGCGAACCCGCTGCGGAGCCCCGGCGCCCCGGACCGCTTGGACAGGCTGTGCAGCACGAGGAACCGGCCGGGCTCCACCGCGCCGCGCTCCACCAGCGACAGGAACCCGGTCGGCGGCCGTTCGAGCCAGAGGTCGGTGTAGCACTCGTCGACGACGAGCAGGGCCCCGGCGGCGGCCGCGGTCCTCTCCACGGCCCGCAGGGCGTCCTCGGGGAGGACCTCGCCGCGCGGGTTGCCGGGGCTGCACACGACGACCGCCGCGACGGGGGCGTCCGCCGCCGCTACGGCCGCCTCCACTCCGGCGGCGGTGTCGCCGTCGACGCGGTAGAACACCGGCCGGGCGCCCGCCGCCAGGGCGGCAGCGTGGTAGGTCGGGTAGAACGGGTTCGGCATGACGACCGCCGCTGGGCCGCCCTCCGGCCGGACCCGGGCCACCGCGCGGGCCACGGCGACGGCCACGGCCTGTTTGCTGCCCGGGGTGGGCTCGACCGCCACGCGTCCGTCGGCCGGGCCTTCCCGCACGCCGAAGCGCCGTGCCAGCCACCCCTGGTAGGCGCTGCGCAGCTCGTCCGTGCCGCCCGGGCTCGGATAGCCGCTCCAGCCGTTGGCGTCGGCCAGGAGCACGGTGTCGAGGCCGCCGCCCCCGAGGCGGGCCTCGCCCAGGTGGAGCTGGACCGGGTCGAGCCCCGGTGGCGTGGGGATGCCGTGCTGCAGGGCGCGCAGCCGGGCGAAGGCGCCGGCGAGTGGGCTCACGGTTCAGTCCCGCACCAGGTCGTTCAGCGCGGTCTTGCCCCGGGTGCGCTCGTCGGCGTACTTGACGATCACCGCGGCGTACGTGGAGAGTTCGGGCCGGCTCGGGTCGGTGCGTGCCCCGGCGACCACGACGGCGTTCTCCGGAACCTCGCCGCGCAGCACCTCGCCGCTCGCCCGGTCCACGATGGGGGTGGACGCGCCGAGGTAGACGCCCATGCCGATGACGGCTCCGCGCCGCACCCGTACGCCTTCGGCGATCTCGCTGCGCGCGCCGATGAACACGTCGTCCTCGATGACCACGGGGCTGTCACCGATCGGTTCGAGGACGCCGCCGATACCGGCGCCGCCGGAGATGTGGCAGCGCTCGCCCACCTGGGCGCAGGAGCCGACTGTGGCCCAGGTGTCGACCATGGTTCCGGCGCCCACGTAGGCGCCGATGTTGACGAAGGACGGCATGAGTACGGCGCCCGGTGCCACGTGGGCGCCGCGGCGCACGACGGCGCCCGCGACCACCCGGATCCGCGCCTTCTCGAAGTCGTCCTCCTGCCAGTCCTCGAACTTCAGCGGCACCTTGTCGAAGGTCCTGGGCCGTCCGGGGCCGGAGTCCGCGAGCTCGTTCCGCCCGAGCGGGAAGGACAGCAGGATCAGCTTCTTGACGAAGGTGTTGGCGACCCACACCCCGTCGACCGGGTTCGCGGCCCGCAGTTCGCCCCGGTCGAGGGCGGCCAGACCGGCCTCGACGTGCGGGGCGAGCTCCGCGAGGTCCGCCGGTGTCAGCCCGGCGCGGCGCTCGAAGGCACCCTCGATCAGCGCTCTGGAATGCATGCCGTTCGCTCCTGTTCGCCTGTGGTGCGTGCTGCCCGGGCGGCGGGTCGGGCCGCCGCGCTCAGGACGGGGACGGGCTGCGTGCGGACGGTCGCGATGTAATCCTCGAACCGTTCGGCGCGCCGGATCTCGACGACATCGTCGTCCGGCGTCAGCAGGAGTTCCGCGGGCCGCAGCCGCCCGTTGTAGGTGAAGCCCATCGCGTGCCCGTGGGCGCCGGTGTCGTGCACGAGCGCGATGTCGCCCACGCGGGGGTCGGGCAGCGACCGGTCGATCGCGAACTTGTCCATGTTCTCGCAGAGCGAGCCCACGACGTCGTAGCGCGACTCGGGCCGTCCCGCGGCGAAGGGCAGACTGACGTGGTGGTACGCCCCGTAGAACCCGGGGCGCATCAGCGCGGACATCGAGGCGTCGACGCCGACGACCTCCTGGCCCTTGCTGCACCGGTTGACGACCCGGGTCACCAGGACCCCGTGCGGGCCGGTGACGTACCGTCCGCACTCCATCAGGATCCGCGGTGCCGAGCGGGGGAAGCAGCGGCGGCGGGCGGCCACGATGGCGTCCGCGTACGCCGTGAAGCCGAACGGCCGGTCCTCGGGGCGGTAGGGGATCCCGAGGCCGCCGCCGACGTTGATGTAGTCGAGCGTGATGCCCACGTCCTCGGCGATCCGCGCGCCCAGCTCGATGACGTCCACCGCGGCGCGCGCCGCCCGGCCCACATCGAGTTCGTTGGCGCAGGTCATGCCGTGGATGCCGAAGCGGGTGACCCCGCGCCGCTTGGCCTCTCGGTAGGCGTCGGCGAGTTCCGGCACCGGCACCCCGAACTTCGTCGCCTTCGCGTCACCCATGAGGCGGGAGCCGGCGGAGAGCCCGTGCGGCGAGACCCGGAAGGCGACGGTCTCCGGCAGGGTGTCGGCCCGGTCCAGCAGCGAACGGTCGTCGAAGGTGACCAATGCCCCTGACGTCAGGGCGAGTTCGTACTCCTGTGGAGTGGTGTTGTTGGAGGTGAACACGACGTCGCCGCCACCGGCCCCGACGCTTCGCGCCAGTTCCAGCTCGACGGGCGAGGCGCAGTCGAGTCCGCTGCCCTCCGCCAGAAGCAGGGACAGGACGGCGGGGTTGGGCAGCGCCTTCACCGCGAAGTGCTGACGGTAGGGGACGCCGGCGAAGGCGGCCTCCATCGCACGGTGGGTGTCGATGATCCCCCGGGCGTCGTAGAGGTGGAACGGAGTGCCGTAGACGGCCACGATCTCTTGGAGCAGCGGCCGCAGACGCCGCTCGAACCCATCGGCTATGGGCAAGGTCTTCCCTTTCGGGGTGGGACGGACGACCGGTGGTTACGGGACCCGGGCGACGCAGACGGTGCGGTTGCGCATGCCGCTGACGGGGCGCACGTACGGGAAGTAGTAGCTCTCCACCGGGACGTAGCCCAGGTCCGAGAGGCGATCCTGGAGGTAGCCCCTGGACAGGAACCAGAAGTCCTCGACCCGCTCGTGCGGGGCGAACGGCGCCTGGGGGTCGGCCGGCGCGTCGTTGGAGAGCACCAGGTAGGCGCCCGACTTCGGCTTCAGGGAGGCGAGTTTGGCCAGGGCCGGGCCGAACTCCTGCTCGCTGTCGAAGAGGTGGCCGAAGAAGCCGTCCGCGTAGATGAGGTCGGCGTCGGCGACGTCGGACGGCGTCAGCGTGAAGTAGTCGGCCGCGAACGCGTCGACGCCCTTATGCCGGGCCAGTCCGACGGCCTCCTCGTTGAAGTCAATGCCGCGCACCGTCCGGTTGAGGCCGGAAACGACCCCTTCCACGGCGGCGTTGCCGCAGCCCAAGGAGAAGATGTTCGCGCCGTCCTGCGTCAGCGAGAGAAGCTTGAGCGCCATGTGGGACCGGTACTCGGGCACGTACGTCGACGGCGTGATCGAGTCGTTGAATGCCCCGCCCTTCTCCCAGATGGCGTAGATGCTCTCCTCGCCGTCGCCCGCGGCACGCCTCGACGTGTAGTACTCGCGCACCCGGTCGAGGTCCTGTTGAGTCTCGCTGATCATCATGTCCCGCTTTCAGGAGGCCGGAGTGGCGGCGAAGTGGAGGTGCTCTTGCATGTACTCGACGGAGGGCAGCGGTTGGCCGCGCAGCTCGTCGATGAGGAATGACAGCGGGGAAGCCGTCGCCGGACCGAAAGTCCGGTGGAGGCGGACCGCCCGACCGGCGTCAGTGGCGAGCAGGGTGTCGGCCAGGACCCGCGCCAGCGAGCGCAGTCCGGCCAGGACGGCGCCGGGGTCGCCCTTCAGGCGCGGTGCGCCGTCCGGATCCGCTTCCAGGGCGCCCAGCTGTACGAAGTAGGACAGCTGGAGGAACATGCCGTCGCTGTCGGGGAAGTGGCCCAGTCCGCGGTCCAGGTAGCGCAGGCACTCCGCGAGGTAGTACGCGACGCAGTCCTCGGCGGCGATGCCCAGGCGCGGCGCCCATACGTCGGCCAGGATCAGGGTCCCGAAGACGTCGGCGGCGACTTCCTGGAGGACTACGGAGGCCCAGCGGTCCTCGGCGTTGAGATCCGTGAAGTCGGTGGCGGTCCGGTGGACGAAGTGGCCCAGCTCGTGGCCGAGCACGCCGAGTACCGGGATGGTCGCGAAGCGCTCGTCGGCCGGGGCGAAGCGCGGTCCGGCCTCGACGTGGCGGGCGGCCAGCGGGGCCGAGATCGTCTCCAGCAGAGCCCGGTGGGTGTTGGCGAAGTAGTACGTCTTCTTGAAGGGCGAGTACTTCACGCCCTCGTCCTCGGGGAGGAAGTAGGCGATGTGCTTGGGGTGCAGGTTGCCCTCGCCTGCCATGAAGAAGAGTTCGGCCGCGCCGAAAGCCGGAAGCTCCCCCAGCCGCAGGCCGGAGTGGAGGCGGTGCAGGTAGCCGGCCGCCTCGTCCCGCAGGGCCAGGGCCTGGCCGACCAGCTCCTGACGGGCCCCGTCGGTGCGGCACGCGAAGGCCGTCGGCAGGCCGCGCACGTCCTTGCCGTACCAGGTGGAGATCTGCCCCGCGACGATCGTGACCTCTTCCTCAAGGGAGGCGAGTTCCTTCAGGATGCCGTCGTCGTAACCGTTCCGGACGGCGTCGGCGCGCAGCTCGGCCGCCCGCCGGTCGGCCTCGCCCGGCAGATACTCGGCGACGTCACGCAGGGCCCCGGCGACCGCCGGCGGGTCGTTGAAGCGGCGACGGGCCGGGATGCCGATCTCCTTGACCGTGTGCCACTCGGCCTCGACGGCGCCCTTGAGAGCGGCCAGCGCCCGGCGGAAGCCGTCGCCGAGGTCGGGGGTCGCCCCGGCGAGGTCCAGGCAGCCCAGGGCGTAGGAACCGGATGGCGGCCAGAGGGCGCTGCGGCGCATGCGGTACGAACCGGCCCGTTCGAGGTTCACGGTGTAGTCGAAGCGGTCCACGGTAGGCTTGTCAGACATAGAACTTCCCGTTCTGGAATCGGAATTGGAGGCCCTCGGCGCCTTCGCCTACGTGCGGCCGCGTTCCTTGTGGTCCGCCAGGACCATGGCCGCGCCCTTCTCGCCGATCATCATGCTCGTGGCGTTGGTGTTGCCCGAGATCATGGCGGGCATGACGGACGCATCGATGACCCGCAGGCCGTGCACGCCGTGCACGCGCAGCCGCTCGTCCACCACCGCGAGTGGGTCGTCACCCATCCGGCAGGTGCCGATGGGGTGGTACGAGGTGTCGCCGTGCTGTCGGGCGTACGCCAGCAGTTCGTCGTCGGTGTGCACGTCGCTGCCGGGCATCAGCTCGAACGAACGGTAGTCCTCCAGGCTCGGCGCGCCGACGATCCTCCGGCCGATGCGCATGCCCTCGATCAGCGTGGCGCAGTCACGCTCGGAGTCCAGGAAGCGCGGTCGGATGGACGGCGCGGTCATCGGATTGCGGGAACGGATGTGGACGGAGCCCTTGGACTCCGGCCGCAGTGGGTACACCCCGAGCGTCATGCCGGGCCTGGTGTCTAGACGCCTGCTCGCTCCGCCGCCGTAGCTCGCCGGGGCGAAGTGGAACTGCAGGTCGGGACGCGTCAGTTCCGGCACCGAGCGGACGAAGCCGTACCCCAGCGCGATGGGCAGGCTCAGCAGCCCCCGGCGCTCGCGCGCGTACTTGCCGACCTCGCGGGCCAGGGCGAGACCGCGGGAGCGCTCGTTGAAGGTGATCGGCTGCCGCACCCGCCATCGGAGCCGGGACGCGAAGTGGTCACGGAAGTTCTCGCCCACACCTGGCAGGTGGTGCACCACCGGCACCCCCACGTCGCCCAGGACCTCCGCCGAGCCGATTCCGGAGAGCTCGAGGAGCTGCGGGGATTGGACGGTCCCGGCGCTGACGATCACCTCGTGGCCGCAGCGGACTGTCCGCTCGGTGTCGCCGTGCCGGAAGCTGACGCCGGTGCACCGGGTGCCCTCGAAGCGCAGCCGGGTGACATGCGCCTCGGTGACCACGGTGAGGTTCGGGCGATTCCTGGCCTCCTTGAGGTAGCCGCCGAGCGCCGAGGAGCGCCGTCCGCCCTCGTGGTTGACCTGGTAGTAGCCGAAGCCCTCCTGGTCCCCGGAGTTGTAATCCGCGTTCTGCGAGTAGCCGGCCTTCACAGCCGCGTCGAGGAACGCGTCCGTCAGCTCGTCCCGATCGCGCGGCACCCCGACCGAGATCGGTCCGGCGTGGCCACGGCTGTCGCCCGCGAACCCGGCGGCGCGCTCCATGCTGCGGAAGTACGGCAGGACGCCCTCCCACGACCAGCCGGGGTTGCCCAGCCGCTCCCAGTCGTCGTAGTCCTCCCGCTGGCCGCGCACGAAGATCATGCCGTTGATCGCGTTGGACCCGCCCAGGAGCCGGCCCCGGGGGATGCTCACGCTGCGGCCGTCGATCGTGGGGTCAGCATCGGTCTCGAAGCACCAGTCGTACTTCGGGTTGCCCATCAGCACGGTCTCGGCGGCGGGGATGGTCAGCAGCGGGCTGCGCCGCTCGGCGCCCGACTCCAGCAGCAGCACCCTGATCGAGGGGTCCTCGGTGAGCCGTCCGGCCAGGACGCAGCCCGCGGCGCCCGCGCCGACGACGACGTAGTCGTAGCGGGTCATGAGCGCCCACCCGAGATCGTCGTGCGGTGCATCAGCCGACGGTGCTTGACGTGGTCGTAGGAGGTGGCCCGGTGCATCGCGCTGCGGTTGTCCCACAGCACGATGTCGCCGGCCTGCCACTGGTGGCGGTAGGTGAACCGGGGCTGAATCGAGAACTCCTGGAGGAAGGTGATCAGGGGTGCGCTCTCGTCCTCGGACATGCCCTCGATGCGCCACGGCACGTTGCCGCCCGCGTACAGCACCTTGCGGCCGCTCTCCTCGTGGACGCGCACCAACGGGTGGGTGACGTCGGGCCACTCGGCGCGCTCCCGCGCGGTGGGCGCGGGGCGGTCGGGGTAGTTGTACGGCCGGGACCGGACCCGGCTGATGACCACCTTCAGGTCCTCGATGCGCTCCTTGACCGACGGGGGCAGGGCGTCGTACGCGGCGTACATGTTGCCGTACCAGGTGTCGCCGCCCTCCGGCGGGACCTCGCGGGCATACAACATGGAGCCGACCGGAGGGTCCGTGAGATAGGCGCCGTCGCTGTGCCACACGCGCCCGCTGTAGGCGGACCCGATCGGCTTCCCGTCACGGGTGATGTTGGACAGGATCAGGATCTCGGGGTGCTCGTCGTGGTTGAACTGCGAGCGCGTGTAGGCGTAGACCTCACCGAAGCGGCGGGTGAACGCGATGTGCTGCGCGGGCGTCATCTCCTGCCCGCGGAACAGCAGGATCGTGGTGTCGATCCAGGCTTGGTGGATCCGGTCGAATTCGCGGTCGGAGATCGGACCGGAGACATCGATGCCACGGACTTCCGTGCCGATGCCATCGGTTATGGGGACCAGTTCAAGCATAAAAGGAGACTCCCTGGGGATTCTGTCGTGACATCAGGCGGCTCCCCGTCAGGGGAGGGACACCTGGTACTCGTCCATCCAGTTGCGCATTTCGACGAGCTGGATCAGCAAGGCGGCCTGGTTGGATCCGCCGGGCAGCTCGCCGCGCACCGCGTTGGCGCGAATCCGCTCGATCAGCCCGCTCAGCCCCTCGCCGTCGAACATCCCGGTCAGCGGGGATTCCTTGTCGCCGACGATCCACGCGGCCTCGCGGATCAGGGCCTGGTCGTACACCGGGTTCTGCACGTGCGGATAGGCGCTCTTCTTGCGGTTGACCGTGCTTGGCGGCAGAGCGTCGGCCATGGCAGCCTTCAGCAGGCCCTTCACGCCGCCCTGGGACTTGAGCGCCCAGGGGACGTTCCAGACGTACTCGACGAGCCGGTGGTCGCAGAACGGGACGCGCACGTCCAGCCCGTGCGCCATGCTCATCCGCTCTTTGCGGTCGAGGATCACCGACAGCGGCCCGGACAGCCCGAGGAAGAAGACCTCCCGCATCCGGGCCTCCTCGGCGCTCTCCCCGGGCAGGCGCGGCACGCGCGACAACAGCTCGCCGTAGCGGGCGCGTTCGCCCTCGGCCGCGTCGTCCGCGGCCAGGAGCTCGGGGTTGAGGAAGCGGGAGAGCTTGGGGCCGTCGCCCAGCCAGGGAAAGCCGTCGCGCCCCACGACCTCCGGCTTGAAGAAGTACGGGTACCCACCGAAGATCTCATCGGCGGCCTCTCCCGTCAGCGCGACCGTCGAACCGCGCCTGATCTGCTGGAAGATGAGGTACATCGACGCGTCGAACTGGCCCCAGCCCGGCAGGTCGCGGGCGCGCCGTGTGGCGGGGATGACATCCAGGACGTCCTGGAGCGTGGCTGTGAGCGTGGTGTGCCGGGTGCCGATGAACTCGGCGGCCGCGGCGGCGTACGGAGCATCGACGTCGGGACGCAGCTCCGTGGCGACGAAGTGCGCCGGGTCGCTCTCGAACCGTACGCAGTACGAGTCCAGCTCGCGGTCCGGGTTCTCCTCGCGCAGCGCCCGCAGCGCGAGGGCGGCGACGGAGGTCGAGTCGACGCCGCCGGAGAGCATCGCACCCAGTGGCACGTCCGTGACGAGCTGCCGGTGCACCGCGTCGTCGAGCAGCTCGGCCACACGCCGCGCCGTCACGTCGAAGGTGTCGTGGTGCGGCCGGCTGACCAGCTCCCAGTAACGGCGGTGCGATGTGCCGGACTCCGTGAAGGTGACGACGTGGGCGGGCGGGACCTCGTACAGGTCCTTGAACGGGGTCTCTCCCGGCAGGCTCAGCCTCGGCTGCAGGACGATGGGCAGCGCGGAGAGCTCCAGGCGCGCCTCGAAGCGGGGGTTGGCGATGACACCCTTGGGTTCGGAGGCGAAGAGGACGCCGCCCGGGTACGCGTAGTAGTAGAGGGGCTTGATGCCCATCCGGTCGCGGGCCAGGTGCAGCCGGCGGTCCCTGCCGTCCCAGACGGCGAGGCCGAAGGTGCCGTCGACCTGCTCCACGAACTCCGGCCCCCACAGCAGGAACGCCCAGAGCAGGACCTCGGCGGTGGAGCGGTTCCTGAGGCGGCCGCCGGCCGCCTCGACGGCCCGCCGCAACTCGTCCCTGTTGAAGACCTCGCCGGCGTGCGCGACATACACGACGCCCCGGTCCGTCTCGGCCCGTGCGGGCCGGACGTCGTCCGGCGACCCCGAGGTGGCCAGTCCCCGGTGCCCGATGCCGGCCTGCGCGGACAGCCAGACGTCTCGGGTGTCCGGGCCACGGTGCCGCAGCGCCTCCGTCATCGAGTTCAGCACGTCGCCCTGGTCGCTCAGATCACGCCGGAAGTCGATCCAGCCCACCACGCCGCTCAATCAATTCACCCCTTGGGAATTCGAGGAATCCGCCGCCCGGAGCGTTCGGTACGCGAAGATTCCGGGAAGCGGTACATTTGGTTTGCGGAGGATTCCTTTGCGAGGAATTCGGTTCACGAAGAGAAAGCTGCGCCCGAAATCACAGCGCATGGGGCCCACCCTGCGTAGTAAACGCCGCGCTCAGCAGATTTCACATGTCGACGGTTTCCGCATGGCAGCTGGAACAACCGTGCCAGACCAGGCCGTCGAATGGGTTCGGCCTATCGGCGCACAAGCTGCATGGCAACTTGATGCAGGACAGAAGTAGGGCCACAAATCGGGCACGACTCCCCCGTGTGCGGGGCTGTTTCGCTCACCAGCGCGCGCGGGGCGGCTCCGGACGCACAGGGGCGTTCCTCGGCCCGCGCGCGGGGCCCTGCCCCGGTGGACGGGACTCGGCGCGCGGGGTAGGCGCGGGCACGACGTAGTCCAGTTCGAGCGGCTCGTCGCCGCACCCCGCCAGGAGCCGCAGCAGGGGGCCGGCCATGGCCGTCGTGAGGACCGCCATGACGACGAAGAGCGAGTAGAGCCGCTCGTCCAGCAGTCCCGCCTCCAGGCCGATGCCCAGGGCGATGAGCTCGGTCAGCCCCCGGGTGTTCATCAGGCAGGCCAGCACCGCGGAGCCCCGGGGCGACAGCCCCTGGGATCTGGCGGCGAGCCAGGTGCCCGCGAACTTGCCGGCGATCGCCACGAAGAGGATCGCCGCCAGCTGCACCAGTCCGTCGGCGCCGATGCCGGAGAGGTTCACCTTCAGGCCCGCGACGACGAAGTACACGGGCAGCAGGAGCTCGGTCGTGTACTGGGTGCCCTGCAGCAGGTCCTCCCGTACGGAGGTCTCCTTCAGGCGCGGCACGACGAGCCCGAACAGGAACGCCCCCATCACAAAGTGCAGGCCCATCCACTGGGTCGCCGCGGCCGAGACCAGGGCACCGGCCAGGACGAGGGCGAGGCCGCCCGCGGACCGGGGCCCCGTGGCGCTCTCCCCGGACAGGAACCGCTTCAGCAGCGGCCGTACGACCAGGAACAGCACCGCCGCGTACGGTACGACCAGCAGCACCTTCCAGTGGTGCCCGCCGCTCGCGCCGACCAGGGCCTGGACGCCGGCGAGCGCCGTCCACGCCGCGAGGTCGCAGACCGCCGCCGTAGACAGGGCCACGGTGCCCAGCCAGGTGCCGCTCATGCCCCGGTCGGACAGGATCCGGGCCAGGACCGGGAAGGCGGTCACCGACACCGCGACCCCGATGAACAGCACGAAGGCGGTGTGGTCGGCAGGCTCGTACGTACACAGCAAGTACGCCGCGAGCCCCAGCCCGAGGACGAAGGGCACGAGGGTGGACCCGGCGACGACCGCCCCGGCCATCCGGCCCGAGCCCCGCAGCCGCCCGAAGTCGAGCTCCAGGCCCACGACGAACATGAACAGCACCAGGCCCAGGTTGGCCAGGGTGCCGAGGTAGGGCCGCACCTCCACCGGCAGCAGCGCATCGGAGAGCGCGCCGCCGAAGAAGGTGGGGCCGAGCGCCACGCCGATCAAGATCTCGCCGATGACCTGCGGCTGCCCGAGCGCCCGGGCCAACCGGCCCGCAGCCTTCGCCAGTGCGATGATCAGAGCGAGGTCGACGAGCAGGAGAGTGATCTGTCCTTCCGTCACGCCCGCTCCCCCGCCGCGGCCCGCAGCCGGGGCAGCAGCTCCTCCTCGGCCTCCTTGAGCCCGAGGCAGGCCGCCGCCGTCCGGCCGGCGTCCAGGGAGCCGGTGACCTTGCCGAGCAGCAACTGGTTCCGTACGTCGGTGCTCTGGCGCACGATCGACGTGAGGAGCTCCTCGGCGCGGGCGTCGTCCAGCGCGCGGCGCACGTACTCGAGGAGTCCGGCGCGCGATCCCTGGTAGAGGGAGAAGGCATCGTGCAGCAGGAAGACGACCCGCTCCGGCGCGATCCAGGGGCAGGCGATGAGCTCCCCGACCCCGGAGAACAAGGTGAGGCCGTCCTCGTACCGGTCGAGCTGCCCGGCGAAGGTCCGGCGCGCGGCCGCCGCGGCCTGTGACGCGTCGAATTCCTTGGCGGTGAAGTAGCGAACTCGGCGCAGCTCACTGTTGTCGAAGCCGGCCGCGATCACTTCCTCGGGGTAGGCGTACGCGCACAGCAGGCTCGCCGGGTTGTCGTCGACGAGCGACCACCGGGCGGTGTCCTCGTCATACCCTTTGAGCACGATGGTGTGCATCAAGTGCTGGTTGGTGTACTCGGGGCAGTGCGGCCAGTAGAACACGTCCCCCACCAGGATCGCGTACCCCTCCTGGGCCACCACATCCAGCAACAGCCCGCGCGCCTCGGCGTAGGTGCCGAAGGCGGACTCCTCCGCGACGATCCCGATGTTCGCCAGGTCATCGCGGTGGAGAAGCCCGCTCTCGAAGGAGTACTTGGGCCGCTGCTCCCTGACGATCTGCCGCAGGATCTCGTCGGTGCTGACCATGCACCGGTGGAGCAGTTGGTACGCCAGCGGCTCGCGCTCGGCGAGCATCACGAGTGACTGGCGCTGAGAACAATTCAGGAACAGCCGGCTGTACAGCTCTCTGTCGTACGGATAGGTCACGTCCATCGGTTGTGGTCCCCCTCGGGGCTCGAGCTAGAGCAGCCGCGTCATGAACGCGCTGTTGGGGTCTTCCTTGTAGTCCGCGAAGGGTGCGCAGTACTCGAAGTCGAACTTCTCGTACAGGGCGCGGGCGGGGGCGAAGAACTCTGTCGCCCCCGTCTCGAGGCTGAGCCGGGTGTACCCCATGCGCCGGGCCTCGGAGACGACGTGGGCCAGCAGGCGCGAGGCCACCCCGCCGCGCTTGCGCGCGGGGGCGGTCCGCATCGACTTGATCTCCCCGTGCGTGGCATCGATCCGCTTGATGGCGCCGCAGCCCAGCAGCATCCCGCCGTCCCTGGCCGCCCAGAAGGTCACCTCCGGCCCGCGCAGACCGTCGAGGTCGAGCGCGTGCTTGCTCTCCAGCGGCGTGACGGCCCTCATGTCCTGGACGTGCTCCTCCAGGAAAGCGGCGATCTCCGGCCCGGAGAGGTCGTCGACGGAAATCTGCACAGGTGTCCCCTTTCTCAAGGTTCCTCGGATATTGTTCAGCTGTGCTGACTCAGATTCCCTCAAACAGCCCGCAGGCGAAAAATCCGGGTGCCGAGGAAACGGCCAGATAGGTCTCCCCAGGACGGATCCCAGTGTCGCCGTGGTGGTCGACGAGGTTGATCATCCAGTCGGAGTTCCCGCAGTGACCGTACGCGGCAAGCGTCCTGGCGAAGTGCAGGCGGTCCCGCTGCAGCCCCGCAATCGTGCTGTTGAACAGCGTGATCGGCGTGTAGAGGTTGGTGGGGAACACCTTGGTGACGTCCGCGAGCCGACGGCCGCTGTCCGCGGCGGCCTTGGCGAACGCGGACTGCGCGGCCTTCTGCCGCGAGACGAACGATTCGCGGCCCAGGAGCCCCTCGTGGTCGGCACGCACCGCCGAGGCGAGCAGCCGCACCAGCCCCTGGCCGCCCCGGGTGATCAGGCAGCTGGCCACCGCGTCGCTGAACAGGGCGAAGGAGCGCACGCGGTCGCTGTCGTCCGGGGTTAAGTCCAGTGAGACGAGGACGACGTTGCGCACGTCCGGATCGCGCAGCAGCAGTTCGCACCCCTGGCGCAGGGCCGTCAGGGAGCTGCAGCACTGCTGGAAGGAGAGCATCATCGGGACGCAGTCGACCAGCCCCAGCGCATCGAGGACGCGGGTGGTGAAGTCGCTGCCGAGCGAGGCCAGTCGGCCGTCGCTGGTGGTGAAGAGGAGGTGGTCGACGTCCTCGGGGGAGACGGAGCCATCGGCCAGCGTCCGCCGCACCGCCTCGATCACGTACTCCTCGACCGGAGCCGTCATCGTCCGGAAGGTCTCGCAGCCCATGGAGGAAAAATCGGCGCCGGAGGACCTCTCGCGCCAGAGCGCTTCGAAGTCCGCTATGTCGTAGGGCTTGCGCTGCTGCTCTCCCCAGACGCACGCGAACGAGCCGATGCCGATGCCGGAGTGGTCAGTGGTCACCGTGCCTCGCCTCCGCCGCACCGGGGCCCGGTGGCGATCACGGCCTCCGAGCCCGGGGAGCACATCACGGCGGGCGTCACACCGACGCCTGCGCGAGGCCGGTCTCGTCTATCTCACGCAGCACGGACGCGATGCCGTCGATGTCGTGGAGCAGGGACACCCATTCGGGCTTGAGCTGCACGCTGTCGTTCTTGTGCTCCTTGATGTAGTTCAGCAGGAGCAGGATGATGTTCAGCGAGCTGATGCCCAGTTCGTCGCGCGTCTTCGCTTTGATGACGTCCTCGTAGGCCAGCCGCTCGGTCATGGGCTGCGTCTGGAGGTATTCCGCGAACTTCTTCCGGTACTCGTCAGTGCTCATCGGCGTCGGCCTTCTCGAAGGGGTGCCCGTTCAGGTTCTTGTCGTGAAGCCGGTTGTGGCCGTACTTGTCCTCGCCGGAGACCAGGACGCTGCCGTGGTAGTCGAGGCTGATGGTGTCGCCGAACTCGCTGAGGCTGTCGACGTCCTCGTACACCTTCACCGACGGCGAGACGTAGCGCGAGGCGAAACCCAGGCGAGTGGTGTCGCTGACGTTGGGCAGGGAGCCGTGGATGCACTTGGCCAGAAAGATCACGAACTGGCCGGGCTTCATCTCCATCTCGACGACCCGCTCGTCGCTGGGGTCCCAGTCCTGGTCGAGCTTGAGTTCCGCGTAGTCGTATCCGAAGAAGTCGTGGGACTTGCTCTCCACATTGCGCGTCAGCGGCTTGCTCTCGTCGTAGTACCACCTCTTGTGGCTGCCGGGGATGTAACGCAGACAGCCGTTCTCCCGGCCCGCGGGGGAGAACGCGGTCCACACGGTCAGCTCCTGCGTCACACCCTCCGTCTCCTGGGTGTACTTGAGAGAGGGAGTCGCCGAGGTGGTGGTCTCGCCGACCACAAAGGTCTCCACCTGGTGCCAGCCGGTTCCGGCCTCACCAGGCGCCTTCTTGAAGATGTTCGTCTTCCAGCACAGGACGTCGTCACCGATGAGGCTGCGGAGCTTGTGGACGATCTCCGGCCGGCTGATGTGGTCGGACAGTGTGTTGCAGTCCAGGTGCCGGTCGTAGTTGATGACCGTCGAGTTGTGGGGCTTGTTCGCGGAGGTGACCATCTCGATCATGGCCTGGTTCCACAGCAGCGGAGCCTCTTCCTCGGAGTAGAGGTCGAACGGTCCCACGAAACCGTTCTCCTTGAAGAACTCGATCTGTTCCTCGGTCAGTCCGAGGAATTCCGTCTCCGTCTTACGTTCCGTCACCTTCATACCTTTCTGTGGTTGCCGGCCGTCAAAGCGCGGCAGCGGCCTCTGCGGACTTCAGCTTGTTCTTGCCGAGCAGCCGCGCCGCGTTCTTGTAGAAAAATAGGTCCCGGTCCGCGTCGGTCATCGACCCGGGGAATGCGCCTTCCTTTTCGAGCTTCTCGACCAGGCTCCTCTGACGGCCCTGGAGCCGGAACACCGGCCAGTCCGTGCCGAAGAGGATCTTGTGGTTGATCCCGCGCCGGAAGAGTGTGTTCAGTGCCGCGGCGCCGAATGCCTCGTAACCGCTGACGTCCACGTAAATGTTCGGCCGGTTGTTGCACAGCATGGCGACCTCGTCCGGGTAGTGGACGCTGCCGTGCGCGAGCACGAAGTCGATGCCGGGAAAGTCCCTGGCCGCCCTGTCGACGTAGATGGGCTGCGCGATCTCGAAGTCGAGCACGGGCGACGTCGCCCCGATGTGCGAGAGGACGGGCAGCGAGTACTGCGCGCAGATCTCGTAGTACGGGTAGAGCATGTCGTCCGAGAGCCGGTACCCGCACGGCGGGTACAGCTTCATTCCGTCGAAGCGGTAGTCGACGATCGCCTTCTCGAAAAGCGCCAGGCCGTCCGCGCCCCACCGGGGATCGACGCCCACAAAGACCCGGAAACGGCCGGGGTGGCGCTCCACGACCTTCTTGTGATGCTCGACGAGCTCTTCGATGGTGTGCGTGCTGTCCTTGAGCGCATAGGTGAAATCGGGCAGCAGAAGGACGGACTCCGTGATGCCGGCCTCGTCCATCTGTCCGACCAACTCGTCGCAGAGCGGGTCCGTCAGCGTGCTGGCGTGCATCCTCGCGACCTTTTCCCGGGTCACAGGCAGCCCGCGGCTCTCCAGGGCAACCGTCATGTTGTCGACGACACCGCCCTGGAAGGATTGCGGGAAGCACATGCCCGAGGCGATGTGACTGTGGAAATCGATGACCTTCGGAACGTCGGACACAGAAAGGCCCCTCAACTCTGCCGTACGACCTTGATGATGTCCGCGACGGATTCGGCGCGGACGAACTCCTCGACACGACCGAAGGCATCGATACCGGTCTTCTCCCCCAGGACGAAGACGATGCTCACGAGCGTGAGCGAATCGACACCCAAATCGCCCCGGAGGCTCATTTCCGGTGACACTCCTTTCTTAGCCGCCTTCTGCGCGATGGCGCTCGCGATGATCCGGCAGATCTCGTCGTCGCTCACATGACCTTTGTTCATCGTCCCGCCCGGGTGCTCTCGCCGAATATCCTGCGCGTGACCGCGCCCCTGTCGACCTTGAAGTTCCTCGTCAGCAGACCGCTTTCCACCGTCAGTTCGGACGCGGGCCTGAAAACGACGTCCGAGATCCTGCGGGCGGCCTCCTGCTGTTTGTTCGACTCGCTGACGTACGCCTCGACCTCGGCCGTGCGCTCGGGCGACTGCCAGTCGTCGAGCCAGACGACACAGGTCAGCAGCCCGTCCCCGTCGGGTGACAGGACCATCGCCCGCCCGGCGCGGCAGCCCTTCTCCACGGCGAGTTCGAGCTCCTCGGGGTTGATCTTGACCCCGCTGCGCGTGATGATCACGTTCTTCTTCCGGCCAACCAGGCGCAGGAACCCCGCCTCGTCGAACCGGCCCAGGTCACCGGTCGTCACCCGTCCTCCGGGCAGGAAGACCGCATCCTGGGTCTCCGTCCCCTCGAAGACGTAGCCGAGGCACTGCGGACGGTCCGTGCGCACCACGACCTCGCCGTCGTCGGCGACCTCGACCTCGATCCCGTCGACCGGCCGGCCCGCACTGCCCACCTTGCTGCGCCCCGGCAGGTTGAGGGCGATCCAGCCGATCTCGGTGCTCCCGTACACCTCGTGGAGGGGGGCGCCGAACAACTGGAACAGCCGGACCGTGCGCGGCGGCACCGGTGCGGATCCGGTGAGCATCAGCCGCACCCGGGAGCCGTACATGCCCATCCACTTCCTGCCCAGGCGCCTCCGCAGACACCGGCCGGCCCGGCCCGGTGCCACGGCGTCGAGCGCGGTGGCCAGCAACACCGGCAGCCTTCCCTTCAAGCCGGCGGAGTCGACCCGGTTGCAGGCGACCTCGAAGAACGAAGGAGGGCCGAGAATGATGGTCGGCTCGAAGTCCTTGAGTTTCTGGAACATCCGCTCCGGTGCCACGACCGTCGCGTCGAGTCCGTACCGGACGGCCAGGTACATCAGGTAGCGCTGCTGGAAGTTGGAGAACGGCATGACGATCAGGAGGTTGTCACGCCCGTCCACCTGCCATGCCTCGCCGGATGTCCGGATGGTGTTCTCGACGCCCTTCTTGGACATCATCAGGCCCTTCTTGCTGCCCGAAGTGCCCGAGGAGAAGACGATGGAGAAGACGTCGTCCGGCAAGGCCGGCGGCGGACAGCCGCCGTCCGCGTGCGGTCCGTTGCCGGCTTCCGTCCCGCTCCGGGGCCGCGTTTTCTTCTCGAGCCTCAGCGGCCGGTGCTCCAACCGCGCGATGCCCTGCGGCAGGCCGGATTCACCTGCCAACACCTGGGTCACCAGGACGGCCGAGAGCCCGTACTTCCCGGCCAGTTCGTCCACCGTCGCCGCGTCCGTCCGGCGCTCCAGCGGCAGCGCCACGGAGACGCACTCCAGCCCCAGCAGAGCAAGGTCGGCGACAACCCACTCGTATGAGTTCGGCCCGGCGAGTCCCACGAGGTCCCCGGCCCCGATACCGCAGTCGCGCAGCTCGGACATGAGCCGTACGACATCATCGTGGACTTCCGGGAACGTTTTGGTGACCGTTCTCCCGTCGATGGCGAAGAATTGAATCCGGCGATCCGCATGCTTGGCCAGGTTCTTGTAAAGTTCGTTGATCGGCAACAGTAATCCTCGGTTCGTTCACAGGAATCCAGGAACTGAAAACGACGAGCGAACGCAGGCTCACCCCCAGCCGGTATCGCTTTGGGCTGCCGGCATCGTCGCCGTGGCCTCGGGCCGAGGCTCGGCCGCGGCAACGCGCCCTCCCACCACCATGACCAAGAAAACCGTGAACCCGACGCTGGAGAACTCGCCGAATCGCTTCACTTTCCCCGCTCCCCGCACTGTTCCTGGTGCAACTTCCACGACGCCAGAACTCCGCGTCATTGCGAAGACGGTGCGGAGCTCTGCCATGACAGTGCCAGGAACGGGGGCGAGAATGCGTCGGCGCGGCTGAGCATCATGCTGCATGGCAGCTTGATGCCCGAGGGAAGAAGAGGGCAAAAGGATCATTTTTTGCTCACTCTCCCTGCGATGCAAGCAGGTACCCGGCCTGGAAACGGCTCTCGGCGTTGAGCGCCGCCATGAGCTCGGCGACGTGGCGCCGGCAGGTGCGGACCGACATGCCCAGGCGCCGTGCGACGGCCTCGTCGGTCAGTCCCGTGGTGAGCAGCCGGACAATGATTTCCTTCAGAGCGTCCGCGATCTCGGGCTGCGCGTCGCTGTCGACGACGAAGGGCTCGGCCGTCAGCCACAGCCGCTCGTACGCCTCGACCATGAATGCTACGACGTAGGGGTCCCGGACGAGCGCGGCACCGTTCGGGTTGCCGGGTACGGCGAACATCGCGCACTCCCGGTCGAAGATCAGGAACCGCATGAACCGGTCGTCCAGCGTGCGCACTTCGGCGCCGAGACGAGCCACCTGCTCGACGTAGGAGTGGGTGCCGCGGCTCGACCGCGCGGTGTGCTGGTAGAGGATGCGCATCTCCACGCCCCTGCGGAGCGTCTCGTAGTCGCGCGGCGCCGCTTCCACGAGCACGTCCTCCCGGCGCCCGCCGCCGGGCTGAGCGGTGAGGATCTCCGAACTGCAGCTCGCCGACAGCTCGGCGATGGCGGTGCGAACCTCCACGAGACTCTCGATGAGCTCGACCTGCCGGCGCTGCCTGTCGGCGCTGTGGCTCGTCTCGAAGAGCGGTGCGAACGACAAGAGCCTCCGCCGCGCCTCCTCGGCCTGTGCGCGCCGGGTGCGTATCTCGAACTCCAGCGGACCGAGCACCCGGCTGACCGCTTCCTCCGGCGACACCGCCACGATGCCGCGCCCTGGCCGGTTCCGCAGAAGACCCATGTCGGTCAGCTCGGCGAAAGCCGCCTGGGTGTCCAGGACGGAGAGGTCGAGCCGTGCGGCCGCGCCCTCGACGTCGACGACGTCATCGAGTGGAAGGGTGAGCGCATAGCCGTACACCCCCTGCAGCACCTCGTCGCTGATCAAAGTCTGCACAATGCGGGACTTGGTCTTCATGAGCAACTTTCTCGTTCCATGGCAGCTATTGATCCGAAACTCTTCGGGTTCCTTCACGCGAGCCCCTGACTTGCAGTGATGCGGCAACGGGCCCGGAAGAGCAAGAGTTTTGGATCAATAAGACGCCTTTTGGCTTCTCAAACCTGTCGCCGCTGCCACGGCGCGACAACCCCGTAGTTCGGCGGGGTGCCCCACACTGACCGGGAGTGTCGCATCGTGCGGGAACACGATTGAGTAGGGTCGGGGACTGGCGCGGTGACTTCTTCCGCTCCTCGGCCGCCGAGCCCGTCGCCCACCAGCGCCGCCGGGCCAATGACCTCACCCCTCCTGCTCCTCGCCGGGCAGTGGGTGAAGATCACCGACTGGTGGTTCCTGGCAGCCCACGGCCCCCTCGCCGCCGTGATCACCGCCGTCGCCGTGGCGGTCCACTTCCGGCACCTGCAGGGGCGCCAAGGAGACGACGCTGGTGGTCCGCCGCACCGGGAATCGGTTCTCCGTGAACGCGATGGCCGCGATCAAAACCCGCGGCCGGATGCACTTCATGGTCTTCACCGAGTCGTTCGACGCGAAGGTCATGTGCCGCTTCCTCACCCTGCTCGTCGGGCACTTCGACCGGAAGGCCACCTGATGGCCGACCGGCACTCGACCCACCGCTCGAAGACTGTCCGGGCCTGGCTCGCCGACCACCAGGACGAGATCGAGCTGCACTTCCTGCCCTCGTACTCACCCGAGCTCAACCCGGACGAACTGGTCAACGCCGACCTCAAACGCAGCCTGCCCCACCCACCGGGCCAGGAACCAAGACCAACCCGCCGCCGAAACCCGCCGCTTCTTCCGCAGACGCCAACACCAGCCACACGTCGTCACCGGTTACTTCAAAGTCCCACACGTCCGCTACATCCACGACGAATGAACCCAATGAGTTCTGATCAATAAGCAGTGTCTGACGGCTCTTGCCCCGGTTGGTGGGTCTGCTGCCGTTCCGGGGAGGAGCATCATGGTGCGGCGACATGAGCTGACCAACGCTCAGTGGGCTGGCGCGACCCGCCCGAACGCTACGGGCACGCTGCCGGAGCACGACGCCGCGCGCCGTCCGACCACCCGCAAAAAGGGGCGGCGTCCGCGAGGAGGCGGAGGGCCGTGCGTCCCTGGGACGCTCCCGGGGGCCTGCCGAGTAGCCGGGGGGATCTCACCTCCCGGCTCTCACAGATCCGTGCGTAACAGTCTCCCGTTACAGGACTCTTGTCGTTCTGTTCGTCAGGTTACGGCTGCAACGGTGCAGCGCCGATGCGCGAAGCGGGGGTACCGTCGGGCGATCTCCTGCATCTTCGCGATGGCTTTCCGTTCAGCCGCAGGCCACTTGTACTTCTGCCGTAAGCCTCTCAGCCCGCCTACTCACAGACGATGGTGGCCCCAACCGTGATTCCATTCCTTGCCTGGGCCGGGCCGGCCATCACGCCCACACCGGCAAGGACTGCGGCTGCCACGAATGCGGATTTGATCTTGTTCATGCCCACGACGGTACGGCGCGTCGCTCACGCAACGCTGACGTTTCGCTGTCGTCCCAGAAGCCGGAGTTCCCCGCTGAGCGATCGCGACCATCGCTTCACACTTCTCGCGCCGTCATTGTCCTTCCATCGCCGCCCATGCCGTTCGCACAAGGACTCCCTGTTGTGCCCCAAGCCGCCCGTCCGACGTACGTTCCTGCCAACATCCTCACGCCCGAACGACGGAAGACCGGAGGCTACGGGCACTACGCAGAGCGACTGCCTTCGTGCCCACGGAGCTGACATCGTGGCCGGTTGACGGGGTGCCGCGGCTTGCCGGGGTGTGCTCGTACGGGCTGGCCGGGACGAATGCCTATGTCATCGTCGAGGAGCCGCCCATAGCGCGGCGTCCAGCCGTCCATGCCCGGCTTCGGATGGGACGCGAGGCGCGGGTGTTCTTGGTGTCGACCTTCTCTCCGAAGGCGGCGGGGAGGCTGGCGGACTGGCTCGACGCTCACCCGTCAGTGCCGCCGGAGGACTACCCGTAGTTCGTTGATTCCGGTGGTGGGGTGGGTTGACGGCAGGTCGGGTTGGTCGTAGTCCGGTAGGAGGAGTGAACTGTCCTGCTGGGGGCGAAGATGACCGCTCGCCGTCCGTGGCCGCCCGCGCCGGGGCCGTTGGAGGAGTACGCGGCCCGGTTCGACGACCTCTTCTTCACGTGTCTGGCCGGGGCGGAGCCGATGGCCGGGGCTGGCGGCCCGCCGGTGCAGCGGCTGCAGTTCTTCCTGTCCGAGTCCCCCTGGGAGGCCGGGCTGGTCAACGACCGGCGGCTTGAGCTGCTGCGCGAGCAGCCGGAGACCACTGCGCACGACGGCGGGGTCATCGTGATCGATGATTCCGGGGACCGCAAGGGCGGCACGGCGACCGCGCACGTGGGCCGGCAGTGGCTGGGCCGGTACGGCAAGGCCGACAACGGCGTCGTCACGGTAACCACGGTGTGGACCGACGGGCGTATCTACTACCCGCTGCACACACAGCCGTACACCCCCGCCCACCACTTCGACCGCGGCCGGGCCGATCCCGCCTTCCGCACGAAACCACAGATCTCCGCCGCTCTCGCCACCCAGGGCAAGGAAGCGGGCTTCGCCTGCCGGGCCGTGGTGGCCGACTGCGCCTACTCCACGAGCGACGACTGGTACCTCGCCCTGCGCGACGCCGGGTTGCCCTATGTCGTCGCACTCAAGCCGCACCGCGGCTCCTGGGCCCGCGCCGATGAGCCGCACACTCCGGTCGACGCCGCCCGTGCCCTGGCCGGCACCGGCCCCGACCACCCGGGCGACTGGATGCCGGTCGAGCGCCACTTCCGCGACGGGCACACCGAGACCTGGTGGACCGCCGACGCCCGCCTGGGCGGCTACGGCCCGAACAGCCCCTGCCGCCTGGTCGTGGCCACCACCGACCCGGGCAGACTGCCGGAGCACACCACCTGGTACCTGACCACCAACCTGCCCCACCCCGACGCACCCCACGCCACCACCTCCCCGCACCCGCCAGCCGACCTTGCGGAGATCGTCCACCTCTACGGGCTGCGGCCCTGGATCGAGCAGAGCTATAAACAGATCAAGGACGAACTCGGCTGGGCCGACTTCCAGGTCCGCTCCGCCCGCGCCATCAAACGCCACCAGACCCTGGTCAACTGCGCGTTCACCTTCTGCCGGGACCAGTGGTTCGCCCCACCCGGGCCACTGGACGCCACCGCACCGGACCCCTGCCCCGACAACGGACCAGAGAGGGGGACCCACCACACCCCACCAGCCCCAGCCACCCTGCTGGCCCAGAGCCTTTCGCGCCGTCCGCGCCTGGCTCACCCTCGCCACCACCCTCCACCGCTGGTGGCAAGCCTGGACCGACAAAGACCCACCCACCGAACTCCAGGCCCTGCTCGACGCGGTCGCCTCCGGCGGGAGTGTCTAATCAACGGCGGATCCGATGATCAAGGAGACGCCTGATGAGCGAGACCATTGTCGAGAACGAAACCGTCGAGGAGTCGGTTATCGAGTCGGCCGCGGAGGCAGTGTCGGACGAGCAGTTGATCGCGATGCTGGTCGACCGTGCCCGCACGGACGGGCTGCAGTTAACCGGGAAGGGCGGGCTGCTCCAGCAGCTCACGAAGCGCGTGCTGGAGTCCGCCCTGGAGGGCGAGATCACGGACCACGTCGGCTATGAGAAGCACGAGGCGTCGGGCCGGAACAGCGGCAACAGCCGCAATGGCACCCGGGCCAAGACCGTGCTGACCGATGTCGGTCCCGTCGAGGTCAGGGTGCTCCGGGACACGGCCGGCACGTTCGAGCCGCAGATCGTCAAGAAGCGCCAGCGACGCCTTACCGGTGTCGACGAAATGGTGCTGTCGTTGTCCGCGAAGGGGCTCACCCACGGGGAGATATCCGCGCATCTGGCCGAGGTCTACGGGGCGGAGGTCTCCAAGCAGACCATCACCACGATCACGGACAAGGTGATGGAAGGCATGGCCGAGTGGCAGTCCCGTCCGCTCGACCGCGTCTACCCCGTCATCTTCGTGGACGCCATCAACGTGAAGATCCGCGACGGCCACGTCGCCAACCGTCCCATCTACCTCGCCATGGCCGTGACCGTCGAAGGCACCCGCGACATCCTCGGGATCTGGGCGGGTGACGGCGGCGAGGGCGCCAAGCACTGGCTGCAGGTGTTCACCGAGCTCCGCAACCGCGGCGTCGAGGACGTCCTCATGCTCGTCTGTGACGGGCTCAAGGGCCTGCCGGACGCGGTCGAGGCCGTCTGGCCCCGCACGGTAGTGCAAACCTGCATCGTTCATCTCATTCGCAACAGCATCCGTTACGTCGCCCGGCAGGACTGGGACAAGGTCGCGCGTGACCTCAAGCCCGTCTACACCGCGCCGAGCGAGGCCGCGGCCACCGAGCGGTTCCTGGAGTTCTCCGAGAAGTGGGGCACCAAGTATCCGGCCGTGGTCAAGCTGTGGTCCGACGCCTGGGCTGAGATGGTGCCCTTCCTGTCGTTCGACGTGGAGATCCGCAAGGTGATCTGCTCGACGAACGCGATCGAGAGCGTGAACGCCCGCATCCGCAAAGCCGTCCGGTCCCGCGGGCACTTCCCGAGTGAGGCCGCCGCATTGAAGTGCGTCTATATGGCCCTGATGAGCCTCGACCCCACCGGCAAGGGCCGGCGCCGCTGGATCATGCGCTGGAAGGCGCCCCTGAACGCTTTCCAGATCGCCTTCGAAGGCCGCCTCACCCCCGCCACCGGCCACTGAACCTCAACAACCAAGATCAGCCGTTGATTGGACAGACCCCCATGTGGGCTAGTCCATTCTTGACCCATGGAGGTTGAGTAGATCGGCCAGTGCGTGCGTCTCGCGCTGACAATCCGTGCCGAAGCACTACTGACATGAGTGACGAAATCCGCTGTCATCTGGGTGAAGACCATCAGTGTCGCCATGTTCGAGCGGCTCTCTTTGGTGTCACTTCCAAGATCGAGCCAGGTCTTCCAGTCCCTTGTGGCCTACGTTCGGGGCGCTCATGGCCAGCCAGCCGTGGCCGCGTATCTCGGTGTCGGCGTCCACCGGGCTCGGGTGCACGGACAGGTGCTCGCACGCTGTCATGGCGTCGGCTGTGCCCTCGTTGGAGTCGGCCTCGTCGAATTCCGGGTCGAAATCCTCGTCGTCGACAGCCAGCGTCTCCCATGGCAGGGGCTCGCCCACCCACTCGGGGTTGCTCTCCCGGGCGTACCGGCGCCGGATGCGACCCGCTTCGGCGACCACCCAGATATCCGCTCCGCCCGCGATGTCCTCGAAGAACATCTGCGCTTGGCCGCACCGGGCGCTCAGCCGCTCCACGGCGCCCATCATGTCGTCCCAGTCCCAGCCGATGACACTGTCGAGGTTTCCGAATATCAGACGCCAGCCGTCGATTTCAGGCGTGACGAAGACGGGGTCGGCGTCCGGCCGGGCCGGCAGGTCAGCCACGTCGAGTCCCTCGCGGAAGGTGACCGGGACCCGGTCGTGGAGGTCCAGCGCCGCGAACAAGCCCTCGTAGTTCTCACCCAGTACCACGTACCACCAACTGGTCGGAAGGTAGAACGGCGGCTTCTCGCCCACGCCCTTGAGCAAGGCGCGGCGCGCCAGCAGCTTCCTGTCCCGCTGTCCCAGCCGGTCGGTGAATCCGGCCTCCAACAAGGCACCCAGTCGGTTCTCGCACATGATCGAGAAGCTTACGGTGCACTGTGAAGCGGCGGTTCCCAGGGCTTTCGCGGATTCGGTGGAGGAGCTCGCGGACAGTCGGCTTCCGGCGCCAGGGGGCGAGGACGGAGTCGAACTCGCGAACGTAGTCCAGGGCCGGGGACTACCGGACGCAGACGCGCTACGTCTCACCCCTCGCGGTGCTGGACGGCGAGGTCCTCACCGGGCGGCAGGAGGCCGAGCTGTCGCATACGGAAGAAGACACTCAGCGACCTGTCACCCACCCGACCCGTGCTGCACTGGCCTCGCCTCCGTAGGTAGGACTGCTGCTGATCGACATGTCCGGGACCGGACCCGCAGTCGGCCCGTGCACGCTGACACTGCGTAACCGTCTGCGGCCGGTTGGCGTGCCGGTGAACCCGCGCGCGGGGGGCTCAGCCCGTGGCCAGCAGGACCGTGCCCATGAGTGCCAGGCCGGCGCCCGCGGCCTGGACCGTGCGCAGGCGTTCGCTCAGGACGCCCCGTGCGGCCAGGGCCGTGACGACGGGGTAGAGCGAGGCGAGGACGGCCGCGACCGTCACAGGGCCGTTGTTCGCGGCGATGGAGTACGTGCCGTTGGCGGCCACGTCGGCGAGGCCGATGAAGGCGAGCGGGAGGAGGGAGGAGCGGATGCCGTTCCAGCCGTCCTCCGGGAGGGCGGGTGCGCCGCGCCGTACGGAGATGTAGAGGGCGCCGCCGCCCACGACCACGTTGCAGACGCGCTGGACGAAGAGGGCGAGGAAGAGGCCGGTGAGGTTGTGGGAGGCCTCGGCGATCAGGGCCATTACCGAGCCGAAGCCGAAGGCGGCGACGAGCGTGAGGATCAGGGTCTGGCGCTGTACGGGGGCGCCGCCCTTGCTCGGGCCGCTGGCCAGGACCACGCCCGCAATGGCCACCGCGATGCCGGCGACCTGCAGGATGCCGGGGCGCTCGCCCAGGACGAGGCCGACGCCCAGCGGCACCGCGACGCCGCCGAGTGCGCCCAGCGGCGAGACGACCCCCATGGGGCCCAGGGCCAGCGCCCGGTAGAAGGCGAGCATCGCCGCCGGGCCCACGACGCCTGCCGCCACCGCATACCAGAGCTGGGGGCCTGTCTCCGACCAGGCGCCCGTGGCGACGACGATCGCTCCCAGGGCGCCCACGGCCAGCAGCTGTGAGACCAGGACGACGGTCAGGGCCGGTATGCGCCGGGTGAGCAGCCCGCCGCCGAAGTCGGCCAGCCCCCACAGGAAGCTCGTGGTCAGGGCGAAGACCGCCGTCATTGGGACACCTCGCAGTACAGTGTGGTGAACAGTGCAGTGCAGCACACCGTAGTTCACTATCTTTGACTTCGGTATCAATATATTCGACGGAAGACGGAGAGAGACGGACGGAATGGCGACGGACCTCGACCGGCTCACCCAGTCGCTCGCCCGCAACCTCAAGCGCTGGCGCGGCGAGCGCCACCTCACCCTCGATGCGCTGGCGGCCCGCTCCGGGGTCAGCCGCGGCATGATCATCCAGATCGAGCAAGCCCGTACGAACCCCAGCGTGGGGACGACCGTCAAGCTCGCCGACGCGCTCGGCGTCAGCATCACCACGCTCCTCGACCAGGAGCAGAGCACCCGCGTCCAGCTGGTGCCCAAGGAGCAGACGGTGCGGATGTGGTCGACGGAGGCGGGCAGCCACACCACCCTGCTCGTCGGTGCCCAGGGCCCCGGGCCCGTCGAGCTGTGGGACTGGCGCATCGCCCCCGGCGACGTCAGCGACTCCGACCCGCACCCGGCCGGAACGCTCGAACTGCTCACGGTCACCGCGGGCGAGCTCAGCCTCGTGGTGGACGGCGAGGAGTTCACCGTGCCCGTCGGCGCCTCCGCGACGTTCGAGGCGAACGTGCCCCACACCTACCGCAACGACGGCGGGGAGCCGGTGGAGATGACGATGGCCGTCGTCGTGCCGCCCGCACACTGACCGCCCCTGGGGCGCCGTACGGGCGGCCCCGTCGAGGCGCCTCCGTCAGGGCCGCACCGCGCGCGACGCCACGTTCAGGGACAGTGCGACCGAGTGCTCGGCGAACCCCAGGCTCCGGTAGAGGTGTTCGGCGTCCGGCGTCGCGTGCAGGTCGACGCGCGTGACGCCCTGCCCGGCGAACCACTCCAGCAGCGCCTCCGTCGTCGCCCGCGCGAAGCCCCGGCCCCGGTAGCGCTCGTCGGTGGACACGGTGAAGACGAAGCCGAACCGCCCGTGCGGGTGCCCGGGCGCGGCCAGTCGCTCCTCCACCCGGCCCACGGCGCACGCGGCCAGGTGCGGCGGCCCGCCCTGCGCCGGGTCGCCGTCCACGACGAACGCCCCGAGCAGGCGCGGCCGTGCCGCGAGCTGCCGACGCGCCTGCTCCTCCGCAGCGCGCTCCCAGTCGCCCCCGGCGTCGTCGCTGCTCATCGCGGCGAACATCAGCCGGCGGAGCCGGACGATTTCCTCGGCATCCCCGGGGGTCGCTTCCCGCACCCCGGTCATGAGGTGACGCGGGCGTTCCGGAGCCGCAGCGCGTCCAGTTCGATGGCCGGGCACCGGTCCATCACCATGTCCAGGCCCGCCGCGCGCGTCCGCTCGTAGGCATCCTCGTCCACGACCCCCAGCTGGAACCAGACCGCCTTCGCGCCGATCGCGACGGCCTCGTCCGCGACCGGGCCCGCGAGGTCGCTGTTGACGAAGACGTCCACCACGTCGACCTCGAAGGGGATCTCCGCCAGGGAGGCGTAGCCCTGCTCGCCGTGCACCGTCTCGGCCTTGGGGTGCACCGGCACGACGCGCTTGCCGTGGCGCCGCAGCACCTCGGCCACGCCGTAGGCCGCCCGCCGCGTGTTGGACGACAGTCCGACCAGCGCCCACGTGTCGCCGGTCTCCTCGATGATCTTCCGGATGATCCCCGGTTCTGCGTACATGCCCGCTCAACGATCATCCCCCCGCCGCCATTCCCGGGGCGGCGCATAGACACCTCGCGACGCTAAGGCGTCAAGCGGCGGCGGTGAGAGGTGTGGGGAAGGCGAGCTGTTCATCGAACAGCTCGCCTTTCTGCAGGCAGTGGTAGAGCTGTCCGATCATGCGGTTGAAGAGGTTCCTCTGCGCGGAGGCGTGCCAGTCTCCGTGCGGGGACAACCACCAGCTCATCAACCGCGTTCTCACCACCCCCGGCGGATTCACGTCGATCGGCGTCGGCCGGCTGATCGACGAGATGATCTCCCGGATAGCCGAGGGCGTGCCCACCGAGGTCCCCTGCACCAGGTGGCGCGACGACGAGCTGCAACGCCTGATCGACGACTACCGGGCACCGGGGCTCGGCGACCGGGAGCGGACGGCCCGGCTGGAGCCCGTCAGGAAACGGCTGCACGCCCTCGCCGGCACACTGCGGGACGAGGCCAAGACCCACGCCGACATGCTCGCCGACTTCCTGCACCGGCTGCCTCCCGTCAAGGGAACGGTGTACCGCGCGGGGTGGGAGATGTGACCCCGGAAGCGGCTGTCCTTCAGCGGCTTCACCAGCACCAGCACCAGCGAGAAACGGAAGAAGGCCGAGGAATTCCTGCCGCTCCAGTACCCGACCGCCGGCGGCCGCAGGGTCCTCTACCAGCTCGAGCTCGCCGGACGTAGCGGGCGGGACATCTCCGCCTTCTCGCAAAAGCCGGAGGAGAAGGAAGTGCTCCTCCTGCCAGGGGCGGCGTTCACCGTACAACTGCGCAACCGCAACGAAGTCGTACGCGTCCAGGGACAGGAGATCCGCTACGACTTCGTCTGGGCCACGGAAGCGACCGGCTGACTCCGGTGCTTTCCGGCTCGGCTACGGCTTGGCCAGGAGGTCGGTGCGGTGCTGTTCGAGGTCGGTGACGTTTTTGAGGCCCGCCTGGACCGTGTACCGGGTGTGGACCCCGTCGGGACCCTTCTCCGGGGTCAGCTGCAAGCTGTTCGCGACGAAACCCCAGCTGCCGCCTGTATAGACGCCCTTGATCCTGCCGTCCACCGTCCCGGCGGCGTCGAAGGGTTCGCCCTTCCAGCGGAAGGTCCAGTGGGTGCGGTACCAGGCGTCCAGCTGCTCCGGGGAGGCCAGGAAGTGCTCGCCGCTCGGGTCCCGGGGATCGGCGACGAGCTCCTCAGGCCGGTCATCCCCGGTGGTCAGAGCGATGAGGCCCGACGCGTCTGCCTCAGCAGCGGCCGGATACGTCCGGCCGCGGTGAACCGCGTAGGCCTTGGGGCGGAAATGGTCAACCTCGTCCAGACGCCGCACGAGAGCGTGCCGGGGCTGGAGGAGATCCTTGCGGTGCTGCTCCAGCTCGGTGACCTCGTCGCGCGGGAAGACGCCGCGGTAGCCGATGACCCGGCGCTTGAGGTGCTCCTTGGCGAAGCGTTCGTCGGAGCCGAGGTAGTTGCCCGACAGCGTGGTGGGCGTGGCGGCGGTGCACTCGAAGAGCTCGCCGCGCCAGCGGAACGTCCACGTCACGGCATACCAGGCTTCCAGGCGCTCCAGCGGAACCGGGTATCCCACCGATCCGTCGGCGGCCCGGCGCGGCGCGACCTCTTCGGGTGCGGGGCGCCCGGGCTCGGGCAGCAGCTCGACACACGGCCACAGACCCTCGGCGCCACGGGCCTGATAGAGCTCACCTCGGAAGACAGCGACCTCGCCCTTGACCGGGGAGGGTTGGCCCACGGGGTCAGCCATAGTATTTCCACAGCCTTTCGTTCTTGTCGAAGAAGCCGACGGCCTCTTCGGTGCCATCGTCATGCATGAGCCAGATCTCAGCATCGTGGGGGAAGCCGGTGGGCTCGGCCATCCACTCCGGGACACCCCCGCCGGTGTAGCCGGTGCCGAGGAACGGATCAAGATAGGCCAGTCCCTCGCTCCGGCCGGTCATGCGGGCGACGTGGTCGGCCCGCTCCTGGTCGCCGACGGCGCCGAAAGACGGCTCGGCACGCATGTCGTCCGGTGCCGGGAAGCGCAGCTGGTACGTCTCGGACGCGCCCGGTGGGACCGCGGACCAGCCGGCGCCGCCATCGTCAAGAGCGAGCCCGTCGCGCAGTTGGTCCATGCTGCGCAGGTCGGCGGTGTCACAGCCGCGCGCGATGGAGCCGCCGAACTGGCCGGGCCTGAATTTGTCGTCCTCGTCGGACGGTGTGAAGTTCTCCAGGTAGGCCTGCGCGCGCTCGGGTGTGACCACCTTGGTCACCATTTGGCCCTCGCCGAGCTTGATCGCGTCACGGACCCCGACGACCTCACGGGCCTGCTCATCCGTCAGCTCGTTGGTCCGGCTGATCCGGAGCTTGTCGTGCTCGGAGCGGTCCAGGCCGCGTGCGCCCAACTCGTCATCGAGCTCATCCTGGTAGTTGGGGCCGTCGCGCAGCGCGTCGTTGCCGTACCGTCCTTCCGAAGCCTCATCGACCGGGCCCAAGGCATCCGCAGGCTCGCCCTGCGACTCATCACCCGGGTCCGGAGCATCGTCCGCCTGCTCGGCACCCGCGTCCTGCGCGACTGCGGGGTCTGTCTCGGAGTCCGCGTCCGCCGCGTCAACGGGTTCCGGGGCAGCATCGTCGGACTGCTCAGCCTCCGGATCCGGAGCGTCGGATTCTTCTCCGTCCGTGGGTTCTGGGGCGTCTGTCGGGCCTATGCCGGAGTCTGCGTCCTCAGCGGTCGTCGGTTCCGGGGCGTCAGCATCCCATCGCTCGGCTTCCGGTTCCGGAGTCTCGGCTTGCTCGGGCGCACTGTCGGATTCCTCTACGGCCTCCGACTCCGGGGCCTCGTCCGCTTCGTCGGTACCCGTGTCTTCGGCACTCGCTTCCTCGGCACCCGTTTCCCGTGAGTCCTGCGCATCCGTCGGTTCCGGAGCATCGGAGTCGGGTCGCTCGGGCCCCGGTTCCGGGGCGTCGGCCTTCTCCGGTGTGCGGTCGGCTTCCTCCGCGCCCACCGGTTCCAGGGCGTCGTCCGTCTGCTCGGTGTCCGGGGTGCGTGAGTCCGTCGGTTCCGGAGCGTCCGTCGGGCTCGGGTCGGAGTCCGCGCCGTCAGCGCTCGCCGGTTCCGGGGCGTCGGCTTTCGGCTGCTCGGATTCCGGCTCTGGCGCGTCGCTGTTCTCCGGCGCGTTGTCCGGTTCCTCCGCAGCCGCCGGTTCCGGGGCGTCGTCCGACTGCTCGGCATCCGAGGCGCGCCCGCCCGTGGGTTCCGGGGCGTCCGCCGGGCCCGTACCGGAGTCCGCATTCGCCGCGTCCGTCGCCTTCGTCGGTTCCGGGGCGTCGACGGGCTCGGGCGGCGGGGCCTCTTGGGGCGGCGGGGGCTGCTCGGGCGGACGGTCGCTCATGAACGACATTCTGACACGGTCACGTCAAAGCGTTTGAACTCGGGCGTACGGGGACCCCCGCGCGCGATTCCCGTGCCGTGATGCGTTTGTGCCCTGGCCACCGGACCGGTGGCCAGGGCACAAACGCGAAAGACGATGGTCAGTCGGCAGGGCCGGCCGTGACCGGCCGTGCGCGGACGCAGGTGAGGACGGCCGTGCCTTCGTACGTCGTCACCTTGTCCTCGGCGGGCGGGTTGAGGATGCTTCGGCCCAGTCGATTCCGCAGGAGATCAAGTCATTCCTCTCTTTGAACATGAGCTGTTTGCGCTGGTCACGAGCGCATGCGGGCCACGCAGCGACCAAAATTCCAGGACTCGGCCAGAGACCGGGCCGCCACCTCGCTAGCCGTTCGTGGCACCAGCGCGCCGCGCGGGCCTCGGTCTATGCGGGAGCTCGGACAGACTCGGGCGAATCGAGAGGTCACCGTGTAGCGGGCTCGCACCACGAAGATCAACGAGTCGACAGCACGGAAGGTGGTGGCGGGTCATGAAGACGCCGGACGCCGCCGCTCTGCACTGAGGCATCGAGCGCCCGGCAGCCAATAGGCATCCGCCCGGCGCCCGCGCGACCGCCACCATCAGCACGAGGAATTAGGCTGGCGGGATGACGGAGCAGTACCGGACGGTCGCGCGCGAGGGCGTGCACGAGATCGAGATCAGCAAGTCGCGCTTCATCTGCGCGCTCGCGCCAGCCGCCACCGAGGAGGAGGCGCAGGCGTTCATCGCGCGCATCCGCAAGGAGCACCCCACCGCCCGCCACCACTGCTTCGCCTACGTGCTGGGCGCCGACGGCTCCGTGCAGAAGGCGAGCGACGACGGCGAGCCGGGCGGCACCGCGGGCGTGCCCATGCTGCAGATGCTGCTCCGCCGCGAGGTCCGCTACGCCGTCGCCGTCGTCACCCGCTACTTCGGCGGCGTCAAGCTCGGCGCGGGCGGGCTGATCCGCGCGTACGGGGGCGTGGTCGGCGAGGCCCTGGACATGCTCGGGACCGTCACCCGGCAGCGCTTCCGGCTGGCGGCCGTGACCGTCGACCACCAGCGCGCCGGCAAGCTGGAGAACGACCTGCGGGCGACGGGCCGCGCCGTGCGAGGTGAGCTACGGCGCGGAGGTCCGCATCGAGGTGGGACTGCCCGAGGCGGACGTCGAGGGGTTCCGCGCCTGGCTCGCCGACACCACGGCCGGCGCCGCCCGCTTCGAACTGGGCGGGGAGGCCTACGGGGACGCCTGAGGCCGCCCGCCCACCGGCGCGGCCCGCCCGTTCCCGCGGGCCGCATCAGGCGTAGTCCTCCAGCCGCGCCAGCGCGTAGCCCTGCTCCGTGAGCTTGCGCAGCACCGTCCGCAGCATGTCGCACATGGTGCCGCCCCAGGCCCTGGGCCCGTTGAAGTGGGTCAGGATGATGTCGCCGGGGTGGAACTGCTGGTCGTCGTGGCGGAAGTCGATCCGGTCCGCGAAGGCCTCCTCGTTCCACAGGGGAGCGGCCTGGATCCCGCAGTCCTCGGCGACGGCGAGGGTGTCGGCGTCGAAGTCGCCGAACGGCGGGCGGAAGAGCGTCGGTGTGACGCCTATCTCACGTTCCAGGATCTCCTGCTGGCCGCAGATCTCCGTGTACTTCTCGTCCTCGGAGACGTGGTTCAGCTGCGGGTGGCGCAGCGTGTGGTTCTGGATGGAGACGCCGAGCGCGTGCAGGTCGCGGAAGTAGCCGTAGTCCTCGGCCGCGGACTCGTCGGTGAGGAAGGCGGACAGCGGCACCTGCAGGTCCCGCACCATGTCCAGGAACTCCCGGTCCTTCGCCGCGCCGTCGTCGATCGTCAGGAAGGCGATCTTCTCGGTGGTCGGCACGGAGGCGGGGGCGGGGATCAGCCCCGATCCCTTGTCCGCCCACTCCGGCGTGGACAGCTCCGGCTTCTCCTTCGGCGGGGACGGTGCGACGAGCGGCGCCTCGTCCAGGCCCCAGCGCTGTGCCACGGCGAGCCGCTGCTCCGGGGTCAGTTTCGCCTTCGGCACCGGTGGCGGCTGCTCCCGTGCCTGCTGGTGGGGGTGGCCCGGCCGATGCCCGAGGCCGGCCGCGTTCTGGCCGTCCCCGGTGCCGGGCAGGGAGCCGTTCCGGGTCGCGCACGCGGCTCCGACGGCCAGCAGCAGGACTGCGGTCAGCACCAGGTGGAGGGGGCGCGGGGTCCGGCGGCGTATGGAGCTGCGGGCACCGCCGTGCCGCCGCCGCCCGAAGGCGTTTCGTATAAGTCGCATATTTCCGGATCCTTTCAGCGGGTTGCCGCGCCCGCCCGCCCGGTTCACCCATCGGGGCCATGCCCCGCCACCCGCCCGAGGATGGAACACTTGGGGCCCGTGAGGATCCTGCATACGTCCGACTGGCACCTGGGCCGCTCGTTTCACCGGGTGAACCTGCTGGACGCCCAGCGCGACTTCATCGGCCACCTCGTCCGCACCGTCCGGGACGAGAGGGTCGACGTGGTGCTCGTCGCGGGCGACGTCTACGACCGGGCGGTCCCCCCGCTCGGCGCCGTCGCCCTGTTCGACGAGGCGCTGCACCGCCTCGCGGACCTCGGCGTGCCCACCGTCATGATCTCCGGCAACCACGACTCCTCCCGCCGCCTGGGCGTGGGCGCGGGGCTCCTCGACCGGGCCGGCATCCACCTGCGCACCGACCCGGCCGGCTGCGCCACCCCCGTCGTCCTCACCGACGCCCACGGCGACGTCGCCTTCTACGGCCTGCCCTACCTCGAGCCCGCCCTCGTCCGCGAGGAGCTGGGCGCGGAGCGCGCCGGCCACACGGCCGTGCTGGAGGCCGCCATGGCCCGCGTCCGCGCCGACCTCGCCGCGCGGCCCGCCGGCACCCGCTCCGTCGTCCTCGCGCACGCCTTCGTCACCGGCGGCACCACCAGCGACAGCGAGCGCGACATCACCGTCGGCGGCGTCGCCCAGGTCCCCGCCGCCGTCTTCGACGGCGTCGACTACACGGCCCTCGGTCACCTGCACGGCTGCCAGGCCATCACCGAGCGCGTCCGCTACTCCGGCTCGCCGCTGGCCTACTCCTTCTCCGAGACCGATCACCGCAAGTCCATGTGGCTGATCGACCTGGACGCCGCCGGCGCCGTGACCGCCGAACGCCTGGACTGCCCGGTGCCGCGCCCGCTCGCCCGCATCCGCGGCCGCCTCGACGACCTGCTGCAGGACCCGCGGCTCGCCCGCCACGAGGACGCGTGGGTCGAGGCCACCCTCACCGACCCGCACCGCCCGGACGAACCCATGGCCCGGCTCGCCGCCCGCTTCCCCCACGTGCTCAGCCTCGTCCTCGACCCCGAGCGACCGCCCCAGGACCCCCTCGCCTCCTACGCGCGGCGCCTGCGCGACCGCACCGACCGGGAGATCGCCGAGGACTTCGTGGCCCACGTGCGCGACGGCCTGGGACCCGACGACGCCGAACGCAAGATCCTCACCGACGCCCTCGACCACGTACGGCTGGCCGCGGCCGGCGAGGAGGCGGGGGCCCGATGAGGCTGCACCGGCTGACCGTCACCGCCTTCGGGCCCTTCGGCGGCACCCAGCACATCGACTTCGACGCGCTCTCCGCCGACGGCCTGTTCCTCTTCCACGGCCCCACCGGAGCGGGCAAGACCTCCGTCCTCGACGCGGTTTGCTACGCCCTCTACAACGAGGTGCCCGGCACCCGCCAGGGCAGCGGCGCCCCCGTGCTGCGCAGCGACCACGCCGCCGACGGCACCCTCACCCAGGTGGTGCTCGACCTCACCGTCGGCGGGCGGCGGCTGGAGATCACCCGCCGCCCCGAGCAGCTGCGCCGCAAGAAGAAAGGCACCGGCTTCACCAAGGAACGGGCCGCGAGCGAGCTGCGCGAGCACCGCTCCGGTGCGTGGGAGGGCCTCAGCCGCTCCCACCAGGAGATCGGCGAGGAGATCAAGCAGCTGCTCGGCATGAGCCGGGAGCAGTTCTGCCAGGTCGTCCTGCTGCCCCAGGGCGAGTTCGCCCGCTTCCTCGGCGCCAAGGACGCCGCCCGCGGCGAGCTGCTCGGCAAGCTCTTCGACACCGGCCGCTTCGGCGCCGTCGAGAAGCGCCTCGCAGAGCTGCGCCGGGCAGCCGAGGCGGGCGTACGGGCCGGCGACGACGGGCTGCTCGCCCTCGCCCACCGGATGCGCCAGGCCGCCGGAGACCCGGCGCTGCCCGAGGTGGGCACGCCCGCGCCCGCCGCGGCAGCCGGGGGCGGCGCCACCGCACCCACCGGCCGCGCCCGCGACGGCGTCCCGACACCCCGCACCGCGTCCGGCCGTCCGGCCGCCGCCGGACGGGCCGTCCCGGCCCAGCGCACTGCCGCGGCCCCGCTCACCCCCGGCGACCCCGGCCTCGCCGAAGCCGTCCTGGAGTGGGCCGCCCTCGCCCGCAGCAGCGCCCGGGAACGCCGGGACATCGCCGTCGTCGCCGCGCGCACCGCCGAGCACGCCCACCGGGCCGCCCAGGAACACGCCGACGCCGTACGCGAACTCGCCCGCCTCCAGCACCGGCACGCCGAGGCCCGCAAACGCGCCGACGCCCTCGCCGCCCAGGGCGACGCCCACGAGGCCGCCCGCGAGAGGATGCGGCAGGCCCGCGCCGCCGACGGCGTCGTCCCCCTCCTGGACCTGCGCGCCGAAGCCGAGCGGGCCCACCGCGCGGCCGTCACCGGCGAGCAGCGGGTCCGCGCGGCGCTCCCCGAGGGGCAGCAGGAAGCGGGCGCCGGGCAGCTCGCCGCACGGGAGCGGAGCCTCCGCGAGGAGCTCGGCTCGCTCTCGGCCGCCCGCCGCGCGGAGGAGCGCGCCGCCGGGATCGCGGTCCAGCTGCGCGAACTGGAGCGCGAGGCCCGCGCCGACGAGGACGAGCTCGCCGAGGCCGACGGCTGGCTCGACGGCTGGGAGGCCCTGCGCTCCGCCTGCGAACGGCGCGTCGGGACCGCACACGAGGAAGCCACCCGGGCCGTCCGCCTGGAGGCCGAGACCGGCCCCGTCCGCACCCGGCTGACCGCCGCCCGCGAACGCGACCGCCTCACCGGCGCCGCCGCCGCGGCCGGGCAGCGGCTGACGGACGCCCGGGAGAAGGCCGTGACGGCCCGCACCACCTGGCTCGACCTCAAGGAACGCCGCCTGGACGGCATCGCCGCCGAGCTCGCGGGCGGGCTCGCCCCCGGCGTCGCCTGCAAGGTGTGCGGAGCCACCGAGCACCCCGACCCGGCACGGGCCGCGGCCGGCCGGGTCGACCGCGCCGACGAGGAGGCCGCGCTGGCCGCCTTCCAGCGCGCCGACGCCCGCCGCGAGGAGGCCGCCCGCGAGCTCCAGGGGCTCCAGGACGCCCTCGCCCGCGCCGAGGCCGACGCCGGCGGAGCCACGGCGGCCGAGCTCGAAGCGCTCGCCGGCGAACTGGGCCGCGCCCTGGCCGAGGCACGTGCGGCGGGCGCCGACCTGCACGCCGCCCAGGAGGCGCTCCGGCGGGCCGAGCGCGAGCACGACCTGCGCCGCGAGGCCCGGCAGGCCGCCCTGACGCGGACCACCGCACGCACGACGCGCCGCGAACAGCTCGACCGCGACCTGGCCGCCCTGGAGGAAGAGCTGACCCGGGCCCGCGGCGGTGAGGAGTCCGTCGCCCGCCGGGCCGCCCACCTGGAACGGCAGCTGGACGTCCTGGCCGGCGCCGTCGAGGCCGTCCGCGCCGCGGCGGACGCGGCCGACCGGCTGAAGGAGGCCGACGCCCGCCTCGCCGACGCCGCCTTCCGCGCCGGCTTCGGCAACCCCACGCTCGCCGAGGAGGCCGTACTCGGCCCGGCGGCCCGGCGGGAGCTGCAGGAGCGCCTCGACGCACGGGCCCGCGAGGAGGCCGCCGTGGCCGCCGCCGCCCGCACTCGCTGCCAGGAGCTGGACCGGCTCTCCGCCGCGGCCGTCACCGACGCCCGACGGCTCGCCCCGCTGCGCGAGGAGTACCACCGCGTGGCCGAGCTGGCGGCGCTCGCCGCGGGCACGTCCACCCGCAACGAACGCCGGATGCGCCTGGAGTCGTACGTCCTGGCCGGCGCCGTCGAGGCCGTCCGCGCCGCGGCGGACGCGGCCGACCGGCTGAAGGGGCCCGGCGCCCGGGGGGGGGGGCGGGGCGGGCGGCGGCCTCGGCGGAGGAGGCGTCGCGCAGCCGGGCGGTCGCGGCGGCCGCGACCTGTTCGAGGCGGGCGGCCAGGACGTACGACTCCAGGCGCATCCGGCGTTCGTTGCGGGTGGACGTGCCCGCGGCGAGCGTGGGGTTGCCGAAGCCGGCGCGGAAGGCGGCGTCGGCGAGGCGGGCGTCGGCCTCCTTCAGCCGGTCGGCCCCGCCCCCCCCCCCCGGGCGCCGGGCCCCTTCAGCCGGCCGGCCGCGCCCGCCGCGACCGCCCGGCTGCGCGACGCCTCCTCCGCCGAGGCCGCCGCCGTTGCCCTCGCCGCCGCCCAGCTCCTCGGCCGTGACGACCTCGACCGTGGCCGCCGCCGCCCGCCCCGCCGCCGACCCGGAGGCCGCCGCCGTTGCCCTCGCCGCCGCGACCGCCCGGCTGCGCGACGCCTCCTCCGCCGAGGCCGCCGCCCGCACTCGCTGCCAGGAGCTGGACCGGCTCTCCGCCGCGGCCGTCACCGACGCCCGACGGCTCGCCCCGCTGCGCGAGGAGTACCACCGCGTGGCCGAGCTGGCGGCGCTCGCCGCGGGCACGTCCACCCGCAACGAACGCCGGATGCGCCTGGAGTCGTACGTCCTGGCCGCCCGCCTCGAACAGGTCGCGGCCGCCGCGACCGCCCGGCTGCGGCGCATGTCCGCCGGCCGTTACACCCTCGTCCACTCCGACGCCCGGGCCGGCGGCAACGCCCGCTCCGGCCTCGGCCTGCACGTGATCGACCACTGGACGGGCAAGGAGCGCGACACCGCGACGCTCTCGGGCGGCGAGACCTTCTTCGTCTCGCTCGCCCTCGCCCTGGGCCTCGCCGACGTCGTCACGGAGGAGGCGGGCGGCGTCCGCCTGGACACCCTCTTCATCGACGAGGGCTTCGGCAGCCTCGACGAGCAGACCCTGGACGAGGTGCTGGACGTCCTGGACTCGCTGCGCGAGCGGGACCGCGCCGTCGGCATCGTCAGCCACGTCGCCGACCTGCGCCGGCGCGTGCCCGCCCAGCTGCGGGTGGTCAAGGGCCGCTCGGGCTCGGCCGTCCGCCACGAGGTCGCCGGCACCGGCCCGCACGACTGAGCGCGCCGCACCGGCCCGCACAACTGAGCAATCCGCACCGAGCCCGGTACGGCCGCGGCTTCAGCGGCCGATCGCGCGCCGCGGCAGCGGGGAGGAGTAGACGACGCTGGTGGTCACCGACCCCAGCGCGCCGATCCGGCCCGCCACCTCCTCCAGGTGCCGCATCGACCGGGCCGCGACCTTGATCACGAAGCAGTCGTCGCCGGTGACGTGGTGGGCCTCCAGGATCTCCGGCGTGCTCTCCAGCAGGTCGTGGAAGGGCTTGTAGTTGCCGTTGGGGTAGCGCAGCCGGACGAAGGCGAGGACGGGCATGCCCAGCTTCTCGGGGTCGACGACGGCCGTGTAGCCGCCGATGACGCCCGCCTCCTCCAGCCGGCGCACCCGCTCGGTGACGGCGCTGGAGGACATGTTCACGATCCGCGCCAGCTCGGCGTAGCCGACGCGTCCGTTGAGCTGCAGGGCGTCGAGAATGCGCCAGTCGGTGGCGTCGGGGGAATAGCCGGTCATGGGCGATGTTTAGCAGTGAAATCCCTGGTAACTCAAGAGTTTTGCCGAGGAATGACGGTTCTCCTCCGTGATCTTGCGCCGTAGATTCATGGTCATGAACACCACCGCCCCCACCGCCGGCTCCGCTGCCACCGCTCCCGCCGCGAGCCGCGTCATGGCCGTGCCGCCCGCACCCTCCGCCGAAGCCGCCGCGTACTTCGCCGCCCGGCTCGCCTTCCACACCGACGTCGCCGACGTGCACGCCGCCCTCGCGGAAGGCGCCGGGGACTTCGTCGTCGTGGACTCGCGCTCCACCGCCTCCTGGGACCAGGGCCACGTCCCCGGCGCCGTCCACCTGCCCACGGCGCAGATCCCGCAGCTGGCACGGCAGTTCCTCGACCCCGCCGTCCCCGTCGTCGTGTACTGCTGGGGACCCGGCTGCGACGGCGCCACCCGCGCCGCCCTGGCCCTCGCCCGGCTCGGCTACCGCGTCAAGGAGATGCTCGGCGGCATCGAGTACTGGATCCGCGAGGGCTACGCCGTGGAGACCGCCGACGGCACCCGGCAGCTCCCGCCGGACCCGCTCACCGCCCCGCTCGGCACCGACGACTGCGGCTGCTGACCGGCCGGGCGGACGCCCCGCGCGCGAAGTCCGCCCGGGCCGCTGCCGCCCGCGGTACTCGGCCGGTACCGTGGGGTCATGCCGGCACTCAACATCGAATTCACGGAAGAGGAACTCGCGGCCATCCGCGAGGCCGCTGCCGCGGACGGCAAGAGCATCAAGGCGTACGTGCACGACCTGTCCGTGCGCGAGCAGCAGCGCCGCCGCTTCGTGGAGCGCGCCGCCAAGTTCTGGAACGAGCACGTGGCGGAGTTCGACGCCGCCTTCCCCGAGGAGGCTCCGCCGTCCACGGGTGGTGCGGCTGCCTGATGTCGCTGCTCATCGATCTGCCCTGGCTCCTCGGCGTACAGGAGCAGAAGCTGTACGAAGAGCCCGCCGTCCACGACTACACCGCCCTCGCCGCCGCCGTCTCGCGGCACGCCTTCGACGTGGCGAAGTTCGACCACGAGCCCGACGCCGCCTGGCGCGCGGCAGCCCTGATGCACACCCTCGTCCGCCTGCAGCCGCTGCCCGTGCGCAGCAGCCTCTACGCGTGCATGGTCGTCGTGGCCTACATGGCCGCGGCCGGCGAGGGCATCGACCCGCCGTACGGGTCGATAGTCGATCTCGCGCGCGACATCAAGGAGTACCGCGTCGACGTCTACGAGTGCGCCGACCGGATCCGGACCTGGCGGATCTGAACGTTCTGAAGGCCCTGAGGCCCTGAGGCCCTGAGGCCCTGAGGCCCCGAGGCCCCGAGGTTCTGAAGGTTCTGAAGACGAAAGGGGGCGGGCCCGCGGGCCAGCCCCCTCGCCGTCACAGCACGGACAGCTCGGCCACCAGGTCGTCCAGGCCCAGCGAGCCCTGCGACAGCGCCGCCATGTGCCATGCCTTGGCGTCGAAGGCGGCACCGTGCGCGGCGCGGGCCGCGTCACGGCCGGCCAGCCAGGCCCGCTCGCCCAGCTTGTAGCCGATCGCCTGGGCCGGCATGCCGAGGTAGCGCACGAGCTCGCTCTCGACGAAGTCCGCCGGGCGCCCGCTGTGCATGCCGAAGAACTCCTGTGCCAGCTCCGGCGTCCAGCGCTCGCCGGGGTGGAAGGGGGAGTCCGCGGGGATCTCCAGCTCCAGGTGCATGCCGATGTCCACGATGACCCGGGTGGAGCGCATCATCTGGGCGTCGAGGTAGCCGAGCCGGCGCTCGGCGTCCGTGAGGAAGCCCAGCTCGTCCATGAGCCGCTCCGCGTACAGCGCCCAGCCCTCGGCGTTGGCGCTGACCCCGCCGAGGGTGACCTGGTAGCGCGAGAGCTGCTCGGCCACGTGCATCCACTGCGCGAGCTGGAGGTGGTGGCCCGGGACGCCCTCGTGGTACCAGGTGGACACCAGGTCGTAGACGGGGAAGCGGGTCTGACCCATGGTCGGCAGCCACGTGCGGCCCGGGCGGGAGAAGTCCTCCGACGGCTCGGAGTAGTACGGGGCCGCCGCGCCGCCCGGAGGGGCGATGCGGGACTCGACCCGCTTGACCCGCTCGGCCAGCTCGAAGTGGGTGCCGTCCAGCGCCTCGATGGCCTCGTCCATCAGGCCCTGGAGCCAGACGCGCACCTCCTCGACGCCCTCGATGTGCGTGCCGTGCTCGTCGAGGTGGGCCAGCGCCTCCCACGGCGTCCTCGCGCCGGGCAGCACCTTCTCCGCCTCGGTGCGCATCTCGCCGAGGATGCGGTGGAACTCCGACCAGCCGTACGCGTAGGCCTCGTTGAGGTCGAGGTCCGTGCCGTTCCAGTAGCGCGACCAGCGGGCGTAGCGCTCGCGCCCGACGACCTCCGGGGCCCCTTCGACGCCCGGCGCGTAGACGTCGCGCAGCCAGTCGCGCAGCACGGCGAGGCCGCCCGTCGCGGCGGCGGCCGCCGCGTCCAGCTCGGTGCGCAGCTCCTGCGGGCCGTCCGCGGTGAAGTCGCCGAACCAGCCGCTTCCGGTGCCGATCCACTCGTCCAGCTGCGTGAGGTTGGTGGCGACCTGGCGCGGCCCGGCCGGCAGCTTGCGCTCCAGGCCCTCGGCGAGCGAGGCCCGGTAGCCCTCCAGGGCCGCGGGTACGGCCCGCAGCCGCTCGGCGATGGCCGCCCAGTCCTCGGCGGTGTCGGTCGGCATCATGGTGAACACCTCGCGCACCGAGTGCAGCGGCGAGTGGATGTTGCTGACGGCGCGCAGGTGCTCGTCCGCGTCGTGCACCGCGAGCTGGGCGGTGAGGCGCTCGCGCAGCAGGCGGGCGCAGCGGCGCTCGATGCCGGAGTCGGCGCCGGGCCGCCGCTCGGCCTCGGCGAGGCGGTCGAGCGTGGTGCGCGCGAGGTCGGCGACGGCCTGCTGGCCCGCGGGGGAGAAGTCCGGCAGCCGCGTCTCGGACCCCGCAACTCCGAGATAGGTGCCCGTGATGGGGTCGAGTTCGGTGTACGCGTCGACGTAGGCGTCGGCGACCTGGCGGGGAAGCGGGGTGCTCGTGTCGTTCGGCATGCCGACATCCTCGTACGGCGGGGCGTGCGGCGTCACCGGCATTTCGGCACTTGGGGCCGGGACCCGGGCGAACGTCACGGTGCGGGCGGGAGGACCGGGACACGGGCCGGGGCGAGCCGGGCGGTGATGACGAGGGTGCCCTCCTCGACCTGGTAGTCCAGCGGCAGGTCCAGCGCCCGCATCGCCGCGACCATGCCCGTGTTGGAGGAGCGTGTGACGGCGTAGACGCTGCCGCAGCCGGCCTCCACGGCCAGGTCGACCAGGCGGCCGAGGAGTTCGCCGCCGACGCCGCGGCGCTGCCAGTCGTCCTCGACGAGCAGGGCGACCTCGGTCTCGTCGCCGTCCCACAGCAGGTGGCCCAGGGCGACCAGGCGGCCCGTGGCGGTGTACGCGGCCAGGGTGCGGCCGAAGCGCGGGCTCAGCAGGTGGCGCAGGTAGCGGTCGGCGTCGCCCACGGGCCCGTGGTAGCGCTGGGCGAGCGTCGCGGGGGAGCAGCGCTCGTGCATGGCGCGCGCCGCGGCCAGGTCGCCCGTGTCGGCGCGGCGGACGGTGATCGCGTTGCCCTCGGGCAGGGTGAGCACGTCGGTGCGCGGCGGGATGCGCGGGCCGAGGCGGGCGTCGAGCTCGACCAGGGCGCGGGCCCGGGCGAACTCGGTGGGCGTGAACGGCAGGTACGGGCGCTCGATGGTGATGGAGCCGCCCGCGGGGTCGCGCAGGCGCATCACGGTCTCCTCCCACACCCCCTCCGCGGGAACGGGTTCGGCGGGGGCGCCGCCGCGCGGCGAGCGGGCGGGGACGGACTGGATCGTGCAGCGGCCGAGCAGCCGGCGCAGCGCGAGGGGGAGTTCCGCGGCGTCGAGCGCCGTGCGGGTGGCCAGGTTGAGGACCCGGGTGGGGGCGTCCACGAGGTCGTGGGCGTCGGCCCGCTCCAGCCAGGTGTCGCTGCCGCCGCCGGCGGCCGCGGCCTCCGCGAGGCCGCCGGCGGCCAGGGTGCCGGGGGCCCGCAGCAGGAGCTCGTCGACGACGCTGTCGGCCAGGGGGTGCGTCTGCAGGGAGAGGATGTCGACGCCGTGGCGGGCGAGGGAGGAGCAGAGCGCGGCCAGGCTGCCGGGCTCGTCGCGCACGGTCGTGCGCATCCGCCACAGGGTGGTGGCGCCGGAATCCGGTGTGTCCTTCGCCGGGGCGCGGCCGGAGCCCGCGGCGGCCGGGGCGGGGGAGGGCGCGGCGGCCGGCGGGGCCGGGGGAGCGTGGTGGTGCCGCCGCGCCCACCAGGTGTGGAAGGCCGTCGTGGCCAGCAGGGCGCCGGCCGAGGAGACGAGCAGTACGGGTCCGTCGGGACCGTGTGCGACGGTGTCGGCCAGGGTGTCGGCGGCGGCGACCGCGGTGAACAGGGCGGCCAGTTCGACCAGGTCCCGCCGCCAGTGATGGGCACGGTGGGGCTTCGCGTCGGTCTCGTCCGTCATGGGCACCACCCTGACGGAGGGGTGTTGCGTGATCACGAACAGTCTGTGACCGATGGGTTAAGCGCCTTCTTTTTGGTAACTGTCCGGATTGGGCAGCCGCGCCGAGGGAGGCTCGGCACCGCCGGTCCGGCACGGCGTGGCTTCTCGCCGTTGCGGCGGAAAAGGATGCCCGCCGCAACGGCGAATGCCACAGCGGTGAGAGCCCGGCGGTGTGCGCGGTTCCCGCAACCGGCACGTGCCGGCCGGACCGCCGGAGGCTTACGCGTCCGGCCGGGTCTCGCTCGTGCGGAGGTCGGCCAGCGCGTCCTCCACGCCCCGGTGGAACGTCGGGTAGGCGAAGATCATGTGCCGCAGCGTCTCCACGGGCACCTCGGCCTGGACGGCCACGGCCAGACCGTACATCACCTCGCCGCCCATGGGACCGGCCGCCGTCGCCCCCACGAGCACGCCGCGGTCCGCGTCCTCGACGAGCTTGACCAGCCCCTCGTTGCCCGCCTTGTGGATCCAGCCGCGCGCGGAGGAGGGCACGCGCGAGAGCCCCGTGCGCACCCGCAGCCCCTTCTCGCGGGCCTGGTGCTCGGTCAGGCCCACCGCGCCGACCTCCGGGTCGGTGAACGTCACCCGCGGCAGGGCCCGGTAGTCGGCCTTGGGGCCCGGCTCGCCGAGCACCGAGCGGATCGCGACCTCCGCCTCGTACATCGCCACATGGGTGAACGCGCCGTGGCCCGTCACATCGCCCACGCCCCACAGCCCCGGCGCGGCCTGCATCCGGCCGTCCGTCTTCAGGGCCCGCCCGCCGGGGTCGAGGCCCACGGTCTCCAGGCCCAGGGCGCTCAGGTCCGCCCGGCGGCCCGTGGCCACCAGCAGCTGATCGCCCGTCAGCTCCGTGCCGTCCTCCAGCGTCAGCGCGAACGCGTCGCCGCCGTGCCGCACCCCGGTCGCCCGTGCGCCCGTGCGCAGCGTCAACCCCTCCCCGCCGAGGACCTCCGCCAGCAGCGCGGCCGCCTCCGGCTCCTCGCCCGGGACGAGCCGGTCCATCGCCTCCACCACCGTGATGCGCGTGCCGAAGCGGGCGTAGACCTGGGCGACCTCCAGGCCGATCGCACCCCCGCCGAGCACGAGGAGCGAGCGCGGCGGCTCCTTCGCCGAGACCGCGTCCCGGTTCGTCCAGTAGGGGACGTCCGCCAGGCCCGGCACCGGCGGGATCTGCGGCCGGGAGCCGGTGGCGAGCACCACGCCCAGCCTCGCCTCGAACTCCTGCCCGGCGCCCTCGCCGCCCTCGACCACCACCCGGTGCGGGCCCGCCAGCCTCCCGCGCCCGCGCACCAGACGGCCGCCCTTGCCGGTGAAGCGGTCGGCCGCCACCCGGTCGTTCCAGTCGTCCGTCGCCTCGTCGCGGATCCGGGCGGCCACCGGCGCCCAGTCGGGCACGACCTGCTGCACCGACCCCGCCATGCCCGGCACGCGCCGCGCCTCGGCCAGCAGGTTCCCCGCGCGGATCATCATCTTGCTCGGCACACAGCCCCAGTACGGGCACTCGCCGCCGACCAGCTCCGCCTCGACGCCCACCACGCTCAGCCCCGCCTCGGCGAGCCGGCCCGCGACGTGCTCTCCGCCGGGGCCCATGCCGATGACGACGACGTCCACCTGCTCGGCCATGGCAAGCCACCTTCCGCTCGGGTCGGCCGGACAGCCCCACCTTCCCACCGCCCGCAGGCGGCGTCATTGTCCGACGCGCCCCGGCTGCAGCACCTTGGTGAACAGCACCGCCCCCTCCTCGTCCCGCAGCCGCACCGTCAGCTCGCCGCCCTCGCCGTCGATGGACACCTCGCCGAAGAACTGGCTGCCCCGGCCGGGCGGGACGTTGGCGGTGGCCGGCGCCTTGAGGAAGACCTGCTGCGGGCCGAACGTGCCGTCCAGCTTGTTCGCCGGGAAGCCGCCCGCGTTCAGCGGCCCCGAGACGAACTCCCAGAACGGCGCGAAGTCCTTGAACGCCGCCCGCTCCGGGGCGTAGTGCTGCGCCGAGGTGTAGTGCACGTCCGCGGTCAGCCAGACCGTGCCGGTGATCCGCCGGTGCTTGACGTGCCGCAGCAACTCGGCGATCTGCAGCTCGCGGCCGAGGGGCGCGCCCGGGTCGCCCTGCGCGACCGCCTCGAAGTCCGCCGGGCCGTCGGTGACCACGAGCCCCAGCGGCATGTCGGAGGCGATCACCTTCCACACCGCGCGCGAGCGCGACAGCTCCCGCTTGAGCCACTCCAGCTGCCGGGCGCCCAGGATGCCCTGGGCGTCGTCGGGGCGGCGGCCGGGCGAGTTGGCGTTGCGGTACGTGCGCATGTCCAGGACGAAGACGTCCAGCAGGGGACCGTGGTGCAGGACGCGGTGGATACGGCCGTCGCCGTCCTCCTGCTGCGTGGAGAGGGGGAAGTATTCGGAGAAGGCCCGCCGCGAGCGGGCGGCCAGCACGTCCAGGCTCTTCTCCGTGTAGCGCGCGTCGTCCATGATCTGGCCCGGGTACCAGTTGTTGTGCACCTCGTGGTCGTCCCACTGGACGACGGTGGGCACCTCGGCGTTGAACCGGCGCAGGTTGGCGTCGAGCAGGTTGTACCGGAACGCGCCGCGGAACTCGGCCAGCGTCTCGGCGACCTTCGCCTTCTCCTCGGTCGTGACGTTCCGCCAGACGCTGCCGTCGGGCAGCGTCACGGACGGGGCGATGGGGCCGTCGGCGTAGATGGTGTCGCCGCTGCACAGGAAGAAGTCCGGTTCCAGGCGGCGCATGTGCTCGTAGATGCGGTAGCCGCCGCGGTCGGGGTTGATGCCCCAGCCCTGCCCGGCCAGGTCGCCCGACCACAGGAAGCGCACGTCCGAGCGGTAGGCGGGCGCCGTGCGGAAGGTGCCGTGGACCGGGCGGCCGGTGCGGCGGGGGTCGTCCGGGTCGGCCAGCAGGACGCGGTAGTGGATCTGTTCGCCGGGCGGCAGGCCGCGCAGCGCCGTCCTGCCGGTGAAGTCCGTACCCGGCCCGACCAGCGGGCCGTGCCAGCGGCGCACGGAGCGGAAGGACTCCGTGGCCGAGGTCTCCACGATCATCCGGGCGCGGCGGTCGGCCCGCACCCACACCAGGCCCGAGGAGGCCGTCACGTCACCGGCCTGCACGCCCCACCGCGCCTCCGGCCGGCCCGCCAGGGCCAGCGCAGGGGCGGCGCCCACGGCCGGCGGCACCGCGGCCGCCGCGGCGGCGCCCACCGCCCCCAGCAGCACCGCGCGTCTGCCGACTGCGTGCCCGGACCCCTGCGCCATGGAAACTCCTCCTGTGCCGACGGCTGCGCCGTGCTCGGTGATCGCTCCCGACGTTCCTACCGGCGCGAGGTGCCCGACGGCGGAACGCGCCGTGAACAACGGCGTCAACGAGGCACGGCGGCACGTCGCCGTCCGGGCTATATGTCCCGTATAGAGGGGTTGCTACCGGTATTCATGAGTCTGTGATCCTACGAATCCGGTGGCGCCGCGCCGCCACCGCCGCAGCCCTGTGCCTGTCCGCCGTCATCGCCCCCGCCGTCCTGCCGGCGTCGGCCGCACCGCCACCGGCGCCGCGCGACCTGCCGGAGCCGCCGGCGGTGTCCGCCGCCCGGGTGGAGCTGGCCGACCTGACCGTCGAGGCGCCGCACTCGATGGCCGGGTACAGCCGCGCGAAGTTCCCCCACTGGATCAAGCAGATGGGCACCTGCGACACCCGCGAGGTGGTCCTCTCCCGCGACGGCCGGGAGGTCAGGACCGACGACCAGTGCCGCGCGGCCTCCGGCCAGTGGCACAGCGCCTACGACGGCAAGGACTTCACGGCGGCGGGCCAGCTCGACATCGACCACATGGTGCCCCTCGCCAACGCCTGGCGGTCGGGGGCCGACACCTGGACCACGGACCGCCGCAAGCAGTTCGCCAACGACCTGGTCAACCCCCAGCTCATCGCCGTGTCCGCCGCCTCCAACCGGTCCAAGGGCGACCAGAGCCCGGACCAGTGGCGGCCGCCGCTGAACTCGTACTGGTGTGCGTACTCCCGCTCCTGGACCCACATCAAGCACCTGTACAAGCTCAGCGTGACGCAGAGCGAGCAGGACACCCTTACTGCCATGCTGGACACATGCGATCGATGAGCAGCAGCCGGTGACCGGCGGCGGAGCCCCGGGCGGGCACCTCGTGGACCAGGTGACCGCCGGGCCGGGCGGGGCGATGACCGACGACGTCGGCGTCATCACGGGCGACCTGACCGTCGCCACCACCGCCCTGCCCGGCGCGCAGGCCCGGGTCGAGGTCCAGTACACCGGCGCCGAGGAGTGGTACACGCTCACCGGCAGCCCGGTGCCCCTCCCCGCGGCCGGCCTGACGGCCCTCCACGACCAGGTGCTCGCCCGCATCCGCGAGGGAGGCGCGGCCGAGGTCCCCCGCTGAGGCCCCCGCGTAGGATCGGGGCGTCGCCCGGGCCCGGCGGCCACGCCCCGGCGGCGTTCTCGTAGCAAGCTACGAACGAGCCCCGTGCCGGAGTCTGCAGCAACCGACAGTAGACTCGGCAGCGTGTCTGTGAAGCCCCGCATCCCCAATGTCCTGGCCGGCCGCTACGCCTCCGCCGAGCTGGCCGTCCTGTGGTCCCCCGAGTACAAGGTGACGCTGGAGCGGCGGCTGTGGCTCGCCGTGCTGCGCGCGCAGAAGGACCTGGGGATCGAGGTGCCGGACGCCGCCCTCGCCGACTACGAGCGCGTGCTCGACCAGGTCGACCTCGCCTCGATCGCAGAGCGCGAGAAGGTCACCCGGCACGACGTCAAGGCCCGCATCGAGGAGTTCAACGCCCTCGCCGGCCACGAGCACATCCACAAGGGCATGACGTCCCGCGACCTCACCGAGAACGTCGAGCAGCTGCAGATCCGGCTGTCCCTGGAGCTCGTCCGGGACCGGTCCGTGGCCGTCCTCGCCCGCCTCGGGAAGCTCGCCGCGGAGAACGCCGAGCTGGTCATGGCCGGCCGCTCGCACAACGTCGCCGCCCAGGCCACCACCCTCGGCAAGCGCTTCGCGACCGGCGCCGACGAGCTGCTCGTCGCCTTCGCGCGCCTGGAGGAGCTGCTCGGCCGCTATCCGCTGCGCGGCATCAAGGGCCCCGTCGGCACCGCCCAGGACATGCTCGACCTGCTCGGCGGGGACGCCACCAAGCTGGACGAGCTGGAGCGGCGCATCGCCCACCACCTCGGCTTCGCGCAGGCCTTCACCTCCGTCGGCCAGGTCTACCCGCGCTCGCTGGACTACGAGGTCGTGACCTCCCTGGTGCAGCTGGCCGCCGCGCCGTCCTCGCTCGCCAAGACCATCCGGCTGATGGCCGGGCACGAGCTGGTCACCGAGGGCTTCAAGCCCGGCCAGGTCGGCTCGTCCGCCATGCCGCACAAGATGAACACCCGCTCCTGCGAGCGCGTCAACGGCCTCATGGTCATCCTGCGCGGCTACGCCTCCATGGCCGGCGAGCTCGCGGGCGACCAGTGGAACGAGGGCGACGTCTCCTGCTCCGTGGTGCGCCGCGTGGCCCTGCCGGACGCGTTCTTCGCGCTCGACGGCCTGATGGAGACCTTCCTGACGGTCCTCGACGAGTTCGGCGCCTTCCCCGCGGTCGTCGCCCGCGAGCTGGACCGCTACCTGCCCTTCCTCGCCACCACCAAGGTGCTCATGGCCGCCGTGCGCGCCGGGGTCGGCCGCGAGGTCGCGCACGAGGCGATCAAGGAGCACGCGGTGGCCTCCGCCCTGGCCATGCGCGAGCAGGGCGCCGAGCGCAACGAGCTCCTCGACAAGCTCGCCGCCGACGAGCGCATCCCGCTCGACCGGGCCGGCCTGGACGCCCTGATGGCCGACAAGCTGTCCTTCACCGGCGCCGCGGCCGACCAGGCCGCCCTGGTGGTCTCCCGCATCGAGGAGATCGCCAAGCGCCACCCGGAGGCCGCGGCGTACGCGCCGGGGGCGATCCTCTGACACCGGCAGAGCTGGAGGCCGCCCGCGACCGCCTCGTACCCGACGTGGTCGCGGACGGCCTCCGCGTTCTCTTCTGCGGCATCAACCCCGGCCTGATGTCGGCCGCCACCGGCCACCACTTCGCCCGCCCGGGCAACCGCTTCTGGCCGGTCCTGCACGCCTCGGGCTTCACGCCGCGGCAGCTGCGCCCCGCCGAGCAGGAGGAACTGCTCGGCTACGGGCTCGGCATCACCAACGTCGTCGCCCGGGCCTCGGCGCGCGCGGACGAGCTGAGCACCGCGGAGTACGTCGAGGGCGGCCGCATCCTGACGGAGAAGGTCGAGCTGCTGAAGCCGCGCTGGCTCGCGGTCGTCGGGGTGACCGCCTACCGCGTCGCGTTCGGCGACAAGCACGCGAAGATCGGCCCGCAGGAGCGGACGATAGGCGCCACCCGCATCTGGGCCCTGCCCAACCCCAGCGGCCTCAACGCCCACTGGCCGCTGCCGAAGATGGCCGAGGAGTACGGCCGGCTGCGCGAGGCGGCTCGGCGCGAGAGCTGAGCCAGGGCGCTGCCGCGCCCGCCGTCGCGCGCCCAGAGGGGTCACGCGTCGCGGCGGCTCAGCGACCACCACCCCGCCGCGGCCGCGAGCGCCGTCCACAGCGCCATCACGCCCAGCCCCGACCACGCCCCGAGCGGGCCCTCGGGAACCGGGTGCAGGATCTGCTGGCCCGCCCGGTCCGGCAGGAAGGCCACCACCTTCCCGATGCCGGAGACCCCAGCGAAGACCGGCGAGATCAGGAACACCACGGGCGTGAGCACCGACAGCGCCCCGACCTGGCTGCGGACCACCGCGGCCACCCCCGCCGAGAACACGGTGAGCAGCGCGAGGTAGACGCCGCAGCCGACCGCCGACCGGAGCGCGCCGGGCGTCCCCAGCCCCACGCCGTACTCGCCCAGCAGCGCCTGCGCGCCGAGGAAGCAGCCGAAGCCGGTCGCCAGCCCCACCGGCAGGGCGGCAGCGCCCAGGACGAGCAGCTTGCCTGCCCAGAACACGCCGCGGCGCGGGACGGCGGCGAGCGAGAGGCGGATCCCGCCGCCCGCGTACTCCCCGGCCACCGCCATCACACCGAAGCAGACGGCGGCGATGTGCCCGAAGTTGAGGCCGAAGTACGAGCTGTACACCGCTTCGAAGTCCGCCTCGTCGGCCTCGGCCCTGCCGACCATCGCGTGCACCAGCACGGTGACTCCGACGGAGGCGACGAAGGCGGCCGACAGGGCGACGAGCAGGGACCTCACCGAACGGATCTTGGCCCACTCGGAGCGGAGGACGGGTGCGAGGACGTTCATGAGGGCGTGCCTTCCTGGTGCGTGAATTCGGCGGAGCCGTCGGTCAGGGCGAAGTAGGCCTCCTCCAGGGAGGCGCTCCCGCCGACGAAGTCGCTCAGGGAGGCGTCCGCGAGCAGCCGGCCCCGCCCGAGCACGACGAGGTGGTCGGCGGTCTGCGCCATCTCGCTCATGAGGTGGCTGGAGATCAGGACGGTCCGCCCCTCCTGCGCCAGGCGGCGCGTCAGCCGGCGCAGCTGGAGGATGCCCTCGGGGTCGAGGCCGTTGGCGGGCTCGTCGAGCAGGAGCACGGGCGGGTCGCCGAGGAGCGCCGCGGCCAGCCCGAGGCGCTGCCGCATCCCCAGGGAGAAGGTCCGCACGCGGCGCCGCGCCGCGGACGCCAGGCCCGTCTCCTCCAGCACCTCGCCGACGCGTCGGGCGGGGATGCGGTTGGCGAGGGCGAGGGTGAGCAGGTGGTCGTGTGCGGTCCGGCCGGGGTGGGCGGCCGAGGCGTCCAGCAGTGCGCCGACGTGCCGCAGCGGCTCGGCGAACGAGGCGTACGGACGGCCTCCCACCAGGGCCGCGCCGGACGTGGGCCGGTCGAGGCCGAGGACCATGCGCATCGTGGTGGACTTCCCGGCGCCGTTGGGGCCCAGGAAGCCGGTCACCCGGCCCGGCCGGACGGTCACGGTGAGCCCGTCCAGGGCGCACACCGGGCCGTACCGCTTGGTGAGTTCACGGATTTCGATCGAGGTCATGGCTCAAGGCTCGCGCCCTGCCGGAGGCGGCACTTCCCCCGCGCGTGGGGACCGCCTCCCCCACACGGGGGAGGCCGTCGTCCGGGCGGCCTTGGAAGGATGAGGCCATGATCGCTCCCCTGCGCCCGGTGACCCGCGCGGTCACGTACACCCGCTGGCTGCACCTGGTGATGGCGATGGTCGTCGCCACGGTGTTCGCCTTCGTGTTCCCCGGGCTCGCCAACATGGACACGCTCGCGGGCGCCTGGCTGCTCGTGGCGCCGCTGCCGCTGCTGGTGGTGGCCGGAACGGTCCCGAGGGTGCGGCTCTCGGAGGGGATGCAGGCGCAGCTGCTGCTCCATCCGGCCCGCCGGGACGGCCGGGAGCCGGACTTCACGCCCGCACCCTCGGCCTCGTGGAGCGATCGCCGGCGCACGGTGCTGTGGCTGGTCCTGCGGTACGAACTGGGCACGCTGACGGCCTTCTTCTCGGTGCACACGCCGACGCTCGCGGTGAACCTCATCAGCGCCGCGTGCGGCGGCCGGCCGGAGAGCGTGCTGTCCCTGTGGAAGCCCCGGGGAAGCCACTGGTGGTACGCGCTCGTGGCCCTGGCGGCCCTGGCGCTGCTCCTGGCCTTCGTCGTCGTCGCGGGCGAGGTGACCGCGCGCGCCGCACGGGCGCTCCTCGGCCCCTCGGCGGCCCAGCGCCTGGCCGCGCTGGAGGAGCGCACGGAACGCCTGCTGGAACACAACCGGCTCGCCCGGGAGCTGCACGACTCCGTGGGGCACGCGCTGACGGTCGCCGTGCTCCAGGCGGGCGCGGCGCGTGCCGCAGGCTCGCCCGAGTTCACCGACAAGGCGCTGGCGGCCATCGAGGAGACGGGCCGGCACGCGCTGGAGGACCTGGAACGCGTCCTCAAGGTCCTGCGCGAGGACGCGTCCGGACCGGCGGCGGGACGCCCGGCCCTGACCGACATCGAGCGGCTGCTCACCGCCGCCCGGGGCTCCGGCACCGAAGTCACCGCCGAGGTCAGCGGCGCCCTGGAGGCCCTGCCGGGCCCGGTCTCGCGCGAGGGCTACCGCATCGCCCAGGAGGCGCTCACCAACGTGGTGCGGCACGCGGGCCCGATGCCGGTGTCGCTGCGCATAGCGGTCCGCGCGGACGCCCTGGAGCTGGACATCCGCAACCCCCTCCCCGGGGCCGCGGTCAGCGCCGTCAGCGGCACGGGCAGCGGCCTGCGGGGCATCCGCGAGCGTGCCGCCCTGCTCGGCGGCCACGCCGAGACCGGAGTGCACGAGGGCGCCTGGCGGGTGCGGGCCGTGCTCCCGCTGAGCGCCTAGGGTGAACCGGTGCCGATAACTGTTCTGCTGGTCGACGACGAGCCGCTCGTCCGCGCGGGCCTGCGCGCCATCCTCGAAGCACAGCCCGACATCGAGGTGACGGGCGAGGCCGCCGACGGGGCGGCCGTGGTGCCGATGGTGCGTCAGCTGCGCCCGGACGTCGTCGCGATGGACGTACGGATGCCGCTGCTGGACGGCATCGAGGCGACGCGTGCCGTCCTGCGCACGGTGCAGCCGCCGCCGAAGATCATGGTCGTGACCACCTTCGAGAACGACGAGTACGTCTACGACGCGCTGCGCGCCGGCGCCGACGGCTTCCTCCTCAAGCGCGCCGCGCCCGCCGAGATCGTCCATGCGGTCCGCACGGTCGCGGCCGGCGACTCGCTGCTGTTCCCGGCCGTGCTGCGCAACATCGCGGCGGACCGGGGCAACGAGCGGGCCCGGGCGGCGATGGAGAAGGCCGCCCTGACGGCCCGTGAGGCGGAGGTGCTGCGCCAGATGGCCCGCGGCCTGTCCAACGCGGAGATCGCGGCCACCCTGCTGCTCGGCTCCGAGACGGTGAAGACGCACGTCAGCGCGGTGCTGGCGAAGCTGGGGGCGCGGGACCGCACCCAGGCGGTGATCGCGGCGTACGAGTCGGGATTCGTCACGCCCGGGTGAGTCCCGAGGCTCGCCGCCGGTCACCGCACCCGATACGATCCGGCCAGTAAGCAAAGGATGCGCAAAAGCGAGGAGGCGGCAACGTTGGGGCGGCTCACCGGCGGGGATCCGTCCCTGCTGCGGCGGATCAACTCGGCCGTGGTCCTGCACGCGCTCCGCACGGCCGTCTCTCCCGCGTCCCCGCTGTCCACCGCGCCCACCCTCACGGACCTGGTCAAGGTCACCGGCCTGTCCAGGCCGACCGTGGAGGGCGTGATCGAGGGCCTCATGGAGTCCGGCCTGGTGGTGGAGGCGCCCGCCGGGGAGGGCGAGGCGCGCCGCCAGGGCCGCCCCGCGCGCCGCTTCCGCTTCCGGGTGGAGGCCGGCCACCTGCTGGGCATCGAGATCGGGCCGCACCGGATCGCCGCCCTGATGGCCGATCTGAGCGGGCGGGTCATGGGCTCGGCGTCCCTGGACGTGCCGGAGACCGCCCCGGCGGACGAGCGGCTGGACCGGGTGCGGGACGCGGTCGCCGATCTGCTCGCGCGCTCGGGAGTGCCGCGCAGCGGGCTGCGGGCCGTCGGCGTGGCCAGCCCGGGCATCGTGGAGGCCGACGGCACCGTCCGGCTGGGCACGGCGCTGCCGGGCTGGACCGGCCTGCCGCTCGGGGAGCGGCTGCGCCGCTCGTTCCGGTGCCCGGTCCTCGTGGAGAACGACGCGAACGCGGCCGCGGTGGCCGAGCACTGGAAGGGCGCCGCCACGGGGTCGGACGATGTCGTCTTCGTCCTGGCCGGGCTCAGCCCGGGGGCCGGCTCGCTGATCGGCGGGCGGCTGCACCGGGGCTTCGGGGGCGCGGCCGGCGAAATCGGCGCCCTGCACCTGCTCGGCCGGGAGGCGACCCCCGAAGAGGTGCTGTCCACGACGGGGGAGCCGCTGCACCCGCTGGACGAGGAGCAGGTGGCACGGGTCTTCGCGCTGGCGCGCGAGGGCGACGAGCAGGCCGCGGCGGCCGTGGAGCGCTTCATGCGCAGGCTCGTGCACGACGTGGCCGCGCTGGTGCTGGCCCTGGATCCGGAGCTGGTCGTCGTCGGCGGCTGGGCGGCGGGGATCAGCGGAGTGCTGGAGCCGCTGCGCACGGAGCTGGCCCGCTACTGCCTCCGGCCGCCGCAGGTGGTGCAGTCGATGCTGGGCGAGGCCGCGGTGGCCACGGGCGCGCTGCGCCTGGCCCTCGACCACGTGGAGAAGCAGCTGTTCGCCGTGGAGAGCACGGTCACCGCGCGGCGGTGAACGCCCTGGCGCAGGTGCCGGGGAGCGGGGAACCGGGCGGTGGGGACGCCCGGCTCAATCCTGCCCGGCCCGGTCAGCCCGCGGCCAGGAGCTGCACTCCGGACTCACCGAACGTGAGCCGGCAGGTGTCCGCGCGGTAGGTGGCGACGGCCACGGCCGCCGTGGCGCCCCCGGCGAAGTAGCGCGTGGTGACGAGGAGGACGGGCGCGCCGGGCAGCCGGTCGAGCTGCTTGGCGTCCTCGGCGCGGGCCGAGCCCAGCTCGACCGCGCGGTCCTGGCCCTCCAGGCCGAGGCGCTGCAGCTCGCGCAGGACGGTACGGGCGCGGGCGGCGCCCGACGCGGCGTCGATCGCGGCGAGGCCGGGAACGGACGACCCCGGCACGTACAGCAGCTCGGCGGCCACGGGCTGGCCGTGCGTCCGGCGGATCCGGCGCACCGTGTGCACCGTCTGGCCGGCGGCCGTGCCGAGCAGCCGGGCGACGGCCGTGGGCGGCGCCGTCTCCTGGCAGTCGACGGCCTGCCAGGAATCCGTGGCGGCGCCCGGCCAGGCGTCCTCGGCCTCACCGACGGCCACGCCCACGCGGGGCGGGGCGACGGTGGTGCCGACGCCGCGGCGGCGCTGCAGCCGTCCTTCGAGCTCCAGTTGTTCGAGTGCCTGCCGGAGCGTGGCCCGTGCGACGCCGAACCGGGCGGCGAGCTCCCGCTCGTTCGGCAGGATCTCACCCACCGCGAACTCGGAGTCGAGCGCCTCGCTGAGCACGGTCTTCAGGTGCCAGTACTTCGGCTCCGGCACCGTTTCGAGCTGCGTGGTCCCCACCCTGATCCTCCGCAAAGCATTTTGCGCGCTTCTTTATTAAAGGTTGTTGCAGTATGGCGACCATAGGACGGTGCCCGGACTTGGTCAAGACCAATGCCCCGATTAACGGCCCGGTACGCGATCCCTTCGAGCCCTTCGGTTACGGTCGTCGCCCATGGGCCCCGGCGCACGTGCGTACGGGCCCGGGCGAGCGAGCGGAGGGGCGATGGGCCAGGTCACGGTGGTCACGGGAGGCAGCCGGGGGATCGGCGCCGCCGTCGCGGTGCGGCTGGCGCGCGCCGGCCACGGCATCGGCATCGGCTACGAACGGGCGGCCGACGCCGCCGAGGAGACGGCCCGGGCGGTGCGCGCCGAAGGCGTCGGATGCGTCGCCGTACAGGTCGACACCAGCGTGGAGAGCGCGGTGGACGCCCTCTTCGACACGGTGCGGACGGAACTGGGCCCGGTCACCGGGCTGGTGAACAACGCGGGCATCACCGGCCTGCTCGGCCGGTTCACCGAGACGCCCGTGGAACGGATGCGGCGGGTCGTCGACGTCAACGTGACGGGCGCTCTGATCTGCGCCCGGCGGGCCGCCCTGGAGATGTCCACCCGCCACGGCGGCCGGGGCGGCGCGATCGTGAACATCTCCTCGGGCGCGGCCACCCTCGGCAGCCCGGGGGAGTACGTGCACTACGCGGCGAGCAAGGCCGCCGTGGACGCGATGACCATCGGGCTGTCCAAGGAGCTCGCCGAGGAGGGCATCCGCGTCAACTCCGTACAGCCCGGGATGATCGTCACCGGCATCCACGCGGCGATGGGCGACCCGGAGCGGCCGTGGCGCAACCCCGGCCGGGTGCCGATGGGCCGTCCCGGCGAGCCCGACGAGGTCGCGGCGGCGGTGGCGTGGCTGCTCTCGCCGGACGCCTCGTACACCACCGGAGCGGTCCTGCGGGTGGCCGGCGGCCTGTAGGCGACGGGCCGTGCCGGCTATCCCGCCAGGCCGCCGAGCTTGTCGGGGTTGCGCACCAGGTAGACCGTCGTGATCCGGCCGTCCGCCACCTCCAGGCTGAAGGCGGTGTCCGGGCGTCCTCCGGAGAGGACGAGGAGGCCCGGGCGGCCGTTGATCTCCATGAAGCGGACCTCCAGCCCCGGCAGGGGCTGCTGCGCCACCGCGTGCAGGAAGCGGCCGACCTTGTCCGCCGTCTCGATGACGCGCAGCGGGGCCTTGGACTTGCCGCCGCTGTCGCCGACGAGCCGCACGTCGGGCGCGAGCAGCTCCAGCAGGTTCCCGATGCTGCCGCCCGTGGCCGCCGCGAGGAACTTCTCGGTGAGGTCGCGCTGCTCGGCCGGGTCCACGGTGAAGCGCGGCCTGCGCTCGTCGACATGGCGGCGGGCACGGGCCGCGAGCTGACGCACGGCCGCTTCCGAGCGGTCGAGCGTCACGGCGATCTCCCCGAAGGGGAAGCCGAACGCCTCCCGCAGCACGAAGACCGCCCGCTCCAGCGGGGAGAGCGACTCCAGGACCACGAGCACGGCCAGGGAGACCGAGTCCGCCAGGACCGCCAGCTCGGCGGTGTCGGGGACGGCCGGGCCGTAGTCGGTGGCGATCGGCTCGGGCAGCCAGGGGCCTACGTACGCCTCGCGCCGCGCCTGCACCTGGCGCAGCCGGTCGATGGCCAGCCGGGTGGTGACCCGCACGAGGTACCCGCGGGGGTCGCGCACGTCCTCGCGGGCGGCGCCGGACCAGCGCAGCCAGGCCTCCTGGACGACGTCCTCGGCGTCGGCGACGCGGCCGAGCATCCGGTAGGCCACGCCGGTCAGGACGGAGCGGTGCTCCTCGAAGGCGTCGAGTGCGGCGTCGGATGCGGCGTCTGGTGCGGTCACCGCTCCATCCCAGCGGACCCGGTGGGGCTTGTCCATGTGAACTCGCTCTCGGAGCACCGTCGTACAGGACTCGCACAAGGTCTACCCTGCGGTAACTCTTACTGACATCCTGTCTCAATACCTCACCGGCACCCCAGGATGACGAGGAGCCACCCATGGCCGACACGGTCGTCTTCCCCATCGACACCCCCGCCGGACGGCGGACCGCGGAGGTGTCCTACGAACGGCTCGGCGGCGGGGAGCCACTGGTGCTCCTGCACGGCATCGGCCACCACCTGCAGGCGTGGGACCCGGTCGCCGGCATCCTCGCCGCGGAGCGCGACGTCATAGCCGTCGACCTGCCCGGCTTCGGCGACTCCCCGGCGCTGCCGGACGGCGTGGCCTACGACCTGCGCGGCGTGGTCCCCGTCCTCGGGGCGCTCTTCGAGGCGCTGGACCTCGACCGGCCGCACGTGGTCGGCAACTCGCTCGGCGGACTGCTGGCCCTGCAGCTCGCGCACGAGAAGCTCGTACGCTCCGCGACGGCCATCTCCCCCGCCGGCTTCTGGACCGCGGGCGAGCGCCGCTACGCCTTCGGCGTGCTGCGCGGGATGAAGCGCGGCGCCGAGTCGCTGCCGCCGCAGACCGTCGCCCGGCTGGCCCGCACGGCCGCCGGCCGCGCGGCGCTGGCCGGCACCATCTACGCCCGCCCCGGCCGCCGTTCGCCGGACGCGGTGATGGCCGAGACGCGCGCGCTGCGCGAATGCACCGGCTTCGCCCCCACGCTGGAGGCCGGCCGCAGCGTCCTGTTCACGCACGACATCGCGGACGTCCCCGTCACCATCGCCTGGGGCACGCGCGACCGGCTGCTGCTGCGGCGCCAGGGCGTCCGGGCCAAGAAGGTCATCCCCGGGGCCCGGCTGGTACGGCTGCCCGGCTGCGGGCACGTGCCCATGAACGACGACCCGGCCCTGGTGGCCAGAGTCGTCCTGGACGCCACGCGGTGAACACTCCCCGCCCCGGGAGCCCGCCGGGCCCCGGGGCGCTCGGGGTCTGGGTGAACCCTCTCTGACCTGCACGGATACCATCGGGTGGACAGCCCGTGGGCAGTCAATGCTTCAGGAGAGCCCCATGTCGTCCGTCCGGCCCCGTGTCCTCTACGTCACCGACCTCGCCTACCCGGCGAAGGGACGCAGATACTGCGACGAGGACATCTTCCTGTCCTCCCGGCTGCGCGAGGACTTCGACGTGGCGCTGTGCCACCCGCTCGACGCCGCCGCGCTGATGAAGGGCTTCGACGCGGTCGTGGTGCGCAACAGCGGGCCGGTGCTGCACTACCAGGAGGCGTACGACGACTTCGCCCGGCGGGCGGAGCAGGACGGCGTGCTCGTCTACAACCAGCTCACGGGCAGGGCCGACATGGCCGGCAAGCAGTACCTGCCGGACCTCAGCGCGGCGGGCCACCCCGTCATCCCGACCGCCGACCGCCCCGAGGACGCCGGCCGCCTGCCCGACGTGGCCGAGTACGTCGTCAAGCCCAAGCTCGGCGCCGACTCCATAGGCCTGCGCTTCGTCCCGCGCGAGGAGCTCGCGGACGTCGACTACGACGGCGTCCTCGTCCAGCCCCGCATCCACTTCCGCTACGAGGTCTCGTTCTACTTCGTCGACGACGCCTTCCAGTACGCCCTCCACGCACCCGACCCCGCCCGGCGCTGGGTCCTCGAACCGTACGAGCCCACCGCCGAAGATCTGGCCTTCGCGCAGCTCTTCATCGACTGGAACGGCATCGAGCACGGGATCCAGCGCGTGGACGCCTGCCGCACCCCGGAGGGCGAGCTCCTGCTGGTCGAGCTGGAGGACCTCAACCCCTACCTGTCCCTCGACCTCGTCGCCCCGCGGACGCGCGACGCCTTCGTCGACGCGCTCAAGGCCTCGCTGCACCGGCTGCTCGGCGGCGTCTCGTAGACCGGGCGGTCGCCGGCGTCGGCGGCCGCACCGGCCCGGGAGGCAGGGCCTAGCCCTCCGCCCGCAGCCAGGCCGCCACCTCGCCGGGGCCCGCCCCGTCCGCCGCCGGCGTCACCCAGAACGCCCTGCCCAGGTCGGCGCTGAAGTGCGCACCCGTCCGCCCGTCCCCGGACGAGCGGCCCGTCAGGCGCCGGCCGATCCACGGCACGAGGTGCTCGCGGGTGAAGCGCGCGTCGGCGGCGCGCCGGGACGCCCAGCCCGGGCGCACGGCCGGCGGCAGCGCCTCGCGCCAGTCGGACCCGGCCTCGTGGCCGAGCGCCTGCCACACCGCCTCGGCCACCCGCCGGTGGCCCTCGGCGTTCAGGTGCAGGCGGTCGTCGGCCCACAGCCGCGCATCGCCCAGCACCTCGGCGCCGAAGAGGTCCACGACCAGCGCGCCGTGCCGCTCGGCCAGCTCGTCGACGAAGGAGAACAGCTGCTCCATGCGGGGGCGGAACCGCTCCAGGACCGGGCCGCGCCGGCCCGGGCTGCGCATCAGCACCAGCTGCTTGCAGCTGGGCGCCAGCCGGTCCGCGGCCTCCGCCAGCCGGGCGCACACCTCGTCCACGTCGCACTTGGGCCGCAGCACGTCGTTGAGGCCGCCGACCAGGGTGACCAGGTCCGCGCCCAGCGCGGCGGCCGGCGCGGACTGCTCGTCGGCGATCTGCCCGATGAGCTTCCCGCGCACGGCGAGGTTGGCGTAGCGGAAGCCGGGGGTCCGGGCGGCCAGGCGCGCGGCGAGCAGATCGGCCCAGCCGCGGTAGGAGCCGTCCGGCAGCCCGTCGGACATGCCCTCGGTGAAGGAGTCCCCGACCGCGACAAAGCTGGTGTATGTGACATTCATCTGCATGGCGCGGGTGATCCTACTCCTCCGCCGTGAACCGCCCCGCCCCCGCCCGGGCACTGCCGGACGGGGGCGGGGAAGCGGATCCGGGGCGCGTCACTGCACCGCGCGGCCCACCAGCTCGCGCAGGAGGTCCTCCAGCGTGACCAGTCCGGCCGGCCGGCCGTCCTCGCCGATCACCGCCGCGAGGTGGGTGCCGGTGCCGCGCATCGTCGTGATGACGTCGTCCAGCGGCGTCGTCGCGCGCACCGTCGCGATGCGGCGCATCCGCTGCAGCGGGAACGGGAAGTCCCGCGGCCGGGCGTCCAGCGCGTCCTTCACGTGCAGGTAGCCCAGGATCCGGCCGGAGGCGTCCACCACCGGGAACCGGGAGAAGCCGGACTCGGCCGACAGCTGCTCCAGCCCCTCGGGCGTGATGCCGAGCGGCGCGGAGACCACCCGCTCGACGGGCGTGACCACGTCCATCACCGGGCGCTTGCCCAGCACCAGCGCGTCCCGCAGCCGTTCGGTGGACCGCGAGTCGAGCAGGCCGGCCGCGCTGGAGTCGGCGACGATCCGCGCGAGCTGGTCGTCCGAGTACGTCGCCGCCACCTCGTCCTTCGGCTCCACCCGCAGCAGCTTCAGCAGGACGTTGGCGAAGGCGTTGATGGCGAAGACGAACGGGCGCAGCGCCCGCGCCAGGGCGACCAGCGGCGGGCCGAGCAGCAGGGCGCTGCGCACCGGCTCGGCGAGCGCGATGTTCTTGGGCACCATCTCGCCGAACAGCATGTGCAGGTACGTCGCCACGGCCAGCGCGATGACGAACGACACGGGGTGGATCAGGCCGTGCGGCACGCCGAGCGCGTTGAAGACCGGCTCCAGCAGGTGCGCGATCGCGGGCTCGGCGACCACACCCAGGACCAGCGTGCACAGCGTGATGCCGAGCTGGGCCGCGGCCATCAGCGCCGAGATGTGCCGCAGGCCCCACATGACGCTGCGGGCGCGCCGGTCGCCCCGGTCGGCGTACGGCTCGATCTGGCTGCGGCGCACCGAGATGAGGGCGAACTCGGCGCCCACGAAGAAGGCGTTGACGACGAGCGTCCCCAGGCCGATGAGCAGTTGCACGAAGGTCATCGGCCGGCCTCCTCGGGCACCTGGGCGCCGCTGCCGGCGTCCGCGGGCGGACCGGTCAGGCGCACGCGGGCCGCACGGTGGCCGGCCGCGTCGACGACGTCGATGCGCCAGCCCGCGACCTCCACGGTGTCGCCCCTGAGGGGGATGCGGCCGAGCTCGGTGGCCACGAGGCCGGCCAGCGTCTCGTAGGGGCCGTCCGGCGCCCGCAGCCCGATGATCTCCAGCTGGTCGGTGCGCGCCGCGCCGTCCGCGTCGTACAGCGGCCGGCCGCCGGCGTCCGAGCCGGCGGGGGCGATGTCGGGCACCTCGTGGGGGTCGTGCTCGTCGCGGACCTCGCCGACGACCTCCTCCACGATGTCCTCCAGGGTGACGACGCCGGCGGTGCCGCCGTACTCGTCGATGACGACGGCCATGGTGCGCTTGCCGGACAGCCGGTCCAGGAGCCGGTCCACGGTCAGCGACTCCGGCACGAGCAGCGGCTCGCGCAGGATCGAGGTGACGGGGTGGCGGGGGCGGCGGTCGGCGGGTATGGCCAGCACGTCCTTGATGTGCGCGACGCCGATGACGGTGTCGAGGCTTCCGCGGTAGACGGGGAAGCGGGACAGGCCGGTCGCACGGGTCGCGTTCGCGACGTCCTCGGCGTTGGCCTGGGCGTCGAGGGCGGTGACCTGGACGCGGGGCGTCATCACGTTCTCCGCCGTCAGTCCGGCCAGGTTCAGGGTGCGTACGAACAGCTCGGCGGTGTCCGCCTCCAGGGCGCCCTCCTTGGCGGAGTGCCGGGCGAGGGCAGCGAGCTCCTGCGGGCCGCGCGCGGAGGCCAGCTCCTCGGCGGGCTCCAGGCCCATCCGGTGCAGGGTGCGGTTGGCGGTGTTGTTCAGGTGCCGGATCAGCGGGCGGAAGGCGGCGGAGAACGCGCGCTGCGGGCCCGCGACCCGCTTCGCCACCGGCAGCGGGCGCGAGATCGCCCAGTTCTTCGGGACCAGCTCGCCGACCACCATCAGCACGACGGTGGACAGCACCGTGGCCAGCACCAGGGCGGTCGAGGACGCGGCGGCGGAGCCGAGGCCCACGGCCTTCATCGGGCCCGTGAGCAGCGCCGCGATGGACGGCTTGGAGATCATGCCGATGATCAGGCCGGTCACGGTGATGCCGAGCTGGGCGCCGGAGAGCTGGAAGGTGAGGCTGCGCACGGCCTCGACGGCGCCGGCCGCGCCGCGCTCGCCCTTCTCGGCGGCGCGCTCGAGGTCGGCGCGCTCCACCGTGGTCAGCGAGAACTCCGCCGCGACGAAGACGGCACAGGCCAGCGTCAGCAGCAGGGCGACCACCAGCAGGACTACCTCGGTCATCGGTTCACCTCCGTCCCATGGTCGGACGAAGGGGCGGGGACCGCGCGATGTCGACCGCGGGGACTACTGGGAGGCTCGCCCATGGGCGGACGCTCACACCTTTCACGTTGAACGGGGCCTTTGCCCATCCATGGTAAAGGATGGGCAAAGCAATGATCCGGACGGAGCTCCGGGGTAATCGGGGGAGTGTACGCCCTACCGGAGTTCCTCGATCACTGGTGCGACTGGTGCGAACGCCTCCAGGGCCGACGCCTCGCTCAGGTCCGGGGAGTGCCCGGCCGGGGTGCGGGCGGCGGCGCGGCGGTCACGCGTGCCCGTCGACCGCGCCGGCCGCCTCCGGCGGGGCCGCCGGTCGTCTGGCCACCCCCAGCACGCACGGGGAGGCCGGGGTCGGCACCCGGCTCTGCGGCACCCGCAGCCGGCTGAACGCCCCCAGCTCGAACCCCGCCGCCTCGATCGCCGCCAGCGGATCCCGCGCCGTGTGACACCCGCCGAACAGCACCGGCCAGACCGTGCGGTCCAGCGCCCGCTGGGTGACCGCGAGCGCCAGGCCCTCCGCCCGCCCGTGCTCGAAGAACCGCAGCTCACCACCCGGCCGGAGGACCCGCCGCAGCTCCGCCAGCGCACGCCGCACATCCCGGACGGAGCACAGCACCAGCGAGGTCACCGCCGCGTCGAACGCCTCGCTCTTCACCGGCAGCGCCTCGGCCGCGCCCGGCACCACGTCCACCGGGACGCCCGCCCGGACCGCCGCCTCCAGCGCGATCCTGCGCAGCCCGCGCTCGGGCTCGATCGCCACGACCTCCGAGACCGTCGCCGGGTAGTAAGGGAAGTTCAGGCCGTTGCCCGCGCCGATCTCGATCACCCGCCCCGACAGGCCGGCCAGCAGCTCGCGCCGGTGCTCCCCGATCCCCGCCCGCTCGTCGATGATCGGGCTCACCTTGGCGTAGAAGCGCGCGAAGACAGGATGGTGCACGGCGTCGTGCGGCAACCTGGTGCTCCGAAGTGGCAGCATGGCACACCCCTTTCCGGGGACGACGGCTACCGCGATTGTTCCCCGGCCGGACCGGCCCGCACCGTCGGCGCGCCGCAATGTCCGCTGCGGTCACGGCAGTTGGGGCGGGAGGGGTGCGTGGGGCGGCCGGGGAGGGCGGGGTCAGCGATGAGCCGCCGTGAAGCCGGCCGCGTCCCACGTGCCGGACAGCTCCGGCGCCAGCCAGCCGGGGGCCGCCGCGCGGAACGCCTCCGGCGCGAGGGCGCTTGCGCGCTCCGGAACCGCGCCCAGCAGCGGGGCGCCGGCCGCCTCCGGCAGGTCGGCGAGGTTGCAGCGCATCGCCAGGTCCGGGGCGGCCGGCCAGCTGCCGATCACTACGCCTGCGCAGCGCAGGCTGCGCGCGCGCAGGGCCTCCGCGGTGAGCTCGGTGACGTTCAGCGTGCCGAGGCCGGCCTGCGCGACCACCAGGACCGGGGCGTCCAGCAGCCGGGCCGCGTCCGCGAGGGTCGCGCCCTCCTCGTCCAGGCGGACGAGGAGACCGCCGGCGCCCTCGACGAGGACGAGGTCGTGGCTCTCCGCCAGCCGCGAGGCCGCCTCCGCGATCTGCGGGGGGCGCACGGGGGCCAGACCGGCCCGGGCCGCCGCCGTACCCGGCGCGAGCGGCTCCGGGAACCGGGCGAGCTCCTCCCCGGTCACCCCGCTCCCCGCGAGCCGCCGCACCTCGGCGACGTCACCGGGCTCGCCGGGGGCGACACCGGTCTGGGCGGGCTTGAGCACGGCGACGGAACGGCCCGCGGCCCGCGCCGCCGCCGCGACGGCAGCGGTGACCACGGTCTTGCCGATCTCGGTCCCGGTGCCTGTGACGACCAGTACTGCCATGGTGTTCGGTGTCTCCGTTCGTGATCACTGAGGCTTTGCCGAGGACTTGACCGGGCGACCGGGCACCACCGGACACCAGGAGTGCGGCTGCGCGCCGCGGCGGCGGAAGGGAGCACGCGGTCACGACCAGGGCGGGCGCACCGGCCTCGTCGGCGTGCCCGAGGCCGGCGCCGTCGGCCGCTGTTCCTCTGTTCCGGTCGCCCGGCCGCCCCATGGGACAGGGAGCCGCCGCAGGCGAACCGTGGAACGACGCGTGCTCGCCGTCAGGCGACCCCGGCCGCCGCGCGCACCGCCGTGCACACCCGGGCCAGATCCTCGTCGCTCGTGACGTACGGCGGCATCACGTACAGCAGGTCCCGGAACGGGCGCAGCCACACGCCCTCGCGGACCACCGCCCGCGTCGCCGCCGCGACGTCCGCCTCGTGGTCGAGCTGGACGACGCCGATCGCGCCGAGGACCCGGACGTCCCGGACGCCCGGCAGCGAGGCCGCCCCGGCGAGCCCGTCGCGCAGCCCGGTCTCGATGCGCTTGACCTCCGTCTGCCAGTCCTGTTCCAGCAGCAGGTCGATCGACGCGTTCGCCACGGCCGCGGCGAGCGGGTTGCCCATGAACGTCGGCCCGTGCGCGAGCACCGGCACCTCGCCGCGCGAGATGCCGTCGGCGACCCGCGACGTGCACAGCGTCGCCGCCATGCTCAGGTATCCGCCGGTGAGCGCCTTGCCGAGGCACATCACGTCGGGGGTGATGCCCGCGTGCTCCGCGGCGAAGAGCCGCCCCGTGCGGCCGAACCCGGTGGCGATCTCGTCGAGGACGAGGAGCACGTCGTGCTCGTCGCACGCTTCCCGCAGGACCCGCAGGAAGACGGGATCGTGGAAGCGCATCCCGCCCGCGCCCTGCACCACCGGTTCGACGATGACCGCCGCGAGTTCGTGGGCGTGGGCCGCGATCGTCTCGCGCAGGTGCGCCGCGTACGCGGCGACGGCCTCCGGGCCGGACGAGAGGGCCGGCGGCGCGTCCGCGAAGACGTGCTTCGGGAGCGCCCCGGACCACAGCTCGTGCATCCCGCCGTCGGGGTCGCACACGGCCATCGGCTGCCACGTGTCCCCGTGGTAGCCGCCGCGCCAGGTCATCAGCCGCCGCTTCTCGGGCCGTCCGGCCGAGCGCCAGTACTGCAGGCACATCTTGACGGCGACCTCGACCGACACCGACCCGGAGTCGGAGAGGAAGACGTGCTCCAGCCCCTCCGGAGTGATCTCCACGAGCCGGGCGGCCAGCCGCACGGCGGGCTCGTGGGTGAGCCCGCCGAACATCACGTGACTCATCCGCCCGAGCTGCTCGCGCGCGGCCTCGTTGAGGACGGGGTGGTTGTAGCCGTGGACGGCGGACCACCACGACGACATCCCGTCGATCAACTCGTGCACGCCGTCGACCGGTTCGGCGAGCCGCAGCCGCACTCCCGACGCGGACTCCACGAGCAGCGGCTCCTGGCGGCCGGGCATCGGGCCGTAGGGGTGCCACACGTGCTGCCGGTCGAGGGCGAGGAGCTCGCCGGGGGTGAGCGGCTCAGGCATTGGGGGGCAGGTCCGTCCCCGCGCCGCGGCGCCGCACGGCGACCAGGTCCGTACGGGCCTCCTGGCCGGTGGCGGCCTCGGGCGCAACCTCGGCCCCGGCCTCGGGGGCCGCCGCCGCGGCCGGGGCGCCGCCGTCCCCGCAGGGCCCGCACGAACCGCCGCCGCAGCCGGAGCCGGCGGCCTCCGCGGCGGCGACGTCCGCCCGGTGCGCCGGCAGCGTCGTCGTGCCCGCGCCCTCCACCTCGAAGCCGGCGTCCGCGATCATGTCCAGGTCGGCCTTGCCCTCCTGGCCCTCACTGGTGAGGTAGTCGCCGAGGAAGATCGAGTTGGCCAGGTGCAGGGCGAGCGGCTGCATCGAGCGCAGGTGCACCTCGCGCCCGCCGGCCAGCCGCACCTCGACGTCCGGGCAGACGAACCGCACCATCGCGAGGATGCGCAGCGCCCGCTGCGGCGTGAGGTTCCACTCCTTGGCCAGCGGCGTGCCCTCGAAGGGGATGAGGAAGTTGACGGGCACCGAGTCGGGGTCCAGCGCGCGCAGCGAGAAGACGACGTCGACGAGGTCCTCGTCGCTCTCGCCCATGCCCGCGATCAGCCCGGAGCAGGCGGACATGCCCGCGGCCTGCGCCTGCTGCACGGTGTCGACGCGGTCGGCGTAGGTGTGGGTGGTGGTGATGTCGCCGTAGGTGGCTTCGGAGGTGTTGAGGTTGTGGTTGTACGCGTCGGCGCCGGCGGCGCGCAGCCGCTCGGCCTGGCCCGCGGAGAGCAGTCCGAGGCAGGCGCACACCTCGACGTCCTCGTTCTGCTCCTTGATCGCCTCGATGGTCCTGGAGACCCGGTCGATGTCCCGGTCCGTGGGCCCGCGGCCGCTGGCGACCAGGCAGACCCGCTTCGCCCCGCCGGCGACACCCGCCGCGGCGGCCTTGGAGGCGTCCTCCGGCTTGAGCCAGGTGTACTTGAGGATCCCGGCCTTGGAACCGAGCCGCTGCGAGCAGTACGAGCAGTCCTCGGGGCAGAGCCCGGACTTGAGGTTGACCAGGTAGTTGAGCTTCACCCGGCGCCCGAACCACCTGCGGCGCACCTTGCCCGCCGCGGCCACCACGTCGAGCAGGTCGTCGTCGGACGTCGCCAGCACGGCGAGCGCCTCTTCGCGGGTCGGCGGCTCGCGCCGCAGCCCCTTGTCCACCAGCGTGTTCAGCAGGTCCATGGCGGTGATCCTCGCTCACGGCCGTACCCCGGGCCAAGGTAGGGATCGCACAACTCCGGCGGATTGATGTGTGTGTATTGCCACACCCTGACCAGGTGTGACGCCCGCTACGTTCTACAGAGGTTCTATCCGGGCTCCACAGAACCGGCCCCCAGCCCCCTGGAACGCGAAGGACGGCCGCATGCCTCAGGACTCGCCCCGGTCCGCCCTCCGGGACCCCTTCGCCTGGATCGACGCGCACCACGAGCGGCGCCTGGCGGCCGGGCTCGTACGGACCCTGCGGCCCCGCCCCGCCGACTCGCCGCTGACCGACCTGGCGGGCAACGACTACCTGGGCCTCACCCGCCACCCGGAGGTCACCGAGGCCGCCGCCGAGGCGGCCCGCCGGTGGGGCGCCGGGGCGACGGGCTCCCGTCTGGTCACCGGCAGCACCGCCCTGCACGCCCGGCTGGAGGAGGAGCTCGCCGCCTTCTGCGGCTTCGAGGCCGCGCTCGTGTTCTCCTCCGGCTACGCGGCCAACCTCGCCGCCGTCACCGCACTCGCCGGGCCCGGCGGCGCCGGCGGTGCGGCCCTGCTCGTCTCCGACGAGGGCAACCACGCCTCCCTGATCGACGGCTGCCGGCTGGCCCGCGCCGAGAAGGCGGTCGTGCCGCACTCCGACCCGGACGCCGTCCGCAAGGCCCTCGCGGCACACGACGGCCCCGCGCTCGCCGTCACCGACTCCGTCTTCTCCGTCGACGGCGACGCCGCCCCGCTGCCCGCGCTCGCCCGGGCGTGCCGCGAACACGGCGCGGCCCTGCTCGTGGACGACGCGCACGGGCTCGGCGTCCTCGGCGAGGGCGGCCGGGGCGCGGTGCACGCGGCGGGACTGGCGGGCGACCCGGACGTCGTCGCCACGGTGACGCTGTCGAAGGCGCTGGGCAGCCAGGGCGGTGCGGTGCTGGGCCCGGAGCGGGTGATCAGGCACCTGGTGAGCAACGCCCGCACGTTCATCTTCGACACCGGCCTCGCACCGGCGGCGGCCGGCGCCGCGCTGGCGGCCCTCACGGTGCTGCGCCGTGAGCCGCAGCGGGCGCAGCGGGTCCGGGGGATCGCCGCCGAACTGCACCGCAGGGTGGTGGCGGCGGGCTTCGTGGCGGTACGGCCCGACGCGGCGGTGGTCTCCGTACGGGCCCCCTCGCCGGAGGCGGCGGTGCGGTGGGCGGCGGACTGCCGGGAGGCGGGTATCGCGGTCGGCTGCTTCCGGCCGCCGTCCGTGCCGGACGGCGTCTCACGGCTGCGGCTGACCGCCCGGGCCGATCTGTCGGACCGGCAGGTGACGGCCGCGGCCGACGCGATCGTACGGACCGCGCCGGCCGCCTGAGGGAGCAGAAGCAGGGAGCTGAGAGACCTGAGAGATCTGAGAGAGCCGAGAGAGACCTGAAGGAAAGGGTCCTACCGGGTCAGAGCGGGTCGATCCCGCCGTCGCGCAGCCCCTCGACGAAGCAGGACCACGCGGCGGAGCGGAAGAGGAGCGCGGGACCGCCCGTCCGCTTGGAGTCGCGCACGGCGAGGAGGTGGCCGGGGAGCGGTCCGGCCGTCTCGACGCAGTTGTTGTATCCGGTGCTGTGACTGCTGCGCCGCCATGGAGCCTCGCGGAGCAGGGAAAGCGCTGCAGGGGTGGAACGGTGGGGTACGTACCGAGGCATTGCGGACATGGTGCCTCCTTACGCGCCGTCGTTGATCCCGGCGATGAATTCCAGCGATTTCTCGTGCGAGAGGGCGTGTGCGCGCAGTGTCGCGAAGGCCGCGCCGTACGCCCGGAGGTCTTCTTTCCGCTCCAGGTAGAGGCTACTCGTCAAGTGGTCGAGAACAACCACGTCCAGATCAGCAATGCGCGGAAATGAGAAAATAACAAAAGGCCCGGTGATGCCGATATGGCCGCCACTGGAGAAGGGCAGGACGTGCAGCCGCACGTGCCCCAGTGATCCCGTCTCCACCAGGTGCCGCAACTGCCCGGCCATGACCTCCGGTCCGCCGACCTCATGCCGCAGTACGGCCTCGTCCAGCACGGCGCACACCTCCAGCGGCTGCTCGCCCCGGAGCACCGCCTGGCGCGCCAGGCGCACCCGCACCAGCTCCTCGACCTGCTCCGGCGCGGGGTCGCCGAGGGCCGCGCGGGTCACGGCGCGGGCGTAGTCCGGCGTCTGCAGCAGGCCGGGCACCACGGTGGTCTCCAGGGTGCTTAACCGCAAGGCCTCCGACTCCAGGCTGATGAAGTCGAGATAGGCGGGCGGCAGCCGGTCGCGGTAGGCGTACCACCAGCCGCGCCGGGCCCCCGCACCCTCGCCCGGTTCGGGGGACCCCGCGCCGCACAGCGCCCCCAGCAGCGCGCGCAGCTCGGCGTCGGTGACCCCGTAGGCGTCCAGCAGCCGGGCGACGTCCGCAGGTTTCACGCCACTGCTGCCCGTCTCGATCCGGCTGACCTTCGACTGGTGCCAGCCCACCGCGCGCGCGGCCTCCAGGCTCGTCAGCCCGGCCAGTTCGCGCTGGCGGCGCAGCTCCGCCCCCAGCTTGCGGCGGCGTACCGCCGGTCCGTACCGCATTGGCCCTCCCCTGGGTCACTGTCGCTGTCATACGTCAGTGTCAATAGCCCAGTGTGCCGCGTGAATCCGGTCGCTCGTCGTAGAGTTCACTGCTTCGGGCGACAGATATATGCATATGTTGGGGGATCGCTCCCATCACAGGCGTTATCAGTGGCAGTCTGTCGCGCAGAGCCGTCCGAGGCCGCTCATGCCCCCCACGACTTTCGGCACGCTTCCCGATTTTCCGCGGCAGTGCACCGGAGTCCGGTCTCGGCGGGACCTCGGCTGAAAGGGCCACCGCCATGGCAGACCACCAAGAAGCCACCGTCACGCTGCCGAGCGCCCCCGCCTCGGTCTCCACGGCGCGCCGCTACGTCGCGGAGGTGCTGGCGGACTGGGGGCTTCCGGGCGGGACCGACACCTCCGAGACCGTGCGCCTGATCGTCTCCGAGCTCGCGACCAACGCCGTGCAGCACACCCGGGGACAGTCGCCCACCTTCACCGTGGACGTCCGCCTCGACCGCGATCAGCATCTGCGCATCGGCGTCACCGACAGCCACCCGCGCTTCCCCCGGCGGCTGCCCGCCGCGGTCCAGCAGGACAACGGGCGCGGCATGGTGATCATCCGCTGTCTCACCGCGGAGCACGGCGGGCGGCTGTTCTGCACGCCGACCTCCGACGGCGGCAAGACGGTGTGGATCTCCCTCCCCTGGACCGTGCCGGTCAGCGCAGAGCGCTGAACTCCCCTCCGGCCGGCCAGGCCCCCCGCACGCGGTGCGGGGGGCCTCGGGCCGCTTCGGGCCCTCGTGCGGGGAGTTGCGGTGAGTCGTGTCACCGGGCGGCCTTCCGGGGTCTCCGGGCGGTCCGGTGACGCCGGGTCAGCCGACCCGGCCGTAGAGGACGCTGTTGGTCCAGATCCGCTCCAGGCGGACGACCGCGCCCGTCTTGGGTGCGTGCCAGATGCGGCCGTCCCCGTTGTATATCCCCACGTGGTAGATCCCGCGCCCCGAGACGAAGAAGACGAGGTCGCCGCGTTCGCGTGCGGAGCGGGGGATGTGGCGGGTGCTGTTGTACTGCTGGGCGGCGGTGCGGGGCAGGGACTTCCCGGCCCGCTTGAAGGAGTAGAGCGTCAGGCCCGAGCAGTCGAACCGGGAGGGTCCGGTCGCTCCCCACTGGTAGGGGGAGCCCTGCTTCGAGGCCGCGATCCGCAGTGCCTGGGTGGAGACGGTCGACGCCTCCGCCTCTGCCGCGCCGCCCGGAACCAGCACGGTGGCCCCGACGGCGGCGAGAGTGAGGGCCGATGCGGCACCGGCCCTGGACAGCTTTGACGGACGTTTGTGCGCGCCCATGCGCTAACCCTTCGTCAGCCGCCTGTGAAGGATGACCTGTCGGGTTCGGGCAGGCGAAGGTTGCCCGGCCGCTGTCAACGGCTTCACCCCAAGGGCCGACCGCACTACTCTTGGTCGTCCCACCACTCTTGGGTCCTCCATCCCTGCCGTTGCCCTGAAGTCGACCCGGCATCCCGGCGGCGGCAGGGTTCGGCGTCCACCGGGACCGCCCCGCCGGGGTGGCGGGGTCTTGTCGTCGGAGGGATCTTGGCGCAGCCGCCGTGCCGATTCCGAGCGGAACCAGGGGTATGTGAGCCTGATCACTTCTGGGCAATTCCGGTGGACGCGGGGTGATTTGATGGTGTGCGCGCAAGCCGGCTGAGCCGCTGGCCTGCGGCGGTTCGTACCGGCCCGCGAGCAATCCGGCCGCCCGCGCCAAATAGATCACCGCGCCCCGTCTACGCCGTGATCCTCCATGGAGGGGACCGGGGTTTATTCGGGTGCGGACCCCAGGCCCTCCGGCGCACATGGCGCGGAGATCCCTTCGCCCCCGGCGCTCTGCGCCGGGGACCCGTATCGTCCGCGTCGGCATGACCCGCTCGCACCTTCCGTTCGCCCCTTTCGTACGGGCATGCGAGCCGCGGCGCCGTCGCACCACCGCGACGACCATGGTCTGCGCCGCCCGTAGCCGGCGGTACGTGTCGTGCGGACGGACGGCCATGATCCGGCCCAGAAGATCCAGTAGATGCAGACGACAGATGGCGCCCGGACCCGTGGCCATGGCAGTGCAAAGAGTCAGTTAACGCGTTGGAAAAGGTTCCGCCCTAATCTGCAATCACTGGCCACCGGCCGGAGAACCCCAGGTCAACACCGTGTTGAACTCGGGTGGCGTCCCGGTGCGTCCATCCGGGACACCTGGGACGACAGTGAGGTGGGACGCATGCAACTCTCCCCGCGCGAGCAGGAACGACTGCTCCTGCACGTGGCCGCCGACGTGGCCGCCAAGCGCAAGGCCCGCGGCCTGCTCCTCAACCACCCCGAGGCGGTGGCCCTGATCACGGTCCACGTCCTCGAAGGCGCCCGGGACGGCCGCACCGTCGCCGAGCTGATGTCCTCCGGGCGCAGGGTGCTCACCCGCGACGACGTCATGGAGGGCATCCCCGAGATGCTCCACGACGTCCAGGTCGAGGCCACCTTCCCCGACGGCACCAAGCTCGTCACCGTTCACGAACCGATCTGCTGACGGGGAGGACCCGCGATGATCCCCGGAGAAATCCTGTACGCCGCCGAGCCCGTGGCCCTCAACCAGGGGCTGCACCGCACCCGGCTCACCGTGCTCAACGCCGCCGACCGCCCGGTGCAGGTCGGCTCGCACTACCACTTCGCCGAGGCCAACCCCGGCCTCGACTTCGACCGCGCGGCGGCCCGCGGCAAGCGCCTCGACATCGCCGCCGGCACCGCCGTCCGCTTCGAGCCCGGCATCCCCCTCCAGGTCGACCTCGTCCCCATCGGCGGCAAGCGCATCGTCGAGGGCCTGCGCGGCGAGTGCGGGGGACCGCTCGATGACTGAACTCAGCCGCGTCGCCTACGCCGGCCTCTACGGGCCGACCGTCGGCGACCGCGTCCGCCTCGCCGACACCGACCTCGTCGTCGAGATCGAGGAGGACCGCAGCGGCGGGCCCGGGCACGCCGGCGACGAGGCCGTCTTCGGCGGCGGCAAGGTCATCCGCGAGTCGATGGGCCAGTCCCGCGCGACCCGGGCGGACGGGGCCCCCGACACCGTCATCACCGGGGCCCTCGTCCTCGACCACTGGGGCGTCGTCAAGGCCGACATCGGCATCCGCGACGGCCGGATCACCGGCGTCGGCAAGGCCGGCAACCCCGACACCATGGACGGCGTCCACCCCGACCTCGTCATCGGCCCCGAGACCGAGGTCATCGCCGGCAACGGCAAGATCCTCACCGCCGGGGCCGTCGACGCCCACGTCCACTTCATCTGCCCCCAGGCCGCGGACGAGGCCCTCGCCTCCGGCGTCACCACCCTGCTCGGCGGCGGCACCGGGCCGGCCGAGGGCAGCAAGGCCACCACCATCACCCCCGGAGCCTGGCACCTTGCCCGGATGTTCGAGGCCATGGAGGGCTACCCCGTCAACATCGGCCTGCTGGGCAAGGGCAACACCGTCTCGTACGACTCGATGCGCGCCCAGCTGCGGGCCGGCGCCGTCGGCTTCAAGATCCACGAGGACTGGGGGGCGACCCCCGCCGTCATCGACGCCTGCCTGGCCGTGTGCGAGGAGAGCGGCGCCCAGCTCGCCATCCACACCGACACCCTCAACGAGGCCGGCTTCGTCGGGGACACCCTCGCGGCCATCGCCGGCCGTTCCATCCACGCCTACCACACCGAAGGCGCCGGCGGCGGGCACGCCCCCGACATCATCACCGTCGTCTCCGAGGCCAACGTCCTGCCCAGCTCCACCAACCCCACCCGGCCGCACACCGTCAACACCGTCGACGAACACCTCGACATGCTGATGGTCTGTCACCACCTCAACCCGGGCGTCCCCGAGGACCTCGCCTTCGCCGAATCCCGCATCCGGCCGGGCACCATCGCCGCCGAGGACGTCCTGCACGACCTCGGGGCGATCTCGATCATCTCCTCCGACTCCCAGGCGATGGGCCGCATCGGGGAGGTCGTGCTGCGCACCTGGCAGACCGCGCACGTGATGAAGAGACGCCGCGGCACCCTGCCCGGCGACGGACCGGCCGACAACGCGCGAGCCCGGCGCTACGTCGCCAAATACACCATCAACCCGGCCGTCGCACAGGGCCTCGACCACGAGATCGGCTCCGTGGAGCCGGGCAAGCTCGCGGACCTCGTGCTGTGGGACCCCGCCTTCTTCGGCGTACGGCCGCAGCTCGTCATCAAGGGCGGCCAGATCGCCTACGCGCAGATGGGCGACGCCAACGCCTCCATCCCCACCCCGCAGCCGGTCCTGCCGCGCCCCATGTTCGGCGCCCACGGCCGCGCCCCGGCCGCCAACTCCCTCAACTTCGTCACCCAGTGGGCCATGGACGACGGCCTCCCCGAACGTCTGGGCCTCGGCAAGCGCTTCGTCCCCATACGCTCCACGCGCGGCGTCACCAAGGCGGACATGCGCAACAACGACGCCCGGCCGAGGGTGGAGGTCGACCCCGACACGTTCACGGTCACCGTCGACGGAGAAGTGATCGAACCCCGGCCGGCGGCGGAACTGCCGATGGCCCAGCGTTACTTCCTGTTCTGATGAGCACGACGACAGAGACCGTCGCAGGCGCGGGGCCGGCCCGCACCGCGAGGAGGGCGGCCGGCCCCGCCGCCCTCCTCGTCCTCGCCGACGGACGCTTCCCCGCGGGCGGCCACGCCCACTCCGGCGGCGCCGAGGCCGCCGTCAAGGCCGGGCGGATCACCGACGGCCGGACCCTGGAGGAGTTCTGCCGGGGCCGGCTGCACACCGCCGGGCTCACCGCGGCCGCCCTCGCCGCCGCGGCCGCGGCCGGCCTCGACCCGCTCGCCCTCGACGACGCCGCGGACGCCCGCACCCCCGTACCCGCCCTGCGCACCGCCGCCCGCCGCCTGGGCCGGCAGATGATGCGCGCCGCCCGCGCCGCCTGGCCCTCGGCGGAGCTCGACGCCCTCGCCGCGGCCCGCCCGCGCGGCGCCCACCAGCCGGTCGTCCTCGGCCTCGCGGCCCGGTCCGCCGGGCTCGGCCCGCTGGACGCCGCCTACGCCGCCGTCTACGAGTCGGTCAGCGGTCCGGCCACCGCGGTCGTACGCCTGCTGAGCCTCGACCCGTTCGTGGCGACGGCGGTACTGGCCCGGCTGGCGCCGGAGCTCGACGCGGTGGCGGCCGCCGCCACCGCGGCCGCGCACCGCGCGGCCGCCGAGGGCCCGGACGCCCTGCCCGCCTGCTCGGCCCCGCTGCTCGACATCGGCGCGGAGCTCCACGCGGCCTGGCCCGTACGGCTCTTCGCGAGCTGAACCACCGACACCCGTACGAACGAACCCCCCAGGAGGGGACCATGCACCTCGACCACCCCGAGACCTACCCCCACCGCCACACCTACAGCGCCGCCTCGCCCGTCCGCCCCGACGGGACGCGCCGGGCCCTGCGGATCGGCCTCGGCGGGCCCGTCGGCTCCGGCAAGACCGCGACCGTCGCCGCGCTCTGCCGCGCCCTGCGCGAGGAGTTGTCCATCGCCGTCGTCACCAACGACATCTACACCCGCGAGGACGCCGAGTTCCTGCTGCGCAACGCCGTCCTGCCGGCGGAGCGGATCACCGCCGTCGAGACCGGCGCCTGCCCGCACACCGCCATCCGCGACGACATCTCCGCCAACCTGGAGGCCGTGGAGGACCTCGAGGCCGTGTTCTCCTCCTCGGGGGCCGGGCCGCTCGACCTCGTCCTGGTCGAGTCCGGGGGCGACAACCTCACCGCCACGTTCTCCAAGGGCCTGGTGGACGCGCAGATCTTCGTCATCGACGTCGCGGGCGGCGACGACATCCCGCGCAAGGGCGGCCCCGGCATCACCACCGCCGACCTGCTCGTCGTCAACAAGACCGACCTCGCCCCGTACGTCGGCGTCGACCTGGAGGGGATGGCCCGCGACGCCAAGGCGCAGCGGGGCGAACTCCCGGCCGTCTTCACGTCCCTCGTCACGGAGGGCGGCGTGGAGCCGGTCACGACGTGGGTGCGCGCACAGCTCGCCGCCTGGACCGCGTCCTCGTGACCGCTCTCGCCGCCGCCCCCGCGCCGCCGCAAGGGGCCGGGCTGGTGGCCTCCGCCCGGATCGTGGCCGTCGCGGACGGCAGGGGCGGCACCGCCCTGCCCGTCCTCGACGGCGGCGGCCCGTTCGCCCTGCGGCGGCTGCGCTCGCCGGGGGCCGAGGCGCGGGTGTGCCTGGTCGGCGCGATGAGCGCGCCGCTGGGCGGCGACGCCCTCACGCTGTCCGCCGAGGTGGAGGACGGCGCCGTGGTGCACTTCTCCACCACGGCCGCCACGATCGCCCTGCCCGGCCGCACGGGCGCGCCGGCGACCTACGACGTATACATTCGCGTCGGCGAGGGCGCCGAGCTGCGCTGGCTCCCCGAGCCACTGATCTCCGCGCGCGGCGGCGAGCTGCGGATGACCACGCGCATCGAACTCGCCCCCACGGCCAGGCTGGTGTTCCGCGAGGAGCAGATCCTGGGGCGCGCGGGGGAGCGGCCGGGACGGCTGACGGCCCGTCTGACCGTCCGGCGCGGCGGACGCCCGCTCTACGACCAGGAGTTGTCGTACGGTCCGGGCGTGCCCGGCTGGGACGGCGGGGCGGTCCTGGGTGGTCACCGGGCGGCCGGCCAACTCCTCGTGGTGGACCCGGCCTTCGGTCCGGCCCCCGTCGCGCCGCGGGTGCTGGGCCCGACGGCCGTCGTCGCCCCGCTGGCCGGTCCGGCCGCGCTGGTGAGCGCCGTGGCCCCGGACGGCCTGCAAGTGCGAACGCTGCTCGAAACCGGGCTCTTGGGGATGGATGTCGGCAGATAGGGCGATACGGGCGATGTGGTGTGCCGGTGATGAATGCCGCCACACGCATCACCCTGTGTTTCATCATTCTTACGGATTAGTAAAGAACACTCGTACGACCTGTCCTTTGTGGGATGGGAGACGAAAGGATCCCCCTGCAGCATTGCGATCTCCGCCGCTCCAAGCGGCGTACCCAGCAGGGGGATTCCTACGTGAGACACACGTCAATACTCGGCGCGGCCGGCACCCTGGTGACCGGCGCGCTGGTGGCCGGGTTCCTGACCGCCCCGGCCGCCGGCGCCAGCGAGCGCGTGCCGGGCGGGGCCGCAGAGGCCCGCGGTGTGAAGACGGCCGCCGAGCGCGCGGCCAAGGCGGGCATCAAGTGGCAGGACTGTCCTGCCTCCTGGGGCCTCGAGAAGCCCATCCAGTGCGGTTACGTCACGGTCCCCGTCGACTACGCCAAGCCGGACGGGCCCACCATCAAGATCGCAGTGGACCGGGCCCGTTCGACCGGTACCGCCGACGAGCGCCAGGGCGCCCTCCTCTACAACCCCGGCGGCCCCGGCGGCTCCGGCATGAGGTTCCCGCGCCGCATCACCACCAAGGCCCCGCTCTGGGCGAAGACGGCGAAGGCGTACGACTTCGTGGGCTTCGACCCGCGCGGCGTCGGCCACTCCGCCCCGATCTCCTGCGTCGACCCGCAGAAGTTCGTCGCGGCGCCCAAGCCCGACCCGGTGCCCGCGAACGAGGCCGACAAGCTCGCCCAGCGCAAGCTCGCCCGTCAGTACGCCGACGGCTGTGCCGAGCGCAGCGGCAAGCTGCTGCCGTACCTCACCACGGCGAACACCGCGCGCGACATCGACGTCGTCCGAGCCGCCCTCGGCGAGAAGAAGCTCAACTACCTGGGCGTCTCCTACGGCACCTACCTCGGCGCCGTCTACGGCACCCTGTTCCCGACCCACGTCCGCCGCCTCGTCGTCGACAGCGTCGTCAACCCGGCCCAGGACAACATCTGGTACCAGGCCAACCTGGAGCAGGACGTCGCCTTCGAGGCCCGCTTCAAGGACTGGGAGGACTGGGTCGCCAAGTACGACTCCACCTTCCACCTGGGCGCCACCCGGGCCCAGGTCCAGAAGAACTGGGAGAAGCTCCGGGCCACCGCCAAGAAGAAGCCCATCGGCGGGGTCGTCGGCCCGGCCGAGCTGACCACCTTCTTCCAGGACGCGGCGTACTACGACTCCTCGTGGGTCCCGGTCGCCGAGACCTGGAGCAAGTACGTCGCCGGTGACGAGAAGCCGCTGGTCGAGGGCGCGGGCCCCGACCTGTCCGACACCGCGGGCAACATCTCCAAGGAGAACGGCAACGCCGTCTACACGGCGGTCGAGTGCGCCGACGCCAAGTGGCCCACCAGCTGGAAGAAGTGGGACCGCGACAACACCCGCATCCACCGCGAGGCCCCCTTCATGACCTGGGCCAACGCCTGGATGAACCTCCCGTGCGCCACGTGGAAGGGCCCGCAGGGCACGCCCATCGAGGTCACCACGCACAAGGGCCTGCCGCAGACCCTGATCCTCCAGAGCGAGCGCGACGCGGCCACCCCGTACGCGGGCGCCGTGGAGCTGCACAAGCGGTTCAAGGGCTCCCGCCTGATCACCGAGAAGGGCGCCGGCTCGCACGGCGTCACCGGTGAGGCCAACCCCTGCATCAACGCGAAGCTCGACGCCTACCTCATCGAGGGCAAGCTCGACGCGAAGGACGTGACGTGCGCCCCGCACGCCATCCCGGAGCCGCCGAAGCCCGCCCCGGCGAAGAAGGCGTAAGGGTTCCACCGCACCACACGGCGCCCCGGTCCCCCGTGGACCGGGGCGCCGCTGCGTCCGCGTCGGCAGGGCCCCGGCGGGCCCCGGCGAGCACGGAGGGGCATCGGGGACGTATCAGGCTGGATGACCATTTGATGAGCATTCTGCGAACCTCGACGGTTCTCGGTGTTTTGGCCGCCCGCTCCTCGTAGCCTGTGCTCATGCCCGCCACCCCGGACCTCACCCGGTCGCCCGAGGAGATCAACGACGCGATCCGCGCGTTCCTGGCGGAGCGCCGCGGCCGGATGCTCAACGGCGAGGAGCGCCGGGCCTACGAGCGGCTGCGGGCGGAGTGGCTGGCGGCGGTGCGGGGCGGCCCGTGCCTGACCGGGCAGCGGTGACGCGCCGGCCCCACGCCGCCTCGGCAAGGCCGCTGCAGGTCACGGGAGCCCCATGCGCCCTCGCACCGTGCTGCACTCCAACGCGCCCCCGTCCGCCGTGTGTTCCCCCGTACCCCCGGCATCACAGGGCCCTGGCAAGGGCGTTACGGGCGGTACGGTGGCCCTGCCCACGCCCGGCCGTCCCGCGCCGACCCGCCGTCAGCGCCCTGCCGCCCCGACCCCGCGGCGCCGGAGGACCGGCCGGGTGACCTGCCGCCGCCACCCGGGCGACGGCACGGTGTGGCAGCTTGCCCGGCGCGGTCCGCGCGCGATGGCCTTGGGCCCGGGCACCCCCGCGCCCCAGGAGGCACCGATGTCCCTTCCCCGTACCGCCGTGGCCGCCGCGGCGACCACCGCCGCGCTCCTCGCCCTGGCCTCCCCGCCCGCCGCGGCGGACGAGCTGCAGGGCCCTTCCGGCGGCGCGGACGGCACCGACGGGCGGTTCTTCCTCACCGTCTCCGGCGCGCAGAACACCTGGATCCGCGGGGTCCAGCTGAGCTGCCCGGACGCCGGAGGCCACCACCCCCACGCCACGGAGGCGTGCACGACGCTGCACCGCGCGAAGGGCGACCCCGGCCGGGTGACCGGAGCCGGGCACCAGTGCACGCGGGAGTACGACCCCGTGACCGCGACCGCCGAGGGCGACTGGAACGGGCGCCCCGTCGTGTGGCACAAGACCTTCCCCAACCCCTGCGCGCTCGACGTGGCGACCGGGCCGGTCTTCCGCTTCTGACCCTTCTGATCCGCTTCCGGCCTGCCCGGGCCTTCGCTCACGTCCCCCGGGCCACGAGCGTCCCTATCGTCAGCAGCGTCAGCATCACCCACGCGAACCACAGCCAGCCGTTGCTGCCGATGGTCACGGTGTACGCCGTCACCACGACGAGGCCCCCCACCGTCAGCCCCGCCATCGCCTTCGTCGATCCGGGCATCCCCGCACCTCCTCACGGCGGCCCGGGAGCGCGCCGACGCGCGAAAGGGGCCGCGGCCTGGAGTCCATGGTCTCCCGGCCGCGGCCCCTGCCGCCAGAGCTTGCGCGCACGCCTCCCGCGTACGCCCGCCCGTCAGGTCTCCCGCGAGCGCAGCGAGGCGAGGTAGGCGTTGTAGGCCTCCAGCTCCTTGTCGCCGTTGCGGTCCGCGGCCCGGTCCGAGCGCCGCGCCTGCCGCTGCTCGGAGCGGTACCACTGGTAGGCCAGCGCGAGCAGCACCACGACCGACGGGATCTCGCTGAACGCCCAGGCGATGCCGCCGCCCGCCTGCTGGTCCTCCAGCGCGTCGATGCCCAGCGAGGCCGGCGGGTGCATGTACGTGCCGATCATCGGCTCCGAGGCCATCATCAGCGCGATGCCGAAGAAGGCGTGGAAGGGCATGCCCGCGAACAGCTCCAGCATCCGCATCACGTAGCCCGGCCGGTGCGGGCCCGGGTCCACGCCCATGATCGGCCAGAAGAACACCAGGCCCACGGCGAGGAAGTGCACCATCATCGCGATGTGGCCCGTCCTGGACTCCATCAGGAAGTCGAAGAGCGGGGTGAAGTACAGCGCGTACAGGCTCGCGATGAACAGCGGGATCGTGAACACCGGGTGCGTGATGACGCGCATGTAGCGGCTGTGGAGCAGGGCGACCAGCCACTCGCGCGGGCCCTTGCGGCCGCGCCCGGCCGCCGGCAGCGCCCGCAGCGTCAGGGTCACCGGGGCGCCGAGCAGGATCAGGATCGGCGACAGCATGCTGATGACCATGTGCTGCACCATGTGCACGCTGAACATGACCATGCCGTAGTCGTTGAGCTTGGTGCACATCACCAGCCACACGGTCAGCACGCCGAGGACGAACGCGACGGTCCGGCCGACCGGCCAGGCGTCTCCGCGCCGCCGCAGCCGGACCACCGCCCAGCCGTAGAGGGCCAGGGCCAGCAGACAGCCGATCATGAAGAATGGATCGCCACTGAACTGCAGACCCCGTTCCAGCGTGAACGGCGGCATGTCCATGTGCATCATGCCGTGCCCGCTGTGATCCATCCGCTCTCTCCCATTTCGCACCGATGCGCCGGGACCAGAGTAGAGGCGCCCCGGGCCGCGCCCGCGGCCGGGGGCGCCCCGCCGGAAGGCGGGAGACACCGGGCAAAAGGACTCAGAGCACGCACTCGACCTCGGTGTACCGCTCCTGCGGCACGGTCTTGAGCCGCTCCACGGCCTCCGCCAGCGGCACCAGCGTGATGTCCGTGCCGCGCAGGGCCGTCATCATGCCGAACGTCCCGTGGTGCACCGCCTCGACCGCGTGCCAGCCGAACCGGGTCGCGAGGACGCGGTCGTACGCGGTGGGCGTGCCGCCGCGCTGCACGTGGCCGAGTATCACCGGGCGGGCCTCCTTGCCCAGGCGCCGCTCCAGCTCGTCGGAGAGCTGCCGGGCCACCCCGGCGAACCGCTCGTGCCCGTAGACGTCCGTGGCGCCCGTCTCGAAGGCCATGGAGCCCTCGCGTGGCTTGGCGCCCTCGGCGACGACGACGATCGCGAAGCGCTTGCCGGCCTCGAAGCGCCGGCCGACGACCTCGGTCAGCTCGTCGATGTCGAAGGGCCGCTCGGGCACGACGATGGCATGCGCGCCGGCGGCCATGCCCGAGTGCAGGGCGATCCAGCCGGTGTGCCGGCCCATGACCTCCACGATCAGCACCCGCTGGTGCGACTCGGCGGTGGTCTTCAGCCGGTCCAGCGCCTCGGTCGCCACGCCCACGGCCGTGTCGAAGCCGAACGTGACGTCCGTCGAGGCGATGTCGTTGTCGATGGTCTTGGGCACGCCGACGATCGGCAGGCCGGCGTCCGACAGCAGGCGGGCGGCCTTGAGGGTCCCCTCGCCGCCGATGGGGATGACGGCGTCCAGACCGAGGTCGGCCACGTGGCCCTTGGCCCGCTCGACACCGTCCCGCAGCTGCGCGGGCTGGACCCGCGAGGAGCCGAGGATGGTGCCGCCGGTGGCCAGGATGCCGGCCACGGCGTCCAGGTCGAGCCTGCGGTGGTCGCCTTCGAGGAGGCCCTTCCAGCCGTCGTGGAAGCCGATGACCTCGTCGCCGTGGTCGACGACCGCGCGGTGCACGACGGACCTGATGACGGCGTTCAGACCGGGGCAGTCGCCTCCGGAGGTGAGTACACCAATGCGCATGACAGGGGGAAACCTTCGCAACAGGGCGGGAGACCGGACCCCGTCGTCCGGTTGCGTCCCCGCCACCTTACTAGCGGTAGGTGGCGGGGGACACGACCGTCCGTCATGCGGTCGGCAGGGCTACGCCGACTGGGTCGCCGCCGCGATGCGCTCGGCGCGCAGCGCCTCGTACCAGCGGTCGTCCACCGGCGGCAGGGCGTTGACGTCCAGCGCCAGCTTGATCAGCATGTCCGAGATGTGCGGGTTGCGGGCCATCACCGGGCCGTGCATGTACGTACCGAAGACGGTGTCGTTGTACGCACCCTCGAAGCCGTCGCCCGTGCCGTTGCCGTTGCCGTAGCGCACGCGGGCGAACGGGCGGGCCGTCGGGCCGAGGTGGGTGATGCCCTGGTGGTTCTCGAAGCCCGTCAGCGGCGGCAGGCCCAGCGGCTCGTCGATGTCCGCGAGGACGTCGCCGACGCAGCGCTCGCCCTCGCCGCGGGTGCTGATGACGTCGAGCAGGCCGAGGCCCTGCTCGCGCTGGCCCAGGTCGTTGATGAACTCGTGGCCCAGGATCTGGTAGCCGGCGCAGACCGAGAAGACGATCGCACCGTTGGCGACGGCCCGGTTCAGGCCGCCGTCGCGGCGCAGCCGCTCGGCCGCGAGCCGCTGCGGGCGGTCCTCACCGCCGCCGATCAGGTAGATGTCCCCGGAGGTCGGGATGGGCTGGTCGGACCGGATGTCGACGCGCTGGACATCCAGCCGGCGCTGGCGCGCCCGCCGCTCCAGGACCAGGACGTTGCCCTGGTCGCCGTAGGTGCTGAGCAGGTCGGGGTAGACCCACACCACACGCAGACTGTTCTGGCTCATGCTCACAATCCTTCAGTGCTTGCGGGGGTCAGTTGCCGACGCGGCGGCGGACGTCCTGGAAGGCGGTGTAGTTGGCGATCAGCTCGATCTTGCCGGGCGGGCACTGCTGCACGGCCTCGTCCACGGTCTCGCAGACGCGGAAGTCCAGGCCCGCGACCTCCAGCCGGACGGCCAGGTCCAGCTTGCGGTCGCCGATGACGAAGATCGGGTGACCGGCGAGGCGCGGGTAGTCCACGTCCCACAGCCACGAGGTGTCGGTGCCGTCCGCGCCGCGGGCGTTGACCGCGAGGATCACCGGCGCCGGCGGCCCGTCGATCAGCGAGAAGGTCTCCAGCCAGCCGGCCGGGTTCTTGGCCAGCAGCAGCCGGATGTCGCGGCCGAGGAACTGCACCACGTCGAACCGGCCCGCGACCGCCTGCACCTGGTACATCCGCTCCAGGGCGACCTGCGGCGGGACGCCGAAGGTGGCCGCGACGGCCGCGGAGGTGGTGGCGTTGGCCTTGTTGGCCCTGCCCGGCAGCTGCAGGTGGATCGGCCAGGCCGAACCGTGCGGGTCGAGGACGTAGTCGCCCGACAGCGCCCAGCTGGGGGTCGGCCGGCGGAAGCCGCACTCGCCGCAGAACCAGTCGTCGCCGGGGCGCTGCATCACGCCGCCGCACGACGGGCAGGACCAGGCGTCGTCCTTCCACTCCTGGCCGGCCGCCACCCACACCACATTCGGCGACGAGGAGGCCGCCCACACGATCAGCGGGTCGTCGGCGTTGGCGATGATGACCGCCTTGCTGCCCGCCAGGCCCTCACGCCACTTCTCGGCGAGCATGCGCGTCTCCGCGGCCCGGTCGAGCTGGTCGCGCGAGAGGTTCAGCAGCGCTATGGCCTTGGGGGAGACGTCCCGGGCGACACCCGCCAGGTACTTCTCGTCCACCTCGATCACGCCGTAGCGCGCGTCCGAGCCGCCCGCCAGGGCGGAGGTGATGCCCGCGGGCATGTTCGCGCCCAGCGCGTTGGACACGACCGGTCCGCTGGCGCGCAGCGCCTCGGCGATCAGCCGGGTCGTGGTCGTCTTGCCGTTGGTGGCCGACACCAGGACCACGTCCAGGTGGGTCGCCAGCCGGGCCAGCAGGTCGGGGTCGAGCTTGAGCGCGACCTTGCCGCCGATCACCGATCCGCTGCCACGGCCTGCGGCCCGCGACACCGCCGCAGCCGCCTTGCCCGCCGTCACGGCCAGCTTGGCCCGCGGCGACAGTGGCCCCGAGTTGCCTGCCATCGTCCTAGATCCTCCTTGTTGGGCGCCGGGCCTGTTCCCTGGTCCGCCGGTGGTGGAACGCCCCCTCCGCGCCGAATCGCCAGCCAGGAGGCTCCGGTCGGGGATCAGCCTATCGAGATCCGGCCGCAGGCCCGAACCCGCCGCCCACGGAACGTAGGGTTGACCCATGCGAAACGGCTCCATCCCCGGCTCTTCCGGACGCGTACGGCCCATGCGGCTGCTCGGCGACCCGGGGCTCGGCACCCCCTGCGAGGACGTCACGGACTTCGACGGCGACCTCGCGCAGCTCGTCGAGGACATGTTCGCGACGATGTACGCCGCCGCCGGCGTGGGCCTCGCGGCCAACCAGATCGGCGTCCCGCTGCGCGTCTTCGTCTACGACTGCCCGGACGACGAGGACCGCCGCCACCTGGGCCACCTGGTCAACCCCCGGCTCGTCGAGGCCGACGGCGTCACCGTCCGCGGGCCGGAGGGCTGCCTGTCCGTCCCCGGCATCGAGGCGGGCACGCCGCGCTTCGACCGCGCCGTCGTCGAGGGCTTCACCGTGGACGGCGCCCCGGCGCGCGTGACCGGCACCGGCTTCTTCGCCCGCTGCCTGCAGCACGAGTGCGACCACCTCGACGGCGGGCTCTACCTCGACCACGTGACGGGGCTGCGCCGCCGCCGGGCGCTGCGGGCCGTACGCCGTGCGCCGTGGGCGGGGCGCACGGAGGCGCAGCCGGAGCCGGCCCGTACGGCGTAGGGCGTACGGGCGGCCGGCCGCGGCACGCGTCAGAAGCCCGGGCCGCCCGGCAGGTCGCCCGAGGAGGCGAGCCGTCCCCACAGCAGGTCCGCGAGGTGGCGCACCAGGTGCTCCCGGGGGAAGGGGCGCTCGCGCAGCCACCAGTCGCCGGCGGCGTGCATCATGCCGACGATGCCGTGGCCCCAGGCGCGCGACAGCTCGTCGCTGTCGGGACCGAGGTCGACGCGCTCCGATATGACCTGGGCGAGCTCCTCGCCCATCCGCCGCAGCAGGGGAGCGGAGTGCCGCCCGACGTCGAAGCCCTGCTCGGAGGGGTGGCCCTCGTCGGCGGGGTGCATCAGGAAGCGGTAGACCTGCGGCCGGGCCTCTATGGCCGCGAGGTAGCTGTCGAGCGTCCGCTCGACGCGGTCGCGGCGCTCGGCGGGGGCGTCCAGCGCGGCCCGCAGCCCCACGAGCAGCGCGTCGGTGTGCCGGGCCGCCAGGGCGCGGTAGAGCCCGCCCTTGTCGCCGAAGTGCCGGTAGAGGATGGGCTTGGTGATGCCCGCCTCGGCCGCGATGGCGTTCATCGACGCACCGGGCCCCTCGCGCAGCACCACCCGGTCCGCCGCCTCGAGCAGCTCCTTGCGGCGCCGCTCCGCCGCATGCTGCTGGTCCTCCCGCTGACTGGTTTCCATATGACCTGCCTCCCCGCCCCTGTGATTCCTGACGCCTGCGCAACGTAACACCCGCTCCACCCAGCGAATCCGGGAGGCGGGACGGTTGACACTACTACCGGTCGGTAACATACTCATGTTACCGCGAGTAAGGGTTTTCCGCAGGGGTGGGAGAGGCCATGGCCGAATTCACGATGGAGCTCAACGAGGACCAGCGGGGGGTGCGCGACTGGATCCACGGCTTCGCGGCCGAGGTGATGCGCCCGGCCGCCGCCGAGTGGGACGAGCGCGAGGAGTTCCCGTGGCCGGTCGTCCAGGAGGCCGCCCGCATCGGGCTGTACTCGCTCGACTTCTACGCCCAGCAGTTCTTCGACCCCACCGGCCTCGGCGTCCCCATGGCCATGGAGGAGCTCTTCTGGGGCGACGCCGGCCTCGGCCTCGCCATCACCGGGACCGGGCTCGCCGCCATCGGCGTCCTCACCAACGGCACCGAGGAGCAGATCGGCACCTGGCTCCCGCAGATGTACGGCGACGCCGACGACGTGAAGATCGCCGCCTTCTGCTCCTCCGAGCCGGACGCGGGCTCGGACGTCTCGGCCATGCGCACCCGCGCCGTCTACGACGAGGCCAAGGACGAATGGGTCCTCGACGGGACGAAGACCTGGGCGACGAACGGCGGCATCGCGAACGTGCACGTCGTCGTCGCGGTCGTCGACCCCGGGCTGGGCGCGCGCGGCCACGCCTCCTTCGTCGTCCCGCCGGGCACCCCGGGGCTCTCCCAGGGGCAGAAGTTCAAGAAGCACGGCATCCGCGCCTCGCACACCGCCGAGGTCGTCCTCGACGGCGTCCGCCTGCCCGGCCACTGCCTCCTCGGCGGCAAGGACAAGCTGGACGAGCGCCTGGCCCGCGCCCGCGAGCGCGTGCGCACCGGCGGTGCCCGTACGCACAACGCCGCCATGGCCACCTTCGAGGCCTCCCGCCCCACGGTCGGCGCCCAGGCCGTCGGCATCGCCCGCGCCGCGTACGAGGTGGCGCTCGACTACGCCCAGACGCGCCACCAGTTCGGCCGGCCCGTCATCGACAACCAGGGCGTCGCCTTCCAGCTCGCGGACATGCGCACCCGCATCGACGCGGCCCGGCTGCTGGTGTGGCGCGCGTCCTGGATGGCCAGCGCGGGCAAGCCCTTCACCGCGGCGGAGGGCTCGATGTCCAAGCTGTTCGCGGGCGAGACGGCGAAGGCCGTCACGGCCCAGGCCATGCAGATCCTCGGCGGGAACGGCTACACGCGCGAGTATCCGGTGGAACGGATGCACCGGGATGCGGCCATTTACACCATTTTTGAGGGCACGAGCGAGATCCAGCGGCTGGTGATCGCCCGTACGATCTCCGACGTGCCGATCCGGTGAGCCCCGGCCCGGCCGGACCGACCACCTGACCGCCGGGGGGCGTGGGGCGTGCTTCACCATCTCGAACTGTGGGTGCCCGACCTGCAGCGCGCCGAGAAGAGCTTCGGCTGGCTGCTCGGCGCCCTGGGCTACACACCCCACCAGCACTGGGAGAACGGCCGCAGCTGGCGGCTCGGCGCCTTCTACCTCGTCGTCGAGCAGTCGCCCGCGCTCGCGGCCGGCACCCACGAGCGATGCCGGCCGGGCATGAACCACGTCGCCTTCCCCGTGGAGAGCCGGGCTGCCGTCGACGCGCTCGTGGAAGAGGCCCCGGAGCACGGCTGGCAGCTGATGTTCTCCGGCAGGCACCCGTTCGCCGGCGGGCCCGACCACTACGCCGCGTACCTGGAGAACGAGGACGGCTTCGAGGCCGAACTCGTCGCCGCCGGGGTTTGAGCACCCGTCATACCCACCCCGGCAAAAAAGATTCCGCCGAACCACAGATTTTTCTGTTATCCGCATCGCGCCCCCAGGTCTCCCATGCGTAAGACCGCCGATGCGGTGGAGCGGAAAGAGGTGGGCGGAACGTGAACTTGGACAGCACGGCCGGTGTGGTCGAGGCGGCGCGCGGCGGGGACGACGCCGCGCAGGACCAGCTGGTCGCAGCCTGCCTTCCGTTGGTCTACAACATCGTCGGCCGCGCCCTGAACGGGCACGCGGACGTCGACGACGTCGTGCAGGAGACCATGATCCGGATGGTCGGCGGCCTGCACGCCCTGCGGGACCCCGAAGGGTTCCGCTCGTGGCTCGTCGCGATCACCATGAACCAGATACGCAGCCACTGGCGCAAGGAGCTCAAGGACCGCAAGGACGCGCCGTCCGGCGGCCTGCAGGAGGTCGGCGAAGCCGCCGCCCCCGAGCCCGACTTCGTCGAGTGGTCGATCATCCGCCTCGGTCTGCAGGGACAGCGCAGACAGGCCGCGCAGGCCACGCGCTGGCTCGACGGCGACGACCAGGTCGTCATGGCCCTGTGGTGGCAGGAGGCCGCGGGCGAGCTGAGCCGCGCCGAGGTCGCCGCGGCCCTGGGCCGCTCGCCGCAGTACACCGCCGTCCGGGTCCAGCGCACCAAGGGCCAGCTGGAGACCGCCCGCGTCGTCGTCCGCGCGCTCGCCACGGACCCGCGCTGCCCCGAACTCACGGACGTCATCGGCGACTGGGACGGCGCGCCGAGCCCGCTGTGGCGCAAGCGCATCGCCCGGCACGCGCGCGGCTGCGCGGAGTGCGGCGGGCACTGGTCCGCGCTCGTGCCCGCGGAAGGGCTGCTGGCCGGCCTCGGGCTCGTCCCCGTCGGCGCCGCCCTGCTCGCCCGGGTGAGCGGAGCGGTCCCCGGCGGCCCCATGACGGCCTGCGCCGCCAACACTCCCGCCACTACTCCCGCCACCGCTCCCGGCAGCGCCTCCGCCGGGGCCCCGGAGCCGTCTGGGGAGGCGGCACCACCCGGGGAGCAGGCGCCGGGCACCCCCGCCGACTTGGGGCGCCTGGCGCGCCGGGCCGTCGTCGCCGCCGGTGTCGTGGCCGTCGTCGTGGGCGGCACGCTGGGCGGCCCGCACCTCTTCAACGCCGCGCCCGAGAGCGCCCGTCCGCAGACCCCCGGCGCCCCGGTCCAGGTCGTCCCGGTCACCGCCGGCGACCCCGCGCCGGCCGGACCGGACCGCACCGACGCCACGGCCGTCGCCCGCTCCGACACCGACGGCCGCGCCCCCGTGCGCGCCTCCGCCCCCGCCGTACCGCCGGCCCCGGCACCCGTCGCGACCCCCGCCGCGGCCAAGAGCCCCTCCAGGCCCGCCGCCGAGAAGCAGACCGCCCCGAGCGCGCCCCCCGCCGGAACCGGAGCCGGAGCCGGAGCCACGCCCCGGCGGACACCGCCGCCGGCCGCCCCGGGCGCGGGCCCCGCCCAGGAGGTCGTCCGCATCGTCAACACCGAACGCGCCAAGGCCGGATGCGGGCCCGTGCACTTCAGCGCCGAGCTCGTGGCCGTCGCCCAGCGCCACACCGGCGACACCGCCTCGCGCACCCCCGCCGGCCAGTGGTCCGCCTTCGCCCGCCGGGCGGCCGTGCCCGGCCACCACTGGAGCTCGTACGGGGTGAACGCCGCCACCGGGCAGAGCAGCGCCTCCGCCGTCGTGTCCGTGTGGATGAACGACCCCGGGCACCGCCGGACCATCCTCAATTGCGCCTACACGGAGCTGGGCGTCGGCGTCTCCTTCGCCTACGACGGCCCGCGCTGGATGCAGGTCTTCGCGGCGCGCTGAGCGCCGCCCCGAGCCACCCCCCTCCGCCGGGCCGGCCAGCGCCCCGCCCGGCCGTTCCGTAACCCCCACCGATAGGAACTCCTTTGCCGCGCAAACACTCCCACCGCCGCAGCAGAACCGGTCGCCGCGTGATACTCACGGCGGCCGCAGCCGCCGCGGCCGCCGGAATCGCCTTCGGCGTCCTGAGCACCGGATCCGCCACCTCCACCCCGGGCCCGCAGCCGGAGGCGGCGAACGCCCCCGCCGCGCAGCCGGTGCAAAAGAAGCCGCCCGCCCCCCTCACCTCGACCCCCCGCGCCGACAAGCAACGCGGTCTCGTCTACGACGGCCTCAAGCCCGCCCCCAAGGGCGACCGCTGCGTCGGCGTCTACAGCGTCTCGCGGGCCGGCCTGTGCACCCACGGCCCCGACGCCCCGCCCAAGGGCGTCGACATCACCAAGGACACCCCGCCCGTGGCGGGGAAGACGGCCGCCCCCTCCTCCCTGACCGGTGACGGCGCCCAGGCACCCTCGGCCTCCGAGGCCCTCGGCGGAGCGCCGTCCGTGGTCGACGCCCGCAAGGGCGGCGTGGCGGCGGCCGCCGCCACGGGCCCGGGCACGCCCGCGAACCCGCAGGCGGGCTCCGGCTCCAAGGTCGTCTGCGAGGGCGACGGTTCGAGCGGCAACCGCGTCCAGGTCCTGTACGTCCACGCACCCGGGCGCGACCGGTTCGGCCAGTACGCCGCCTCCTTCAAGCAGTGGGCGGCCGAGACCGACGTCATCTACAACGCCAGCGCCAAGGAGACCGGCGGCGAGCGGCACGTCCGCTACGTCACCGAGGCCGACTGCACCGCCTCCGTCCTGAACGTCGAGGTCTCCGCGGGCGACCTGCAGGAGTTCGGGGCCATGAACAACGCCCTGGCCGCCAAGGGCTTCAACCGCCGCGACCGCAAGTACATGGTCTTCGCCGACGCCCAGGTCTACTGCGGCATCGGCACCTTCAACGGCGACGAGCGGCCCGGCCAGGACAACCTCAGCAACTTCGGCCCGTCCTACGGCCGTACGGACTCCGGCTGCTGGGGCGGCAGCACCCCCGCCCACGAACTGGGCCACAACCTCGGCGCCGTCAACAACAGCGCCCCGCACACCAGCAGGGCCGCGCACTGCGTCGACGAGTGGGACATCATGTGCTACTCGGACGCCCCGCACTACCCCAAGATGCAGGTCCTGTGCCCCGAGCGCACGGGGGACCAGCGGCTGGACTGCGGCCACGACGACTACTTCCACACCTCGCCCAAGCCCGGCAGCTACCTGGCCACCCACTGGAACATCGCCAACAACCGCTTCCTGATGGCGGGCGGGGGCAGCACGAACCCCGACCCCGGCCCCACGCCGACCCGCACCCCCGACCCGACGCGGCCGCCGGCGGCCGGGCCCGACGCCCAGGTCAGCCAGATCACCCCGAACTCGGCCGTCGTCAGCTGGCCGAAGGTTCCCTCGGCCACCGGCTACGACCTGCTGGTCAACGGGAAGAGGACGGCCGACGTGAAGGACGCCGTCGTCCGCCTCACGGGCCTGGCCCCCGGCACCTCCTACAAGGTCGCCCTCGCCGCGCGCGGCGCCGACGGCAAGGCCTCCGCACCGGGCCGCGCCGCGTCCTTCCGCACCCTCTCCACCGACGGCGGCTCCACGACCCGGCCGGGCACCGCGTACGTGATGGTCAACGGCCTCACCGGCGAGGCCCTCGACCTGTGGGGCGGCTCCGCGGCGGACGGCACCGTCGCCATCGCCTACCAGCGCCACGGCTACGCCAACCAGCAGTGGTCCTTCGAGAACGCCGGCGGCGGCGCTCTGCGCGTGAAGTCGGTCCAGAGCGGCAAGTGCCTCCAGCTGGGCGGCGGAGACAGGCCTGTGGCCGGCCAGTACGTGGCCCAGCAGCCCTGCCGGGACACCGCCGCGCAGAAGTGGCGGCTGAACGCCGCAGGCGGCGGGTCGTACGTCCTGCAGCCCGAGGGCTCGTCCCTGGTACTGGGCATCAGCAAGCGCTCGTACTACGGCGGCCGCCTGCTCGAACTCCAGCAGAAGAACGACCAGGGATACCAGAGCTGGACCCTGTCGAAGGCCGCCGCCTCCTGACGGCCGCCCATTGAACCGGGCCGGCGACCGCTGCTTCTTCTTCCCCCCCCACCGGCGGTCGCCGGCCCCTTCTGCCCCGCCCCTCCCGACACCCCCTGAGGAACCGTCACGATGAAGCTGCGCCCCACCACCCTGGCCCCGGCGCTCGGATGCGCCGCCGCCCTGCTCGTCCTGGGCACGCCCGGAACGGCCGCCGCGCACGGCGACACCATCCACTTCGCCGTCGGCGGCGAGCAGCGGGGCGGCCACGTACGGACCGTGGCGACCTGGGAGAACGACGGCGACCCCGTGGACGAGCCCGTCGCCGGCACCCTGACGGCCACCGGCCCGGACGGGCGCACCGCGGGCCCGTGGCAGCTCGTGGCCGCCGAGGGCGGGAAGGGGGCCTACACCACCCGCGAGACCCTGCCGGAGGGCACGTGGAAGGTCGTCGTCCACTGCGGCTTCCCGGACCTCGGCCACGGGGAGGGGACGGTCACGGTCGCGGCCGGGACCGCGGAGGCCGGGCACGGTCCTGCTCCGGCCGGGAGCGCCACCGCGTCGGAGCGGTCCGCGCCGGCCGGCCCGGCGGCCGCCCGGCGGGAAGCGGTGCCCACGGAGGCCGAGGAGACCGCGCAGGCCCCCGCGTCCTCCTCCCGTACGGGCCTCGTCGTCGGCGCCTGCGCGGCCGTCGTCGTGGCTGCGGCCGCCGCGGTGCTCCTGGTGCGGGCCAGGCGCTCGCGGAAGGCCGCCGTCACCAAGTGAGGGTCGGCATCACGGGGTGAGGACCAGCCGGATCGGGTCGCCCTCCTTCTTGCGGAGCCGCTCGACCCCGGCGGCGGCCTCCGCCAGCGGCAGCGTGCCGCTGATGGAGCGGCCGAGGTCGAGGCGGCCCAGGCGGGCGAGGGTGACCAGTTCGTCGACGTGCCCGGGCTCCGAGCCGTAGTGCCCGAGGATCTGCTGGTGCCGGACGCTGAAGGCGATGCTGTTGCCGACCGTCAGCGGCCCGGGGCCGAGGCCGACGAGGACCAGGCGGCCGTCCGCCGCCAGACAGCCGGCGGCCTGCTCGCGCACGGCGGGCACCCCGGCAGTGTCGAGCGCGAGGTCCAGCCCGTGGCCGTCGGTCGCCGCCAGGATGCGCGCGCGCAGGCCGGGGTCGGCGGGGTCGAGGGCGAGGTCGGCGCCGAAGTCGAGCGCCCGCCGCCGGGCCGCCTCCAGGGGGTCGACGGCGATGACCGGCGCGGCCCCGACGAGGCGCAGCAGCTGCACGGCGTGCGCGCCGAGGCCGCCCGTGCCCCACACTCCCGCCGGGCGGGCGGCGCGGGCCCGGCCCGTCAGGGTGATCGCGGACCACGGCGTGGAGACGGCGTCCGGGATGATCGCGGCCTGCTCGAACGGCAGGTCGTCGGGGAGGGCGACCAGCGTGTGGTGACCGGCCAGGGCGTACTCGGCCCAGCCGCCGTCGTAGTCCACTCCGCGGGTCAGCAGGCGCAGGCACGGCGCGGTGAAGCGCTCGCAGGAACGGCAGGTGCCGCAGCGCTCGCCCGCCTGCAGCAGGACGCGGCGGCCCACGGTCCACTCCGCCGGCACGCCGGGGCCCAGGGCGTCGACGACGCCGGCGGTCTCGTGGCCGAGCGTGATCTTGTCGGCCTGTGTGCGGACGGGCTTGAGGCTGCCGTCGATGAGGTGCACGTCGGACAGGCAGATGCCGGCGGCCTCGACCTTGACGCGGACCTGCCCCGGCCCCGGCCGGGGGACGGGTATCTCCTCGACGGCGAACGCGCCGGAGCGCAGGTCGAGTCTTCCGGCGAGCATCGTGTCACTCATGGCAGGGGCCTCCCGGCTACGCGTTCAGGGACGACAGGAACTCGAGGAGCTCGGCGTTGACTTCCTCCGGCCGCTCCTGCTGCGTCCAGTGACCGCAGCCCGGCAGGGTCACGCTGCGGCGCAGCCCCGGCACCGTCTCCTCCAGGGACGCCAGCAGCCGCTCCATGCCGGGGAAGGCCCGGACAGGGTCGCGGTCGCCCCCGACGTACAGCGCGGGCACCTCGATGCGGAGGCCGTGGAAGGGCGCGAGGAGCTCCCAGTTCCGGTCGAGGTTGCGGTACCAGTTCAGGCCGCCGGTGAAGGCGCGGTCGCCGTGCGCGGAGAACTCGCGCACGAAGACGTCCACGTCCTCATCGGTGAACCAGCCCGGCAGCTCCTCGGGCTCCGCCATCGTGTCCAGGAGCGTGCGGCCGGCCGGGACGACCCACGGGCGCGGCGGGTCGGTCTGCGGGCTGTCACCCGAGCCGCTGAACAGGATCCGGCGGAACGACGTCGCCGGATCCCGCGCCAACTCCGCGTCGGCGACGCCGGGTTCCTGGAAGTAGAGCTGGTAGAAGCCGTCGCCGAACACGGAGCGCAGCGCCGGCAGCGGGGCCGCCGGGCCGTGCGGCTGCGGCGGCACGCTCAGGCCGGCCACGCCGCGGACGACGTCGGGCCGCAGCAGCGCCGTGGTCCAGGCGACCGGCGCGCCCCAGTCGTGCCCGACGACGACCGCGCTCTCCTCGCCGAGGGCGTGGATCAGGGCGATCACGTCACCGGCGAGGTGCAGCAGGCTGTACGCGCCGGTGTCGTCCGGCTGTTCGCTGCGCGCATACCCGCGCTGATCGACGGCGACGACCCGGTACCCGGCTCCGGCCAGCGGCCCGAACTGGTGCCGCCAGGAGTACCAGCACTCCGGGAAGCCGTGCAGCAGGACGACCAGGGGCCCGCGCCCCTGCTCGGCGATGTGCAGCGTTACTCCGTTGACCTCGACGAAGCGGTGCTCGACCGAGCTGGTCATGGTGTCCTCCCGGGGGCGTCACGCCGACGTACTCCACAGTAGGGGGCGGCTTCCCCGCGGCGGGCGAGACGTTGACCACTCGGCCGGTCCGCCTCAGCCGTCGGGGTTGGCCTCCAGACAGGTCAGTTCGATGTCGTCGATGATGGCCTCGTTCGTCTGGCCCTTCAGGTGCGCGACGTTCTCGATGCCGACCGCCATCCACCCCGACAGGCTCATGACGAGCACCCGCAGCCCGTCCGTACCGTGCTTGGCGAGCACCCGGTCCGCCACCTTGAGCGCTTCTTCGGGCACCCGTTCCGCCGGTTCGAGGCCGACGATGGTGCGCATCAGCCCGATGGTGGTGTGCGAGATCTCCGGTGCGATCGCCCGCAGCCTCCGGTCCTCTTCCTCGTCCACGTGTCCTCGATTCGTCCGTCAGCCGGTCACGTGCAAGCACCCTAGGTGGCCGCGCGCGGCGGCCGCAGCCCGAACACCAACGGGTGATCGCTGCTACGGGTGAATCCCGGTCAAGAAGCTCCCAAGTGGCCACCGGCGATGCTCGGAACGCCCTCAGAGGGCGCGGCGCCGGGCGGCCAGCGCACGGCCGAACTCCCGGAGGAACATCCGCAGCGCGGGACCGGCCGAAGGGCGCGCCGGCCCCCGCAGCAGGCCGCAGCCCTTCGCCGCCGCGGCGTCCGCAGTGAGCACCTCCAGCTCAACCATCGCCCGCACGAACGGACGGTCCACCGGTGAGGTGAGGCCGGCCAGGCGGCGGGCGGCCAGCAGGTCGTGGCGCGCGCGGCGCAACTGACCGGCCAGGAGCACCCGTACGGCCGGGGTGTCGCGTGCCGACTCCAGGTCGCCGCGGGAGACGCCGTGCTGCTCCAGGGTCTCCCGGGGGAGGGCCAGGCGCCCGCCCTCCAGGTCCTCGGCGAGGTCGTTGACGAAGTCCAGGCGCTGGCTGCCGTCGATGTACGAACGGCAGGCCGCGCGGTACGCGCCGGGGTCGGTGCCCGGGTCGAGCAGGCCGGCGACGAGCATGAACGCCGGCAGCGAGTAGGCGTCGACGTAGTCCTGGTAGGCGCCTTCCGTCGCGAACCCGGTGAAGTCGAGATCGGCCGGCGCGGCCTTCAGGAAGTCCTCGACCGCTCCGGTGAGCCCGGGCCGGGCGGCGACGGTGTGGAGCACCGGCCGGATCACCGGATGGTCCGCGCGCCCGCCGGCCAGGGCCTCGCGTACGTCCTTCTCCCACACGGCGTAGGCGGAGGCGCGCTCGGCCAGGGTGCTGCCGCTGTCGAGCACGTTGTCCGTGTGGTGCATGAACGCGGTCATGGCGATGACGTGCGGGACGGTCGCGCCGGGCAGCAGCAGCCGGACCGCCGCGTAGGCGTGGCGCCGGTAGCGTGCGACGAGGTCGCGCTGCCGCGTGTAGTCGTCGCGCAGTTGCCGGTCATGGACGCCGGCGACGTCGAGCGCCTTGTTCCACGTGCTCGTCATGGATCCCTTTTCCCATCGGCTGGTTCCGGCCGCTGCGGGCCACGGAGGACTGTACGTCGTGGGCGCCGGCAGGCGTCGGTTCGCAGGCTCTCCGGGATTGTCAGTGGTCACTGCCAGGATGCGCAGCATGGAACCGTGGCTTCTCACCGACGTCGAGCGCGCCGTCCGCAGCAGCTGGGGCGCCGACACGTGCACCCCCGAGTACCGGTCTCGCTGGACCCCGGACAATCCGGCGCGCGATCAATGCGGCGTCACCGCGATGGTCCTCAACGACCTGCTGGGCGGTGAGCTCATCCGGGGCGAGGTCCGCGTCGACGGCGTGCAGACCGACTTCCACTGGTGGAACCGGCTCGGCGAGGGCGTGGAGATCGACCTCACCCGCGAGCAGTTCTCCCCCGAAGAGATCGTCACCGGCGGCCTGGTCATACCGCGCCCGCCCGAGATCAAGCGCCTCCGCGAGGAGTACGAGCTCCTGCGCGAACGCGTCCTGGAGAAGCTGCGGGCGGGCGCGGCCGCGCACTAGGCGCACGGGCGTCCCTCGGCCAAGGGGTGCCGCGTGCACTCCTCGGCCGGCTCCTCCGCGTGGCCGGGAGGTCCTCGCCCGCCTACAGGCGACGCGGCCCGATCATGGCTGGTTCGTCCCTGTGTTCACCGCCGTGCGGAGGTGAGGCTGATCCCGACCGGTCCTGCGGACGAGAGGAGCACCTGTGCACAAGGAAACGAGCCAGGAAGCGAACGAGGAAGCGACGCGCAGCTACTACGACTCCGGCGACGTGGACGCCTTCTACGACGCGGTCTGGGGCGGCGAGGACATCCACACCGGCATCTACACCCGCCCCGGCGAGCCGATAGCCGAGGCCTCCCGCCGTACCGTCGAGCGGGTCGCGGACCGGCTCGCCGGCGGCCTCGGCCCCGGCGGCACCGTCATCGACCTCGGTTCCGGATACGGAGGGACCGCCCGCCGGCTCGCCGAGCGCTTCGGCTGCCGCGTCGTCGCCCTCAACCTCAGCGCCGCCCAGAACGAGCGGCACCGCGCCGTCAACGCCGAGCGCGGCCTCGCCGGTCTCGTCGAGGTCGTCACCGGGTCCTTCCACGACATACCGTTCCCCGACGGCCACTTCGACGCCGTGTGCTCCCTGGAGGCCTTCTGCCACAGCAATGACCGGCCGAAGGTGCTGAGCGAGGCGGCCCGCGTGCTCAAGCCCGGGGGCGTGCTGGCCTTCACCGACCTGATGGCCGCCGAGGACGCCCCCGCGGAGGCGCTGCGCCCGGCCGTCTCCCGCCTGGGCGTGGACGCCCTGGCCACCGTGTCCTTCTACCGCGACCGGCTCGCCCGCCTCGGCCTGTCCGGCGTCGGATTCGACGACCACAGCGGCCAACTGGTCAACCATTATGTTCGGCTGACCGAGGAGACGGCGGCGCGCGCGGCGGAGCTCGGCGGGCGCATCGGCGCCGCCTACCTCGGCCACCTGCAGGAGAACCTGCCCGTATGGGTGGACGCCGCGCGCCGCGGACGGCTGCAGTGGGGCGTCCTGTACGGACGCCGTCCGTAACCAACCGGCCACGGTCTGGCTCAATCGGCCTTCTCCCGCTGATCCATACCCGCGAGTAGCGTGCCCGGGCGCGGGGGTCTCTGGGAGAAGGGCGTTTGCATGTTCTATTGCGCGTTCAAGGCCGTGGTGCTGGTCCCGCTGCTGCGGTGGCTCTTCCGGCCGAGGGTGGAGGGGCTGGGACGGGTCCCGCAGCACGGCGCGGCGATCGTCGCGGGCAACCACCAGTCGTTCACCGACCAGTTCCTGATGGGCGTGACCCTCCGGCGCCGGATCAGCTTCCTCGCCAAGCAGGAGTACTTCACCGGCCGCGGCATCAAGGGCAGGCTCGCCGCCGCCTTCTTCCGCGGCCTCGGCGCGATACCCGTCGACCGCTCCGGCCGCGGCGCGGGCCAGGCCGCCGTCGAGGAGGGCGTGAAGGTGCTCGGCCGCGGCGAACTCCTCGGCATCTTCCCCGAGGGCACGCGCTCGCACGACGGACGGCTGTACAAGGGCAAGGTCGGCGTCGCCGAGATGGCCATCCGCTCCGGCGCGCCCGTCGTGCCGTGCGCGATGATCGGCACGTTCGAGGCCCAGCCCGCGGGGCGGCGGCTGCCGCGCCTGGTGCCCGTCACGGTCCGCTTCGGCGAACCCCTGGACTTCTCCCGCTACGCGGGCATGGCGGACCAGCGGCACGTGCTGCGCGCGGTCACCGACGAGATCATGTACGCGATCCTGAAGCTGTCGGAGCAGGAGTACGTCGACGTGTACGCCGTCGACGCCAGGGCCCGGCTGAGCGCCCTCGGTTCGGGCCCGGCCGGCGCCGAGGTCCTGGGGAGCACGCGGTTCGCTCCCGGCCCGGACCGCGCGGCTCCCGGAGAGGACCGCACCGCGGCGTAGGGACGCACATCCGTGGGGGCGGGCGCGCCGGGCGGCCGGCAGGAGATCCGCCGGACCGCGCGGCCGCGCCCTCCGGCGCCGGCCGCCGTCCGTCCCCCGGGCGGGCCCGCCTCCGCCCGCCGCTCAGACGAGCCACTCGCCGTCGCGCATCAAATGGCGGCCACGGAGCTCGGGTTCCTCGTGCCACGCCTGCACGGCGCGCGGCACCACCTTGAAGTAGGCGTACGCGCCGCCCTCCTTGCGGGGGTCCCAGCCCGAGTTCCGGGCGAACGCGTCGGCCGCCGCGGCCGGCACCTCGTGCGTGCCGTACGTCTCGACGTCGCCGTCGATCAGGACGACGTCGCGCGTGTGCCCGAGGGCGAGCCGGGCCCGGCCGCCGTCGCGCAGGTTGCGGCCCGTCGGGTTGGCCGGCCGGGTCGACATCCAGATCGCCTCCCCGTCCCACAGGAACCACAGCGGCACCAGGCACGGCACCCCGTCGGCGCCGGCCGAGGCGACCCAGATGTCCAGCTCCCGCCCCAGCCGCTCCAGGACGTCCCGCTTGCGCTGCGCTCCGCTGCGGATCCCGGGCGTCCGCGGGTCCCGTGCCGCCTCCGGGGTCTGCCCGTCCTGCCCGGCCGGCTTCGATTCGATCTTCATGCCCGGACGCTACCCGCACGGGCTTCCAGGCGCCTCGGGCTGTGGCCGTAGGGCCGTCGACCGACCCGGCCCGGGCCCGTAGGCTGCCCGCTCATGAACGACGACGTGCGCAACATCGTGCTGGGACTGGTCGTCAGCGGGATCAGCGCCGCCGCGGGCTGGTTCGTCAGGACCCTGCTGTGGCGGCGCCAACTCCGGCGCAAGCAGATCTTCTTCGGCCTGCCGGCGGGCTCGGAGTGCCTGCTCGTGGTCAACCAGGACCCGACCGCGACCGGCTGGGGCGTCGCGCGGCACGACGCCTTCGCGCTGCTGGAGATATCCGCGCTGATCAAGGAGTGCGGGGCGCACGCGGACATCGTGGTGCACGACGCCGCCCGCCAGGGGATCGGCGTGCGCACCGAGTTCTGCGTCGGTGCTCCCGTGTCGAACCGGCGCACCGAGGCCCACCTGCGCTCGCTGCTGCCCGGCGTTGCGGTGGCCACCGGCCACGGCGGGCCGGAGGAGGGCGCGCTCACCGTCGGCGGCGAGACGTACCGGGTGGACAAGGGGAAGACCGAGTACGTCCTGCTCGCCCGGCTGACCGGGCCCGGCGGCAGCCGGCCGGTCTTCCTCGCCTCCGGCCAGCGCAGCGTCACCAACCAGGCGGCCATAGGGTACCTGGCCCGGCACCACAGACGGCTCGCCCACCGTTACGGGCTCGACGGCACGTTCTGCCTCCTGCTGAAGGTCGTGAACTCGGACGCGTACGGGCCGGACATGGTGGAACTGGTCTCCGACGTCACCGCGGCGGCCACCACCACGCCGTCCCCCGCCCGCTGACCGCAGCCCCGTTCCCCGCCGGGGGCACCCGATCCGGCGGTGCGGGCGGTGCGGCGGTCCCCTGAGTGCCTGCCCATGTACCCGTACGCGCGGTGAGCCGTCACCGGCCGGTGCGCGACTCGTCGGGGAACACCCTCGTGACGATCTCGCCGTCGGCCGTCAGATAGCCGTAGAGCATGCCCTCGCTGCTGTGCGGGGCGGCGAGCACCCCGTCGGGGCCGAGTGCGATCACGCCGCCCGTGCCGCCCAGCCGGGTGAGCCGCTCGTGCACCACTTCGTGGGCGGCCGCGGCCACGTCCCTGCCTCCGAACTCGATCAGGTGCGAGATGGTGGACGTGGCGGCACCGCGGATGAACACCTCGCCGTGCCCGGTCGCGCTGGCCGCCACCGTTCCGTTCTTCGCGTACGTCCCTGCTCCCACGAGAGGGGAGTCGCCCACGCGGCCGGCCATCTTGTTGGTCATCCCGCCCGTGGAGGTCGCGGCGGCGAGGTCGTGCTTGCGGTCGACGGCCACGGCGCCGACCGTACCCATCGCGGACTCGCCGACGGCCTTGCTGCCGACGGCCCTCCCATCGACGGCTTTCCCGCTCGCGGACGGCGAAGTTCCGCCCCTGCTCTGCTCCTTGGCCTTCATGAGGCTGTCCCAACGCGCCTGCGTCCAGTAGTAGTCCTGGGTGACCGCCGGCAGGCCGTTGCGCACGGCGAAGCTGTCGGCGCCCTCGCCCGCCAGCAGCACGTGCGGCGTGCGCTCCATCACGAGGCGGGCGGCGGAGACGGGGTTGCGCACGTGGCGCACGCCGGCCACGGCACCGGCCGCCAGGTCCGAGCCGCGCATGACCGACGCGTCCAGCTCGTGCCCCGCGTCCTCGGTGAACACCGCGCCCTTGCCCGCGTTGAACAGGGCGTTGTCCTCCAGCGACCGCACGGCCGCCTCGACCGCGGCCACGCTGCCGCCGCCGTCCCGCAGAACCTTCCGGCCGGCGCGCAGGGCGTCGGCCAGCCCGTCGCGGTAGGCCTTCTCCGTACGGGCGTCGGTGTCCTCCCGCCGCAACGCCGTACCGGCGCCGCCGTGCACGGCCAGCACCACGTCGGTCGCCTCCGGCCGGGGAGGGGTCCCTCGGCCGGGGCCGGCGGCCACCGCGGCGGCATCCTCCGGCCGGGCCGACGGCTGCGACAGCGCGGGCAGTGCCACCGCGACCGCCACCAGGGCGGTGATTACGGGAAGGATCCAGAGTCTCGAACGCATGCGCATGGGCCTCTCTCCTTCGCTTTCGCGATCCGGGCTCGCTGCACGGGGCGTTCGCCGGTCCGGGCGCGCACGTAATCCGGATGCGCACGCCGCGCTCGCGCGGCTACCCTCGGCCCCATGTCTACGCCCCGCATTTCTTAGCTCAAGGACCCCACTCCACGCCACCCGTGTGTCCTTGAGCTGTTCCGGAGCGTAATCCCATGATCACCGTTCGCGGTGCCGGCATCCGTGCCGGCGCCCGCCTCCTGATGTCCGACGTCTCCTTCCACATCGCCCCCGGCGACCGCATCGGCCTGGTCGGCCGCAACGGCGCCGGCAAGACGACCCTGATGAGGACCCTGGCCGGCGAGCTCCGGCCCGCCGCCGGAGACATCACCGTCACCGGCTCCCTCGGCTACCTCCCGCAGGACGCGCAAGCCGCCGACCCCGCCACCCTCCTCACCGACCGGATCCTCTCCGCCCGCGGCATGGACCGGGCCGTCCGCGCGCTGCGGGCCGCCGAAGACGCCATGGCGAAGGCCGGCGGCGCGGCCGCCCAGGAGCGGGCCATGGCCGCGTACGCCCGGGCGGAGGCCGACTTCCAGGCCCGCGGCGGATACGCCGCCGAGGCCGAGGCCGCCCGCGTCGCCGCCGGGGTGGGGCTGCCCGCCCGCAGCATGGGCGAACCGCTGGGCGCCCTGTCCGGCGGGCAGCGGCGGCGGGCCGAGCTGGCCCGCATCCTCTTCGCCGGCCACGGCACCCTGCTGCTCGACGAGCCGACCAACCACCTGGACGCCGACGCGACCGCCTGGCTGCGCACCTTCCTGACGTCCCACCAAGGCGGACTGGTGCTGATCAGCCACGACACCGGCCTGCTGGCCGACACCGTCAACCGCGTCTTCCACCTCGACGCGCACCGCGCCACCGTCGACGTCCACAACACCGGCTGGAGCGCGTACCTGGCCCGGCGCGGGGCCGACGAGCGGCGCCGCACCCGGGAACGGGCGAACGCCGAACGCAAGGCGGCCGCGCTGCGCACCCAGGCGGACCGGATGCGCGCGAACGTCGCGACCGCCGTCGCGGCGAAGAACATGGTCCGCCGCGCCGACCGGATGCTCGCCGCCCTCGAACCGGCCCGCCGGACGGAGCGGACGGCCCGGATCCGGCTGCCCGAGCCCGCCCCCTGCGGGCGCACCCCCCTGGGAGCCGTCAGCCTCGTCAAGGCCTACGGCGGCCGGAGCGTCCTCGGCGGCGTCGACCTCGCCGTCGACCGGGGCAGCCGCCTCGCCGTCCTCGGCCTCAACGGCGCCGGCAAGACCACGCTGCTGAAGATCCTCGCCGGGCGCGAGGCCCCCGACAGCGGCCGCGTCGTCCACGGCCACGGCCTGCGCCTCGGCTACTTCGCCCAGGAGCACGAGACGCTCGACCCCGCGCTGACGGTGCGGCAGAACCTGGCCGCGGCCGCTCCCCATCTGAGCGACGGGGAGGCCCGGCACGTGCTCGGAGCCTTCCTCTTCGGCGGCGACGACGCCGACAAGCCGGCCGGGGTGCTCTCCGGAGGCGAGAGGACCAGGCTGGCCCTGGCCGGCCTGGTGCACTCCGGCGCCAACGTGCTGCTGCTGGACGAGCCGACCAACAACCTCGACCCGGCCTCGCGCGACGAGGTGCTCGGTGCGGTCGGCGCCTACCCCGGCGCCCTCGTGATGGTGACGCACGACGAGGGCGCCGTCGAGGCGCTGCGCCCGGACCGGGTCCTCCTGCTGCCGGACGGCACGGAGGACCTGTGGGACGACGGCTACCTGGATCTGGTGTCCTCGGCCTGAGACCGGCATGCGGGTGGCGCGGCGGCGGGTCGCGCTCGGCGGGAGGCCGCGTGGCCTCCCGCCGGGTCACGGGCTTGCGGGCTTGAGGGTCACGGGCTGCGGGTCACGGGCTTGCGGGTCACACGGGCTTGCGGGCCTCGATGAGGAAGCGCGCCGAGCGGGCGACGAAGGGGCCTTCGGCCGTGATGCGTTCGTGCAGTTCGCGCAGCCGGTCGCGGTACTGGCCGACGGTGAACCCGGGGACCATCCAGATCACCTTCCGCAGGAAGTAGATCACCGCGCCGACGTCGCGGAACTCCATCCGCAGCGTCTCGGCGCGCAGGTCGACGACGCCGAGCCCCGCGGCCTCCGCGTCCCGCCGCTCGTCGTCGGGGTGGCGCCTGCGCCGCACCTCCTCCGGCTGCGGGCCCAGGAAGTACTCGACCAGCTCGAAGGCGCTGGCCGGGCCCACGTGCTGCGCCAGGTACGTGCCGCCCGGCCGCAGCACCCGGGCGATCTCCTCCCACCACACGGTCGCCGGGTGACGGCTGGTCACGAGGTCGAACGCCTCGTCGGCGAAGGGCAGGGGAGGCTCGTCGGCATCGGCGACCACGACCGCCCCGAGGGGGTGCAGCAGCCTCGTCGCCTTGGCGACGTTGGGCGGCCAGGACTCCGTGGCCACCATCGTGCGGGGCAGCTTCCGCGCGCCGGCGAGGACCTCCCCGCCGCCCGTCTGGATGTCGAGGGCCGCGTCCGCGAGGGCCAGGCGCTCGCTCATGGTGCGCTGATAGCCCCAGGAGGGACGCTCCTCGGTGGCCCGGCCGTCCAGCCAGGAGAAGTCCCAGCCGGCCACGGGGGCGGCCTCGGCCTCGGCCACCAGGTCGTCAAAGCTTCGTGACATATCAGAAGTAATACCGCAAAGAGCATCAATAGTCTCCAGAGATTCCTGGAGGGCATTCACCACCGGAGGCACTCGTTCCCGGTGGCGCACGGCATGGGAACGGGCATACCGCGAACAGACGTGCGTGTCGCCGTGCGGTGCGGCGCGCACCCCCACCCCCCAGCCCCGAGGAGTCGTGATGGCCTGGTATCCGGGCGCCACGAAGATGGAGCTCCAGCCGGAGTCGGACGACCAGCCGGCGATCCGTCCCACCCAGTTCATCCTGCACAGCGTCGGCGCGCCGTGGACCGCGCGCCGCCTCTACGAGTTCTGGCGCGACAGCACCAACCTCGAGTCGCACTTCGGCCTCGGCTACGGAGGCGACCTCGCGCAGTACATCGGCACCCAGACCCGCGCCGACGCCAACTACCGGGCCAACCTGCGCCCGGACGGCAGCGGTGCGGTGAGCATAGAGACCGCCTCCAACCTGGAGCACACCGACCCGTGGACCGGCCGGCAGGTCGACAGACTCGTCGAGGTCGGGGTGTGGCTGCACCAGTACCACGGCCTGCCGTTACGGGTCTGCCGCTCCTGGGACGAACCCGGATACGGCTACCACCGCCTGTTCCCGCAGTGGTCCTCGGGCGGTACGGCCTGCCCGGGCGACGCCCGCGTGGGGCAGTTCCACGACGTGGTCTTCCCCGCCATCGTGGCCCGGGCCTCCAGCAGGCCCGCCGACCCGAAGCCGGGCGGGGCGGCGCCGCGGACGCTCGGCGAGTACACCGACGCGCAGACCGCGCTCGTCCCCGGCGCGTGGACGACGCTCTCGGTCAACGGCGAGACCCTGATCAGCGGCGCGACGGCGTACACGGCCACGGTCTTCCTGACCGTGAGCGTCCCGGCGGGCAGTACGCTCCAGGGCCGCTTCTACCACCAGCGGGCGGACGGCTCCCGCTGGAACGGCCCGATCGTCGAGCGCATCGCGACGGTGGGCGCGTCCTTCGTCGACTTCACCCACCACGGGTCCGTCTCCGAAGGGGAGACCGTCCGCTTCGAGGCGTGCTACGACCCGCCCGCGCCGGGCGTGCGCGACCCGGGCACGGTCTCCACCTCGCGGGCGCGCGGCTTGTACTGGACCTGACCCGGCGTCGGGAGCCGGTTGCGGTTGTTCTGGTTCGGGCTTGCGGCGTCCTGGTTCGGGCTCGCGGCGTCTCGGGTCAGGATTGCGGTGCCTCGGGTCAGGCTTGCGGCGTCCCGGTTCGGGCTTGCGGCGCCTCGGGTCAGGCCTGCGGTTCCTCGGTTCGGGCCTGCGGTGCCTCGGGTCAGGCTTGCGGTGCCTCCGGCTCGGCGGGCTCGGCGATCAGTGCCGTGCCCGCGCGGCGGAAGCCGGCCCGGGCGTAGATCCGGGCCACGTCGTCGTCGCCGGCGGAGAGGAAGACGGTCTCCGCGCCCCTCGACCGCGCGTCGGCGACGAGGGCCGCGGTGACCGCGAGCCCCAGGCCCTGCCGGCGCATGGCGGGCAGCGTCCCGATGCCGACCAGTTCGGTGACCGCGCCGACGGGCTGGTGCATGCCCGAACACAGGGCCGTGTCCCCGCGGACGGCCGCGGCGGCCACCGTCAGGCCCGCGCGGATGCGCGCAGCCAGGCGGTCCGCCGTGCCGTCCCGGGCGGCGCGCCGCTCCGCCGCCGCCAGTTCCTCGGTGCCCGTGGTGCCCACCGCGGTGCCGAGCTGGGAGAAGGCGAGCGGGCCGAGGGCCGCCGCGCTCGGCAGCGCGGGGTCCTCCGGGCCGAGCAGCCGCACGGCCAGGCCCTCGGGCAGCGCCGGCACGGCCGTGGTGCTGCCCGGTTCGAGCACCATCAGGGGGTGCTCGTGCACGGTCAGCCCCGCCTCCTCGGCGGCCGCCCGCAGCGCGGGCGTCGTCTCGGCCACCCACTCGAAGCTTTCCGGAAGGCCGAGTTCGCGCTGGCGGGCCAGGACCCGCAGCACGTCGGCGGCGGTCACCGGCCCGGCGCCTGCCGGGCCCCGGGAGGGGCGGGCGTAGTACGGCCAGCCGTCCCCCTCGCGGACGAACAGGGTGAGCGGGCCGAAGTCCTCGGCCCGGGCGGTGCTGCGCGGCACGCTGTCGTAATAGCCCTCCAGCCGGTCGAGCAGCCCGGGGCCGGGAAAGTCGGAGGTCTGTGCGGAAGAGTCGGCAGAGATCACGACAGGCATCCAACACGCGCCGTGCGCCGTGCCGCCACCCCATTTCACCGCACCCCGGTCACGTACGCCCTGTAGTCACCTTCTGACGCGCTGCTACCTTGGGTGCGGTGTCGAAGAGACCGGATCACGCCACCAGCGCCGGAAACATCTCCCTCTCGCGCCGCCGTCTGCTGGGCTGGGCCGCCTTCGGCGCCGCCTCTCTCACGGGGGCGACCACGATCACGGCTGCGGCCGGACCGCGGCCGTCCGCACCCGGCCCGGCCGGAAGCGGCGCCTTCGTGCCGGCCGTGGTCGTCGGCACCGGCTACGGGGCGGCCGTCACCGCGCTGCGGCTGGCGGAGGCCGGCATCGGGACGCTGATGCTGGAGACGGGACAGCTGTGGAACCGGCCCGGGCCGGACGGCAAGGTCTTCTGCGGGATGCTCGACCCCGACCGGCGCTCCACCTGGTTCAAGAACCGCACCGAGGCGCCGATCGCCTCCTTCCTCTGGCTCGACGTCGTCAACCGCCCGGTCCAGCCGTACGCGGGCGTCCTCGACCGCGTGAACTTCGGGCAGATGGGCGTGTACGTGGGGCGCGGGGTGGGCGGCGGCTCGCTCGTCAACGGCGGCATCGCCGCGACGCCCCGGCGCTCCTACTTCGAAGAAGTGCTCCCGCAGGTCGACGCCGGCGAGATGTACGGCCGTCACTTCCCGCGCGCCCTCGCGATGCTCAGGGCGAACGAGGTGGCCGCGGACTGGTTCGAGCAGACGGAGTGGTACCGCTTCGCCCGGGTCGCGCGCGAGGCGGCCACGAAGGCGGGGATGAGGACGAGGTTCGTCCCCAACGTCTACGACTTCGCCTACATGCGGCGCGAGGCCGCGGGCGAGGTGCCGAGGTCCGCCCTGGCCGCCGAGGTCATGTACGGCAACAACCACGGCAAGCAGAGCCTGGACAAGACTTACCTCGCCGCCGCCCTCGGCACCGGCAAGGTCACCATCGAGACCCTGCACCGCGTCACGAAGGTCCGCCGCGAGAAGGACGGCACGTACGTCCTGACCGCCGAGCCGATCGACGCGGAGGGGCGGCGGCTCGCCCCCAAGGAGATCGGCTGCCGCTACCTCTTCCTCGGCGCCGGCAGCCTCGGCTCCACGGAGCTGCTCGTCCGGGCCCGCGACACCGGCACCCTGCCGGACCTCGGCGCGGAGGTCGGCGCGGGCTGGGGGCCGAACGGCAACGTCATGGCCGGCCGCGCCAACACGCTGCTGCACCCCACGGGCGCCCGCCAGTCGGCCATCGCCGCGACGTGCATCGACGACTGGGACGATCCCGCGGCGCCCGTCTTCGCCGACGTCGCCCCGCTGCCCGCGGGCTTCGAGACCGGGATCAGCATGTACCTGGCCGTCACCAGGAACCCCGAGCGCGGCACGTTCGTCCACGACCGCGCCACGGACCGCGTACGGCTGCGCTGGGAGCGGGAGCAGAACGCCCCCGCCGTCGCCGCGGCGAAGTCCTTCTTCGACCGGATGAACAAGGCGAACGGCACCGACTACCGCTACGACCTCTTCGGCCCGCGGCCCAAGGCCTTCGGGGACGACTTCTGCTACCACCCGCTCGGCGGCTGCGTCCTGGGCCGGGCCACCGACGCCTACGGGCGGGTCGCCGGGTACCGGCACCTGTACGTGAACGACGGGGCGCTGATCCCGGGCTCCATCGGGGTGAACCCGTTCGTGACCATCACGGCGCTGGCCGAGCGGAACGTCGAACGGGTCCTCGCCGAGGACATCGCGCGATAGGCCCGGGGCGTCGCGCGGCGGGCCGCCGCGCTGCCGGGGCGCCGGCACCGGGCGCCCCACCCCTGTACGTCGCCCCACCCCTGTACGTCGCCCCGCCCCCGTACGTCGCCCCGCCCCCGTACGACGTCCTACGACTGGACGTTCGTCCGCGCCTTCCCGTCGTGGGCGATCCAGTCCGTGAACGCGCCCTTGCCCGAGCCGCGCAGCCGCGCGCTGCTCAGCTTGTTGTCCAGGCCCATGACGACGACCGCGACCGCATTGCCCTTGGCGTCGAGCGCGACGCCGGGGACACCCCGGAACGGAATGCCGTCCTTGCCCCACGGACCCGGTCGGCCGGACCCGGCGGACAGCCGCACGCGGCCTTTGCCGTCGTGGTCGGTGAGCACGGTGGTGTTGCCGGCCTGTCCGACGGCGACGCGGCCGTGGCCGCTGAGCGGGTCGCACTGGGCCGAGACGCGCCAGCCCTTGTCGTCGCCGATCCGGTCGACGACGAGCACCCGGGAGGTGTTCGGCTGCCGCACGGCCATGCGCATGCCGCCGCTCGGGAGGGGGGCGAGGCTCAGCGGGCCGGTGACAGCGGGGAGCTTCGTCGGCTCGGCCGGCTGCAGCGGGCCGCCGGGGCCCTGCGACATCCAGTGGTGCACGGTCTTCGTGTCGGCGGCGACGAGGTGGATCCGGCCCTGGCTGTCGAGGGCCGCGTCGAGCCCGTCCTCGATCTTCACCCGGGGGTCGGCCGAGGGGAGCGTCTCCCACTCGGAGAAGTCCTTGCCGCCGGCGCCGCTGCGCCGGCTCACCTCGCCCTCGAAGGTGCGGACGAAGACGTGGACCGTGCCGTCGGTGCCGGCCACGGCGACCGGGTAGCCCATCTCCATCGAGCGGGCGGGATCCTGCTCGGGCGAGCCCAGCGACTCCCAGGGGCCGAACGACGGGGTGCCGCCGGAGTCGCCGCCGCTCTGCAGCGCGGTGACGACCTCGCGCCGGTGCGGCGTGTCCTTCGCGGGCAGCACCGTGCGTATGGAGAACAGCTGCAGGGTGCCGTCGGAGTGGCGCAGCGCCTGCACCTGGCCCTCCAGCATCGAGCCGCCGAGGGAGGTGGGGGTGGACCAGATGCCGCTGCCGGCCTTGGCCTCGGTCCAGCACTGCGCCGCACCGTCGAGGACCGCGAACGCCGCGAGGCGGCCGTCGGACAGCGGCTGCACCCAGCGCATCGTGCCGGGCGCGCGGTGCCGGCAGTTGCTCGACCAGCCGTGGTACTTCGTCCCGGAGGTACGGCCCACCTTGCGGTCGCCGCAGCCCGCGGTGTCGCCGCAGTCCTTGCCGTCGGCCCAGCCGTAGGTGTCGAGGAACTTGAGCTTGTGGTCGGTGGTGACCTTGTCGAGGTTGCTGGGGAGGTGGGTGACCTCGTAGCCGACGTAGCTGTCCACGGCCGTGGGCCGGGCGTGCTTGCGGCCCCAGTACTCGGCGAGCGCGGCCTGGGCGAAGAACGCGGACGTCGTGTGGTCCTGGTGGTCGTACTTGGCTATGCCGCGCAGGACGGGCGGGGTGTTCGGGAACTCCGGCGGCTTCGGCAGGTGCGTGGGGTTCGGGTCCAGGGTGCGGACGACGGTCGGCTGGTAGCGCTCGAATATCGCGACGAGGGTGTCGATGAGCTGCTTGCGGCCGTACTGGAAGGTGCTCCTGACCGGGCTGCCGGCCGGCCGGAGCGTCGTCAGCTGCGGGGTCGCCTCGAGCCACAGGCCGCGCAGGCTCTCCTTGCGCGGGTTGCGCAGGGTGCGGGCCTCGACCAGCTCCAGGAAGATCAGCTGGACCTGGGGGGCCGCGCGCAGGGTGTGCAGCTCGACCTGGATGCCGGGCAGGAGGGACAGGGCCTCCACGGTCCAAGGGCTGAGCCAGTCGCCGGTGGCCATCTGGGCCGTCGCCTCGCGGAAGCCGTTGAGCCGGGCGCGGACGAACTCGCCCCGCTTCTCGGGCAGCCGCTTGTAGCCGCGGGCGCCCGACAGCTCGTTGCGGCCGTCGGACTCGCCGCCGGTGAGACAGACCGTCACGGAGGGGCCGCCGCCGAGGATCGACTGCTCCAGCTCCGGGTTCATGAAGTAGAGGGAGTCGTCGGGGTGGGCGATGACGTGGACGAACGACTCGGACGTCGTGGCCTTCGCGGGGCGCACCGGGGCGCCGTCCTGCGTGGCCTTCTTCTTCGCCTCCGGGGACAGCCACTGCCAGGCACCCACCGCACCGGCTCCGACGACGATGCCGCCGCCCGCGACCTGGAGTACACGTCGGCGCGGTATGTGCCCAGGCACAGGTTTCCCCCCACTCTCCTGCGCGTGATGCGCGGGTAGAAAAGCAAAGGGGCGATTAGAACTAATCGCCCATGGATCATGAGTTCGATCCTATGACCGGCAACCTGCTGTTTCCCCGCTGTTTTGTAACAGCCGTACGTCGGCCGCATGTAGTTTCGTAGGCGGTTGCGCAACACCGCCCTACGGGCGTGCCAGGGTGACCGACGGTCGCGTGGCGGTAGCGGAGCGGCTTATGGAAAGCGCCGGTCCGGTCCGTTCGGGGAGCTGCTCACGGAGCTGTGCCGGGGCGGCCCCGGGACCGGTCCGCGGCGGACGCCGGGCCCGCCCGGGGCCGGTTCCGGACGGACGGGCTCCGGGCGGGGAGTGCCTCAGGCCTCCGCGCCGGGCCCGCCCGCGTCGTGGACGAGCAGGGCGATCTGCACCCGGTTGTTGAGGCCCAGCTTGGTGAGGATGCGCGAGACGTGCGTCTTGACCGTCGCCACGCTCATATAGAGCGCGCCGGCGATCTCCGCGTTCGACTGCCCGCGCCCGACACAGCCCGCGACCTCCCGCTCCCGGTCGTTGAGCGCGGCCAGCAGCGCCCGGGCCCGGTCGCCCCGGGTGTCCCGCTCCCGCTCCGTGACCCGGGTGATCAGCTGCTGCGTGACGGCGGGGGAGAGGACCGGCTCGCCGGCGGCGACCCTGCGCACCGCCGCGACGATCTCCGCCGGAGGGGTGTCCTTGAGGACGAAGCCCGCCGCTCCGGCGCGCAGGGCCCGCAGCACCTGCTCGTCGGCGTGGAAGGTCGTCAGGACGACGACCTCCGGGGCGCCTTCGCGGCGGCGCAGCTCCTCCGTGGCGGCCAGGCCGTCGACCGACGGCATGCGGATGTCCATCAGCACCACGTCGGGCGCGTGCCGGTCGACGAGGGCGGTGACCTCCGAGCCGTCGGCGGCCTCTCCGACGATGCGGATGTCGGGCAGGCCGCCCAGCATGAACGACAGCCCGGCCCGCACCAGGGGGTCGTCGTCCACGAGCAGGACCCGGATCGGCCGGGCCTCCGGGGACCGCTGGGCCTGGGCCCCGGGGGAGTGCGAGGGCTCGGGGCCGTGCGGCGGCTGCGGGGCGTTCATGGCCGCCACGGTAGCCAGCCGTCGACGCGGAAGCCGCCGTCGGGGGTGGGGCCGTGCGAGAGCCGGCCGCCGGCGAGGGCGGCGCGCTCGGCCAGCCCGATGAGACCCTGCCCGGACCCGGGCACGGATGCTCCGCTGCCGTCCCCCGGCGGATTGGTGATCCCGACCGTCAGCCCCGCCTCCGGGGAGCCCTCGACCGTGATCCTCACCGCCGCCCCTCCGGCGTGCTTACGGGCATTGGTCAGCGCCTCCTGCACGATCCGGTACACCGTGCGGCCCGTGGCCTCCGGAACCGACGGGGCGTCGGCCACCCGCTGGTCGAGCACCACCTCCGTGCCCGCCTGCCGGGACTCCTCCACCAGCTCCTCCAGCGCCGCCAGGGTGGGCTGCGGGCGGTCCCCTCCGCCCTCCGCGCCGGGGGCGCGCAGCACCCCGATCACCTCGCGCAGATCCTCCAGGGCCTGATGCGCACTGTCACGGATCACCCCGGCGGCCCGGGCGACCTCCGCGGGCGGCGCGTCCGGACGGAACTCCAGCGCCCCCGCGTGCACGCACAGCAGCGACAGCCGGTGCGCCAGGACGTCGTGCATCTCCCGGGCGATGCGCTCGCGGGCCAGGCGCTGGGCCTGCTCAGCCCGCAACTGCGCCTCCGCCTCGGCCCGCCGGGCGCGCTCGCGCAGCGACAGGACCAGCTGGCGCCGGGACCGGACGAACATGCCCCAGCCGATGACGGTGAGGACCAGCAGCAGGCCCGTGGCGGTCGCGGCGGGGAACGGCAGGTCCGGGTCGGGACGGATCGCCGCCTGCAGCGGCTCGCTGATCAGCGCGAGCCCTCCCACGGCGGCCACGGTCCGGAACGGCCGGTGCACGGCGACCGTGAACACCGCCACCAGCATCGCCCCTGCGGCGGGCGGCACGGGGGTGCTCACCACCACCAGGACCACGGCGAGCGGCACCGGCCACCGGCGGCGCATCCACAGCGCGACGCAGGCCAGGGCGCCCACGATCTGGTCGAAGAAGAGGAGCGCGGGCGAGGCGCCCGGGTCCTTGCGCAGCGCCTCGGCGGCCAGTATCCCGATCACGGCGGCGAGGGCGATGCAGAGGATGTCGACCGCCCAGTCGCGCACACTGCGCGCCGTGCGGGGCTGCACCTCCGCCGTCTCCTCGGTCTTCACGTCCATGAGCAGCCAATTTACCGATGCGGCGGGCGGACCGGAGGCGCCGGACGGAGGGCCGATACCAAAGTTGTACGAGGCGGGACCTTGGATGATCCGGGGGCCTGCGGGCTGCTACTTCGGTCGGCGCCGCGCAGCCTTCCGGGCGATGACCGGGGCGGGGCGGCGGCAGGAGCATGGCGGGTATGAAGAAGCTGCTCGAAGGCGTCGGCGTCATCCTCGTCCTGCAGGGGCTGGGCGGCGTCGTCCACGGACTCACCGGCTGGTTCCACTACTGGGTGGTCGTGCGTTACCTCGGTTTCCTCGACGGCTACGAGATGTACGCGAGCATCGTCCTCGCCGTCATCGGTACGGCTTTGGTCATAGCCTCGGACAGCGTCGAGGCCGAGTCCGCGCGAGAATGACCCCATGGCTGACAGGACTTCCGGCACTTCGGAACTGGTCGAGCTCCTCGGTCTCCAACCGCACGTCGAGGGAGGGTGGTTCCGCGAGACGTGGAGGACCTCGCGCGAGGCGGTCCCCGACGGCTACGGCGGCCCGCGGGCCTTCGCCACCGGCATCTACTACCTCCTCCACCCCGGTGAGGTCTCCCGCTGGCACCGCGTGCGCTCCGACGAGCTGTGGCTGTGGCACCGCGGCGGCCCACTGCTGATGCGGCTCGGCGGCTCCGGCGATACGCCCGACGGGAAGGATGCCGCCGAAGTGGTCGTCGGACCCGGCGTCGAGCGCGGCGAGCAACCGCAGTTCCTGGTGCCCGGCGGCGTGTGGCAGTCGGCCGGTCCCGCGGGGGACGAGCCGGTGCTGGTGACGTGCGTGGTCGCACCGGGCTTCGACTACGAGGACTTCGAGGACTCCGAGGATCCCGAGGATTCCGCGAGGGGGTGACGGCGCCCTCGCCCACCCCCTACTGAGGTATCACCCCAGGGTTGGCTCCCTGGGGTGACGCAGGTTCGGACACCCTCTTTCTAGCTTTCCCTCAGTCACGGAACGGGACGAGGGAGAGACAGTCATGGGCCGCTTCAAGCGCACGCTGATCGCCGCAGCTCTGGCCGCCACGGTCGTGGCCGGCACGGCCGGCTGGGCCGTCAGCGACGAGCAGGCCGTGGTCAGCGGCCCGCCCGCCGGCGCCGAGGCCTGGCGTGCGGACCACTCCCTCCACCGCGAGCTGCCGGACCCGGCGACGGCGGCACCGCGTACGGTCGCCGCGTTCTTCGCCGGTCTCACCGAGGCCCAGCGCAAGGACCTGGCGGCCCGTCACGCGCTGGTCGTCGGCAACCTCGACGGTGCGCCCGTGCCCCTGCGGTACGAGGCCAACGCCCGGGCGATAGCCGCCGAGCGGGAGAAGATGCAGGCCCGGGCCGCGGACCCCGGCCTGACCCGCGCCGCGCGGGAAGAGGCCCGCGAGCGGGCCGACCGCTGCGAGCGGCTGCTCGCGCCGGGCCGCCGCATCCTGGCCTTCGACCCGCGCGGCCGCGGCCAGGTCGCCGAGGTGTACGGCGATCTGGCGGCCGCCCGGCACACCGCCGTGATCGTGCCCGGCTCGGACATCGACCTCCGCACCTTCGACCGGACGAAGGACCGCTACGGCACCCCCACCGGGATGGCCGCCTCCCTGCGGGCCGAGATGGAGCGCAGGGCACCCGGCACCCCGACCGCCGTCATCGCCTGGGCCGGCTACACCACGCCCGTGGGCCTCGGCCTTGACGCCGCCACCGGGCGCCTCGCGCAAGCCGGGGCCGTGCGCCTGGAGCGCCTGCTCGCCGGGCTGGCGGCGGCCGCCGCCTCTCCCGCCGCACCGCCGCCCTCCGTGTTCTGCCACAGCTACGGCTCGGTGGTCTGCGGCCTGGCCGCCCCGTCCGTCGACCGCACCGAGGCCGCCGACCTCGTGGCGCTCGGCAGCCCCGGCATGCGCGCCGACTCGGTGGCCGGACTGCACACCGGCGCCCGCGTCTGGGCCGCCGCGCGCAACTCCTCGGACTGGATAGGCAACGTCCCCAACGTCGACCTCTTCGGCCTCGGCCACGGCACCGACCCCACGTCCGCGGAGTTCGGCGCCCGCGTCGTCCCCACACACGGCGCCCACGGCCACACCGGCTACTTCGCCCCCGGCACGGACTCCCTGCGCAACTTCGCGGACATCGCCCTCGGCGCCTACGCCTAGACCTGGACCGCCAAGATTTGACTGCCAAGGTTTCTTTGCAAAGAAACCTTGGCAGTCTAGAGTCGGGGGAATGACCCATGTCGTTCTCGACGCCAAGGGCCTGCGTGCCCTGGCTCACCCCGTACGCGTGCAACTCGTGGGCCTGCTGCGGCTGTACGGCCCCTCGACGGCGACCCGGCTCGCCGAGCGCCTCGGCCTGGCCTCCGGGGCGACCAGTTACCACCTCCGGCAGCTCGCCGCCGCGGGCTTCGTCGCGGAGGACGCGTCGCTGGGCAATGCCCGCGAGCGCTGGTGGCGTGCCGTCCACGAGGCCACGGTGATCGACGACGACGAGCTCGCCGAGCAGGAGCCCGAGGCCATGCTCGGCTACGTCCAGGGCGTCGTGGCCGCCCACACCCTCCGCACCCAGCTGGCCGTCGCCGCGTACCCGGCCCTGCCGAAGCCCTGGCGGGACGCGTTCGACATGAGCGACTGGAACCTGCGGCTCACCCCGCAGGAAGCCGCGGAGCTGACCGGGGAGCTCCGGGCGGTCGTCGAGCGCTACCGGCAGTACGCGTCCGGCGCGGACGCCCCCGCGGACAGCGAGCCCGTCGCGCTCACCCTGCACCTCCTGCCCGACCCTGCAGTCGCGGAGGGCCGTACGGAAGGCGGCGCGGGAGCCGGCGCGGACAGGCGGGAAGGAGCGTGACCCCGCCGGCGCCGCGGCGTGGCCGGATATCCGGCCGTCTTCCGTACCCCCGACGCCCGGGCGGAGCCCTCGGCGGCCCCTCCGCAGGTCGCAGCGTCCGCCCGCTCGCTGGAGTCCTCGCGGCAACGGCCGTCTCCCTGACGGGCACGCGCGTCTCGGCGGTCGCCCTGCCGTGGTTCGTGCTCGTCACCACCGGCAGCGCCGCGCAGACCGGGCTCGTCGCCTTCTGCGAGATGACCCCGTACGTCGTGGTCAAGATGCTCACCGGCCCCCTGGTTGACCGCGTCGGACCGCGCGTCGTCTCCTGGGCGACCGACTCCCTCAGCGCCGCCGCTGCCGCGCTGATCCCCCTGCTCCATGCCCTGGACCTGCTGCCGTTCTGGCTGCTGCTCGGCCTCGTCGCGGTGATCGGCGCCGTGCGCGGGCCCGGCGACCTGGCCAAAGCGATCATGGTGCCGGAGGCGGCGGAGCGCAGCCGGGTCTCCCTGGAACGGGCTACCGGCCTTTCCGGCGTCACCGAGCGCCTCGCCTCCACGGTCGGCCCAGCGGCCGGCGGCGTGCTGGTGGCGCTGCTCGGCCCGATGGCCGGCCTGGTCGTCAACGCCGTCTGCTTCGCCCTGGGTTCGCTCGTGATCGCGCTCGCGCTCCCGCGCGGCATGGGCCTCGCGGTGCCGTCGGGCGACGCGCCCACGGACGGCGGTACGGGCGAACCGGCAGGCTACTGGCGCCGTTTCGGCGAAGGCTTCGCCTTCCTGCGCGGCGAACCCCTGCTGCTCACGATCATCGTCACGGCAGGCATCACCAACCTCCTCGACGTGGGCTTCACGGCCGTCCTCGTCCCCGTGTGGGCCGAGAGCTCCGGCGGCGGCCCCGCGGCCATCGGCCTCACCAGCAGCGCGGCGGGCGTCGCGGCCGTCTGCGGCAGCCTCGTGGCCGCTGCGCTCGCCCCCCGGCTGCGTCGCCGCCCCGTGTTCTTCGCGGGCTTCCTGCTCGCAGGGGCACCGAGGTTCGTCGTGCTCGCCTGCGGCGCGCCGTTGTGGGTGGTGCTCGTGGTGTTCGCCGTCAGCGGGTTCGGCGGCGGCTTCCTCAACCCCATCCTCGGTGCCGTGTCCTTCGAGCGGGTGCCGCGCGCCCTGCTGGGCCGGGTGCGGGCGCTGGGCGACTCCCTGGCCTGGGCGGGCATCCCCCTCGGCGGCCTGCTCGCCGGGCTCGCCGTCACGTCCGCGGGGCTGACGCCCGTCCTCCTGGTGGGAGGGGCGATGTACTTCCTCACCACCAACCTGGCCGGACTGCGCCCGGAGTGGCGCGAGATGGACCGCCGGCGCGGTGCCGGCACCCCTCGCGAAGCGCCGGAAGGCGTCGCCGTGCGAAGTTGATCATCTCCGACCTGAGGCTGATGGCGGGACGTGTCACGGCCGCATAACGTGATGATCATGTTGTGGAAATCGCGGAAGACATCGCGGCGGTCCTTCGTGGCCGCCGCGCTCCTCATGGCCTTCGCCGCACCCCAGATGCCCGCCGTGGCCGCGGCGGCGGAACGGACCCCCGGGCCGGCGGCGCCCGGAACGCCGGCCGAGGTGCCGGCGCCCACGGGCAAGATGCCGGTCGGGACGAAGACGCTGCACCTCGTCGACACCTCGCGCCCCGACCCGTGGAAGCCCGCCGCCGGCAAGCGGCAGCTCATGGTCTCGCTCTGGTACCCGGCGCGGCACCAGGGCGACAAGAACGCCCCCTACGTGTCGAAGGAGCTCTCCAAGGCGGTCCTCGGCAAGGAGGATCTCGCCGGCGTCCGCACGAACTCGACCCTGGACGCCGAGCCGGCCGGCAAGCCCCGGCCGCTGGTCGTCCTTTCGCCGGGCTTCGGGATGAGCCGGCTGACCCTCACCGCGCTCGGCGAGGACCTCGCGTCCCGCGGGTACGCCGTGGCCGCGGTCGACCACACCTACGAGGCCCCGGTCGAGTTCCCCGGCGGGCGCATCGAGACCTGTGAGACCTGCGCGAAGCCGGACATGGCCGCCGTCGTGCGGAACCGGGCGAAGGACTTCTCCTTCCTCCTCGACCGGCTGACCGCCCCCGGCAGCCCGCTCGCCGTCGACCGCGGCCGGATCGCCGTGGTCGGCCACTCCATCGGCGGCGCGAGCGCGGTGGAGGCCCTGCGCGGCGACAAGCGCGTGGACGCCGCCGTCAACCTCGACGGCAACTTCCCCATCGACCTGCCCGCCGAGGGGCTGAAGAAGCCCGTGATGCTCTTCGGTGCACAGCGGTCCGGCGACGACGCGGAGAACTGGAACAAGAACTGGCAGCGGCTGACGGGCTGGAAGCGCTGGCTCGACGTGCCCGAAGGCGGCCACCTGACGTTCACGGACGCCCCCTGGATCGCGGACCGGTTCGGAATGCCCGACCAGATCCCGCCGGAGCAGGTCCACGGCGCCTACGGCAGCCTGCACGGCATCCGCTCGACCGCGCTCACCCGTGCGTACGTGAACGCGTTCGTCGACCGGCACCTGCGCGGCACGCCGAGCCCGCTCCTCGACCGGCCGTCCGCGGCCTACCCGGAAGTCACCGTCCTGAAGAAGAAGTAACGCGCATCCTCGGGAGACCCGGGGGTGGCACCAGTGCCACCCCCGGAACGGATACCAGCGGGGTCGATCGCGGCCGCCCCGCCCGGGAGCATCGAACCGTCACCACGCACCAGGAGGTTCGATGTTCGAGCTCAGGAAATCGCGGCGCACCGTACCGGCGGTCTTCGCACTCTCCGCCGTGTCGGCCGCGCTCGCCGCGGTGGTCGCGGCCGCAGTGCTCCCGGCGGGAGCAGCCGCTGCGCAGCAGGGCGCGACCGCGCAGCCGCGCCCGGCCACGGCCGTGACCGTGCCCGAGCGGTACGCCTCCCAGAAGCTGGCCTGGCAGCCCTGCCCCGAGCTGGCCACCATGGAGTGCGCGGAGATGACCGTCCCGCGCGACTGGCACGCCCCGGACGCCGGCAAGGACCTCACGATCGCCGTGTCCCGCGTGCGGGCGAGCGACCCCGCCCACCGGCGCGGGGTGCTGATGATGGCCGCGGGGGGACCCGGCGGCAAGGGGCTGCTGCGGCCGGCCGGCGTCGCCCGGAAGGCGCCCGCGATCGGCGCCGTCCACGACATCGTCAGCTTCGACCAGCGCGGCGTCGGCAGGAGCACGCCGCTGCAGTGCCAGACCCAGGACGAGCTCGACGCCTTCTTCGCGGGCGACTTCCGCGACCGCTCGCCCGCCGCCGTGCAACGCGTCGTGGACAACTCCCGCAAGCTCGCCGACGCCTGCCGCGCGAAGCACGGGGACCTCCTCCCGTACATCACCACCGAGCAGACCGTGCGCGACATGGACCTCTTCCGCGCCCTGCTCGGCGAGCGGAAGATCTCCTACTACGGGGCCTCCTACGCGACCATGGTCGGCGCGTACTACGCCTCGCTCTTCCCGCAGCGCGTCGAACGCGCCGTCCTGGACAGCAACATAGCCTTCGGCGGCACCTGGGAGGACTTCGAGAAGGGCCAGCCGAAGAGCTTCCAGCGCCGCTTCGAGCAGGACTTCCTGCCCTGGCTCGCGAAGAACGACGCCACCTACCACTACGGCCGCACCGCGGCCGAGGCGAAGGCCACGTGGGAGCGGCGGCGCAGCGCGCTGCGCGACCACCCGCTCAGCCCGGGCGAGGGCAAGGGCAGGACCCTCGACCCCAACCGCTTCGACAGCGGCACCATCCAGGCGATCTACGACTCGCAGGAGGGCTTCCCGGCCCTCGCGAAGGCGCTCGCCGCGCTGGAGCACTGGGACACGGCGGCCCCCGCCGAGCGGAAGCTCGTCGACACCGTCTTCGGCTCCTACCTCGGCACCAACTTCTTCGCCGAGTTCCTCTCCGTGACCTGCGCCGACACCCCGTGGAACCGGGACACCGGCTCCTGGATCCGGCGCAGCGCCGAGGACACCGCCAAGTACCCCCTGATGGGTGCCCGGGAGCTCGCCTTCGCCTCCGCGTGCGCGGCGTGGCCCGCCTCCCCGGCACCGCGCGTCAAGGTCACCGGCAAGGGCCTGCCGCCCGTCCTGATGCTCAACTCCCTGCACGACCCGGCCACGTACTACGAGGCTGCGCAGCGCGCCCACCGGGACCTGCGCGGCTCGCGCCTGGTCACGGTCACCGGCGGCGACCACGGCGTCTACCTGGGCGGCAGCGCCTGCGCCGACGGCATCGTGAACAAGTACCTCCTCTCCGGAGAACTGCCCGCCCGGGACGTCACCTGCGAGGACGCGCCGCTGCCGGCGCCGGCGGCGAAGTAGCCCGCAGCGGGGCCGCTCGCCGCAACTACGGCTGGAGCAGCAGCTACAGCTGCCGCTCCAGCAAATACGCCGAGAGCGCGACGAGTTCACCGACCGCACCCTCCGCGAGGCCGGAGCCTCGCAGGCACTCGTGGGCGGCCGCCGCATGGCGGTGTGCCTCCTGCAGGGCGAACTCCCGGCCGCCGGCCGCCTCGACCAGGCCGGCCGCGCGGTCCGCGGCTGCGGCGTCCGGGGGCGTGCCCGGGCCCAGCAGCCGGGCCAGCTCGCGGGCGGTTGCCCCTTCGTCCAGGGCGACGGCCGCCAGCACCGGCAGGGTCTTCTTCCGCCGCAGCAGGTCGCCGTGGACCGGCTTGCCCGTCGTCCGCGGGTCGCCCCAGATCCCCAGCAGGTCGTCCACGATCTGGAACGCCGTGCCGAGCCGCCGCCCGGCCTCCGCGAGGGCACCCGTCTGCAGGGGCGGGGCGCCCGCCAGCACCGGCCCCAGGGACAGGGCGCAGCCGAGCAGGGCGCCGGTCTTGCGGGCCGCCATCGCCTCGTACTCCGGTATGCCGACCGCTCCCCGCCCCGTCCACGGACGGCTCTCGAACAGCAGGTCGTCCGCCTGCCCGCGCACCAGCTCGCCCAGGCAGTCGGCCAGGTGCGCCACCGCCCGGCCGGTGTGCTCGCCCCCGGCCTCCGCCACCGTCCGCACGGCCAGCGCGAACAGGGCGTCGCCCGTCAGAACGGCCGGTCCGGTGCCGAACGCCTTCCACGTCGCGTCCCGGTGCCGCCGCCGCTCGTCGCCGTCCATGATGTCGTCGTGCACCAGCGAGAAGGTGTGCACCAGCTCCACGGCCACCGCCGCCTGCACCGCCGTCCCGAGGGGAGCGCCCACCGCCTCCGCGCCGAGCAGGGCGAACGCCTGGCGGACGCCCTTGCCGCCGGGGGAGGGGCTCGGCGTGCCGTCGGCCTCGCACCAGCCGAAGGAGAAGGCCGCCATGCGGGCCGGCAGCGGGTGCAGCGTCGCCACGGCGGCTCTGAGCGCGGGCTCGGCCAGCGCCCGTGCGCGGGCGAGCGTCTGGGGAGCGGGGGTCCGGAGTGCGGTCTGCGGGGGCACGGGGCCGGCCTGCGTGGGCATGGTCTTTCTCTCTCCTGTCGTGGGCTGCCGCGGAAGGACGTGCTGTCAGGCGGCCGGGCGGGCCGCCGGGGACGCCGCAGGCTCCGCCGCCATCCCCAGCTCCGCGCGCGCCGCCTCGACCATCCGCCGGGCGTGGAGCAGGCCGATCCGGCCGAGCGTACGGTGCAGGTCGTCCAGCTCGGCGGCGGTCTCGGCGCGGTCGTGCCCCAGCCGGGCCCGGCTCTTGACCAGTCCGAGCCGGGCCAGGGCGGCACCCCGCGGCTCCGCCATCTCCCGGAACTCCTCCAGCGCGCCGCGGTAGCACTCCTCGGCCTCCGCGTAACGGCCCGCCCGGAACAGGACGTTGCCGCGCATTTTGTGGTTGTAGGCCAGAGCGCTGACGAGCTTCATCCGCCGGCACGTCCCCTCGGCCTCCGACAGCAGCGCGAGCGCCCGCTCGGTCTCTCCCCGCAGGGACAGCACGTCGGCGATCCCGCGCAGCGCCCACGCGTGGCCGCGGGCGTCGTCGGCCCCACCCGATATCTCCGCCGCCTCCTCGAACATGGCCAGCGCGGTGTCGTACGAGCCCGAGTTGCGGTGCATCTGCGCGATGCCTTCCAGCGCCCACACGGTGTGCCGGGCCTCGCCGCGGCGTCGCGCCTCCGCCAGCAGCTTCTCGTGCAGTTCGCCGACGGCCTGGTAGTCGCCCTGGATGCGTCCGGTCTCGGCGAGCCCCGCCAGGGAGTAGCCGCGGGCCACGATGTCGTCGCCCCGCTCGGCGAGTTCGGCGGCGATGGCGAGCCAGCGCCGGGCCAGGGCCAGGGCTCCGCGCTGCCGGGCAAGCGTGCCGCCGCTCCACACGGCCCAGGCCATCGCCCCCAGGTCAGCCGCCTGCCGCGCGGCCCGGTAGCTCGCCTTCCACGCGCGCTCGGCGTCCTCCACCCGGCCGAGCCGCCGGCTCGCCTCCGCGACGGCCAGCTCGGCGTGCGCCATGTCGAGGGCGGAGCCGTCCAGTTGGGCACGCTGCCGTTGCTCGACCGCCTTGGCCAGCACTTCCTCGAGCGAGGCGTTCACAGAGAGGTCTTCCAGGGAGCCCCGGTACTCGGGGGCGAATGCCTTGCCGTACATGGTTCAGCCTCACTTCGGGATCACTCGGGTGGGGCAGGGGGCGCCCTACCGTTGATCAAGAAGCTATGGCCTCGAACCACCCTGAGTAGTCAGACCAGGAGGCGGCGTTCCGTACATCTGAGGTCCGGTGCAGACGGCACGGGTCATACGAGAGATGTACGGACGGCGGCGGACGGGGCATGCGCGAGCGCTCGCTCGGTGCCCTGATGGACAAGTACTGCGCGAGGCGTTCGTGTGCCTTGAAGTCTCCTGGGAGGAAGGGCTGTTGTGGACGTACAGCACGGGCGGAACCGTGAACGGAGGCCCGCAGGGAACGCGCGGCGGAATTCCGCCGGGAGTACGACCGTGGTTCGCAGCGCCCGGACTTGTCAGCCGGCCGGTGCCGTTCCGGGGCGGGCGGCAGGATTCCCCTTTTCCGCGCTCCCGGCATTGCCCGCCGTATCCCCTCCCACAGGCCCGGCCGCTCCCGGCACCTGTCCCTGCGGGGGCAGTGCCGAAGCCTGCCCGTTTCCTCCGGGCGACTTCGACGGGACGGGCCCGGACGGGCCGCCGTTGACGGAACCCGTCGTGGTGTTGTGCGAGGCGGACGGCTTGCGGCTCGGTGATGGCTTTCCCCGGCCGTTCGAGCCGGCCGACGTCCCGCCCATTCCGCTGCCGTTCCCCCGGCCCGTGGTCGTCGAGCCCTGCTCACCCCCCTGCGAGGTGGCGCTCTGGCTCGGCTTGACGTGGTTGCCGTCGTTCACTGCCGCTTTCACACCGATGACTGCGGCCACAATGGCACCGGCGGCCCCGATGAAGGCCGCGACGATTGCTACGAAATTGCCCGGTCCATTGGCGGAACCCCGACCTCCGCCCGGGCCTTGACCACCGTATTGGCTCACTCGACCCCCCGAGGTGAAAACCCGAGGGCAAATGTACGCGCGAAATCCACGAGTGTGCTATGCACCGGACCGGGGCGGATGCTGTTTCCCTGCCGCAGGATTTGTACAGTGTGCCGCGGGGAAAGCCCGCTGGTACAGGCGTTCGGCTCCACGGGGGAGCTCGGGAAAGACAGGGGCGGGGCCATGAGTGAGCCGAGTGCGCTCAAAACACTGGGGACGGGGATCGGCTGGCGCCCGGAGACGGCCGACGCCGTGGCGGCGGGCCCGGTCCGCGCCGACTGGGTGGAGGTCGTCGCGGAGAACATCTGCCCGGGCCACCTCCCCGGCCCGCTCCGGGAGCTGCGCGAGCGCGGCACGACGGTGATACCCCACGGGGTCTCCCTCGGCCTCGGCGGCGCCGACCGGCCGGATCTCGCCCGGCTCGCCGCGCTCGCCGAGCGCGCCGAAGCCCTCGGCTCGCCGCTCGTCTCCGAGCACATAGCCTTCGTCCGCTCCGGGGGACCGCTGACCGGCTCCCCGCGGATCGAGGCCGGCCACCTGCTGCCGGTGCCCCGCACCCACGACGCCCTGGACGTCCTGTGCGAGAACGTCCGCATCGCCCAGGACATGCTGCCCGTCCCGCTCGCGCTGGAGAACATCGCGGCCCTCCTGCCCTGGCCCGGCGAGGAGCTGACCGAGGGACAGTTCCTCGCCGAGCTGGTCGCCAGGACGGGCGTGCGGCTCCTGATCGACGTCGCCAACCTCCACACGAACCACGTCAACCTGGGCCAGGATCCCGCGGCCGCCCTGGACGAACTGCCGCTCGAAGCCATCGCCTACGTGCATGTGGCCGGAGGCGTCGAGCAGGGCGGGCTGTGGCACGACAGCCACGCCCACCCGGTGACCGGCCCCGTCCTCGACGTCCTCGCCGAGCTGGCCGCCCGCGTGACGCCCCCGGGCGTCCTCCTGGAGCGCGACGACGCCTTCCCCGCACCCGAAGAGCTCGCGGCGGAACTGGACGCGATCAGGGCGACGGTGGCCGGTGCCCGGCGCTCCTCCCGGCAGGACCGGCGGCGGGCGGTGGCGCACAGTGTCTGAAACCACGTCTGAAACCACGTCTCAAACCGTGTCCGAAACCGCGTCCGAGACCGCCTCCGACGCCGCCCGGCGGCGCCTCGCGCACGCCCAGCACGCCCTGCTCTCAGCGCTCGTCGCGGACGCACCCCCGCCGCCCGGCTTCGACCCGCAACGGCTGCGGGTGCAGCAGCAGGCGCTGCTCGGCAAGCGCGCGGACGTCGTCGCGAAGGTCGAGCCGGAGCTGCCCGAGATCCTCGGGGCGGACTTCCGGCGGCTCTTCCTCACCTATGCCCGAGGCCGTCCGATGAGCGACGGCTACCGCCAGGACGCCCTCGACTTCGCCGAGGCGCTCCTGAAGACCGACGGTATCCGGATCGATGGCATCCGGGCCGATGGCATCCGGGCCGACGGCATCCTCACCGCCCCCGGGCGGCGGGAGCGCCTCGCGGCGTGGACGGCCGCCCGGCACGCGGCGCCGTCCGCCGGCCCTGCCCCGCTTCCTGCTCGCCTGGCGTCGGCCTGGCACACCTTGCGCTCGCGCGTGACCCGAAAGGCAACTGCCCTATGATCGCCGGCATCGTCGTCGCCTCCCTGGTGACCCTCCTTGCCCTCGTAGCCCCGTCGGCCTGGCTCGTCGTCGCCCGCCGCCGCGCCCTCGCCGACCCGCCGCCCGCACAGGGCCGGCCGGAGCTGCTGGAGGTCGCGTACCTGCTCGGCGGCCGCAGCCGGGTGGTGGACACCGTCATTGCCGGCATGTGCGACGACGGGCGGATATCCGTGAACGAGAGCGGCAAGCTCAAGGCCGAGCGGGCCGTCGCGTACAACCCCGTGGAGCGCGCCCTGCTGGGCCGCTGCGGCGCCGAGTGGAGCACCTCCCTGCGCAAGGTCCGGACGTCGCTGCAGTTCGATCCGGCCGTCGACGCCCTCGAAGGCGCCCTCGTCCGGCGCGGGATGCTGGTGTCGCCGATGGCGAAGCAGAAGTGGCGGCGCGCCGCGGACGTACAGGTGGGCGGGCTCGTCCTCACCGCCGTGGGCGTCGTGTCCCTGGTCCTCATGCCCGTGACGTTCGTGGTGCCTTTCGTCGTCCTCGACTTCCTCGTCGCCGGCATCGTGCTCCGCGTCCTGTGCCGGCCGGCCGGGCCGAATGCTGCGTTGCCCACCCCGTGCGGCAAGGCATTCATCAACCTGACGCCGGCGACCGGCCCCTGGAGCGTCCGGTTCTCCGCCACGCACCCGGAGGGCATCGCGGGGGTAGTCGCCGTGCACGGCGCCGACGGACCCGAGCCGGACCAGGTGTTCCTGAGTCAGCTGAGGCAGGCGGCTCTGTCGAGCACCAGTGCGGGCAGCGCGGGCTCCTACTCCAAGAGCGCGAAGAAGTCCTCTTCCTCCTCCGCGTCCTCCTCGTCCCACACCAGCGGCGGGTACGCCTGCTCCGGCGCATCGAGCTGTTCCGGCCACTCCGGCCACTCCGGTCATTCGAGCTGCTCCAGCTCCAGCTGCTCCTCCTCCAGTTCGAGTTCCAGCTGTGGTGGAGGCAGCAGCTGCAGCTCCTGAACGGAACGTTCCGGGCAACTGGTACCTTCACCCCGGTGATCATCCGCAGTGCCGGTCAACGGCGCTGCGGATCGCCGTGCGCGTTCCGCCGCGCGGCGCGTTCCCGGTCACCTCCGCACCCCCGATCAAGGAAGCACATTGGCTCGCCTCCGGCTCCGCCGTTTAACCCGTCCCGCCGTCTCCGCAGCGGTCTCCGCCCTCGCCCTCGCCGCGCTCCCCGCGGCCCCGGCGTTCGCCGACTCCTCCGCCACCCCGCACCTCGACGCCGTCGAGCAGACGCTCCGTCAGGTCTCGCCCGGCCTCGAAGGGCGCGTGTGGGAGCGCACCGCCGGCAACGCGCTGGACGCCTCCTCCGGTGACCCCGCCGACTGGCTCCTGCAGACCCCCGGCTGCTGGGGCGACGCCACCTGCGCCGAGCGCCCCGGTACGAAGCGGCTGCTCGCCAAGATGACCGAGAACATCTCCCGGGCCACGCGCACCGTCGACATATCCACCCTGGCTCCCTTCCCCGACGGGGCGTTCCAGGACGCGATCGTCGCGGGCCTGAAGAAGTCGGTGGAGAACGGCAACAAGCCGAAGGTCCGCGTTCTGGTCGGGGCCGCGCCGGTCTACCACATGAACGTGCTGCCCACGAAGTACCGCGACGACCTGCGCGACAAGCTCGGCAAGGCCGCCGGCAGCGTCACCCTGAACGTCGCGTCGATGACCACCTCGAAGACCGCCTTCTCCTGGAACCACTCCAAGCTCCTCGTGGTGGACGGGCAGTCGGCGATCACCGGCGGCATCAACAGCTGGAAGAACGACTACGTCGACACCACCCACCCGGTGTCCGACGTCGACCTCGCCCTGACCGGGCCCGCGGCCGGGTCCGCCGGCCGGTACCTGGACCAGCTGTGGACCTGGACCTGCGGGAACAAGAACAACATCGCGAGCGTCTGGTTCGCCGCGTCCGACGGCGCCTCCTGCATGCCGACGATGGAGAAGGACGCCAACCCCGCCGCCGCCCCGGCCACCGGGAACGTCCCCGTGATCGCCGTCGGCGGTCTCGGCGTCGGCATCCAGGACTCCGACCCCTCCTCGTCCTTCCGGCCGGACCTGCCGACGGCGCCCGACACCAAGTGCGTCGTGGGCCTGCACGACAACACCAACGCCGACCGCGACTACGACACGGCCAACCCCGAGGAGAGCGCCCTGCGCGCCCTCGTGGCCAGTGCGCGCAGCCACGTGGAGATCTCCCAGCAGGACCTCAACGCCACCTGCCCGCCGCTCCCGCGCTACGACGTCCGGCTCTACGACGCGCTCGCGGCGAAGCTGGCCGCCGGCGTGAAGGTCCGCATCGTGGTCAGCGACCCCGCCAACCGGGGCGCGGTCGGCAGCGGCGGCTACTCGCAGATCAAGTCGCTGAACGAGATCAGCGACGTCCTGCGCAACCGCCTCGCGCTGCTCACCGGCGGTCAGCAGGGTGCGAAGACGGCCATGTGCGGCAACCTGCAGCTGGCCACGGCCCGCAGCTCGGACAGCGCCAAGTGGGCCGACGGCAAGCCGTACGCACAGCACCACAAGCTGGTGTCCGTGGACGGCTCGGCCTTCTACATCGGCTCGAAGAACCTCTACCCGTCCTGGCTGCAGGACTTCGGGTACATGGTGGAGAGCCCGGAGGCCGCCCGGCAGCTCGACGCGAGCCTGCTGGCCCCGCAGTGGAAGTACTCGCAGGCCACGGCGACCTTCGACTACGCCCGCGGGATCTGCCAGGGCTGATCCCCGGCGCTCCCGTACGGACCTGCGGCCCGCGGCTGGTGTCAGCCGCGGGCCGCAGGCGTACCGTGCGCGGGTGCGTCAGCGCAGCGCCATCAGCGTCATCGTCTTCTGCGGCCCGGCGAGGGCGGACCCGCCCGACGGGGCCTTGCCGCAGTACTCCGCCTCGACCAGCGCGCCGAGGTCGCCGGTCCAGTCGCCGTTGAAGTTGAAGGCGGCGGTGTGCCGGCCGTCGGCAGTGGCACTGGCGATCGTGCCGGAGCCGTGGACGCCGCCGGTGTGCATCCAGACGGTCACGCCGCACGACAGCGGGGCCGTGAGGACGCCGAGGCCGTAGCGGGCACCGGGAGCCTGGTCGCCGACGGGCACCGCGGTGAGCAGTTCCCGCTGCTGCGCCTTCGGCAGCAGCTTCCCGCCGATGAGGGCGCCGTAGAAGCGGTTGAGGTCGCCGGTGGTGGAGATGATCTCGCCGGCGGCCCCGCCCCACGACGGGTTGAGCTCGGTGACGTCGTAGATCTTCGCGCCGGGAGCGGGCTCGGCCTGGAGCGTGCTGTAGGCCCGGCCGTGCGGCCCCGGCAGTTCGGGCGCCGTGCCGGGGAGGGTGGTGGCGGTGAGCCCCAGGGGCCGGATGATGCGCCGCTTGATCTCGGTGGCGTACGAGCGGCCCGTCACCTTCTCGACGACCATGCCGGCGAGGACGTAGTTGGTGTTGGAGTAGTGCCAGCCCCCGCCCGGCCGGAAGTACGGTGCGTGCGCCATCGCGGTCTTCACCAGCTCGTCCGGCGTGTGGTCGTCGAAGCGGTGCTCGAGGAAGTCGGGGCCGAGCAGCTTCTGGAAGGCCGGGTCCTCGGTGTAGTTGTAGATCCCGCTGGTGTGGTTGAGCAGCTGCCGGACGGTGATCTCCCGGCCGTCGTGCCCGTTGCCCCGGACGACGCGCGGCAGCCAGCGCTCGACGGGGTCGTCCAGGCCGATCCGGCCCTCCGCCTCCAGCTGGAGCAGGACGACGGAGGTGAAGACCTTGCTGACGCTGGCGATGCGGAAGCGGTCCTGGGCGAGGCGGGGCCGCTGGGTGGTGCGGTCGGCGATGCCGGCGGAGCCCCGCCAGGTGCCGTGGTCGTCCCGGGCCTGCCCCAGGACGCCGGGTATGCCGGCCGCGACCTGGGCCTCCATGGCGCTGCGGGTGGCGGCGTGCCGGTCGTGGCCCGCGGCGGTCTCCCGGCCGTCTGCGGCCGTCGTCCCGGCGGCTTCGGCCGCGGCGGGGGCGGTGAGGGCCGCCGCGGCCATCGCGGCGGCGGCCAGTGCCCCCGCCAGGGCTCTGTGGACGGTGCGGGTGCGTACGTTCATGGCAGGTGGCCCCTCTGCTCCGACGGTGTGCTGACACCGGACAGGACACCGTCAAGTCGCGTGGGGTTGAAGGGCCTTGTGGGCGGGGAGCGGGATCCGGCCAGCGGAATGCGGCGCTCGCGGAGTGAGACACGGCACAAATCCCCTCGTCCGGGAACCGCCGGCCGCGCCGCGGCGTCGAGGGCTGCTGCCCCGGCCCCGGCGGCTCCGTCCACGATCGGCTGAATCGCCGCCCGTACCCCCGCCTCCGGGTCCGGCCGGGTGGTCACCGTCGGATATAACTCCCTCACGCAGGGTGCGTCGCCGGTGGTGGGCGGCCCGGGGCGCGCGGCCGCCGGCGGCGTCCGGGGCGGGCGTCCCGAAGGGTGCGTGTGCGGCGCGTGTAGCTTTGCCGTACAGCCGTGCCGTTGTCACCCCTGCGGCAGGCATTCGTCACCTTCGCGTGTACTGCCGTGCCGGTACCGCCCTACCGAATACAAAGGACGCCCCACCCATGCCGTACGTGCGCCACTGGTTGCGCAACTCGGTCCTGCTGTTCGCCGTCGCGATCGCGCTGGGCCTGGTAGCCGTGCACACCGATCTCATCCAGCCGCACGACCTGAAGCTGGACCGCGCGGTCCAGACCACCTTCCGCACCGAGTGGCTGAACGTGGTCATGGAGGGGGTCAGCGCTCTCGCGTCCCCGATCGCCGGCCTGCTGATCCTGGCGGTCTGGTGCGGCTGGCTGCTGTTCGTGCGGCGCCGGCCGGTGACGGCGGTCTCCACCTTCCTCGTCGTCGCGGTCGGCTGGAACAGCACCCAGATCGCGAAGGCCATCGTCGCCCGGCCCCGGCCGCCGCGGGAGTTCATGCTGGACCCCGAGATCGGCTCCAACAGCTTCCCCAGCGGCCACACCGCCTTCACGGTCGCCGCGTTCATCGCCGCGTACTTCCTCTTCCGGGAGTCCCGCCACCGGCGGACCGTGGCCGTCGTCGGCGTCTTCGCCGTACTGCTCATCGCGTTCTCCCGCTGGTACGTCGGCGCCCACTACCCGACCGACACCTTCGGCTCGGTCCTGATCGCCTCGTCCGCGATCATCTTCGTCACCGGCGTCTGGCACGCCTGGCTGCTGCCGCGGCTCTACCGCATCCCGCTGCTGGAGCGCTTCGGCCTGGACGAGGAGCTCGCCGAGCTGGAGGCCGCGGAGCAGCACGGCGGCCACCACGGTCACACCCGCCCCGTGCCGCCCGGCCGCCGCCGCGGCGGCGGAGGGGGCACGCCCACGGGGGGACGCCACCGCCGGCACGCCTCCCGCTGACGGCCGCGGCACCGACCGCGGCACCGACCGCGGCACCGACCGCCGTACCGACAGGGACCTCGCAGGGCTGAAGCCCCGCGTGGTCCCTGTTCTCCTTCGCCTTCCGAATTTCTGGAACAGGTTCTACGGTGTGCGCCGTCAGCGCGGCATACGGCGAGCACCCCTGGAGGGGCCGTGGACCTCGAATACACCCCGGAACAGCGGCGCTTCCGCGCCGAGCTGCGGGACTACTTCGCCGGGCTGGTCGCAGGCCGCGCCCACGCCCGCCACGACGACCCGGCCGAGCAGAAGCGCTTCTACCGCGCCACGATCCGCCGCCTCGGCGCGGACGGCCGTCTCGGGGTGGGCTGGCCCGCCGAGTACGGGGGCAGCGGCCGGACCCCGATGGAACAGTTCATCTTCTTCGACGAGGCCGCACAGGCGGGCGTGCCGCTGCCCCTGATGGCGCTCAACACCGTCGGCCCCACCCTCATGCAGTTCGGCACGGACGAGCAGAAGGCGTACTTCCTGCCCCGGATCCTCTCCGGCGAGCTCGACTTCGCCATCGGCTACAGCGAGCCCGGCGCCGGCACCGACCTCGCCTCCCTCACGACGCGGGCCGTGCGCGACGGTGACTCCTACGTCGTCAACGGCCAGAAGATCTGGACCACCAACGGCGACACCGCCGACTGGATCTGGCTGGCCGTCCGCACCACCCCCGTCACCGACGGCACACCGCCGCACAAGGGCATCACCCTCCTCCTCGTGCCGACCAGCGCCCCCGGCTACTCCTGCACCACCATCAACACCCTCGCCTCCCACAGCACCACCGCCGGCTACTACGAGAACGTCCGCGTCCCCGTCCGCAACCGCGTCGGCGAGGAGAACGAGGGCTGGCGGCTGATCACCACTCAGCTCAACCACGAGCGCGTCACCCTCGCCGCCCACGGCACCACGGCCGCCGGCGCCCTGCGCGACGTACGGCGCTGGGCCGCCGCCACCAAGCTCGCCGACGGCCGCCGCGTCATCGACCTCGGCTGGGTCCGCGCCCGGCTCGCCCGCACCCACCTGCGCCTGGAGGCCATGAAGCTGCTCAACTGGCAGATGGTCGACGCCCTGCAGCGCTCGGCGCTCACCCCGCAGGACGCCTCCGCCGTCAAGGTCTACGGCTCCGAGACCCGCCGCGACGCGTACGCCTGGCTCATGGAGGTCCTCGCCGCGGCGGGCCCCCTCAAGGAGGGCTCCGCCGGCGCCGCCCTCCACGGCGAACTCGAACGCGGCTACCGCGCCGCCGTCGTCTTCACCTTCGGCGGCGGCAACAACGAGATCCAGCGGGAGATCATCTCCTGGATCGGCCTGGGGATGCCGCGCGTGCGCCGCTAACCTGACGACGACAGGAGGTGCCCCATGCCGCACGCCGACCCCGGGCTCTTCGGGCCCGCATCGGTCACCTGGCAGCTGCACGGCGACCCCATGATGTGGATCGCAGGGGTGCGCGCCCTGTGGCTCCAGGCGCTGCACCCGCGCGCGGTCCGCGGCGTCACGCAGAACTCCGACTTCCGCAAGGACGCCCGGGGCCGCCTGCTGCGCACCGCGAACTTCGTGGGCACCACCACGTACGGCACCACCGAGGCCGCCGAGCGCGCGGGAGCGGCCGTCCGCGGCATCCACCGCCGGCTGTCCGCCACCGACCCGGACACCGGCGAGCGCTATCCCGTGGACGACCCCGCCCTGCTCCTGTGGGTGCACTGCGCCGAGGTCGACTCCTACCTCCACGTCGTCCGCCGCTCGGGCATCGCGCTCAGCGACGCCCAGGCCGACGCCTACTACGCCGAACACCGGCAGTCCGCCCGCCTCGTGGGACTCGACCCCGCCGACGTGCCCGACACGGCCGCGCGGATGGCCGCCTACTTCGAGAAGGTGCGGCCCGAGCTCGCCCTCACCCCGGAGGCCCGCGGAGTCGACGCCTTCCTGCGGCGCCCGCCCGTCCCCCTTCCGGTGGTCCCGGTGCGGGAGCTGCTCTGGGGGCGGGTGGCCTCCCTCGCGTACGCCGCGCTGCCTCCCCACGCCCACGAGCTGTACGGGCGGCAGGCCCCGCCCCCGCACGTCGTCACCCGCCGCCTGCGCGCCGCCGGCGCCGTGCTGCGCACGGTCCCCGCAGGCCTCCGCTGGCAGCTGCCGCCCAAGCACATCCTCCGCGCCGTCGCCAGACTCGGTCCCGGTAGCCGTCCCTCCTCCTACAACCTGCACAGACGTGCCGCCATACTGGACGGGCCGGGGGAAGCGCGGGGCATCGACGGGGGCGGCGGCGCGGGATGGCGGAATCCAGGCTGATCCAAGGGCGGTACCGCCTGCTCGAACGCATCGGGCGGGGCGGGATGGGCGAGGTGTGGCGGGCGCTCGACGAGTCGCTCGGCCGGCAGGTCGCCGTCAAGTGCCTCAAGCCCATGGGGCCCCGGCACGAGCCGTCGTACCTGCGGGTGCTGCGCGAGCGCTTCCGCCGCGAGGCGCGCGTCGCGGCCGCGCTGCAGCACCGCGGCATCACCGTCATCCACGACTTCGGCGAGTCCGAGGGCGTGCTGTACCTGGTCATGGAGCTCCTCGACGGCCGCAACCTCAGCGAGCTCCTGGAGGACACCGGCGGCCTGCCGCTCACCCTGCCCGACATCCTGGAGATCGCGGAGCAGGTCGCCGCCTCCCTCGCCTACACCCACCGCCAGGGCGTCGTGCACCGGGACCTCAAACCGGCCAACATCATGCGACTGGCCGACGGCACGGTGAAGATCTGCGACTTCGGCATCGCCCGGCTGGGCGATTCCCTCTCCTACTCGTCCTCCTTCTCCTCCCGCCTCACCGGCACCGGCATCGCCATGGGCACCCCGCACTACATGTCGCCCGAGCAGATCGGCGGCGCCCCGGTCGACCACCGCAGCGACCTGTACTCCCTGGGGTGCGTGCTGTACGAGATCGCCACCGGCGCCCCGCCGTTCGACATGGACGACGCCTGGGCCGTGCTCGTCGGCCACCGGGACACCGCGCCCGTGCCGCCGCGCACCCACCGCCCCGACCTGCCGGAGGCCTTCGAGCGGATCGTCCTCGACCTGCTCGCCAAGGACCCCGACGACCGCCCTCCCGACGCCGCCGACCTCCACGGCCGCCTGCTCGTCCTGGAGCCGCCGGACCGCCTCGCCCGCCTGGCGACCGTGCCCCGGACGCCGCCCGAACGCCGCCCGCGCCCCGTGCGGTCGGCCGTGCGGCTGCCCGAGCCGCGGCTGCCCGGCTGGGCCAGGAACATGACCACGGGCTCCAAGGCCACCGGCCCCGGCCCGCGGACGGCACCGCCGCCGGACCCGGCGGCGGCGCTCACCGATGCCTGGACGGCGGGTCCGGCGGGTCCGGCGGAGCCGGTGGGGCCTGCGGTGGGGCTGCCGGGGCCCGCCCGGCGCACCGGGCCCGGGCCGGCCGTGCCCGCAGGAGGCCCGCCCGCCGTCGCGGAGGCGTTCGCCGCGCCCGCGCCGGAGGCCCTCGCCCCGCTCGTCGCCCGCCATCAGGAGGGGCTGCGCCTGGGCCGGCTGGGCCGCTGGGAGGAGGCCGGCCGCGCGCACGCCGCCGTCGCCGCCGACCGCGAGCGCCTCCAGGGCCCCGACCACCCCGACACCCTCACCAGCCGCTACGAGGCCGCCTTCGCCCTCAGCATGCAGGGGCGGCCCGGCGAGGCGCTGCGCGAGTACGCCCGCGCCGCGTCCGGGCGCGAGCGCGTCCTGGGGGCCGACCACCCCGCGACGCTCGCCGCGCGCCAGGAGACGGCGTACGTCCTCGGGCAGCTCGGCCGGCACTTCGAGGCCCACGACGTGTACGCCGCCGTGCTCGCCGCGCGCGAGCGGACCGTGGGCCCCGACCACCCCGACACCCTGCGCTGCCGCCACAACCTGGCCTTCAACCTGGGCCGCCTGGGCCGGCTGGAGGAGTCGTACCGCATGGCGTGCGAGGTCGCGGTCACCCGCTCGCGGGTCCTGGGCCCCGCCCATCCGGACACGCTCGTCAGCCGCTACGAGGTCGGCTACGCCCTCGGCCAGCTGAGCCGCTGGACCGAGGCGCTGCAGACCTACCGCGAAGTGGCCGTCGCACGGCAGCGGGTGCTCGGCGCCGGTCACCCCGACACGCTCGCCGCCCGCTACGAGACCGGCATCTGCCTGGGCCGCCTCCAGCGCAGCGCGGAGGCCCTGGGGCTGTTCCGCGAACTGGTCGACGAGCGCACCCGGGCCCAGGGGCCCGAGGACCCCGACACCCTGCGCGCCCGGCACTGCCTCGGCGTCAACCTCGGCCGCCTCGGCCGCTGGGAGGAGGCCCTGGCCGAGTCCCGCGACGTCGGCGCGGTCCGCGAGCGCGTGCTGGGCGCCGACCACCCCGAGACGCTGGTGAGCCGGCGCGAGATCGCCGTCGGGCTCGGCTGGCTGGGCCGCTGGACCGAGGCCCTCGCCGTCTACCGCGAGGTCGCACAGGCCCGGCAGCGGGTCCTCGGGGCGGACCACCCGGACGCCCTGACCAGCCGCAACGACGAGGCGCACTGCCTCGAACAGCTCGGCCGCTCCACCGAGGCGGTGGAGCTCTACCGCCAGGTCGCGGCGGTCCGGCAGGTCCGGCAGACGCGGGGCCGGCCGCTGCACCGGTAGCCGGCCCCTCCCTCGTGCCCGACGGCCCATCTTGTCTGACGATGCGTCAGAAAACCTCTTCCCTCGCCCGGCCTCCTGCGGCATCCTGCCGCCCATGCAGACCGAGCTGAGCCAGCGGCTGGGCATCGAGCACGCCGTCTTCGGCTTCACGCCCTTCCCCGCGGTCGCCGCGGCGATCTCCCGGGCCGGAGGGCTCGGCGTCCTCGGCGCCGTCCGCTACACCGACCCCGGAGCGCTCGCCCGGGACCTCGACTGGATGGAAGCGCACACCGGCGGGAGGCCGTACGGGCTCGACGTCGTCATGCCCGCCGGACGGGCCGAGGGGGTCACCGAGGCCGACGTCGAAGCGATGATCCCGGACGGGCACCGCCACTTCGTCCGGGAGCTCCTCGCCCGGCACGGCGTCCCCGAACTCGCCGCCGGGGACCGGCGGGGCTGGCGCATCACCGGCTGGCTGGAGGACGTCGCCCGCGCCCAGCTCGACGCCGCCTTCGACCATCCGATCGCCCTGCTCGCCAACGCCCTCGGACCGCCGCCCGCCGACGTCGTGCAGCGCGCCCACGCCCACGGCACCCTCGTCGCCGCGCTCGCCGGCAGCGCCCGGCACGCCGCCCGGCACGCCGACGCCGGCATCGACGTCGTCGTCGCCCAGGGCTACGAGGCCGGCGGCCACACCGGCGAGATCGCCACCATGGTCCTCACCCCGGAGATCGTCCGCGCTGTCGGCCCGCTGCCCGTCCTGGCCGCCGGAGGCATCGGCTCCGGCGAGCAGATCGCCGCCGGGTTCGCCCTCGGCGCGCAGGGCGTGTGGATCGGCTCCCTCTGGCTCACCACCGAGGAGGCCGACCTGGGTTCGCAGGCCCTGACCGCCAAGCTCCTCGCCGCCGGCTCCGGCGACACCGTGCGCTCCCGCGCCCTTTCCGGAAAGCCCGCCCGCCAGCTGCGCACGGCCTGGACCGAGGCCTGGGACGACCCGTCCGGCCCCGGCCCCCTCCCCATGCCCCTGCAGGGCCTCCTCGTCGCCGAGGCCCTGACCCGCATCCAGAAGTACGAGGCGGCGCCGCTGCTGGGCACCCCGGTCGGCCAGATCGTGGGCAGCATGAACAGCCGCCGCGCCGTACAGGCCGTCTTCGACGACCTGACGAGAGGCTTCGACCGGGCCGTCGCGCGGCTGGGCCGCATCGCGGCGGGGGCGGGTGCCCCTGCGGGGGCGGGTGCCTCTGCAGGGCCGTGCGCCCCTGCGGGGCGGGCAGGACCGGCCGTGGACGGGCCGGAGCCGTCTACGAACGCGCCGCACCCGTCCACGACCGGCGCCCGCAGGGCGCCTTCGGCACCCGGTGCAGGGCCGGGCACCGGCGATTCCGGGCCGGGCCGGGGAGCGAGGCCGGTCACGGACGGGCCGGAGCCGCCCATGACCGGCGCTCGCGGGGCATCTCGGGTGCCCGGCACAGGCACAGGAGCCGGTGCTGGTGCCGGTGTCGGCGATTCCGGGCCGGGCTGCGGAACGGGACCGGCCGGGGACGGCCCGGAGCCGTCCACTGTCCGGCACCGCGCAACGACCCCCGCCGCAGGCGTCGCGCACAGCTCCGAACGAGCCGGGACGGGCCCGGCTGTGCCCGGTGGTCGGCCTGCCCGCCGGGGTGACGCGGACCGGAACGGGGCCGCGCCGGAGTGACCGCCCCCAGGCACGCCCGCTTCGCCGTCCATCCGTCGTCCGAAGGAGGCCCCATGCCACCCCAACCGCCCAACGGGTTCTGGGCGCAGGCCGCCGCCGATCCCGACCGCGTCGTCCTCGTCGACCCGGCCGGCGGTACCTGGACCGCCGGACGCCTGCACGGCGCCGCCAACCGCCTCGTCCACGGGCTGCGCGCCGCGGGGCTCCGTACCGGCGACGCCTTCGCCGTCGTCCTGCCCAACGGCGCCGAGCTCCTCACCGCCCACCTCGCCGCCACCCAGGCCGGTCTCTACCTGGTGCCGGTCAACCACCACCTGGTCGGGCCGGAGATCGCCTGGATCGTCGCGGACAGCGGGGCGAAGGTCCTCATCGCCCACGAGCGGTTCGCCGCCACGGCCACGGCGGCCGCCGACGAGGCCGCGCTGCCCGCCGCACGGCGCCACGCCGTCGGGGACATCGCCGGCTTCCGCCCGTACTCCGCCCTCCTCGACCACCGCCCGGACACCCCGCCCGCCGACCGCACCCTCGGCTGGGTCATGAACTACACCTCCGGCACGACCGGGCGGCCGCGCGGCATCCGCCGCCCGCTCACCGGCAAGCCGCCCGAGGAGGGCCACCTCGGCGGGTTCCTGGGCATCTTCGGCATCAGACCGTTCGACGGCAACACCCACCTGGTGTGCTCGCCGCTCTACCACACGGCCGTCCTGCAGTTCGCGGCCGCGTCCCTGCACATCGGCCACCGGCTGGTGGTGATGGACAAGTGGACGCCCGAGGAGATGCTGCGCCTGATCGAGACGCACCGGTGCACGCACACGCACATGGTCCCCACCCAGTTCCAGCGGCTGCTCGCGCTGCCGGAGCACGTCCGGGACCGCTACGACGTCTCGTCGATGCGCCACGCCGTGCACGGCGCCGCGCCCTGCCCCGAGCACGTCAAGCGGGCGATGATCGACTGGTGGGGCGGCTGCATCGAGGAGTACTACGCGGCCAGCGAGGGCGGCGGCGCCTTCGCCACCGCCGAGGACTGGCTGAAGAAGCCCGGCACCGTCGGCAAGGCGTGGCCCATCAGCGAGCTCGCCGTCTTCGACGACGACGGCAACCGCCTTCCGGCCGGCCGTCTCGGCACGGTCTACATGAAGATGACCACGGGCGGCTTCACGTACCACAAGGACGCCGGCAAGACCCGCGACAGCCGCATCGGCGACTTCTTCACCGTCGGCGACCTCGGCTGCCTCGACGAGGACGGCTACCTCTTCCTGCGTGACCGCAAGATCGACATGATCATCTCGGGGGGCGTCAACATCTACCCCGCGGAGATCGAGTCCGCGCTGCTCGCCCACCCGGCCGTCGCCGACGCCGCCGTCTTCGGAGTGCCGCACGACGACTGGGGCGAGGAGGTGCGCGCGGTCGTCGAACCGGCAGAGGGGTACGCGCCGGGCGCCCCGCTGGCGGCGGACATCCTCGCGCACTGCGCCGGGACGCTGGCGGGCTACAAGCGGCCCAGGTCCGTCGAGTTCATCGCCGTCATGCCCCGCGACCCCAACGGCAAGCTCTACAAGCGCCGCCTGCGGGATCCCTACTGGAAGGGCCGGGGTCGCTCGGTGTGAGCGGCGCCCGGCCCCGGTCCGCAGGGGCGGGCCGTCAGCGTTCGCCCACGCGCACCACCCGCAGCTGTGGCGAGGACAGGATGTCCTTCTCGCAGAAGCGGGCCGTGACCATGCGGCCGGCCGAGAACAGCCGGGTCTGGTCCGCGTAGTGCGGTGAGGTGGGGTCGGAGGACTGCCCGTACGTCAGCAGGGTGCGGGCCGCCGGGCAGGGGCCGCCGTCGAAGCCGACGGCCTGGATGTAGCTGGAGCCGTGCCGCACCTCGGAGTAGCCGCCGCGGGCGGAGTCCCACGGCGCCGACTCGATCATGTTCCAGATGCCCAGCGAATCGGCGCCGCCCGCGACGGGGATGCGCTTGCCGTTGCGCTCGACGAACTGGTGCTCGCCCAGGGGCGCGTCCAGGGCGATGCCCGCCCCGCGCAGCTCGGCGACCGCGTCGGCGAGGGCCCGGCCGACCGCCGGGGACGCCGTGTTCAGCGTGTTCGGCGTCGTCACGGGGGAGGCGGGGGAGAAGGGCACGCGCCACAGCTCGGCCTGCGGAGCGGAGCGCACGAGCCTGCGCCAGAAGCGGTCGAAGAGGACCGCGCCCTTGCTGTCCGTACGCACCGTCCGGTCCCAGCGGGCCAGCACTCCGCAGGCCGCGGGGACGTCGACGGGCTTGCCGTCGCTGCCCGTCGCCCGGCCGTCCGGCAGCGCGGCGCAGGCCTTCGCCGCGTCGGCCGCGGCCAGGTCGCCCGCGGGGGCACGGTTCGCGAACTGCTGCCGCTCCAGGTCCGCCACGGTCAGCCCGCCGCGCTTCGCCATGGCGGAGACGTCCTCGATCGCGCCGCGCGTGCGCAGCGAGCGTGCGGTGGAGACGTCGCCGAAGATCCTCGGGTAGCCGGTGAGCGGGCGGTCCGCATTGGCCAGCCAGGGGCTGTCGTTGGAGTTCTCGGCGTACGGGGCGTCGACCAGAGCCGGCATCGCGGAGGGGCCGAAGATGCCCGGCTGGACGGCGTCGGCGTCGCGCCCCAGCGCGCAGTCGCCGCGGGAGCCGTCCAGGACGGCCAGGCCCGCGGCCGGGAACGTCTGCCGGCCGAGGGCGGTGGAGCAGCGCCCGGCGAGCTCGTCGGTGACCCGGGGCAGGACCTGCGCCTGGGTGTAGAGGCTGTGGCCCCCGGAGTCCGCGGCGATCGTGTTCACCCACGGCAGGCCCTGCGTGCGGCGCAGGGCGTCCTGGACGCCGCGCACGCTGCGGGACTTGGCCAGGGCGAGCGAGGCGTCGGTGAAGCGCAGGCTCTCGGCGTTGGGGTCGGTCAGGGCGTAGGCCTTGCCGTCGGCCCAGGGCAGGGGGAGGTCGTCGATCGAGGTGACCACCGGCCCGTAGCGGGTCCACCACTGGCTGCGGGTGACCCGTGAGGTGCTGCCGTCCTTGCCGCGGACCGGCACGGTGACCGTGCGCTCGGTCATCCGCTCGGGCTTGCCGTCCACGAGGTAGGCGTGGGCGTCACCGGGGACGGTCTTCAGCTCGTACAGGTTGGTCGGCACGCCGGTGGCCACCGTGTGGCTCCAGGCGATCCGTTCGTTGAAGCCGATCTCCACGACGGGCATGCCGAGCAGCGAGCCGCCGGAGACGTTGAGCTCGCCGGGAATGGTCTGCTGCGACTGCCAGAAGCGGCGGCCGCCCTGCCACGGGTAGTGGGGGTTGCCGAGCAGCAGGCCGCGCCCGTTCGCGGCGGTGGAGCCCGCGAAGGCGACCGCGTTCGAGCCCATGCCGGTGCTCTTCCGCTGCTCGTCCAGGAGCTTCCGGGCCGCTTCGGCGGGATCCGCCGCAGCCTTGGCCGTACGGGGCGCCGCGCCCGGCTGTGCGGCTCCTGCGATGCCGTCGGCCGCCATGCCCTGGCCACCGAGGACGGTGATGGCGTGGCCGCGCCGGGCCACGTCCAGGGTCGTCACCGGGGTGACCCAGCCGGCGCCGCGGCAGGCCGGGTCGGTGATGCGGTTCTGTGCCAGCCAGGCGTTGTAGCCCGCGGCCCAGCCGCGCATCAGCTCCTTGGCCTGCCGGGTGGGTCCGGCCGGGGCGGGCGAGTCGAGGATCCTGTCGACGGTCTTCGCTTCGTTCAGACCGCGGAAGAACAGGTCGCTGGAGAGGTTGGTGGTGGCGGAGGACAGCGATCCGTCGGGCTTCGCGTCGGGGCCGAAGCGGGCCGAGCGCTCGCCGCGCAGGGTGACGAACCCGTCGGCGAGGATGCACACCTGGTCCGCGGCCTGGGCCCAGCCGGTGCCGAAGCCCAGGTTCGCGTAGTCCTTCGCGACGATGTGCGGGACGCCGTACTCGGTGTAGCGGACGACGGCCGACAGGCCGCCGCCCTTGGCCTGCTCGCCGCCGGCGGGCGCGTCGGCGGCCGCGGCCTCGCCCGGCAGCACGGCGGCGCAGCTCAGCACCGCCAGGCCGAGGCCGGCCAGGGCTCTCATGCGATGACGTAAGGGCAACGTGGCTCCCATAGGTACGGAGGGACGAGAAGTCGCCTGCGGGGGATAGGACGCCCGCGCAGGGCGGGGAGTTGACCCCGGACGCGGCGCGCCCGTCGCCCGTTCCCGCCTTCGCACCCGCATCCGCCCGCTCGCCGTCGTGCCCCCTTGACCGCGGTGCGCGCGGGACCCAGGATCCGGGCATGACGGGAGTCCGGGACAGCACGGTGGACGGCATGCTGCGGCGCACGGCCCGGCGCGTGCCGCAGCGGACGGCGCTGCGGTACGGGGAGCGCGTCTGGACGTACCGCGAGCTGGACGAGGCCGTGACGGGCGCCGCCGAGGCCCTGCGCGACGGCGGGCTGCGCGACGGCGACCGCGTCGCCGCCTACGGCCACAACTCCGACGCCTACCTGATCGGTTTCCTGGCCTGCGCCCGCGCAGGTCTGGTGCACGTCCCCGTCAACCACCACCTCACCGGTGACGAACTGGGCTACATCCTGGAGCAGTCGGGCAGCGCGCTGGTGCTCACGGACCCGCACCTGGCCCACCGGATGCCCGCTTCCGTCCCCGCCCTGCCGCTGCGCGACGCCACGGGCTCCCTGCTGGAGCGCTCGCAGCGGCACCGGCGCCCGGGCGTCGCGACCCTGACCGCCGGCGGCCCGGGCCAGGGCGATCTCGTGCAGCTGCTCTACACCTCCGGCACCACCGCGCAGCCCAAGGGCGCGATGATGACGCACGGCGCACTCGTGCACGCCTACCTGAGCGCGATCACCGCCCTGGACCTCAGGGAGACGGACCGGCCGCTGCACGCCCTCCCGCTCTACCACTCGGCGCAGATGCACGTGTTCCTGCTGCCCTTCCTGGCGGTGGGCGCGGAGAACACCCTCATCGACGCGCCGGACCCGTACCGCGTCCTCGAACTGGTGGAGGCGGGGCGGGCCGACAGCTTCTTCGCCCCGCCGACCGTGTGGATCGCACTCGCCGGCCACCCCGGTTTCGCCTCCCGGGACCTGTCGGCGCTGCGCAAGGCCTACTACGGCGCCTCCGTCATGCCCGTGCCGGTCCTGGAGCGCCTGCGCACGCGCCTGCCCCGCCTCGCGTTCTACAACTGCTTCGGGCAGAGCGAGATCGGGCCGCTGGCCACCGTGCTGCGGCCGGAGGAGCACGAGGGGAGGATGGACTCCTGCGGACGGCCGGTCCTGTTCGTCGAGGCGCGCGTCGTGGACGAAAGAGGCGCCGACGTGCCCGACGGCACGCCCGGCGAGGTCGTCTACCGCTCCCCGCAGCTGTGCCAGGGCTACTGGGGCAAGCCCGAGGAGACCGAGGAAGCCTTCCGGGACGGCTGGTTCCGCTCCGGCGACATGGCCGTCCGGGACGCCGAGGGCTACCTCACCGTCGTGGACCGGCTGAAGGACGTCATCAACTCCGGTGGCGTGCTGGTCGCCTCCCGCCAGGTCGAGGACGTGCTCTACGGTCATCCGGCCGTCTCCGAGGCCGCCGTCATCGGGCTCCCCGACCCCCGCTGGATCGAGGCGGTCACCGCCGTGGTCGTCGCGCGCGGCGACGTGGCCGAGGAGGAGCTGACGGCGTACGCCCGGGATCGGCTCGCCCCCTTCAAGGCGCCCAAGCGCGTCCTCTTCGTGGACGAGCTGCCGCGCAACGCCTCCGGCAAGGTGCTGAAGCGGGAGCTCCGGGAGCGGTTCGGCACCGTGCCGCCCGGTTGACCGGGACGGCGCCACGGCGGACAGTGCTGCGGCCGCGCCGGGTCGCCAGGACACGGCAGCCGGGGGAGCGCAGGGACGCCGATGCCCGGATCCGCCCGGGCCGTGGCAGGTGTGCCCGGCCCCCGTCACCGCTTTCCCCGCTCGTCCACGATGCGCTTCAGCTTGCCCACCGACCGCTCCAGCGTCCCGCCGTCGACCACCTCGACGGTCACCGTGACGCCGATGCCCTCCTTCACCTGCCGCGCCACCTCGTCGGAGGCGGCCCCGCGCTGCTCCGGCGTCGCCTCCGGGCGGGCCTCGGCCCGCACGGTGAGGTGGTCCATCCGGCCCTCGCGGGTGAGGCGCAGCTGGAAGTGCGGGGCGAGGCCCGGCGTCCGCAGCACGATCTCCTCGATCTGTGCGGGGAAGAGGTTGACGCCCCGCAGGATGATCATGTCGTCGCTGCGCCCGGTGATCCGCTCCATCCGGCGGAAGGCGGGGCGGGCGGTGCCCGGCAGGAGCCGGGTGAGGTCGCGGGTGCGGTAGCGGACGACGGGCATGGCCTGCTTGGTGAGGGAGGTGAGGACCAGCTCGCCGTGGCTTCCCTCCGGCAGCACCTCGCCCGTGACCGGGTCGACGACCTCGGGGTAGAAGTGGTCCTCCCAGATGTGCAGCCCGTCCTTGGTCTCGGCGCACTCCTGGGCCACGCCGGGGCCGATGATCTCCGAGAGGCCGTATATGTCGACGGCGTCGATGGCGAAGCGCTCCTCGATCTCCCGGCGCATCTCCTCCGTCCAGGGCTCGGCGCCGAAGATGCCGGTGGTGAGGGACGTGCTGCGCGGGTCGACGCCCTGGCGCTCGAATTCGTCGAGCAGGGTGAGCATGTAGGTAGGCGTCACCATGATGATCCGCGGCTGCAGGTCCTGGATGAGCCGGACCTGGCGCGCGGTCATGCCGCCGGAGGCGGGGATCACCGTGCAGCCGAGCCGCTCGGCGCCGTAGTGCGCGCCGAGGCCGCCGGTGAACAGCCCGTAGCCGTAGGCCACGTGGATCCTGTCGCCGGGCCGGCCGCCGGCCGCGCGGATGGAACGGGCGACGACCTCGGCCCACGTGTCCAGGTCCCGGTCGGTGTAGCCGACCACGGTGGGCGTGCCCGTGGTGCCGCTGGAGGCGTGCAGGCGCCGGATCCGCGAGTCGGGCACGGCGAACATGCCGAAGGGGTAGTGCTCCCGGAGATCGGACTTGGTGGTGAACGGGAGGCGGGCGAGGTCGGCGAGGGTGCGGCAGTCCCCGGGCCGTATGCCGGCGGCGTCGAACGAGCGCCGGTAGAAGGGCACGTTCTCGTAGGCGTGGTGCAAGGTGGCCCGCAGCCGCTCCAGCTGCAGGGCCGTCAGCTCTTCGCGCGTCATCCGCTCGGCCGCGTCCCAGGGAGCCAACCGATCGTTCGGTCGTTGCATGAACTCAAGTTTTCAGAGGCGCCGCCGGGCGTCAAGAGGGGTGCCGGACCCTGTGGAGGAAGCAGCCCCGCGCCACCGGCCGCGCCCACCGGCCGCGCGAACCAGCCTCACGAACCGGCCACCTGAGTCGGCCGATCCGGTCAGGCGCCGGCCTCCGCGACCGCCCGCGCCCACCGGTAATCGGCCTTCCCGCTCGGCGACCTGCGGATCCGCTCCGTGAAGACCACGCTGCGCGGCACCTTGTACCCCGCGAGCCGCGCCCGGCAGTGCGCCTGCAGCCCGTCCAGGGTCAGGGCCTCCGCCCCCTCGCGCGGCTGGACGACGGCGGCCACGCGCTGCCCCCACCGCTCGTCCGGAACGCCCGCGACCAGCACGTCGTACACGTCCGGATGGGCCTTGAGCGCCTGCTCGACCTCCTCCGGGTACACCTTCTCGCCGCCGGTGTTGATGCACTGCGAGCCCCGTCCCAGGACGGTGATCTCGCCGTCCGCGCCGGCCCTCGCCATGTCGCCGAGCAGCACCCAGCGTTCGCCGCCGGCCCGGAAGAACGTCGCTTCGGTCCGGGCGGGGTCGTTGTAGTAGCCGAGCGGTACGTGGCCGCGCTGGGCGACGCGCCCCTCCTCGCCGGGCGCGACGGGTTCGTGCGTGACCGGGTCGACGACGGCCGTGCGGTCGTTGACGCGCAGCCGGAGGCCGCCGCCCGCGCCCGCGCCGCCCGGAGCAGCGCCCTCCGTGCCCGCGACGCCCGCCCCCGCCCCGTCCGTCGCGGTCCCGTTGAAGCCCGACTCCGAGGAGCCGAAGTTGTTGAGCAGCGTCACGTGCGGCAGCAGGGCAGTGAACTGTTCCCGCACGGTGGCCGAGAGCACCGCGCCCGAGCTGCTGACGCTGAACAGCGACGAGCAGTCGGTGCCCCGCATCGGCCCGGCCAGCGCGTCCACCAGGGGGCGCAGCATCGCGTCACCGACCAGCGAGATGCAGGTGACCTTCTCCTGCTCCACGGTGCGGAGCACTTCCTCGGGGGCGAACTTCCGGTGCAGCACGACCTTCTGGCCGTAGTCGAAGGCGATGAGCGCGGTCAGCGTGGACGTGCCGTGCATCAGCGGTGCGGTGGGGAAGAAGACCAGGCCCTCGCCCCCTTCCGCGACGCGGGCGGCCAGCTCCCGGGGGTGCTTCACCGGTTCGCCCGTGGGTGCTCCGCCGCCGAGCCCGGAGAAGAACAGGTCCTCCTGGCGCCACATCACGCCCTTGGGCAGGCCCGTCGTTCCGCCCGTGTAGATGATGACCTGGTCGTCCCCCGAGCGCGGCCCGAAGCCGCGCAGAGGCGATCCCGATGCCTCGGCCTCCGCGAAGGGGACGGGCGCGAGGGCCGGCTCGGGCGCGCCGTGCGGAGGCGTGCCGACGCGCACGAGGTGGCGCAGCAGCTCCGTACGGGGCAGCGCCGCGGCCACCCGGCCGGTGAAGGCGGCGTCGAAGACCAGCGCCACGAGGTCGGCGTCGCGGTAGAGGTAGGCCAGCTCGTCCTCGACGTAGCGGTAGTTGACGTTGACGGGCACCGCCCGGATCTTCAGGCAGGCCCAGAACGTCTGCAGGTACTCGACGCCGTTGTACAGGTGCAGCCCGACGTGGTCGCCGGGCCGGATCCCGCTGTCGCGCAGGTGGTGACCCAGCCGGTCGGCCGCCGCGTCGAGCTCCGCGTACGTCATCCGGCGCCCGGCGCCGCTCCCGGGGAGGTCCGCGTGGACCAGGGCCTCCCGGCCGGGCACCGCGTCCACGACCGACTCGAAGAGATCGGCGAGGTTGTAGTCCACGTCTCCTCCTGTCCGGGGGAACGGCGGCCGCGAGGCCATTAGAGCGCCGCGCGCCGCGGGGAGGAAGGGAGGGCGCCCAAGAAATCTGACGGGAAGTCAGAAAACTCTTGTACCCCGGACACGCCTCCTGCACCCTGTTCTGGTCACCGGGACGGGAGGGCCACCCATGAGCGGCACCGAACACCTCACGGTCGAACGCACCGGCGCCACGCTGGTGCTCACCCTCAACCGGCCGGAAGCGAGGAACGCCCTGTCGCTGCCGATGCTGGCCGGGCTCCACGACGGCTGGTTGGAGGCCGACCGGGACGACGCCGTCCGCTCCGTCGTCCTCACCGGCGCGGGCGGGGCCTTCTGCTCCGGCATGGACCTCAAGGCCCTGCACGGGCCCCCGAACCCGGCGGACGACCCGTACCGCGCCCGGTTCAAGGCCGACCCCGACCTGCACTGGAAGGCGATGCTCCGGCACCACCGGCCGCGCAAACCGGTCATCGCCGCGGTCGAGGGGCCCTGCGTCGCGGGCGGCACCGAGATCCTCCAGGGCACCGACATCCGCATCGCCGGGGAGAGCGCCGTCTTCGGCCTCTTCGAAGTGCGCCGCGGCCTCTTCCCCGTCGGCGGCTCCACCGTCCGCCTCCCGCGCCAGATCCCGCGCACCCACGCCCTGGAGATGCTGCTCACCGGCCGCCCCTACACCGCCGCCGAGGCCGCGCGCATCGGACTGATCGGCCACGTCGTCCCCGACGGCACCGCCCTGGAACGGGCGCTGGAGACCGCCGCGCTGATCAACGTCAACGGCCCGCTGGCCGTCGAGGCCGTCAAGGCCTGCGTCCACGACACCGCAGGCCTCGCCGAAGCCGACGGCCTCGCCCTCGAACTCGAACGCGGCCGGCCCGTCCTCGCCAGCGCCGACGCGAAGGAAGGCACCCGGGCCTTCGCCGAGAAGCGCCCGGCCGTCTACCGGCGCGCCTGAAGGGAGCACCGCCATGGCGGAGATCCTCACCGCACCCCTGACCGTCGCCTTCCCCTTCACCCGCTCCCTCGGCCCCGTGCAGAGCGCCTTCCTCACCGGCCTCCGCGAGCGCACGGTCCTCGGCGTGCGCACCCGCGACGGGCGCGTCCTCGTCCCGCCCGTCGAGTACGACCCCGTCACCGCCGAGGAGATCCGCGACCTGGCCGAGGTCGCACCCACCGGCACCGTCACCACCTGGGCCTGGAACCCCGCCCCCCGGCCCCGCCAGCCCCTGCGCACCCCCTTCGCCTGGGTCCTGGTGCGCCTCGACGGCGCCGACACCGCCCTCCTGCACGTCCTCGACGCCCCCGGACCCCACGCCGTACGGACCGGCATGCGCGTCCGCATCCGCTGGGCACCGGAGCGCACGGGCGCCATCACCGACATCGGCTGCTTCGAGCCCTGCGACCCGCACGAGGACGACGGAGCGTCCGGGCCCCGGATGCCCGCACCGCACGACGGCGACTTCGCCGACCCCGTCACGGGCATCGTCGCCCCCGCCCGGCTCGACTACACCTACACGCCCGGCCGGGCCCAGAGCCGCCACCTCGCCGCCCTCGCCGAGCGGAGGATCACCGGCGAACGCTGCCCCTCCTGCCGCAAGGTCCACGTCCCACCCCGCGGCGCCTGCCCCACCTGCGGCGTCGCCGCGACCGAGCAGGTCGGGGTCGGGCCGCGCGGGACCGTCACCACCTTCTGCATCGTCAGCATCAAGGCCAAGGACGCCGGCATCGAGGTCCCCTACGTCTACGCCCACATCGCCCTGGACGGAGCCGACCTCGCCCTCCACGGGCGCATCGGTGGCATCCCGTACGACCAGGTGCGCATGGGCCTGCGCGTCGAGCCCGTGTGGAGCGCGGACGGCCGCCACCCCGACCACTACCGGCCCACCGGGGAACCCGACGCCGCCTACGACACCTACAAGGAGCTGCTGTGAAGCCCGCCGACGCGGGCGGCGAGCGCGGCACGGCCCCCCGCGACGTCGCGATCGTCGCCTTCGCCCGCAGCGACCCCCGCGGCTCCGCCGAGGGGCTGTCCGAGACGGAGATGCTGCTGCCCGTCCTGCACGAGGCGCTGGGGCAGGCCGGACTCGCCCCCGGCGAGGCGGACTTCACCTGCTCGGGGTCGAGCGACTACCTCGCCGGCCGCCCCTTCTCCTTCACCCTGACCCTCGACGGCGTCGGCGCCTGGCCGCCCGTCGCCGAGTCCCACGTGGAGACGGACGGCGCCTGGGCGCTCCACGAGGCATGGGTGAAGATCCTCACCGGCCGGGCCGACACCGCCCTCGTCTACGCCCACGGAAAGCCCTCCGCCGGCCCCCTGCGGGACGTCCTCACCCGCCAGCTCGACCCCTACTACGTCGCACCCCTGTGGCCCGATTCCGTCTCCCTGGCCGCCCTCCAGGCCCAGGCCCTCATCGACGCCGGCCACACCGACGAGGAGGCCCTGGCAGGCCTCGCCCGCCGGGGCGGCGACGAGGCCCCCGCGGGCGAGTACGTCGTGCGGCCGCTGCGCGCGGGCGACTGCCCGGCCGTCACCGACGGAGCGGCCGCCGTCGTCCTCGCCGCCGGCGACACCGCGCGCCGCATGTGCCCCCGACCCGCCTGGATCCGCGGCATCGACCACCGCATCGAGGCCCAGGCCCTGGGCCTGCGGGACCTCACCGACTCCCCGTCCACCCGCCTCGCCGCCGAACGCGCCGGAGCCTTCCGCGCCCCCGTCGACACGGCCGAGCTCCACGCCCCCTTCACCTCGCAGGAAGTCGTCCTGAGGCGGGCGCTGCGCCTGGACGACACCGTCGCGGTCAACCCTTCCGGAGGCGCGCTCGCCGCCGACCCCGTCATGGCCACCGGCCTGATCCGCCTCGGCGAGGCCGCCGCCCGCATCCACCGGGGCGCCTCGGACCGGGCCCTGGCCCACGCCACGTCCGGGCCCTGCCTGCAGCACAACCTCGTCGCCGTGCTGGAGGGGGAGACCAGGTGAGCAAGGAACCCGTGGCCGTCGTCGGCATCGGCCAGACCAAGCACGCCGCGGCCCGCCGGGACGTCTCCCTGGCCGGACTCGTCCGCGAGGCCGCCGTGCGGGCCCTGGAGGACGCGGGGCTGACGTGGGCGGACACCGACGCCGTCGTCCTCGGCAAGGCCCCCGACTTCTTCGAGGGCGTGATGATGCCCGAGCTCTGGCTCGCCGACGCCCTCGGCGCCGTCGGCAAGCCCGTCCTGCGCGTGCACACCGCCGGGTCGGTCGGCGGCTCCACGGCCCTCGTCGCCGCCGACCTCATTGCGGCGCGCGTCCACCGGACCGTCCTCGCCGTGGCCTTCGAGAAGCAGTCCGAGTCCAACGCCATGTGGGGCCTGTCCCTGCCCGTCCCCTTCCAGCAGCCCCTGCTGGCCGGCGCAGGAGGATTCTTCGCCCCGCACGTACGGGCCTACATGCGCCGCAGCGGAGCCCCCGCATCCGTGGGTTCGCTCGTCGCCTACAAGGATCGCCGCAACGCCCTGAAGAACCCGTGGGCCCACCTGCACGAGCACGACCTCACGCTGGAGCGGGTGCAGTCCTCGCCCATGCTGTGGGACCCGGTCCGCTACTCCGAGACCTGCCCCTCCTCCGACGGCGCCTGCGCGATGGTCCTCACCGACCGCCGGGGCGCCGCCCGCGCCCCGCACCCGCCCGCCTGGGTGCACGGCGGCGCCATGCGCAGCGAACCCACGCTCTTCGCCGGCAAGGACTTCGTCTCGCCGCGCGCGGGCCGCGACTGCGCCGCCGAGGTCTACCGGCAGGCGGGCGTCACCGACCCGCGGCGCGAGATCGACGCCGCCGAACTGTACGTGCCCTTCAGCTGGTACGAGCCGATGTGGCTGGAGAACCTCGGCTTCGCCGCCGAGGGCGAGGGCTGGAAGCTCACCGCCTCCGGGGCCACGGAGCTGGACGGCGAACTGCCCGTGAACCCCTCGGGCGGCGTCCTGTCCACCAACCCCATCGGCGCCTCCGGCCTCATCCGCTTCGCCGAGGCCGCCCTCCAGGTGCGGGGGAGGGCGGGGGAGCACCAGGTCGACGGCGCCCGCAAGGCGCTCGGCCACGCCTACGGAGGGGGCGCGCAGTTCTTCTCCATGTGGGTGGTGGGCGACGAACCCCCCACCACCTGAAGGAGCGCACGGCGGAGCGTTCGCCGCCGTGCGGCCTGTCCGGCGCACGCCGCGCTCGCTAGGGTGGGCGCGGGACGACGACCGGGAGGAGCTTCAGCAGTGGCGGAGAGCACGACTGAACGACCGGCGGGCGACATCGCGCCCGAGCTCGACCTCGGCAACGCCGCCTGGCTGTCGAGCAGCCAGGGGACCGGCGATGTCCAGATCGCCTTCGTCGAAGGCTTCATCGCCATGCGCAACGGACGCCATCCGGACGGGCCCGCGCTGGTCTTCAGCCCCGGGGACTGGCGGGCGTTCGTACTCGGCGCGCGCGAGGGCGAGTTCGACCTCACCTGACGGGTGGTCAGCCCACCGGGGTGCCCTCCGTCAGCAGGGCGGCGTGGTGGCGGGCGGCCACCTGCGGGTGGGCGCGCAGCCAGCCCTTGATCTCGTTGCGGCCGTACTCCGCGAACAGCGGGTTGCGGTCGTCCTGGGTGACGCCCGGGGCGCGGTCGGCGTGCGCGAAGGGAACGGGCTCGATGCGGGCGTCCAGGCGCGGGTTGTAGAAGAACGGGACCGAGAAGCGCTCGCGGGTGCCGGACGGGCTGACCACGCGGTGGTTGGTCGCCTTCAGGTAGCCGTTCGTGGCCACCTCCAGCAGCTCGCCGAGATTGATGACGAACGCGCCCGGAACCGGCGGCACGTCGATGAACGACCCGTCGGCCCCCTCCACTTGGAGACCGCCGACCTCGTCCTGCAGCAGCAGGGTGAGGAAGCCGTAGTCCTTGTGGGCGCCCACGCCCTGGCCGGCGCCGTCCGGGGCGCTGCCGGGGTAGCGGACCAGCTTCAGGTGCAGATGGGGGCGGTCGGCGAAGGCCTTGTCGTAGAAGTCCTCGGGGGCGCCGATCGCGGCCAGCAGCTCGTGCAGCAGCCGCTCGGCCACCTCGCTCAGCCGGTCGATCCAGCGCAGGGCGGCGGTGCGCAGCTCGGGGAGGGCCGCGGGCCACTGGTTCGGGCCCTCCAGCCACCAGTAGCCCGGCTCGTCCTCGCCCGGCACGCGCGCCTCCCGCTCGGCGCCTATGTCGAGCTGGTCGCGCCAGTCCCGGCTGCCACCCGTCCGCTCGTCGCCGATGCGGGTGTAGCCGCGGAAGTGCGGGGAGTTGAGGTTGCTGACGGACAGCCGGTCGGCCTCGGGGAGCGCGAAGAACTCGCGCATGGTGCGCCACAGGTCGGCGGTCTCGGCCTCGGTGACGCCGTGGCCGGTGAGGTGGAAGAAGCCCACGTCACGGGCGGCCGAGTGCAGCTCCTCGTGGAAGCGGGCACGGGCCTCGGGACCGGCGGAGGCGGCGGAGAGGTCGAGGACGGGAAGCTTGTTGCTCATGAGGGTTGTCCACAGCGTGAGGGCCCGGATTTCCGTACGGCGGTGCGCCGGACGGCCGCCCCGCCGCCGCGGGTACGCGGGCAGGGCGGAGCGGGACCGGGAAACGGCAGGAAAGTAAGAAGGAAAAGCAGGCCACGGCCCGTGAAGAGGGCTGGGCAGGAAGAAGATCAGCCGTAGCGGCGACAGGACATGCTCGTGACGCGGAGGAGGTCCACGTGGCGGCGTTTGACGAGCATAGTCACGCGGTCATCGTATACGACCCGGCCGGGGACCGGCGTCCACCGCCCTGACCTGCAGGTTCCTGCAGGGGTCCGGACAGGGGAATCCCCCTGCCCCGGGGCCCGTGCACCCGAGACAGGGGGAGATCCGTCCGACGACGGCGTGGCTCAGTGGCCGCCGAAGCCGGGGTGACCGCCGTGCAGGCCGTGCAGGCCGGGGTGGCCGCCGCCCTTGTTGCCGGAGCCGTTGCCCGAGATGATCGGGATCTCGTCGAGGATGTGCGACAGCGGGTCGTCGCCGTCGCTGATCGTCGAGTTGTCGGTGCACTGCTGCTGCTGCTGGGACGTGAGGATCGGGATGTCCTGGATGCCGACGTTGAGGAGAATCGCCAGCACGGACTGGACGCCGATCTTCCCGATGCCCAGGCACGGCTTGTTGAGAGTGCCCTGGATCAGGCTCATCTGCGGGCTCTGCTTGCCGCCGGTCTTCGTGTTGCCGTAACCGGTGTGCGAAGCGTTGCCGTTGGCCACGTCCTGGTCGTTGCCGATCGCCATGGCCGGGCCGGCGATGGTGCCGACTGTGGTAACCGTCACGGCGGCCGTCGTGAGTACCTTCTTGAGCACGTCTGTGCCTTTCGATCGATTAGCTGCCTCTCACAGACAGGGAAGCGACCTGAGTAACTCGGGCTTATAACGGAAGTTTCGGGAATTCACTCATTTGCTCCAGGCCGGCGATTCCGGGGAAGAGGGAGCTCGCCGCTGCCTGGTAGCGTGCGCCCGCAGCGGCGTCTTCGGCCGTCGGCCCGCCCGGACAGCGCCCCCACAAGCTGCGTCCGGGCGGGCTTCTGACCGCGTTCCGCAGCAGGGGGCCCGTCCGCCGGGAGTGCTCGCGGCGGTGTCAGCGGCGCGGATGCCCGGGGGCGAAGGGGACCCCGCTCACCAGGCCCCGCACGCCGATGACCAGCGCCTCGCCGAGGAAGCTGACGCCGATGTTCAGCTGGACCGGCCGGGCGCCCTCGGACACGCCCGCGTGGGTGGCGAGCAGGCCGAAGCCGCCCATGATCACCAGGGATCCCGCGAGGACCAGGAACGTCCGGCCCGTGTAGCGCTGCCAGAGCGCTCCGGCCTTCTCGAAGAGCTGGACGGTGGCTCCGCGCACCGCGCCGAGCCCGCAGCCCAGGAGGGCGCCCGGGATCACCCAGGCCAGATCCGTCCCCGTCAGGTCCTCCGCCTTCGCCAGGGACACGACGCCGATGGTGGTCAGGACCACCGGCGGTATCAGCAGGTCACGCGCGTTGAGCGGCTCCCCCTTCAGCCGCTTGATCACCACGACGATCACCACCACGGCGATGATCGCCCCCAGCAGCCAGCCGTTCACGAGGCACTCCCTCCCAGGTTTTGGCACGCCTGTGCCAAAAAGCGATGGTAGCTCGACCGTGCTATAAAGCCAACATGCCGAAGATCGTCGACCCCGGGGCGCGCCGCAGGGCCGTCGCCGAAGCCGTCCTCCGCGTCGTGGGCCGGCGCGGCCTGGAGGCCGCCTCCCTGCGCAACGTCGCCGAGGAAGCGGGCCTCGCCATCGGATCCGTGCGCCACTACTTCAGCGACCACGACGAACTGGTGATCTTCGCGATGGGGGAGCTGACCGGCCGCATCGAGGCCCGCGTCCGCGCCCACGCCGACCGGCTCCTCGACCCCGCCCACGCGGCGGAGCGCCGCACCCGCTCCGAGGATCTCCTCGCCGAATTCCTCCCCCTCGACCAGGAGCGCCACGAAGAGGCCGTCCTGTGGATCGCCTTCGCCACGGCGGCCCGCACCCGGCCGGGACTGCTGCCCCACGCCCGGCAGTTGCAGGACGGGATGCTCGGCGTCGTGACCCGCGTCCTGCGCGGCGCCCAGGAGGCGGGCGGCCTGCCCGCCGGCCTGGACGTCGGCACGGAGAGCCTGCGGCTGTCGGCCCTGCTCGACGGCCTCACCCTGCAGGCCGTCCTCCAGCCCGGCAGCCTCACCCCGGACGTCCTCCGGCAGGTGCTGCGCCGTCACCTGGACAGCCTGCGCGCCTCCGCCTGACGGCCCCGCCCGGCCCGCCCTGCCGCCCCACCCGCCCCTTCGTACGCCCGCTCCGCCGCCCCGTCCCGCAACGGCGCGCGGACGGCCGTGCCGTTGCTCTCCCCGGCGCCACGCCAGGGCCCCGGGCACGTACGATGTGGGCATGTCCTTCCTCCGCCGCCGCAGCGCCACGCCCACCGGGCCGGACTTCGACGTCCTGGCCATGGACCCGGGGGACTGGCCGGGCGATCTCGGGGCCGGGCTGCTGCCCGCGCCCGACGGCAGCTGCCAGGGTGTCTTCCTCCGCTACGACCTCTTCGGCGGGCGCGGCCCGGCGATGATCATCGGCAATATGCCCGAGGGCTCCCCGGTGCGCGAGCTCGAGGAGGGCCAGGTGCCCTTCGAGGTCACGCAGCTCCTCCAGGCCCTCGGCAACGACGAGCCGGTGGAGGTGCTGGAGACCGAGGACATCCCGGTCATGCACGAGGACAATCTGCTGATCGTCCGGCGCATCAAGTGCTCCGAAGGCCGCATCTCCTGCACCCAGTTCGACCGCAGCGACGGCGTCCTCGTCACCATCGCCAGCTGGGACCGGCCCATCACCGACGAGCTCTACCAGCTCCTCAAGCCGCTGCCCGCCGAGATGTTCCAGACGGCCTGACGCCGCGCTCCTCCCGGAGCCCCTGCAGCATCCACCGCACACGCGCACGCACGCACACCGGAGCCCGGCACGGCAGACGCCGTACCGGGCTCCGTCGTCGTGTGCGCCGGGCTACTGGTTCGAGGGCTGCACCGTCACGTCAGCGGCCTTCACGAAGGCCACCCGGTGCCCGAACTGGATCTCGTAGTACGCGTCCTTGCCCTTGATCACCTTGTGGCCCGCGGGATCGAAGGTCTTCGCCCACAGATACTCGCCCGGCACCCGCGGCCCCACGACGTACGACTGGCCGGCGAGCAGCTTGTACGGCAGCGGCGCCAGGGCCTGCACCGGCACGCCCGGGGGATACGCCTCCGCCTCGGGATAGGCGCGCCCGTAGACCGCGACCTCGTCCAGCCCCTCCTTCGGGGTGGCCACCCGGCCGAACGCGCTGACGGCGGTCGGCTGCGACCACGGGTTGCGGAACCACGCCTGCTGGCCCAGGTACCAGATCGCCGTCCAGGAGCCCTTGCGCCCCGCCACCGCGAACTGCTGGCCCGTCGAGGCGCGGGCGCCCGTGTCGTTGACGTCGATCGTGCTCGCACTGCCGTCCGGACGCAGCCCGGCGTCCTTCACCAGCGGCGCCTTCTCGTTCGGCGCCGTGTGCAGCCGCACCGCACCCGAGCCGTGCGGTGCGCAGGGCTTGGCCGGACCCGTGCAGCCGGTGTACGCGGGCTGGTGGGCCTCGTAGTCGGGAAGGATGGTGACCATGCCGCCGGACGTGCCCCCCGTGGGGTGGAACGGCCTGCCCATCAGGTCGAAGTAATGCGCCCAGTCCCAGTACGGGCCCGGGTCGGTGTGCATGCCCCTGATGGTCGACGGCGTCGTGCCGGGGACGTTGTCGTGACCGAGGATGTGCCGGCGATCCAGGGGGATCTTCAGCCGGGCCGCCAGATGCCGCACCAGACGGGCCGAGGTGCGGTACATCTCCTCCGTGTACCAGGCGTCGGGCTGGGCGAGGAAGCCCTCGTGCTCGATGCCGACGGACTTGGCGTTCACGTACCAGTTGCCCGCGTGCCAGGCGACGTCCTTGGTGCGCACGTGCTGGGCGATATGGCCGTCCGCGGAGCGCACGGTGTAGTTCCACGAGACGTAGGCCGGGTCCTTGACCAGCTTGATCGTCGTCTCCCAGGACCCCTCGGTGTCGTGGATGACGATGAACTCGGTCTTCTGGGAGGCCGGGCGGTCCGCCAGATCGTGATTGCCGTAATTGCCGTCGCCCTGCAGCTTCTCGTACGGCGCGGGGATCGCCTCACAGGCCACCGTCCTCGGGCACTCGGTCCCCTCGTCCGGGGCGTCCGAAAGGCCCAGCCGCCGCACCTGGTCCGTACGCCCGCCGAGGCGCGGGCTGCCCGGCAGGGCGACCCGCTGGCCCGCATCGGTGGTGCGCCGCTCGCCCGAACGCATCACGTCGAAGACGTCACGGGCGAAGGTGGCGGCCGTCGCCGTGTCCGACGCGCCCGGATAGCCCGCCACCGCGCCGTACCAGTCGGCGGGATCCTTGCTCAGGGGCAGCCCCAGCCGCTTCTGCGCCGCCGCGAGCAGCGCGGCGCCCCCCTTGACGTTCGCGGCGGGATCCCGGCGCAGCGCCTCGCGCGACAGGCCGGACGCCTGCGCGGCCCGCTCCAGCGTACGCAGCCGCGCGGGGACCTCACCCGCCGGCAGGGCGGGCGGGTGGACGGCCCGGGGGAGCGGGCGGGCGCCGTCGCCCCGCGGGTCCTCGCGGCCGTCGCTGTGGTGCGGGGCCTCGGCCAGGGCGTGGACGGCATCGGTGAGGTGCATGGGGCCGTAGCCGCCGGTGACGCTCGGCGCACCGCCGTGGGCGTCCCAGCGCGACTGCAGATAGGAGACCCCCAGCAGCACGCTCTGCGGGACCCGGTACTCACGGGAGGCCTCGGTGAAGGCCCGCTGCAGGGCGCCGGCGCGCGGCTGCCGCTCCGTGGCAGTGGGAGTGGCCGTCGCTTGGGACGCCAGGGGCAGCAGCAGGGCGGCCGAAGCCATGACTCCGGCCGCCCTGAACGCGGCCTGTCTTCTTCGCCGTGGTCTGAGAAGGGCGGTCCACGGTCGGGGAGCGGATCCTCGCAATGCAGCCTCCTCGGGGCGGCCCGTGCCACGCGCGGGAACGGTCTGGGGCGCGATCGGGCGTGCGGGACCGGACGTAACCAGAGGTAGCCCCTGGCGGACGTTCCGTCAATCATGCTGCTGCGATGCATGTTGCCCACGGCTGCTGCTGCGCCTCTTGCTTCCCGGCACCTTCCCTCCGGAGGAGACGGCGACACGCCGCGCAGCGTGCGCGGCGTGTCGCGGAGGGGGCGGAGGCGGTGGGTCAGCGGGTGCCGACCGCTGCCCGGACGGCGCGCCTGGCGAGTGCGCAGTCGTCGTGCAGGCGGCGCAGCAGCAGCCGCTGCTCCTCACCCGACTCGGCCGCTCCGGGTGCCGCCGGGGCCGGCTCGTCCACGGCCCGCTGCACGGCCGTCTCGCAGGTACGGATCTCGCGGGTCAGCACGAGCATGAGATTCACCAGGAAGGCGTCACGCTGCACCGTGCCGGCCTGCTGGGCGACCTGGCTGATGTGACGGCGCGCCGCGGGGGCGTCGCCGAGGACCGTCCACAGCGTGGCGAGGTCGTAGCCCGGGAGATACCAGCCCGCCTGGTCCCAGTCCACCAGCACGGGGCCGGTGGGGGCCAGGAGGATGTTGGAGAGCTGGGCGTCACCGTGGCAGAACTGCCCCTGGACGTGGGCCAGCCCGTGCAGCAGCTTCTGGAGATCGCCCATGTCGCGGTCGGTCAGCAGGCCCAGCTCGTGGTAGCGGGCGATGCGCTTGCCGTAATCCAGCGGCATGTCGAACATGCCGGCCGGCGGCCGCCAGAGGTTGACCCTGCAGATCGCGCCGAGTGCGGCCCGCACATCTGCACGGGGCGGCGCCTCCGAGGGGTGCCGCTGCAGGGCGGCGGGACGCCCGGGCATGCGCTCGATCACCAGCGTGCAGTTGTCGGGGTCCGCGGCGATGAGCCGCGGCACCCGCACCGGCGGACGGTGGCGGACGAACGCACGGTATGTAGCTATTTCGTGCCGGAACCGCTCGGTCCAGGACGGTGAGTGTTCCAGTAAACACTTGGCCACTGCCGTGGTGCGGCCTGTCGAGCCGACCAGCAGGACCGAGCGCCCGCTGCGGCGCAGGACCTGGACGGGGTTGAACTCCGGGCAGATGCGGTGCACTGCGGCGATCACCGTGCGCAATTGCGTGCCCTGAGGGCCGGACAAGTCGATTCTCCCGCTGAGCGGTTGCCCCCCCAGCCCCGGGGACCGCCGGGCCCGTCCGCCCCCGAAGGCAGCCCCCGCGGCGTGGGAGGGGTCGAGGTACGGCCCGCCGCCGGCGTGGGGAGGGCGGAGCCGGGGCGGGGCGGACACGGAGGACGAGGCTGCATACATGAGCGGAACGGATCCCTTCGTGTGCCGACGAGTTGCCGCGCTCCCCCGGTCCCCGGGCCGGCGTGCACCCTGGGGAATGCACGTGGTCCGCGGCCGGTGCCCCCGGACGGTCCCTTTCGGGCGTCCGTGGGCGGTACCGGCCGCTTCCCTGCCCACTGCTGGGCCGGCCGGCGGCGGCCGGGGTGGCGCGTTCCTACATCACACCCGCCCGCGGGTGGCACACCATGTGGCGGACCCTGGCGAACCCTGGCGAATACTCGCCTGGCCCATGACGGCCCGCTACCTTCAAGTCAGCCGAGAACCTGGGGGCTTGACGTGACGAGGGAACCCAACACCCGCCTCGCGGATCTGTTCGGCCTGGCCGGATGGTCCAAGGGCGAACTGGCGAGGCTCGTGAACCGGCAGGCGGCCGTCATGGGCCACCCGCAGCTGGCGACCGACACCTCGCGGGTGCGGCGTTGGATCGACATGGGGGAATCCCCGCGCGATCCCGTGCCCAAGGTGCTGGCAGCCCTCTTCACCGAGCGACTCGGCCGTGTCGTGACCATCGAGGACCTCGGGTTCGGTCGGCGAGGGCGCGCGGGCAGGGGGCAGTCCTCGGACGGCCTCCCCTGGCCGCCCGAGCGGACCGCCGCGGTCCTCACCGAATTCACGGGAATGGACCTCATGCTCAACCGACGCGGCTTGGTGGGTGCGGGCGCCGCGCTCGCCGCAGGCTCAGCACTCAGCAGCGCCATGCACGACTGGCTGCACTCCGATCCGGTCCTCGCCTCCGACTCCCCCCGTTTCGACGATCCGCTGCGCAGCAACGCCGTCCACGCCGAAACCGCCGGGCTCGACCGCTACGAAGCCGCGCCGGTGGGTTCCACGGAGATCGACGCCCTGGAGCGCTCCGTCGAGGTGTTCCGCGCGTGGGACGCGGCCCGCGGCGGCGGGCTGCAGCGCAAGGCGGTGGTCGGCCAGCTCAACGAGGTGGGGGGCATGCTCTCCTACCACCACCCCGATCACCTGCAGCGCAGGCTCTGGGGCGTCGCCGCGAACCTCGCGGTGCTCGCCGGCTGGATGTCCCACGACGTGGGCCTCGAGCCCACCGCCCAGAAGTACTTCGTCATCGCCGCCCACGCGGCCCGCGAGGGGGGCGACCGGCCCCGCGCCGGCGAGGCCCTCTCCCGTGCGGCCCGCCAGATGGTGCACCTCGGCCGGCCCGACGACGCCCTCGACCTGATGACGCTCGCCAAGTCCGGCTCCGGCGACGAGACCCTGCCGCGCACCCGCGCCATGCTCTACACCATCGAGGCCTGGGCGCAGGCGTCGATGGGCCGGGGCCAGGCCATGCGGCGCACCCTCGGCGAGGCGGAGGAGCTGTTCGTCTCCGACAAGCGGGACGTGCCGCCCCCGAGCTGGATGCAGCACTTCGACGAGGCCGACCTCCACGGCATGCAGGCCCTGGCGTACCGCACGCTCGCCGAGCACGACCCAGGGGCCGCGGCCATCGCCCAGCAGCACGCCAGGGAGGCGCTGGCCCTGCGCAGAAGCGGTCACCAGCGGTCGATGATCTTCGACTACATCTCCATGGCCTCCGCCTGCTTCATCAGCAACGACCCCGAGCAGGCGGACACCTACGCCCGGCTGGCCCTGGTGTCGATCGGGGAGACCTCCTCGCACCGCACCTGGGACCGGCTCCGCGAGATGTACCGCCTGACGGGGAAGTACGCGGGATACGCCCGGATCGAGGATCTCCGGCAGGAGATCAAGCAGGCGCTGCCCAAGGCCCCCAAGGCACAGCCCAAGAAGGGCGGCACCGGCGGAAAGGGGATGGCGGTGTAAGCCGCCGGGTCATGCGCCGGGCGATCCCGGCAGTGGATGCGGCCGGCGGTCCGGTGCTGTTGACGGCTTCAGCCGCTCACAACGGTCTCAGTCGTTGACGCGCCCGATCAGCAGGCAGGCGTCGTCCTCGCGCTCCTTGCCGCCGAACTCCTCCAGCACGGCCCGTACGCACTCCTGTGCGCACTTCGCCGTGGCGAACCGGGGGGCGAAACCCAGCAGTCTGTCGATGACGGTCTCGGTGATCGGCCCGGCGCTGTGGGGAGAGAGCCCATCGGTGTGCAGGAGAAGGACGTCACCCGGCTCCAGGAGCTCCTCCGCCTGTCCGTACGCGGCGCCGGAGACGGCCCCGAGCAGCATGCCCTCCGGCGGCTGCAGCGCACGGCCCTTCCCCCGGCGGAAGAGCAGAGGCGCGGGGTGGCCCGCCTGGGACCAGGTCAGGGTGCGGGTCGCGGGGTCGTAACGGCAGCAGACGGCGCTGCCCAGGGCGGGCTGCGCGGAGGCGTCGAGGAGGTGGTTGAGCCAGCCCATCAGCGGGCCGGGGTCGGCACCGGTCACGGCCATGCCGCGCAGGGCGCCCAGCAGCATGGCCATGCCGGAGGTGGCGGTGGCGCCGTGTCCGGTGAGACCGCCGACGCTGAGCAGGGTCTGCCCCGCGGGCAGCCGCAGGGCATCGAACCAGTCGCCGCCGATGAGGGCGCTGCTGGCGGAGGGGAGGTAGTGAGCGGCGAGATCGAGGGTGCCGGGGGAGCCGTCGGACTGCGCGGTGCCGCCTTCGGGGAAGTGCAGGGAGCCGCGCCACGGTGGCAGCACGGCTTCCTGCAGCTCGACCGCCAGCCGGCGCTCGGCCTCGGCGAGGTGCTGCCGGCGCTGCAGCGAGTGGCACGTCTCGTCCACCGCCTCGCGGCTGCGGCGGAGCTCGCTGACATCCCGTAAGACGGCCCACATGGAGGCCGTGGAGCCGTCGGCGCCGAGGACGGGCTCGCCCATCATGTGCACCGTACGGACCGAGCCGTCGCTGCGCACGATGCGGAACTCGCCGTCGATGGGCTTGCCGTCGACCAGGCAGCCGGTGACCATCGCGGTCAGCTGCCCGCGGTCCTCCTCGGGCAGCCAGGAGGGCAGCTCGTCCAGCGTCAGCGGGCCGTCCTCGGGGTGGCGGCCGAACAGCCGGAACAGCTCGTCGGACCAGGTGGCCTCGTCGGTGAGGAGATTCCACTCGGCGCTGCCGACCCGGGCCGCGGCCGTGGCGGGCGGGGCCGGGGGCGCCGGGGCGGTTCGCACCGCGCCCGGGGCGTCGGCCGGGCCGGGCGCCGGCGGGCCCTCGCGCAGCTGGCCGAGGTGCTCACCCAGATCGTCGAGGTGGTGGGCGGCCAGATCGCACAGGGCGCGGTGCCAGCGCCGCCGGGCGTCGTCCGGCTCCTCCGGGGCCGCCGCCTCGCGCCGCACGGCGTCGAGCCCGCCGCGCAGCTGACGCGTCTGCGAGATGAGGGCGTCGACCGTGCCGTGCTCGGGCGGCTGAGCTGCGGAGGAGTCCGCGTGGAGGGGGGACGGCATCTCGTACTCCGATTGGGGGGCGCGGCGCGGCCGCTCCATAGGGTCCGCGGAATGGGCCGTAACGACTGTTGCACAGCGAGCGAGGGCCTGTAAGTGCTTTGGCAACACCCGATCCGGTGGTGTCTGAGGCATATGCCTATGGCAGGGCGAAGTGGCGGTGAAGGTTCAGCTTGGGGGTGACCAAGTGATTACGGGGAGTGGGGCCGGGTCAACGTGGGGGCGGAGTGGCCGAGGAGTGGGCAAACCGGACAGGACTCGGCGGAATCCCTCACTCCAGGTAGGCTGCGGGGCGCTCGACCGACCTCGAGTTCCCCCTGTTCACCACGCATAGCACCGGTGGACACCGGCAAGAATGCCGGACGACGGAAATCCCGTTGCCAGCCGACTCCCCGCACCGGATGCTGACCCCATGTTCGATCCAGACATAGCGCCCAGCGGCACCCTGCTCGGCCTCCTTCAGCGAGGCCGCGGCGACGGGACCCTGCATGCCCTCGCGGCGCCGCGGGCGGAGGCGCTCGCGGCGCTCCACCACTGCCTCCTCAGCGACCCCAGGCGCGACTGGCAGGTGGAGAACCGCTCCCTCTATTACGCGCGCCTGTGTCTGGACCTCGACGCCGGGCTCGACGGGATCGACGCCCACCTCTTCGACGCCGACGACCTCCTCGACAGCGCCGAGGAGCGCACCGGCCTCGCCCTCGCCGTCCTCGGCCACCTCGCCTCGTACGGCCGGGAGGACGCCCTCCTGCTGCTGCGGCGGTACGCGATCTCCGGAGCCAACTGGGCCTGGGCCCTCGACGAGCTCGCCCTGCGCGACGACGACGCGGGCCTGCTCGCCCTCGGCGAGAGCATCCTCGCCCGCTTCCCGCGGACCCAGGAGGGCGAGAAGGACCTCGCCGCGGCCGTGCGCGACGCCTTCGAGCCCCGCCCCTGGCGGCTGTGGGCCGACGCGGCCCAGTCGCCCGCCACCGCGGACCGGGTGCGCGCCGCGCAGGAACAGGGCTCCTTCGACCGCTGGCAGCGCCAGCTGCGCCCCACCGGCCCGCGGCCCGGCTGGAGCGTGCGCGAGGTCCTCGACTGGGCCCAGGAGGGCCTCGGCCTGCACCCCGTCCAGCTGCGCCACGTCCCGGCGACCCGCTGCCTGAACGCCGTGGCGGGCCCCGAGGACCGGCTCGAGATCATCGAGGCCGCCGCCTTCGGCCCCGAGGGCGCCCGGGCCACCGCCCTGCGCTACCTCGCCGAGCACGACGACCCCCAGGCGCTCGACCTCATCGAGACCGCCGCGGCCGAGCCCGGCGAGCTCGTGGCCGAGGCCGCCGTCACCGCCTTCGAGCGGATGCGCGGCACGGCCGCCCTGGAGCGGGCCCGCGCCTGGATCCACCGCGCCGACGCCCTCGGCGGCGCGGCGGCCGGCATGCTCGCCTCCCGGGGCGCCCCCTACGACGCGGCGCTCGTCCTCGGCGCGCTGCGCCGCACCGTCCGGGCCGAGGGGCCCGACGCGCCGGTCCTGTGGGATCTCGTGCCGGGCGCCGGACGGCTGGGGATCACCTGCGCCGCGCCCGTCCTGCGGCACATCTACCGCGAGACGTCGTCCTCGCACCTGCGCGGGCGCACGGCGCGGGCGCTGGCCGCGACGGACCCGTCGTTCGCCAAGGGCTTCGCGGTCGAGTGCCTGTGGGACTGCGAGGAGACCACCCGCGAGCTCGCCGCGCACCACGCCGCCACGGCCGACGCCCGCGTCGTCGAGCAGCTGCGCCGGCTCGCCGCGGATCCGGCCGAGGAGGACGAGGTCCAGATCGCGGTCCGCAGCCGTTTCGGCCCGGAGTCGGCGGTCTGACCGGCCTGCGAGCAGAATGATCGCGTGAATGAGATAGCAGGCGATTCGAAGACCGGCGTAACGGCAACCCGCGTTCCGGCGACCGGTGCGAAGGCAAGGCGGGCGGCGGCCGCAGTGGCGGTCCTCGTGGCCGCGCAGATGGCGGCCGGGACGGTCGCGGAGGCGGCCGCCCCGCCGTCCGCGCAGGCCGTGGCCGTGGCGGGCAAGGCCGCGGACGGCACGACGGCCCCCGTCAGGATCACGGAGGGGCAGGTCGCCGAGGCCGCTCCGGGCGGCGCGATCCTCTACCCGAGCGTCACCAGCTGCCTGACGGTGACCGTCCGGCTGCGCGACGGGGGCCTCGTGGGCGCCCACGCCAGCCTCTTCCAGGTGCCCGGCGAGTACCGCTCCGACCGCATCCTGTCCGAGCTGAAGCGCACGGTTGGCAACCGGCCGGTGCGCGCGGTCGAGGTCAGGGGCGCCGTCGGCGCCTGGGACCCGAGCTACTTCGTCAAGGCGATCGAGAGCTACGGGGACGGGGAGGCCGTGCCCTTCCCGGAGTCACCCGACCCCGGCGGCATCGCCGAGGCGGTGGCCAAGGGCCTCGGGCAGCCCCGCGCCCTGGTGACCGTCGAGGACGTGCCGGACGGCGACCAGACCGTCCGCTGACGACCGGGTGCGGGGCGGCACGGCCGCCCCGCACCCTCGTTCTCCGCTCAGGTGCGACGGCGCTTGAGGGCCTTGCGGATCAGGACGATCGCCAGAATGATCATGGCGATCACGAAGACGAAGACCAGGATCATCACGATGATCATGAAGATGCCGAGCTTCTTGAAGAAGCCCTTCTTCTTCTTTTTATCCTTCTTCGGCTTCTTCGCCGCCGTGGTCATGTGCCCCTTGGAGGACCGGTGCCCGTGCGCGGCCTGCAGCGCGGACGCGGCGCCCGTGCGCTCGGCTCCCGCAGCGGCCCCGGTCCCGGCCTGACGCTCCACCGTGGCGACGGCGGCGGCCGGACGGGCCTGCTCCGTCGCCTGGGCGGAGGCGGGGGAGACCAGCAGGGAGGCGCCCAGCGCGAGCGCCGCGACGACGGCCGCCCGGCGGGCCCGCTGCCACCGCCGCCGTACGGCGTGCGCCGCCGCGCCCGCCTGCTGCTCGTCGTCCATCAGCTCAGCGTTCATTGACGCCCCCATCGGTGTTTCCGGGTGTTCTTGCGCGTACGGGTGCACTCCGGCCGCGACGGGCCGCGGGGCCCGCCCGCCGGAATGCGGCCCCTATTATCTGCACACCGACAAGCCGATCAGCAGGGCGCACGGAAGCTCTGGAACCAAACCGGAACGATCGGCTCCTGAGGCGTGGTCACTATCCCGCACTATGAGCGGATTGGAGTTTCCCGTGCCCACCGCCCGGGGCGCCTCGGATGCCCGTGTGGGGTGCGCGGCCCATGTGCCGGGTATGACGTCGGCGGCGCAGGCCCGTTCGCCGCCGGTCTCGGGACGACCGTCACATCCGTGGCCTCCGGGGCAAGAGCGCCGAACGCGACAGGCGTGACAGGAATCCGGACACTTGCCGTCTGGTTCCATCAAAGACGCGCATTGTTCACTCAGAAGTAGCGAAAGTTCACCCAGCGTTTCTCTATGTTTCGGGTACTTCCTACGCACAGAGAGTGAGCGATGGACTCCCTACGACACCTCGCCGCCCACCTGGGGCTCGACCTCGTGGCCGTGTGCCTGCTGACGTTCGCGATCTACTATCCCCGGCACCGGCGGCGCGACCTCGTGCCGGCCTATCTGGCCCTGAACGTCGCCCTGTTCACCGTCGTCGCGGCCCTCGCGGAGCTGGGCGGCAGCGGTGGCATGGCCCTCGGGTTCGGAATGTTCGGCGTGCTGTCGATCATCCGGCTGCGGTCGGACTCCGTGCAGCACGAGGAGGTGGCGTACTACTTCACCACCCTGGTCCTGGGGCTCATCACGGGGCTGCCGCACGTCGCGTTCGGGCTCGCGGCCGCGCTCAGCGCGGTCCTGCTCCTCGTCGTCTACGCCGCGGACCACCCCCGTCTGCTCGCCCGTTCCCGCCGCACCGTCGTCACCCTCGACACCGTGCACGCCGACCCCGCCGCCCTCCGCGCCGATCTCGCCCGGCGCCTCGGCGACCCGATGCACTGGACGGTCATGGAGGTCGACTACGTGCGCGACCTGACGGTCGTGGACGTGCGCTACCGGGAGCCCGAGCCGGGAAGCCGCCGGGGGAGCGCCGCCCTCGCCGGAACCGAAGCCCGGACCGAACCCCGGACCGAAGCCCGCGCCGAGGCCGGAGCCGAGGCCGCACCCGCGTGGGGGGCCGCGTGACCGCCACCGTCCGGCAGGCCGCTCCCGCGGGAGCGCCCGCGGAAGTCCCCGCGGTGCCGCCCGCCTCCGCCGCGGCGGTCCGGGCCATCCAGGACGCGGCGCACGCCACCGCGCCCATCCCCCTCGCCGAGGTCAACGCGCGCGCCGAGCTGATGGCGCGCTTCGACCGGAGCTACCTCGTACCGGCGGAGACCTTCCTCTATATAGCGGCCCGGCTGACCGACCCCCGCAGACCCGGCGGCCCCTTCCGCGCCCTCACCATCGACGGCCGCCGCGCATTCCGCTACCACTCCGTCTACTACGACACCCCGGGCCTGCGCTCCTTCCACGACCACCGGCAGGGCCGCAGGCTCCGGTTCAAGGTGCGGGAGCGGGTCTACCAGGACACGGGGGAGCGGCAGTTCGAGGTCAAGCTGAAGGGGCGCCGGGGCGACACCGTCAAGCACCGGCGGCCGCTGGCCGGCACGGACACCCCGCTCGACGCGGGCTACCGCGCCTTCCTCGCCGACACCCTGCGGCGCTCCTACGGCATCGACTCGCCCGCGACCCTGCAGCCCTCGCTCAGCACGGACTACCTGCGCGCGACGTTCGTGGCCGACGGGGAACGCATCACGTGCGACGCGGGTCTCGTCTGCGACGACCTGCGCGCCGGGGCCGGGCACCGGGTGCGTTGCGCCGCGGACCTCGTCCTCGTCGAGACCAAGACCGCCGGGCACCTGACGGACGCCGACCGGCTCCTGCACGCGTGCGGGGTGCGGCCGGCGGTCTTCACGAAGTACTGCGGGGCGCTGGCCGCCCTCAGCCCGGCCCTCCCCGCCAACCGCTGGCGGCGGGCGGCGCGTTCCGCGTTCGGGGAGGCGGAGAAGTAGGGGAGAGGGGCCGGACCTGCCGTGAGGAGACGCCGCGCGGCGGCGCTACCGACCGCCGTCACGGGGCGCCGTCAGCTCCTTGAGCTCCTTGTCGAGCCACTTGAGCACCACCGGGTACTCCTCGCGCCACGTCTGGAAGTTGTGGCCGCCCTCGTCCCGTACGAGCTTGTCGACCTTGAGCGGCGGCTTGGCCTTCTGCGCGAACTTCAGGCTCGGCCCGTAGTTGCCCTCGTTCTTGCTGGTGCCCACGAGCAGGGACACCGGCGGCGGGGGCATGTGCTCCAGACGCCACGTCAGGTCGTTCTCGTTCCTGTACGCCTTGCTGCCGGCGTAGAGGTCGCCCGTCTTGCCGTCCTGGCGTGCGAAGTAGTCGGCGGACAGGCCCGCTGCGGCGCCGTAGCGCGCCGGGTTGGTCATCGCGAGCTTCAGCGCGCAGTAGCCGCCGGTGGAGTTGCCGACGGCGCCCCAGCTGCCGGGGGCGTCGGAGGCGCGGTAGACGTCGGTCACGGCCAGCGGCACGTCCTCGTTGAAGAAGGCGAGCGCCTGCGGACCGCCCGGCACGTCCGTGCAGTTGGTGTCGCGGTCGGCGACCACCGAGGGCCGGACCAGCAGGTAGATCGTCGGCCTGATCTCCTTCTTCATGATGGCGGCGGAGGCGGCCTGCGGGACCTTCAGCTGGGTGATGAGGTTCTTGGAGACCCCCGGCTGGCCGGTGATCACCACCACCACGGGGAACTTCTCCTTCTCGTGCCCCTTCTGGAAGTACTCGGGCGGCAGGTAGGCGTAGCCGTCCATGCTCAGCCCGGTGACCGGTCCGCGGATCTGCACGCGGTCCACCTGCCCGGCCTTCTCGCGGGTGCCCTTGAGCCCGATGGACTCCTGCCCCTGCACGGTGAGGGCGGGCGGCCGCCTGCCGTCCTTCGTGCCCGGCTGCAGGACCTGTTTGCTCGACGCGCGGCCCAGCAGCTCGTTCCAGTTCGAGTAGAAGCCGTACTCGTTGTTCGCGGCGACGAGCAGCACGGCCAGGATGCCGACCTGCGTCACGACGAGCAGGCCGAGGCGGCCCGCCCACGCCAGGGGTCCCTTCCGCGCGGCCCGGGGCCACAGCCACAGCGCGAGCGCGCTCACCGCGACGGCGATGAGCACGAGGACGAGCAGGAACGTCTGGGACGTCAGACCCACGGCAGTCACTCCTCTTGGAGGGCGCGTTACGCCGGGAGAGACGGGGAATCAGTGGAAGGGGTTTCGTCTTTTGAGACAGAATTTCATCTTATATGGAAAGGGGTGGCCGCACTCCTGGTCCGGCCCCCCTCGTCCGTCCCCCGTCCGGCCGTCCCTCAGCCGGCGGCCTCCAGCCGCTCCAGCAGGGCCGCCTCCCGCTCCGGGGCGAGCCCCAGCGGCGGCCGGTCCGGGCGCTGCGGGGCCCGGCCGCCGAGCTCCTGCAGCCATGCCCACGTGGCCGCCACGGTCTCGGCCGCGGGCCTGCAGTGCAGTCCCGCCGCGAGGGCCTTGGAGGCGTCCCCCCGGTGGAGCACGTCGTACAGCTCGCCCGGCGGCACCCACACCGGCAGATCGGTCCAGGGCTCGATGCCGGCGGACAGGATCTCCTCGGGCCCGGTCCAGCGCAGGACCGCACCGGAGCCCGTCGCGCGGACGCAGGCCTCCAGCAGCTCGCCCATGGTGGCGTGCCCGGGCGGGCTCACGAGGTTGTACGGGCCGCCGAGCCCGGCCGCGAGGGCGTCGAGGATCCAGGCGGCGAGGTCGTGCACGTCGATGTACTGCACTCCCAGGTCGCGCGGGCCGGGGGCCAGCACCGTCCCGCCGCGGGCGATGCGCCCCAGCCACCACGGCAGCCGGCCCACGTTCTCGCCGGGGCCGAGGACGAGCCCGGCCCGTACCAGCAGCGCCCGGTCGCCGAAGGAGCCGAGGGCCGCCAGCTCCCCGCCGCGTTTGGCCTCCGCGTAGCCCACGTCGCCGGCGTCCGGCGAGCCGTCCACCACGGGCCAGTCCTCGTCGTGCCCGGCCGGCGAGGGGTAGGTGTACACCGAGCCGCTGGAGACGTAGGCGTACCGCCCGGCGCGCCCGGCCAGCAGCCGCGCCGCGTCCCGCACGGCCGACGGCGCCCACGACCAGGTGTCGACGACGGCGTCCCACTCGCCGTGCCCGAGCGCCCGCAGCCCGTCCGCGTCCCGGCGGTCGCCGTGCAGGGCCGCGACGCCCTCCGGCGGCGCGTGGCGGCCCCGGTGGAAGACCGTCACCTGCCAGCCGCGGGCCAGGGCCGCCTCGGTGACGGCGCGGCCCACGAACTCCGTGCCGCCCAGTATCAGTAGCCTCATGCCCCCACCCTGCCTCCTGGACCCCACCTCGGGGAAGGAGGGACGGGCGGTAAGGGGCCGGGAAACGGGAGGGCGGGGGGCGGGAGGGGGCGGAGGCGGGCACCGCCCCGAAGGGGGGCAACCTTACTTAGAGGGCGAGGAGTTGCTTCCGGTTGCGTCCCGGCACGGACGGCGGTCCCGACCGGTGAGATCGCCTACGGCGGCGGCCGGGGGGATGTATGCGGCGATCAGGGGATACAGAAGAAAAGTCGGACGGCTGTCATCAGGCCGATCTCGGGACGGCCCGGCGCTCACGGTACCCCTGGGGCGCCCGGGGGCACGCGTCCGGGCGCCCGTGCCGGACGGCGGTGTCGCCACAGGTCACCGGTGGGCCCGTCGCCCGGCGCGGCGGTGTCGCCCGCGCCGTGGAGCGTGATCGCGCGGCGCTCAATTCCGGCCAGGGAAGCGCGAGTTCCGTCCCGCTCATGGCCAGTGGGCCAGCGAGACCTCCGGGCATGGCGCACTATATGCCTGGGCGGTCGAGAGACTGTTGAGGGACTCAAGTGCCTCTCGATGCCGTGGCACGGGCACGCTTGTGCCCGCCGCCCGCGCTGTGCCGTGCGGTCCGGCTCCGGCCGTGCGGTCCGGTCACGGGCATCGGTGTCCGTGCCGTTGGGGGGATCGGGCAGGCGGTCGGGTGGGGAGGCGCGACCGCCGTGGGGCCGTGCCACCGGGGACCAACAGGGGATCGATTCGATGTGCGGGCCGGGCCGTCGGCGCCGCTCGCACGTGTCTTTGGAACCGGAGGGCCGCGCCGTGCGCGCCGCCGTCCTGGGGGGAGAATCCTATGGGTCGTTCGACCCGCCTTGCCGCAGCATGGACTGCGGCCGCCCTGCTCGCCGTCGCCGTTCCGGCCGGGGGCGCCCACGCCGCCGACCCGGCGCCGAGGATCGACCTGCGGGTCCTCGTCGTGGACGACGGCGGGCCCGCCACGGAGGCGATCCGGGCGGAGCTCGACGGCGCCGGCACGCCGTACACCGCGGTGAACCTGACGGACGGCGGGCGGCCGCGCATCGACGAGGCGTTCCTCAGCGACACCGTGGACGGCAGACCGCGGGCCAGATTCCAGGGCGTGGTGCTGCCGAACGAGAACCCCTTCGGGGCGGGCTCGCCGGAGATGGCCGCCCTGGCCTCCTTCGAGAAGCGCTTCGGCATCCGCCAGGTCGACGCCTACACGTACGCCGGCCCCCGGGTCGGGCTCAACAGCCCCCAGGACACCGGCTACAGCGGCCCCCTGGACGGCAGGACCGCCCAGGTGACGGCCGACGGCGCCACAGGACCCTTCGGCTACCTCAAGAAAAACGTTCCTTTCGAGGACAACGACCCCTCGGTCAACGAGAGCTACGGCTATCTCGCCGCGCCCCTCGCCCAGCAGGAACAGGGCGCGACCTACACCAGCTACCTCGACGCACCGATCCCCGGCGGCACCGCGCGCGGCTCGCTGATCGGCCAGTACACCCACGACGGCCGCAGCGAGCTGGTCGTCACCTTCATCGCCAACCAGTACCAGAGCCAGTTCCGCCTGGTCTCGCGCGGCATCGTGGAGTGGCTGACCCAGGGCATCCACCTGGGCGCCTCGCGCAATTACCTCGGCGTGCACGTCGACGACGTCTTCGCCTCCGACGACCGCTGGGACGTCAAGCGCAAGTGCACCCCCGGCGACGTCGACTGCCCCGGCAACCCCGCCCCCGACAGCCCGCCGATACGCATGACGGCCGCCGACGCGCAGTACGCCAAGCAGTGGGCGCAGAGCCACAACCTCCCGCTGGACCTGGCCTACAACGGCGTCGGCAGCGAGGAGTTCAAGGCGGAGCACGGCGGCACGTACGACCCGCTGCTCGACCAGCTCCGCACCGACCAGAAGTCCTTCCGCTGGATCAATCACACCTACACCCACGCCTTCCTCGGCTGCGTGCAGAACACCACCGTCGTGCCGTGGAAGTGCGCCACCGACCTGCTGGGCAACGTGCGCTGGGTCAGCCGCACCGCCATCAACGGCGAGATCGGCAACAACCTCAACTGGGCCGCCCGCCAAGGCCTCACCCTCGACAAGGACGAACTGGTCACCGGTGAGCACTCCGGCCTGAAGACCCTGCCCCAGCAGAACAAGGACAACCCCGAGCTCGCGCCGGCCCTCACGCAGAACGGCGTCGGCTGGGTCGCCAGCGACAACTCCCGCGAGCGCCAGCAGCGCCAGGTCGGCCCCGCGCTCACCGTGCCGCGCTACCCGATGAACGTCTACTACAACGTCGGCAAGGCCACCGAGCAGACCGACGAGTACAACTGGCTGTACACGAAGAAGGCCGACGGCGGCAGCGGCATCTGCGAGAACTCCACCACGACCACCTGTCTGAAGGCCCCACTGGACGTGAAGACCGGCTTCTCGTCCTACATCGTGCCCCTCGAGGCCCGCATCGCCATGGGCCACGTCCTCGCCAACGACCCGCGCCCGCACTTCATGCACCAGTCCAACCTCGCCGAGGAGCGGATCGGCTACACCGTCCTGGAGAAGGTCCTCTCCGACTACTCCGGCCTCTACGCCGACAACACCCCGCTGGTCAACCTCCGCATGCGGGACATCGGCACGGAGATGAGCAAGCGGGCCGCATGGGCCGCCGCCCTCTCCGCCGGCAAGGTCACCGCCTACCGCATCGGCAGCACCGTCACCGTCTCCGCACCCGCCGGCACACAGCTCTCCGCCACCCTGCCCGGCGGCACCGTCCGCAACGACACCCAGGCCGCCTTCGGCGACGCCTATGCAGGCCTGCGCTCCGGCTGGGCCGCCCCCGCCGCAGGCCAGGACCGGCTGGACCTCACCCTGCCCGCCGGCGCCACCCCGGCAGCCCGCGCACTGACCTCCGCCACCGCCGGCGCACAGCACCCGGCCGCGAAGGCACTCCCGGTCCCCGAGGGCGTCACCGCCCGCGTGCCCTACGGCCCCGGGGATGCCGCCGCCCGGCGCTGACCCGGACCGCCATCACTCCGTGCCGCACCACCCATGTACAGCCGACACTGGAGAGAACCGAGTTCTATGCACGGACCGCCTGCCGAAACGGCATCCGACACTCCCACGGTGACCCTGCTCACCGAGGGAACGTACCCGCACAGCCATGGCGGAGTGAGCGTGTGGTGCGACCAGCTCGTCCAGGGCATGCCCGACGTCGACTTCCGGGTCATCGCGGTCACCGGCACCGGCCGCGAACCGCTCGCCTGGGAACTGCCCGGCCACGTCCGGAAGGTGGAGAGCCACGCCCTGTGGGGACCTCCGCCCCCCGGCCGCGCCCCGCGCGGCCGGGACCTGCGGGCCTTCCTCACCGCCTACGAACAGTTCCTGCTGTCCCTCCTGGACCCGGACCAGGAGCCGCACTTCGCCCGGACCTTCTACCGCCTCGCCGACCACGCCGCCTCCGGCACCCTGTCGGCCGCCCTGCGCGGCGAGGCCGCCGCCCGCACCCTCGTCCGCGTCTGGAACCGGCCGCACCTGCACACCGCGGCCGCCCGCCCCACCCTGCACGACGCCCTGCTGGCCACCGACCTGCTGGAGCACGCGCTGCGCCCGCTCGCGGCCACCCCGCCCGCCCGAGGCGTCACCCACGCCGTCAGCGGAGGGCTCGCGACGCTGCCCGGCCTGGTCGCCCACCACCGGCACGGCACGCCCTTCCTCCTCACCGAGCACGGCATCTACCTGCGCGAGCGCTACCTGAGCTTCCGCGCCGAGTCCTACCGCTGGCCGGTCAAGGCCCTGATGCTGGGCCTGTTCCGGCTGCTCGCCGTGGAGAGCTACCGGTGCGCCTCCCTGGTCACCCCCGGCAACCGCTACAACCGGCGCTGGGAGGAACACGGCGGCACCCCGCCCGACCGCATACGCACCGTCTACAACGGCGTCGACCCCACGGCCTTCCCGCCCGCCGGGCCCGAGCCGGACGCCCCGACGCTCAGCTGGGCCGGGCGCGTCGACCCCATCAAGGGCCTGGAGACGCTCATCCGCGCCTTCGCGCTCGTCCGAGAGGAGATCCCCGAGGCCCGCCTGCGGCTCTTCGGCGGCACCCCGCGCGGCGGCGAGGGCTACCGCACCGCCTGCGAGAAGCTCGCCGCGGAACTCGGCGCCGGCGAAGCCGTCGTCTTCGAAGGGCGCGTCGACGACATCCGCGACGCCTACGCCGCCGGCAACGTCGTGATGCTCTCCAGCATCAGCGAAGGATTCCCCTTCACCCTCATCGAAGCCATGTCGTGCGGGCGGGCCACCGTCTCCACGGACGTCGGCGGCGTCCGCGAGGCCGTCGGCGACACCGGGTTCGTCGTACCGCCCCGCGACCCCGAGGCCATGGCCCGCGCCGCCCTCAAGCTCCTGCGCGACCCCGCGCAGCGCGCGGACATGGGGGAGCGGGCCCGGCTCCGGGTCATCGAACAGTTCACCCTCCGGCAGACCATCGACGCCTTCCGCGACATCTACCACGACCTCGCCGGCACCCGCCGGCCCGAGTCCGCCCTCGAACGGCCCCGGCGCAGGCAGGAGGCCCCGGCCCGGGCCCTCGCGGACGCCGAGAGACCCGTCATGGCCATGGCCGCGGGCGGTGCGGGATGAGCGGCTTACTCCGCCTCGTACCCGACGAGCCCGAGCCCGCCCACGAGCTGGCGGCCGCACCCGCAACGGTGCGGCCCCGGCCGCGGCCGAGCTGGGCCGCCGACCCCGTCGACGAACTCGCCCAGCAACTGGCCGAGGTGTGCGCCGCGGCCGTCCACCCCGACGAGATCGCGGCCGTCCTGGAGGCCGACGGCCTCACCGGCGAACAGATCACCGAACGCTACGGATGCGCCGACGCCTTCGAACTCGCAGCGGAGCTGTACGCGCGCGTGCCCCGCAGCCACCCCGAACCCGGACCCCGTCCGGACCCCTGGAAGGTGACCCCGGGCCGCTTCGTGCTGCGGGCCCTGGTGTTCACCCTCCCCGGCTTCGGCTACTCCCTCGCCGCGCCCCTGATGGCCGGCGCCAGGGACGGCTACGGCCTCCCCCTGGGCACGGCGGGCCTCGTCGCCTCCGCACTCGTGGCGTGGGCGTGGAACCAGGCCCTCGCCCACCGCGCCTACCTGCGCCTGGCGACGGGCGGGCGCAGCGCCGCGGCCCGCTGCCTGCAGTGGGGCGCCCCGCTCGGCGCCCTCCTGGCCGCGGCCGCGGCGGTGATCCCGCCCGGCCTGCCGGGAGTGGCCGCCTTCGCGGCCGGCCAGGCGCTCTACCTCGCCGCGGCGACGGTCCTGCTGGTGCTCGGCCGGGAGCGCCTGCTGCTCCTCACGCTCGCGCCCACCGCGGCCGGGGGAGCGGCACTCCTGGCCGTCCAGCCGCCCGACGCCCTCCGCATCGCCCTGCTCCTGGCCACCGCCGGGGGAGTGCTCGGCACGGCGGCCCACGAGGTCGTACGGGCCCGCCGCGAAGGGAAACCACCCGCACAGCCCGCCCTGTCGCCGCTCGCCTCCGTCCCGTACGGCCTGTTCGGCCTGGGCTGCGGCGTGCTGACGACCCTCGCCGCACTCGGCGACGTCCTGCGCCGCACCCCGGGCGCGACCACCGCCGGGGCCGCCGTCATCGCGCTCACCCTCAGCATGGGAGCCGCGGAATGGCTGCTCTACCGCTGCCGCGGCACGGCACTCGCGGCACTCGCCCGCTCCACCACCACGGCCGGCCTCAAGCTCGGCGCGGCCCGCGTGCTGGGCCTGTGCGTCGCCGCCTACCTCGCGGCCCTCGCCCTGCTCGGCCTGGCCACGGGCGCGCTGTGGCCGGACGGCCCGCCGGTCACCGCCGGACGGACCGCCTCCCTGCTCGCCCTGGGCGCCGTCCTGTGGACCGGGCTGCTCCTGCAGGCCTTCGGCGTCGCCTGGCTCCCGGCCCTGGTGTGCCTGGCCGCGGCCGGCGCCGAATCGGCCGCCGCCGCCCTGCGGATCTCCGCACCCGTCACGGCCCAGCTCCTCGTCTGTACGGCGGCGGCAGCCTGCCTGCTCGCCGCCGCCACCGCCCTGCTCAGCCGGATCACCACGCACCGCTGACGCACCGTTCGCTCCGTCCCCGCTCCACCGCGGCCGGATCCAGCCGCAACCGCTCACGCAAAAGGGAGACCGTCATGCCCGCATCCGCACCCGCACCCGTAGCCGTCACCGGCGCGGAGGGATTCATCGGCTCGCACCTGGTGGAAGCGCTCGTCGCCGCCGGACACCGCGTCCGCGCGATGGTGCAGTACAACTCCTTCTCCTCCTACGGGTGGCTGGAGACCCTGCCCGGCGAGGTGATGGACAACGTCGAGGTCGTCCTCGGCGACGTGCGCGACCCCGGCTCGGTCCACGGCCTGGTGTCCGGCACCGAGGCCGTCTACCACCTGGCCGCCCTCATCGCGATCCCCTACTCCTACCGCGCCCCGCACAGCTACGTGGAGACCAACGTCACCGGCACCCTCAACGTGCTGGAGGCCGTGCGCCACCTCGGCATCCCGCGCCTGGTCCACACCTCCACCAGCGAGACCTACGGCACCGCGCAGACCGTGCCCATCAGCGAGGACCACCCCATCAACACCCAGTCGCCGTACGCCGCCTCGAAGGCCGGCGGCGACCGCCTCGCGGACAGCTACCACGCCAGCTTCGACGTCCCCGTCGTCACGCTGCGCCCCTTCAACACCTTCGGCCCGCGCCAGTCCATGCGGGCCGTCATCCCCACCGTCATCGGCCAGGTCGCCGCGGGGGAGCGCACCATCACCCTCGGCGACCTGCGCCCCACCCGTGACTTCAGCTACGTCAAGGACACCGTCGCCGCCTTCCTCGCCGTCGGCACCGCCCCCGCCGGCGACGTCGTCGGACGCACCTTCAACTCCGGTACGGGCGAGGAGATCTCGGTCGGCGGCCTCGTCTCCCTCATCGGCAAGATCATGGACACCGAGCTGGAGGTCCGCGCCGACCAGGAGCGCATCCGGCCCGCCGCCTCGGAAGTCATGCGCCTGGTGTGCGACGCCGGCCGGCTGCGCGCCGCCACCGGATGGGCACCCGCCCACACCCTCGAGCAGGGGCTCGCCCAGACCGTCGCGTTCTTCCGCGACCCGCTGAACCTCGGCCGGTACAAGGCCGGCATCTACAACGTCTGACGCGACGGCACCGCCCCGACGTCACCCACGCAGAGAGGAACAGCACCCATGCATGTCGTCATTCTTGCCGGAGGCAAAGGCGTCCGGCTCCGCCCGTACACCACCGCCCTGCCCAAGCCCCTGGTGCCCATCGGCGAGGAGCACGCGATCCTGGAGATCGTGATGCGCCAGCTCGTCAACGCGGGGTTCACCAGCTGCACGCTGGCCATCGGCCACCTCGGGCACATCATCCGCGCCTATGTCGGCGACGGCTCCCAGTGGGGCATACGCGTCGACTACGCCACCGAGGAGAGCCCCCTCGGCACCATGGGGCCCCTCCTGACCATGCTCGACCGGCTGCCCGAGAACTTCCTCGCCATGAACGGCGACATCCTCACCGACCTCGACTTCGGTGATGTGTACCGTACGCACGTGGCCTCCGCGGCGCCGCTGACCATCGCGACCTACGCCCGCCAGGTGAGCATCGACTTCGGGGTGCTGACCACCGACTCCGGCAGAGTCGTCGGCTTCGCGGAGAAACCCAGGATGGACTACCGGGTCTCCATGGGCGTCTACGGCGTCTCGCGCGCCGCCCTCGCCCGCTACACCCCGGGACTGCCGCTGGGGTTCGACGAGCTGGTGCTGGACATGCTGGAGGCGAAGACCCCGCCGCGCGCCTACGAGTTCGACGGCTACTGGCTCGACATCGGCCGGCCGGACGACTACGACCGCGCCAACCGGGAGTTCTCCCTGCACCGCGACATGCTGATCAAGGGAGCGTGAACGGCAGGCATGCGCATCATCGTCCTGGGCGGCACCGGCTTCCTCGGCCGGCACGCCGCCGAGCGCCTGCGCGCCCTCCCGGGCGCGCAGGTGCTCGCCGCCGGCCGCTCGGCCGCCGCCGACGTCCCCGTCGACCTCGCCTCGGCGCAGGTGGACGCCCTCGCCGCCGCCCTGCGGCGCGCCGCGCCCGACGCCGTCGTCAACTGCGCGGGCGCGGTCGGCGGCAGCCCGGTGGGCCTCGCCGGCGTCAACGCCCTCGGTCCCGCCGTCCTGTGCGAGGCCCTGCGCGCGGCGGCGCCCCGGGCCCGCCTCGTCCACCTGGGCTCCGCCGCCGAGTACGGGCCCGCCGACCGGCCCCTCGCCGAGACCGACGCCGCGCGCCCGCTCGGCCTCTACGGGGCCGCCAAGCTGGCCGGCACCCTCGCCGTCACCGGCTCCGGCCTGGACGCCGCCGTCCTGCGGGTGTTCAACCCCGTGGGCCCCGGCGCGCCCGCCGCCTCCCTGCCCGGCCGCCTCGCCGGGCTCCTCCGCGACGCCGGGCGGGACGGCCGCATCAGGGTCGGCGACCTCTCCGCCCACCGCGACTTCGTCGACGCGCGCGACGTCGCCGACGCCGTCGCGCTCGCCGTCACCGCGCCCGGCCCCCTGCCGCCCGTCCTCAACATCGGCAGCGGCACCGCCCGCCCCGTCCGGGCCGTCGCCGACGGGCTCATCGCCTCGGCGGGCTTCCGCGGCCGGCTCGACGAGGACGGCGACGGCTCGCCCCGCTCCGCCGCCGTGCCCTGGCAGCAGGCCGACACCGCCCTGGCGGCGAAGGCCCTGGGCTGGACGCCGCGGCGCCCCCTCGCCACCTCCCTGACCGACCTGTGGGCCGAGACCCGCGACCGGGCCGGGGAGCACCCGCGGTGAGCCCGCCCGGCCACCGGCCGGACGGGCAGCGGCTGCTCGTCCCGCTCTACGTCCACCCGGACGCCGACCCCGCGGCGTGGGCCGCCCTCGAAGCGGCCGCGCCCCGGCTCCACGGCGTCGTCCTCAACGTCGCGGACGGGCCCGGAACCCGCCCCGACCCCGCCTTCGGGGCCGTGGCGGAACGCCTGCGCGGCGCCGGCGTACGGCTGCTCGGCTACGTCGACACCGACTACGGCCACCGGCCGCCGCGCGCGGTCGTCGGCGACATCCGCCGCCACCGCCGCTGGTACGGAGTCGACGGCGTCTTCCTCGACCAGACGGCCGCGCAGGCCGCGCACCTGCCCCACTACCGCCGGCTCGTCATGCTCGCCAGGGCGCTGGGCGCGCGGACGGCCGTCCTCAATCCCGGCACCCACCCCGACCCCGGCTACGCTCGCGTCGCCGACCTCCTCGTCACCTTCGAGGGCACCTGGGAGACCTACCGGAGGGCCGCCGTGCCTCCATGGACCGCCGACCACCCGCCGGCCCGCTTCTGCCACCTCGTCCACGGCGTGCCGACCGGGCACGCCGCCCAGGTGGCGCGCACCGCCGGGGACCGCGGCGCCGGGGTGCACTGCGCGGTGCCGGGCGAGGGCGCCAACCCGTGGCTCGCGGCGCCGTGGGTGAACGGCGAGCCGCCGGCGGGGGACGAGGGGCCGCTCCCCGCGGACGGGGCCGCGCTCCGGCGGAGGGCACGGTGAGGCTCACGCGCCGCCGCTCCTCCGCGGCCCTGCTCGCGCTCGTCCTGCTCGCCGGAGCGGCGGGCTGTTCGGCCACGGACGACGGCGACGGGCCGGACGGCGACGGCGACGACGGGCCCGCGCCCACGGCGTCCGGCGGATCCCCCCGCGCCGCCGGGAAGCACTGGCAGCCCCGCCCCGGCACCCGCTGGCAGTGGCAGCTCGACGGCAAGGCCGACACCTCCGCCGGCGTCCCCGTCTACGACATCGACGGCTTCGAGAACACGGCCCGTACGGTCGAGGAGCTGCACGACCGCGGCGCCAAGGTGATCTGCTACGTCAACGCCGGCGCCTGGGAGGACTTCCGCCCGGACCACAAGGCGTTCCCGCAGCGGCTGCTCGGCGAGCGGAACAAGGGCTGGAAGGGCGAGAAGTGGCTGGACATCCGCCGTCTCGACGTCCTGCGGCCGATCATGGCGGCCCGCTTCGACATGTGCCGGCAGAAGGGCTTCGACGCCGTCGAGCCGGACCTGACGGAGGGCTACCGCAACCGCACGGGCTTCCCGCTGTCCGCGGCCGACCAGCTCGCCTTCAACCGGATGCTGGCCGGGCTCGCCCACGAACGCGGCATGGCCGTCGGCCTGAAGAACGACCTGGACCAGATCCCCGCCCTCGTGGGCGACTTCGACTTCGCCGTGAACGAGCAGTGCGCCGAGTTCGAGGAGTGCGAGAAGCTGACGCCGTTCGTGAAGAGCGGCAAGGCCGTCTTCCACGTCGAGTACGCCCTGGAGCGGAAGGACTTCTGCCCCACGGCGCAGCGGCTAGGCCTCAGCTCGATGCGCAAGAGGCTCGAACTGGACGCCTGGCGCGAGCCGTGCGGGTGACCGGCGCCGCCGCCGCGCCGGTCACACCTCGCCGACGTACACCCACTGCCCGCCCTCACGGACGAAGCGGCTGTTCTCGTGCTGGAAGTCCGCGCGGCCGCCTGCCGTGTAGTGGGCGCGGAACTCCACGGTGCCCTCCTGGTGGAAGGCCGTGCCGTCCGTCGTCCCCAGGATCTCCAGCCGGGTCCACTCCATGACGGGGTCGAAGTCCAGCCCGTCCGGCCGGGCCGAGGAGTGCCAGGTACGCAGCAGGTAGGCGGCGTCGCGGACGGCGAACGCGCTGTAGCGCGAGCGCATCAGCCGTTCGGCCGTCGCGGCCGCCCGCTCGCCCGCGTGCAGGCTGCCGCAGCAGTCGCCGTAGGCCGCGTCGAGGCCGCAGGGGCAGGGGGAGGCGGCGGTGACGGCCGGCCGGGGCGCGTGGGGTCTGGTTCTTCTGGACACCCCACGATTGTGCCCGCTCCCCGGCCCGGCCCCGGCACCGGCTCAGCCGGCGGCGGGGACGTACGCCATCCCGTGCGCGCCCGCCTCGCCCTTCCGGCCGACCTCCAGCGTGGTGATCACGTCCATCCGCTCCAGGTCCACCACGGTCACCGTGCCGGACACGACGTTGGCCACGTAGCCCACCGCGCCGTCCGGCGAGGAGGTGATGGTCAGCGGGAACTTGCCGACCGGCACCCGGCCCACGACCTCGCCCCCGTCCGGCGCGAAGACGGTCAGCACCCCGTCCCGCTGGGCGCCGAGCGTCCCGCCCTCGCCCCAGTCCACCCGCAGCTCGCCCGCGAGGACCGCGCCCGTGGCCGTGGTGTGCACGGGGAAGACCACGCCCCCGGTCGGCAGCACGCGCACCACCTCGCCGGTGGCGGCGTCGATCACCCGGATGCCGGGCGGTGCGGCCGGGGCGGATGCGAAGTCGGCCTTGGGCGCGGCGACGTAGACGTACCTGCCGTCGGGGGAGACGTCCAGCCCCTCGCTGCCGGGGACGGCGACGCGCCCGGCGAACTCGTCCCGCTCCAGGTCCACGACGGAGACGAACGACGCCTCCTTGTTGGTGGACCAGCCGCGGCGGCCGTCCGGGGAGATCGCGAACCAGTGCGGGCCGTCGGCCATGACCGGGATCCGGCCGATGCGGCGGCGGGTGTCCGCGTCGAGGATCACGACGCCGCCCGGCTCGGTCGCGGTGGCCTCGACGCTGACGTACAGGCGGGAGCGCTCCCGGTCCAGGGCGAGGCCGTGCGGCGCGTGGTCCGGGGCGAGGTCGACGGTGTCGACGACCTTCCGGGCGTCGGCGTCGATGACGGTGATCTGCCGGGCGCGCCCCCGGTGGGCCTGGTAGTAGCCGTCGACGTACGTGCTCGCGCAGTACAGCAGGCGCCGGTCCGGGTCGAAGCACAACTCGTGCGGCTGCGCGGGCACTTCGACCACGTCGAGCTGCTCGTAGGTGCCGGCGTCGAAGAAGGTGACGGTGGGTCCGGACTGGCTCACGACGGCCAGCACGTCGGGGCGGGAATCCGCGTTCGTGTTCATGTCCGCATCCTCGGCCGCCCGTCCGGGGGCGTTCCAATGCCGGGCGGGCAAGGATGCCTTGCAGCGGGCGCATTCGCCCAGCTGACGGGGGTCGCGGGCCGCAACCGGCGTGGCGCGCGTCACGTCCGCGTCCCCTGGGTTGGGGCCCGTACGCGCCCTGTACGCGCCGGCCTGCGTCCCGCCGGGCGTTCCCCCCCTGGGCGTCGCCCTGCTGGCGGCGCGACCCCGCCGCCGGGATCATCTGAACCCCGAACGGTGCCCACGGGAGGAGTTCCCGCATGTCCGGTTCGTTGCGCCGCGTGCTCCGCCTGCCCCACCCGCTCCGCCCGCCCCGCGTCCGCCCGCCCCTGGTCGCGGCCCTGGCCGCGCTGACCCTGGTGCTGTGCGGGCTGCCCGCCTCCGCCGCGCCCGCGGCGGGCTACGACCACCGGAGATGCGGGAACACCTCCGGCCGGGTGCTGCTCACCCTCGACGACTGGCCCTACGACCACGTCGAACGGGCCGTCGAGACGGGCGCCTACCTCAAGGGGAAGGGGATCCGCGCGGCGTTCTTCCTCATCAACCAGTACGCCTCGCAGCAGCCCCGGGTCGCCGAGGCCCTCCGCCGCCAGGGGCACTGGGTGGGCAACCACACCTACTCCCACCCTCACTTGCCGAGGCTTCCGGAGGCGGATGCGCGCAAGGAGATCCGCGACGGCGTCAGGAGCACGCTGTTCCGTCCGCCGTTCGGGGACTACGGCCCCCGGGAGACACGGATCGCCGCGAGCCTGGGCTTCCGCGTGTGCACCTGGACCGTCGACACCTTCGACTGGGAGGATTCCGGCGGCCGCTTCCCCGACGTCGCCACGCTGCGGGCGAGGGTCCGCAACGCCCCCGCGGAGGACAAGCACGGGGGAGTGGTGCTCGGGCACCTCTTCACCAACTTCCCCGACGCCCTGCCGGGCATCGTCGACGACCTGCGGGCACAGGGTTACGCCCTGTGTCGCAACACCGGCCCCACCGGTCCGGTGATCAGGGACCCGCTGCGGTGCTGACGGCCGGGGTGTCGCCTTGAAGCCGACAATTCCTCACCTAATGTGAGGAACACTATGATCCGCACAATCGGCTGGAATGCCGCACCCGGCCCCCGGGCCGCTCCGCCGCACTCCTCCGGGCGGAAGGCGCCCCGGTGGACGCGGGCATGAGCGTGTCCGCCCGCCCGCTCCTGCGCCACGAGGGCGTGCCGCAGGCGGCCCGCCGCGCCCTGTGGGTGGTGGCGGCCGCCTGCCCCGGCTTCTACTTCTTCCGGTACGTCACCGGCGACTCCGTCATGGCCCTGTACGCCATGTTCGGGGCGCTGCCCCTCGTCATGTTCTGCCGCGTCCCCGGCCCGCCGCGGCAGCGGACCCGGATCCTGCTCGCCGCCCTGCCCGCCGGCTGGGTCCTCGTCACCGCCGGAACGCTCCTCGCCGTCAATCCCTGGGCGGCCGCCGGCGGCATGTTCGCCGTCGGCTTCCTCATCTCCTACTGCGGCGTCGGCGGCCCGCGCCTGACCGGCCTCGCCATGGCCTTCCAGCTCTTCTACGTGCTGCCCTGCTTCCCGCCCTACGAGCCCGGCACCCTGGACTCCCGGCTCACCGGCCTGACCGTCGGCATCCTGCTGGCCGTCCTGGCCGAGCGGTTCCTGTGGCCCGAGCCCGCCCCCGTCCCCTACCGCGCCGTCCTCGCCGAGGCGGTGGCGGCCGTGGCCGACTACGCCAGCGCCACCGCCTACCACCTCGAGGCCGGCGGCGGCGCGCCGGCCGAACGGGAGGCGGCCGACCGCGCGATGGCCGCAGCCCGCCTCTCCCGCGTGCCCGTCACCGAGCGCCCCGCCTCGCCCTCCGTGCAGGACCGGGCCCTCAACCACACCCGCGCGGCCGTCCGCCACGTGCGCGACCAGCTCGACCGCCTCGCCGACTGCCCCGGCCACCCCGCTGCCGGCCCCGCTGCCGTGTCCCTGCTCCGGCACACCGAACTCTCCCTGCGGTCCGTCGCCGGCGAGCTGCGCACCGGCACCCTGGACACCCGGCCCGACCCGCTGCCCGCGGCCCTCGCCGCCTTCGACGCCGTCCGCGTCGCCGAACTGCAGGAGGCCTCCACCGCCCGGCTGCGCCAGGACGCCGTCGCCCGGGGGGCCGCCGAAGGCACCCGGCTGGCCACCGAGGCCGCCCGCCTCGCGCTCGGCCAAGCGCAGCCGCCCGCCGTACCGCCGCCGCACCCCGGCGCGGACGTCCTCGCGTACGCGGACACGCCCGCGCACCTGCTGTGGTGGCGGCGCCTGCGGCTGCACCTGACCCCCCGCTCGGTCCACCTGCAGAACGCCCTGCGCCTGGCCACGGCGCTGGCCTGCGCACGGCTGCTCGTCGGCGCGTTCGACCTGTCCCACGGCTTCTGGGTGCTGCTCGCGACCCTCAGCCTCATGCGCACCTCGGCGGCCGACACCCGGGCGGCCCTGGCCCCGGCCTTCGCCGGCACGGTCGCGGGCGCCGCCGTCGCCGCCCTCATGCTCTACGCCGTCGGGGACCGGCCCCTCTTCTATGCCCTCGCCCTGCCCGTCGTCATCCTCGTCGGCTTCACCCTGGGGCCCCCGCTCGGGCCCGCCTGGACGCAGGCCGCCTTCACCCTCGCGTTCGTCCTCGTCTTCACCCAGATCTCCGGAGCCGACTGGCGGCTGTCCGAGGTGCGGCTCCTCGACGTCGCCGTCGGCGGCGCCGTCGGAGCCCTGGCCGGCCTCCTCGCCTGGCCGCGCGGCGGCCGCGGCGAACTCGCCCGCGACATGGCCGACTTCCTCGCCGAGGGCGCCGTCGCCTGCCGCGCCGTCACCGCCCTGCTGGGCGACGACCGGCTCCAGCGCGACCGCTCCCAGGGCGACCCGCTGCAGGCCGCGCGGCGCGCCATGCACCTCGCCGAGGCCTCCTTCGCCCAGTACTTGACGGAGCGCATGCGCCGCAACCGGCCCGAGCCGCACTGGGAGGCCGCCCTGGCCACCGGGCGCACCATCGTGCACGGCGCCGAGCTCTTGCTGATGACGCATCAGGAAGGGCTGCGCGAGCCCCTCCCGCCGGGACCCGCCGCCGCCCTGACCGGACTCGCCGGACAGGTGGCGCAGGAGGTGCTGCGCGCCGCGGACACGCTGCGCGGCTCCGGGCCGCGCGAGCCCCGTACGACCGTCTCCCGCTACCCGGCGGAGGACTCCGGCCCCCTGCGGCGGGCGGCCGACCGGCACGGCATCGGCGACGCCCACGTCCTGCTCGTCGTCGACGCCGAGGCCTGGCTCACCGGAGTGGCCCACGACGCGGTCCGCACCCGCTCGGCGCCGCCCCGGACGGAGGTGCCGGCCACACGCCGGGCGGGCCCGTCGAGGGCGCGGGTGCGGGGCGCGGGACCCGGCGGACTCACGCCCTGATCTGCGCCTGCGCCCCCGTGCCGGGTGCCGCCCCCTCGCCCCGGCCCGCCGGCCCGGGCCCGGCCTGCGCCAGCCGGTCCGCGACCTGCCGGGCCTGGCGGACCACGTTGCGCAGGTGGTTCGCGAACGGGATGCGGACGTGCGTACCGACCCCCACCACCCACACGTGCTCCGGCGGCGCGTCCGGCCCGCTCCGTACCCGCAGGTCCGCCTCCAGACGGCTGACGGCCGTGCCCCCGTCGGGCGCGCCGTCCACGGAGAGGGCGGTCCTCTCCCGGTCCCAGTACAGGAGGGGCGGGCCGAAGCCGGTCGCGTTGACGACGTGATCGAAGCGCTCCGGCGCCGCGCCCGGGCGCTCCACCCGCCACGCGCCGTCCTCGAAGGAGACGGACCGCGGGTAGGGGCGGACCATGCGCAGCGCCCCGGAGTCGAAGTGCGCGAGCAGGCGCCGGGCGTTGACGTGGGAGAGGGCGGTCGCGTACCGGCCGGTCATCCAGGCGAACTCCGCCGCCAGTTCCCGGAGGCGGCCCGGGGGCAGGGCGGGAGCCAGCGCGATGAGCTGCTCGATCAGGGGCACCATGACGTCCGGCCACGCGCACGCGCCCTCCTCTACGAGGGCGGTCTCCTCGCGCAGCCGCTGCACCGGATCGCAGGCGCGGGAGACCTGCCGGCGCAGGGGACGGCGGTCGCGCAGCCGGATCGCCTCCACCACGCACCGCACCAGCCGGTCCTCCAGGTAAGGGTCCGCGGGGTCGAGGCGGGAGATGCGCTCCAGCGGCGGGTACGGGCGCAGCGGCGCGGCCAGGGACTCGCGGACGGCGGGCAGCCGGCCCGACGGCGAGGTCAGGGTGGTGCGGTGGCCGTCGCGGCACAGCAGCAGCGCCGCGTCCGCCGCCGACTGGTGGCTGCCGAGGACGAGGACCCGCGAGCCCGGGCGCAGGCCCTCCCGGATCCGGGAGGCCGGGTAGGGGCTGTCGAGGTAGCGCGGGTGGCCGAGGAAGGCGGCGAAGCCGTCGGGGACGCGGGGGCGGTGGACGCCGGTGCAGACGACGACGTCGTCGGCGCGCAGCTCCTCGCCGGTGGAGAGCCGCACCCGGTGGCCGTCCGGGCCGCCGGCGCCGATGCTCTGCGCGCTCGCCCGTACGTGCTCGACGGTTACGCCGATCCGCGCGGCCTGCTCCCGGGCCCCGGCGGAGCGGTCGGCGCAGTACTCGGCCATCCGGGCGCGGGGGACGCAGTCCTTCGCGGTGCCCGTCCAGCCGTGCTCGCGAAGGTGAGCGACGAAGTCGCCGGGCCGGTCCGCCAGGAGCGAGTTCAGCTCGGCCGCGGTGTTGCACAGCAGCAGCGGGTCGTCGTCCCCGAAGGCCAGGCCCCAGCCGGCCGGGTGGGGGTCCACGACGCGCACGGAACGGACCGGCAGGGGCGGGCGGCGGGCGGCGAGCGCGCGGACCAGCTGCAGCAGCACGCTGGTCCCGGCGACCCCGCCGCCGACGATGACGACGTCCCGGCCGGTGATACGAGCGATGCGTCCCACGAGCACCGTCCTCCCCTCGGTCATCCCCCCGGGTCCGTAGAGCACCCTGCCCATCCGGCCCTCCCGCGGAACCCGCGCGGCCCGTGCAGACGCAAAGCCGCAGCCCGCGGCCCCGGGATGCGACCCGCCCGGTCGCCGGTTACGTTCCGCCTGTGGACCGAGTCTTCGCCGAACGCTCCTCCGAAGGGCCTCCCGGGCAGGCGCCGGCCGACCCCGCGCGCTGGGCGATGCTCGCCGTCCTGTGCTCCAGCCTCCTGCTCGTGGCGATGGACGCCACCATCCTCAACGTGGCGCTGCCCTCCCTCATCAAGGAGATGCAGCCCGACGCCCTCGAACAGCTCTGGATCATCGACATCTACGGCCTGGTCCTGGGCGGCCTGCTGATCACGGCGGGCGCGGTGGGGGACCGGCTGGGCCGGAAACTGCTGTTCACCACCGGGTTCACGGTCTTCGGCGCCGCCTCCGTGCTCGCCGCCACGGCCGGCACCACCGACAGCGTGCTGCAGCTGATCGCCGGCCGGATCCTCCTCGCGATCGGCGGGGCCATGGTGATGCCGTCGACGCTGTCCCTGATCCGCACCATCTTCACCGACGCCCACGAGCGCACCCTCGCGATCGGGATCTGGGCGGCCGTCGCCGGGGCGGGCGCCGCGATCGGGCCCCTGGTGGGCGGCCTGCTGGTGAACTCCTTCTCCTGGTCGGCGGCGTTCTGGGTCAACGTCCCCGTCGTCCTCGTCACCGTCGTGGCGGCCGTCCTGCTGCTGCCCGAGTACCGCAGCCCCTCCCACCACGACCTCGACCTCGTCGCGGCCGCGCTCTCCATCGCCGGGGTGATCCTCACCGCCTGGGGCATCAAGCACCTGGCGGGCGGCTTCCGCCCGGTGGACCTCGCCGCCCTGCTGGCCGGAATCGCCGCGCTGACCTGGTTCGCCCGCCGCCAGCTGCAGTCCGCGGACCCGCTGCTGGACGTCCGCCTCTTCGCGAGCCGCCCGTTCCTGGCCGCGGCCCTCGCCACCCTCACCGCCATGATGGCCATCGGCGCGGCCCTCTACCTGATCTCGCTGTGGCTGCAGTACGTCCGCGGCCACGACGCCCTGGCCGCCGGCCTGCGCACCCTGCCGGCGGCGATCGCCCTGCTCGCCTCCTCGCTCCTGACGCCGTGGCTGCTGCGCCGTACCGGCGTGCGCACCGTCCTGACGGCGGGTCTGGCGGCCCTGCTCTGCGGCTTCGTCCTCCTCGCGGCGGCGCCCCAGCCCCTGGAGTACGGCGCGGTGGCCGCCGCCCTGGTCACCTTCGGCATCGGCGACGGCATGGCGATCACCGCCTCCGCGGCCGTCATGGTCTCCGCCGTCCGCCCCGAGCGGGCCGGGCAGGCGGGCGCCGTCTCCGAGAGCGCCTACGAACTGGGCATCGGCTTCGGCGTCGCCCTGCTCGGCAGCATCCACACCACCCTCTTCCGCTCGGGCATGACGAACCTGCCCGGACGGGTACGGGGAGCGGCACGGGAGACCGCCCGGGAGTCGGTGGGCGGCGCCGACCACGTGGCCCGCGACCTCGGCTACACCACCGGCGCGGGCCGCTCGCTCCTCGCCGTGGCACGGACGGCCTTCAACGACGCGCTGAGAACCACGTCCCTGGTGTCGGTGGGCATCGTGGCGACGGCGGTCGTCCTGGCGGCGGTGCTCGTCCCGAAGGACTTCCGGGCGGACTCGGCGCACTGAGCATCGGGGCGCGGCGGCACGTCCCGCTGCCCGGCGTACAGCATCGGCCGCGGCGTGGGCCCGCTGTGCTCGCCCGGGCGGAAGATCAGGACCATCAGGCGTGAGCGGGGCGAGGCCAGGGGCTGGGCGCCGCACAGGGAGACCCAGCCCGGGCCCTTCAGCGCGTGGTGCAGGGGGCGCTCGTCGCCGTCGGGGTGGATGTGGGCCCGGCCGCCCGCCTCGTAGAGCGGGCCGACGGCCGGGTCGGCGAGGACGTCGGCCTCCAGCGCGGCGAGGGTCTCGTCGTGGGGGAGGGCGGCCACGGCTGCGCGGAGCTGGGGGAGGATCACCGGGACCCAGCGGTCGCGCCAGTCGGTCAGGACCGTGCGGGCCTCGGGGTCGAGGGCCATCCAGCGCATGGTGTTCTCCGGGACCTCGCCGCGCGGGAACATCTCGGCGAAGGCCTCGTTGTGGGCGAGGACCCGCCAGGACTGGTCGTTGATGTACGCCATGTGGGACATGCCGTCGACGACTTCCTGCCAGGCGCGGGGGACCTCCGTTCCCGAGCGCGGGTGCAGGGGGTAGGGCGGGTTGCGGTGCACCGCGTACAGCCACAGGGACGTCCACTCGTGCTCGGTGAAGGCGAGCAGCCGGGCGACGTCGCGCAGCAGGTCCTCGGGCGGGTTGGGGTGGGCGCCCGTCTCGAGCCGGTTGTAGGTGCCGTGGGTGCGGTGCAGCAGCTGGTCGACCTGGCTCTGGCTGAGCCCGGGGGCGCGCCGGCCCTGCCGGGAAGGACGGAGGAGGCCGTGGTCCTCCGGCGCGACGAGTGCCCGGCGTTCACGGAGCAGGGCCTGCAACGCTGCCTTGTCCACGCTGTTCTGTCCTCTGTCAAAGCCGGCCTTTTACCAGACCGGCGACTCCTGCGGAAGATGTTTTCCCGGGCTGATTTTTCCCATGAAAAGTCGGCCGCAGAAATGATCGCACCTCCGATGCATGATCGGGCCGCGGGTCGGCTGCGACGGGGGTGCAGCCGGCCTGTGCGTATTCCTGGGCATCTGTCCGCCGTTCCCGGGGTTCTGGGCCGAACGGGCGTCACCGTCCGTCACCTCCGCGCTGTCCGCGCCGGACCGCGTGTTCCTGCTGGTAGATCGGCAGGAAACGGGCGATGCGGAAGGAGCGGCCATGGACGAGCCTGCGGCACGGGTCTCGGCGCCGGCCCCGGCACCGGCCGGGGCGCCGGCCCCGGCTCCGCCCTCCGTCGCCGCGAGCGCCGCGCGGATCGCCGCGGCCTGTGCCGGGGCCGCCCCCGCCGCCGTGGCGCGGCTGAGCGGCGCCGAGCTGTCGCCCGGCTGGGCCGTGGCCGTCTTCGGCCTGGGGGTGCTCTGCTCCGCGCTCCTGCTGATGTGGGCCGCGGAGACGGCCCGCGTGGACATGGCCGGGGCGCTCGCCCTGGCCCTGCTGGCCTTCATCGCCGTGCTGCCCGAGTACGCCGTCGACCTCTACTTCGCCTACGCGGCCGGATCCGACCCCTCCTACGCCGCCTACGCGGCGGCCAACATGACCGGCGCGAACCGGCTGCTGGTGGGCGTCGGCTGGCCGCTCGTCGCGCTCGCCGCCGCCCTGGCGCTGCGCCGTCGCGGCGCGGCCCCGGGCGCGATCGTGCTGGAGCCGCACCGCCGCATCGACGTCGCCTTCCTCGCGGTGGCCGCCGTCTTCGCGTTCGTGATGCCGCTCACCCGCGAGATCGCCTGGTACGTGCCGGTGGTGCTCGTCCCCTGGTACGGCTACTACCTCTACCGGATCGCGAAGTGCGCCTCGGGCGAGATGGAGGAGCTCGTCGGCGTCCCGGCGCGGCTGGCCCTGCTGCCGCGGGCCGGGCGGCGCGCCGTGACGGCCGTGCTCTTCGCGGGCGCCGCGGCCGTGGTCTTCGCCTGTGCCGAGCCGTTCGCGCACGGGCTGGTGGAGGCGGGCGCCACGCTGGGCATCGACCGCTTCGTCCTGGTCCAGTGGCTCGCCCCGCTCGCGTCCGAGGCCCCGGAGCTGATCGTCGCCGTGGTCTTCGCCTGGCGCATGCGGGCGGGCGACGGGCTCGGCGCGCTGCTGTCCAGCAAGGTCAACCAGTGGACGCTGCTGGTGGGCTGCCTGCCCCTCGCCCACGCGCTCGGCGGGGGCGGGCCGAGCCTGCCGCTGGTGACCCGTCAGGTCGACGAGGTCGCCCTGACGGCCGCGCAGACCGTCCTGGCCGTCGTCGTCCTGCTGGACCTGCGCTTCGCCCGGTGGCAGGCCGCGGCCCTCTTCGTCCTCTTCGCGGTGCAGTTCGCGCTGCCGGGCGAATACGCCCGGGAGGTGCTGACCTACGTCTATCTGGGCCTGGCGGCCCTCCTGCTGACGACGCGGGTGCGCTACCTCCCGGACACCTGCCGGGCCCTGGGCGGGCGGATCGCGGGGGACCCGCACTTCTGACCTCCCGGACCGAGCCCCGGAATCCCGGCGCCGGCGTGCGGCTAGGGCTCGGAGATCAGCTCCGTCACCGCCTTCAGCCCGTCCGTGGCCAGCGCCCGGCGCTGCCGGTCCGCCCCGGTGCCCCGCCGCAGCAGGCGGCCGACCAGCGAGCTCACCTGCCGGGTGTCGCCCGACTCCTCCAGCGACCGCCCTATGTGGGCGAGGAGGCTGCGGACGACCTCGTCCGCGCCGTGGCGCCGGCCCGCTGGGTCCACGAGGACCCCGTCGAGCCCGTGCCGGGCGGCGTGCCAGTTCGCCGCGGCCAGCAGCTCCGGCAGGCAGGGCGTCGGGGGCCGCCCGGCCTTCTCGTCGCGGATGGCGGTGGCGACCAGCCCGCGGACGATGCCCGCGAACATGACGGCGTCGTCGGCGCGCAGCTGGACGTCCAGGCAGCGCACCTCGATCGTGGGATAGCGGTCCGACAGCCGCGCCTGCCAGTAGAGCTGGCCCCGGTCCTCGATCGCCCCGGCCGTCAACAGCGCCTGGATGCGGGCCTCGTAGTCCGCGAGGCCGTCGAAGTAGGGGGGCGGTCCGCTGACCGGCCAGCGGCTGTAGACCACGGTCCGCCAGCTGGAGAAGCCGGTGTCGAGGCCGTTCCACAGCGGGGAGTTGCCCGCCATGGCGACCAGGACCGGCAGCCAGGGCCGCACCCGGTTGAGGACCGCGACGCCCATCTCGCGGTCGGGGATGGCGACATGGACGTGCATCCCGTGGACGAACTGCTCGTCCACGAGCTGGGCGGCACGGATCCGCATCGCCAGGTAGCGCGGATTGCCGGTGACCGGGATGGGCTCGGGGCCCGTGCACGGCGCCGTACCGCAGGCGGCGATCCGGCAGCCGGACCGCTTGGCGGCGGAGCTCACCGCATGGCGCAGCCGCAGCAGGTGCCGGCTGGCCTCGGCGAGATCGGAGCAGACCGGAGTGGCGACTTCCACCTGGGCCTGCAACAGCTCCGCCTGAATCTCCCGCTCGTTCACGACCGGTTCCAGGTCGACCGCCGCCCGGACCTCGTCGGCCAGGGGTACCGGCAGTGCGGTGGCCGGGTCGAGCAGAAGATACTCCTCCTCGATCCCTAGGGTGAGCATGCCGTAGGGCTACCCTCGCGCTCCCGAAGCGAACCGCACGGAGCCCGCCGCCACGGCTTTCTGACGCAAAGACGCCCTACTGCCGCCCTGCCGCGGCCCCCGCGACCTCGCCTTTCGCGCACCGCCGGGATGACTCGAATCAGTTCTTCAACTCTCTTTTGACAAAGGGGAATACCGGTTGCTCGTGATGCCGGGTAACACCCCGGTTCCAGGGATCGCCGTGAAGTGAAGAAGTTCACAGAAGCACCTTTCGGCTCCGAATTCCGGCGGCCCGTGATGCAGGATCGTGCATCGAACAACAAGATCCCGTCACCGAGGCGGGCGACCCGGGCGGACGCCGAGTCCTGCCGCCGTACCGGGTGCGGAGCAGAAACGAATGGATCGGCAGGAGCGGGAGACCCGAGCACGGCGGACCACGATGGCGGTGGTCCTTGGGGTGAAGCCATTTCAGGTGGCCGGGCAACTTCGACAGCCCGAACCCGACAGGTCATCTTTCGCAGGCGGATGACGAAGGGTTTTGGCATGTCTGCGTTCCCTGGCATATCCACGCTCATGTCCCGCGCCGGTGCCGCTTCGGTGGTCACCGCGGCCACCGTGACCGCGTCGATGCTCCTCCCCGGAATGTCGGCCGAGGCGAGCGCGGCCACTCCGGGCGCCACCGCCCTGAAGGTCGCGGCCTCCAAGCAGGGCTCCCCCTACCAGTACGGCGCCGCCGGTCCCAACCGGTTCGACTGCTCGGGCCTCACGCTCTACTCGTTCAAGAAGGCCGGCAAGACCCTGCCGCGCACCGCGGCCGCGCAGTACAACAAGACCCGGCACGTCTCCGCCGGCTCCCGCCAGGCGGGCGACCTGGTCTTCTTCCACTCGGGAAGCAACGTCTACCACGTCGGGATCTACGCGGGTAGCAACAAGATCTGGCACTCGCCCAAGCCGGGCGCGAAGGTCCGGCTGGAGAAGATCTGGTCCGGCAGCGTCTGGTACGGCCGGGTCAACTGACCGGGCGGTCCGGCCCGGTACGGGCCGGACGACGACGGCCGACCGGGCCGGGGCGACCCACCCCGGCCCGGATACCTCCGGGGACCCCGCGAAAGGGGCTCCCCGGAGGAGCGCGTCACTGCACGGCGTCAGGCCGGCGCCTGCCCGCCTCAGGGCAGCTGGGCCCCGTACGCCTGCAGCGCCGCCGGTACGGGCTGGAAGAACGTCTCTCCGCCGCCGGAGCAGTCGCCGCTGCCGCCCGAGGTGAGGCCGAGGGCGGTGGCACCGTCGAAGAGGGCGCCGCCGCTGTCGCCGGGTTCGGCGCAGACCGAGGTGCCGATCATGCCCTCGACCGCCCCCTCCTCGTAGTTGACGGTCACGTCGAGCGCGGTGACCTCGCCGCCGTGGACCCGGGTGGTGCTGCCGCTGCGCTGCACCTTCTCGCCGACGACGGCTTCCCCGGCCTTGCCGATGTTCTGCGTGCCGCCGTTGTAGAGGTCCACCGCGCTCGGGTGGGCGATGGTGGACGTGTAGCGGACGAGCGCGTAGTCGTGGCCGGGGAAGGACGAGCTCTCGACCACGCCGATCTGGGCGCCGCCCTGGGTCGCGGACCACGTCCGCGAGGCGTTGCCGCAGTGCCCGGCCGTGAGGAAGTACGGCTTGCCGCCCTTGGTGACGTTGAAGCCCAGCGAGCAGCGCACGCCGCTGCCCCAGATCGCGTCGCCGCCCGCGATGAGGGGACGGAACTTCCCTGCCGTTCTCTTGACCGCGACCTTGTCGCCGAGTTGTGCGACGGCCTTGTCGAGCCGGTCCTGCCGGGCGCCCGTGACCGTGCTGTCGGCGGTGACGACGACCTTGTTGGTGCGGGGGTCCACCGACCAGGCCGTGCCCGGAACGGCCGCCTCCGCCTTCAGTGTCCGCAGGGCCGAGGCGAGCTCGGCGGCCGAGTGGCGCACGGTCCTCGGTTCGGCGCCGGCGGCCCGTACCCTGGCCGCCGCATCCTGGTCGAGGACGCCGACGACGAGCCTGCCGGTCCCGGCGTCGTAGTACGAACCGGCCGAGTCCGCGCCGAGGTCGGCGGATATCCGCTGGGCCAGCTCCGCGGCCTGCGGCGAGGAGAGCTGACGGGGCGCCGGCGAGGACGCGTGCGCGGCGGGGAGCGTCAGTGCCGCGGCCGTCAGGGCGACCATCACCGCGCCGGCGCCGGCCGTACGGCGCGTGGAGATGCGGGAACGTTTCACTCGTGACCTCCTGTGGGGGAGTGCCCGGCGGCACGGTGGTGCCCGGGCGTGGAGGACGTGCGGGTGCGATGCGCGTGCGTGACGCACGTGCGCGACCCGTGTGCGTGACGCGTAGGTGATGCGCATCGGTGAGGACACGGTGCACGACAGGCCGATGAGATCGTCGCGTCCATGTCAAGAACGGGATACGGGCGAGTATCCCGATGAGGCAAGCGGAAGTTCAAGAGCGACATTCGGTCGTGCGAAGGGTGCCGGCCGCAGTCCCCCGGCGGCTCAGCGGCACCGGAAGCCGTCCCCCTGAACGGGAGTGACGGGCGTGGACGGCCGCCGGGCGGTGACCGGACGGCTCGGGGCGCGCCTGTCCGGTATTCGCTCCTTGCGGTTCGCCCATGGAGCGGCGCCGGTGCGTTCTTTGCTCAGTCTTAACGACCGGGGCGCCGCAAAGGGAAGGCCGGGTCCCGCCGTTCGCACGGCGGGACCCGGCCCGGCCTCGCGGTTACTGCGCCCCCGTCGTGTGGGTCGGGCGGATCGGGCCGCTGCCGCCCGGGCTCTGCGGCGCGGTGCCCTCCACGTGCTCGACCGGCTTGTCCAGCTCGGACGCGAGCGCCTCCTCGGACGGCGTGGCGGGCTGCTCGGCGGGGGCCCCGGCCTGCTCGGTGCTCTTGGGGTCCTCAGCGGTCATATCGAAAACTCCTGTGTCAGGCGCGCTGTGATGCGCATGGAACAACTGTGCCTGCAGTATGTAACGGCGCCATCAACGGACGATCAACGGCCCCTCACCCGTCCTCTGCTCCCCTGCCGGGCGCTGAGGTACTGTCACCATCTGTCGCCGGACAGAGCCGGCAGGGCACGGTCGGGGGAAACATGCGGGACACAACGGAGCCGTCCGCAGACCGGCTCCACTTCCAGCTGCTCGGCCCGGTGCGCGCGCTGGCGGACGGTCACCACGTGGACCTGGGCGCGCGCCAGCAGCGCGCCATGCTGGCCGTCCTCCTGCTGCGCGGCGGCGCCACCGTCTCCAGCGACGAGCTCATCGACGCCCTCTGGGGCGAGGCCGCACCGCCCCAGGCCCTCGGCACCGTCCGCACGTACGCCTCGCGCCTGCGCACCCTCCTCGAACCCGGCCGCGCCGCCCGCACTCCCGCCACCGTCCTGGTCTCCGTCTCCGGAGGCTACGCCCTGCGCGTGGCACCCGAGCGCGTCGACGCACGGGTCTTCGAACGCCTCCTCGCCGAGGCCGCCGCCGCCCACGCCGCCGGTGACATCGCGACCGCCCACGCCTCGTACACCGCCGCACTGGACCTCTGGCACGGCACCGCACTAGCCGGTCTCCCCGGCCCCTACTGCGAGCGCCAGCAGGACCGGCTCTCCGAAGCGCGCCTGGCCGCGCAGGAGGGGCTCTTCGAGTGCGCCCTCACCCTCGGCCGCCACGCCGAACTGGTCCCCGAGCTCACCTCGCTCACCGCCGAGCACCCGCTGCGCGAGCGGCTGCGCGCCCAGCTGGTCCTCGCCCTCTACCGCTGCGGCCGTCAGGTCGACGCGCTCGCCGCCTACACCGAGGCGCGGCGGCTGCTGGTCGAGGAGCTCGGCGTCGAACCCGGCCCGGAGCTGACCCGGCTGCACGCCCAGGTGCTCGCCGGCGACCCGGAGCTCGCGCTGCCCGCCGCCGGGGCACCGGCCGCGCCCGGCACCGGCGGGGCGCGCCGCCCCTCCGGAGCCCCCTTCCAGCTGCCCGCCGGCATACCCGACTTCACCGGCCGCGAGGACCTGGTGCGCGAGGTGCACGGCGCGCTCACCGGCGCCGCCGGACCCGCCGTGATGATCGCCATGCTCACCGGCATCGGCGGCGTCGGCAAGACCACCCTCGCCGTCCACGCCGCCCACCTGGCCCGCCCCGGCTTCCCCGACGGCCAGCTCTACGTGGACCTGCGGGGCGCCGGCTCCGACCCCGCCGACAGCGGCAGCGTGCTGGCCCACTTCCTGCAGGCTTTAGACGTCCCCGAGACCGACATCCCCGACGACCTGGAACAACGGGCGGCCCTCTACCGGTCCGTGCTCGCCGACCGGCGCGTGCTCCTCCTCCTCGACAACGCCCGCGACGCCGCCCAGGTCCGCCCGCTGCTGCCCGGCACCGCCGGCTGCGCCGTGCTCGTGACGACCCGCTCCCGGTCCATCACCCTCGGCGGCGCCCGCCACTTCCACATCGGCGTGGCCAGCGAGCCGGAAGCCCTCTCGCTGCTGGCCGCCATCGCCGGCGAGGAGCGGGTCGCCGGCGAGCCGCGCGCCGCCGGGGCCCTGGTCGCCTCGTGCGGCCACCTGCCGCTGGCCGTGCGCATCGTGGCCTCCCGCCTCGCCTCCCGGCCCGGCTGGACCCTCGCCTCGCTCGTCGCCCGCCTCGACGACGAGCGCCGCCGCCTCGACGAGCTGCAGGCCGGCGACCTGACGGTGGAGACCACCTTCCGGCTCGGCTACACCCACCTGCCGTCCGACCAGGCCCGGGCCTTCCGCCTGCTGGCCCTCGCCGACGCCCCCGACCTCCCGCTGGCCGCCGCGGCCGCGCTCCTCGACCGCGACGACTTCACCGCCGAGGACCTGGCCGAGGGCCTCGCCGACGCCGGCATGCTCGAGTCGTACGCCCCCGGGCGCTACCGCTTCCACGACCTCCTGCGGCTCTACGCGCGTCGCCGGGCCGAACGCACGGAGACGCCGCAGGAGCGGAGCGGGGCCGTCTCGCGCCTCGTCGACCACCTGCTCGCCACCGTCGGCAACGCCTCCCGCGTCCTCGAACCCGACCACGCCCTGCACCGCCACCTGCACCCCGCCACCGTCCCCGGCCTCGTCTTCGCCGACGCCGACGAGGCCCGGCAGTGGCTGCGCCGCGAGCACATCACGCTCGCCGCCACCCTCGCCCAGGCCGTACGCGAACTCCCCGGCGCGCTGCGCGCCGCCGGCGACCTGCTGCTCACCTGGTCCGGCCTCATCGAGGGCCCGGCCCACCGCGACGAACTGCGCCGCCTGTCCGAACTGACCGCCGCCGCCGCGCGCGAGGCGGGAGACCCGTGCGTCGAGGCCCGCGCCCGGTACACCCTCGGCAACCTGCACTACCTCACCGACGTGTACGAGGCCGCAGAGCGCGAGCTGTCCGAGGCGCTGCGCCTCGCGGAGGCCGCGGGCGACCCCATGTGCCGCCACCTCGCCGCCAACGCCCTCGGCATACTCTGCTTCGCCACCGACCGCCCCGCGCGTGCCCTGCCCCTGCTGGAACAGGCCCGCATCCTGTGCGACGTCCTGGGCGACCGGGGCAGCGAAGCGCGGGTGCTCGCCAACACCGCCCGCGTCCGCCTCGCCCTGGACCAGCCCCGCGACGCCGAGCGCGACGCCGCCGAGGCCGTCCGCCTCGCCGAGGCCACCGGCAACGGCCCGACCGTCGCCCTGACGCTCTATCAGCACGGCTGCGTGCTCCACAAGACCGGCCACCCCGACCTGGCGGCCCGTCAACTGCGCGATGCGCTCGGCTACTTCATCGAGCAGCAGCAGCGCGGCTGGGAAGGACTGGCCTGGGCGCGCCTCGCGGAGTGCCGGCTGGCCGAGTGGCGCGACAACGATGCCGTCTCCTGCGCCGAGCAGTCCCTGCAGATCGCCCGCGAACTGGGCAAGACCTACTGCCAGGGCCTGGCCCACGCCGTCCTGGGCCGGGCCCTGCCCCGCCTGGGAGACCCGTCCCGCGGCCGGGACCACCTGCGCGAGGCCCTGGCCCTCTTCGAACGGCTCGGCGTCCCGGAGGCGGCCTGGGTCCGCACCCTCCTCGCGGAGACGCCGGCACGGACACCGTGACCCGCAGGCCCGGGCCTTCCGTCAGCGGGCGGCGCGGTTCGAGGCGCCGCCGTTCACCGGCTGGGGGGCCGGGCCGGGATTCGGGAGGTTCTTGAAGAACTCCGAGGACTCGCGGTCGCGGATGCGGAACACGGCGTCGAGGAGGGCGTGCGCCGAGCGGGACGCGCCGTCGGAACGGTCGGAGCCGAGTCCCCCCGCCCGCCAGGCGAGATAGACACGGGTGAGCTCGATCTCGGTCTCCCGCAGCAGGATCCAGGAGACGTCCCAGCGGTAGAGGCTCTTGAGCGCCGTCGTGATCGCCACCAGGAACCCCGCCCCGGAGATGGCCACGGACTTGCCCGGGAAGTCGAGGGCGGTCAGCACGGGCAGGGCCGCGCCGACGAGGATCACCACGGCACCGCTCAGCCGGTAGAGCCGCCGGTGCCACCCGGCGCGGACGTCGTAGAAGTCGATGACGTCCAGGACGTACCGCTCGGCGGCGGCCGTGAAGCCCTCCTCGGAGTTGCGCCACCGGGGCGCGGTCGCTCTCAGGCCCAGTTTCCTCAACACGCTTTTCCCCCACGTTCACAGGGCTGACACGGGCAGGTATCCGGAGAAGAAGACGTTGCTCACCGACTCCCGCGCGGCGCGCTCCTCCTCCGGCGAGTGGACGGTCCATCCGATGACGGGAAGGCCCCGTCGCTGCCAGAAGCGCAGGGCCCGCGACGGCAGGGCGTCCAGTTCGAAGCTGATGAAGCCGGGGCGGGAGACGGCGTTGGTGACCATGGACCGGCCGGCGGCGCGCAGGACCGGCGGCGCGGACCGGAGGGCGCCCGCGATCTGCCCGACCGGCACGCCGGGGAGCATGCGCCCCAGCCGGTGGACCGTTCGGGGGTCGAAGGACTGCACGGCCACGCAGCCGCCGTAGCCGCGGAGCGCCGCGGCCACGGCCCGCTCCAGGCCGGACGCCCCGGCCACGCCCCACCGGCGGACGTCGACCATGACGGGCACGCGGCCGGCCACCACGGCGAGCACCTCGGGAAGCGTGGCGGGCATGTGGGTGGCGAGGGCCGAGGAGGCCACCGCCCGCAGTTCCCCCAGCCGCAGGGCGGTGACGGGCAGTTCGCGGCCGGACGGCAGGCGGACCGCGGCGTCGTGCACGACGGCGAGCGCGCCGTCCCTGGTCAGCTGCACGTCGAGCTCGAAGGGGACGCCGTGCTCGACGGCGCGCCGGAACGCGGCCATCGAGTTCTCCGCCACGGCGTCCGGTCCCCCGTGCAGGCCCCGGTGCGCGATCGGCCGGCTCAGGTGCCAGGGGAGATCTCGCACGGTGCCCTCCGGAGCGGTCGTCACGACGGTGTCGCGGGCCGGGGGGTGTCGCACAGCCGCTGGAATGCCGCGAGCATGCGGGTCTCGGCCCGGGAGAGGGAGTTGTGCACGCCGAGCAGGTGGTGGAGCTCCTCGAAGCGTACCCACGCGTCGCGGTAGCCGAGTCTGCGCAGCGCCTGGACCCGGTCCGGGGAGAAGGACAGCAGACCGGTCAGCGGCCCCAGCGGGCCGGGCGGGACGATGGGCACGCTGGGCCGGATGTCGATGCGGGTGACGCGGCTCGCGGCGTGCGAGCTGACGACGGCGTCCGGGTGCAGGTGGACCACCACCACGACCTCGCAGTGCTCCTGCTCCGCGAAGGCGCGCACCGGTGTCCGGTCGCCGGGGCCGCCGAGCCCGCCGTCGAGGTAGGCGCAGCCGTCGACCACGCGCGAGGGGAAGATGAACGGCAGCGCCGCGCTGGCGAGCACGGCTTCCCGGATCTGGTGGTCGGGATAGCCGTTGATCGGCAGGACGTCGCCCCGCGCACCGCCCAGCCACCGCAGCACCTCCATGAGGTGGCGCAGCCGTACGGGCAGCGACTCCGTGCGGGCCAGCGGGTAGGCGACCACCCACAGGGGCCGGCCGGCCCGGATCGCGGCCGCGTCCACCGCCTCGTTCACCAGCTCCTCCAGCAGGCCGACCCGGCGGCGCAGGCCCAGCAGCCGCGAGGCGAGCAGCCGGGCCTGCCGGGCCGTGCCCTCGGCCGCCGCCCCGGCCGCGTCGAGCGGCAGGCCCTGGTCGGCGAAGGGCGCCACGCCAGACTGCGTGGAGAAGCGCTCCCAGAAATCCGCCAGGCGCTGGGTGCCGGTCTTCAGGTCCGGGGCGCTGACGAGCACGGCGCCGTTGAGGGCGCCGATGCTGGTGCCGGCGACGGCCGCGATGTCGAGGCCCATCTCCGCGAGGTAGTCGCAGACGCCCAGCTCGTAGGCGCCCTTGGCGCCCCCGCCGGCCAGCACCAGGCCGATGCGCAGGGAACCGGCCGGCCGGAACGGCGGCCGGGTCCCGGGCGCCGCGGCGGGGCCGGCCGGGCCCGGTGCCGCCGTGGGCACGGGGGCGGCGTGCCCCGGCGCCACGCTGCTCGCGCGCTCCGCCCACAGGGAGAAGGTGCGCTCGACGTCCTGTGCGTCACTCACGTCCTGCACCGCCCTGTCCGCCGTCGTCGGACTCCGCGAGCTTGCGGAGCCGGATCCGCCGCTGACGCGCCTCCGCGAACTGCTCGGCCACGATGCGCCGCACGAGCTGCTCGACGCTCAGGCTGGACGGCAGGAAGAGGTCGCCGCTGCCGCTGCTGTCGCGCAGCGCGGCCCGCGCGGCCTCGTCGGCCTCGGCACCCTCCACGGCCAGCTCCGCCGCCCGGGCGAGGGCGGACGTCAGCGGCCCGGCCGCGTCCGACAGCTCGTCCGCCACGCCCAGGCCGAGCAGTTCGGCCACCATCAGCCGGTGGTTCTCGCCGGGCAGGTCGCGGACGGCGGTGGTGAGCATGGCCGGCAGCGACTTGACCCCCTCGAACCAGGGCACGGGCGGGTCCTGCAGCATGCGCTCGGTCAACTGCCGCTGCATGAGGGCCTCTCCGCCGCTGAAGGCGTACGTGCCGGCCGGGCCGGAGGCCACCTCGCGGGCGAGCAGGACCGCCCCCACCAGCCAGGGCAGGCCCGGGTCGGGCCGCGGATGGCGCCAGCGGCGGGCGGCGGCGTCCATGGCCGTACGGGCCTCCAGCGCCGCCAGCCGGCGCTCGTGGTCGGACAGGAAGCGGCCCGTGTCACTGGCCAGCCGCGCCAGGACCGCCCCCAGCTCGCCGATCGCGTCCGCCGACCACTGGGTGGACGTCTCGACGCGCTCGATCCGCTTCTTCGCGTCGTGCACCTCTTCCGAGACCTCGGCCACCACGAGATCGGTCACGGTCATCCGCTCGCTGAGGTGCGTCAGCCAGCGCAGCGTGAGCTTCTGGGTGCTCAGCATCCGGTCGCGGACGGTCCGTTCGCGTATGCGGTCGCGGCCGGTCGCGCGGCCGAGCAGACGGGCGAAGAAGCCCTCGCGGGCCCCGGCGCGCGCCAGGTCGTTCGCGGTGTGCAGGTCGTTGGTCAGCTCCAGGAGCAGCCGGTCGTCGACGAGCGGCACGCCACGGGCGACGATCTCCAGGGAGAGCGTGTCCTCGGGGGCCGTCACGGTGCCTCGTCCGGGACCAGGAAGACGAACGCCTTCAGGTGGTGCTCGGGCGCCTCGCCCTTGACGGCGTAGGCCGGTGCGACGACGAAGCCCGGGGACCCGGTGTCCTGTCTGTTGTACGGCTGGTAGTCGCCCTCGGCGAGGGCTTCGATACCGACGTCGAACTGCAGGGCGGCGGGCAGTTCGACGGCGGCCATGTCCCGGACGATGCCGTTGGCCGCGTCCACGGCCTTGCGCAGCCGGGGCTCGACGCCCTCGGTCGCGTAGCCGCGCTCCGCCAGCGCGGACAGCACGCCCTCCGTCGTCGCGGCCGCGCCCTGCTGGGCCGGGGCGAAGAGGAGGTGCACGGTCTCGGCGACGGCGCGCGCCCGTGCGGCCGGCATGCCGCCGGCGATCCGGTCCCACTGCCGGGCGTCCGCGGGGCACAGCTCGCGGGCGAGGTTGCGCAGGTCCTGGTCGACCAGCCGCTGGTAGCGCTCCTTGATCTGGGAGTGGCGCCGGTGCATGTCACTCGGCGCCTCCCCGGTGGCTATGGCGTCGCGGACGCCCGCGGAGCGCAGCCGGTCCAGCAGGGTCTCCACCTGCCGGATCCGGGCCTCCAGGTGTTCCACGCGGGAGGCCATGACCGTCACCCCGTCCGACAGCTGGCCCACCGTCTCCCGCAGGCGCGTGATGTCGTGCTGCGCGGAGACTCCCCTCCTGGACTTGGCGGTCTGCTGCTCGGCCCGCGCGTCCACGCCGTGCTGCCACGACTCCACCGCCACCAGCCGGTCGTGCAGGTCCCGCAGCTGGCCGAGCCACCACTCCTGCGAGTACTGCCCGCTCGTCGCCGCCCGCATGGAGGGGGCGGCGGGCTGCTCCTGGGAGGCCTCGTGCTCGTTCCACCCGTAGTGGTCGTACATGGCTCGGCTCACCTTCCTTGCGAGGTGTCGGGGCGGTCGGTGCTGCCGCGGCCGTAGAGGTCGTCGAAGGCGACCTCGGCGCGGCGGGCGGCTCCGGACCGGCGGTCGCGGACCTCCACTTCGATCTCCGTCGTACCGAAGGAGAACGCGACGTCCAGGGAACGCTGGCTCGTGGGGAGGCCGACCGAGCCCGAGATATCGGGAATGACTTTCCCGATGGCTTCGCAGCCCTCCTCGTCCGTGTATTGCGGGTCGTGTGCGTACGTGGCGTGGATGGTCACCTGGACCGAGGTCCACTTGGGGAATACCGCCACGGTGCTCAGTGCCTGGTGGTCGGTCGGAACGAGATCGCCGCGCCGGGCCATCACGACGAACCGGTCATTGCACTTCTCGTTTCCGTCGTCGTCGATGAAGAATTTCTCCTGGGGGTCGATGCCGTGCCGGAACGGCATGCTGCAGCCGAATCCGTAGGTGTATTTGGAGCGCCTTCCCCAGATGACGGACGGGTCGTAGGCGAAGTGCACGGCCCCGCCGAGAACGGCGACGGCGGGGTCCATCGGCGTGATCACCCGGACTTCGTGGCCGAAGCGCTGGGCGATGCGGTCGCGGAGGTAGGTGGACCGGGCGAATCCGCCCACCAGCAGCATTTGCTCGCGCCCCGTCGGCGGTCCGTCGCCGTGCGCGGCGGCCCGCTGCCGTTCGATGGTGCCGAGGATGGGGCGCACCACGGATTCGAAGAGCTTCGTGACCTCGTGGGCGGTGATCTCGATGTAGTGCGTCTCGCCCGAGGCGAGCACCGTCAGCCGGGACCTGGTCGTCTCGTCGAGGGCGTCCCAGATCTTTCCGGGGATGCTGACGAGCACCGTGTCGCTGATCACGGGGGTGCCGTCGGCGGCGGTCTCGGACACGAGCCGCACCTTCTCGGTCTCCCACTCCGACTCCAGCTGCCCGACCTCCTTGGGGAAGGCGGACACCAGCTGTTTGAGCTGCTGCTCCCCGAAGCGGTCGGTGAGGATGTCGGTGACGAAGGCGTGGTTGACGTAGGCGGAGCCGAGGCGGTCGCCGTCGGCGACGCGGGTCTCCTTGAGCTGTCCGGAGCCGACGCCCTCGGCGCGGATCTGGTAGCTGGTGATGTCGACGGTGCCGCCGCCGCAGTCGACGACCATGAACCGGCTGCCCGGGGTGTCGACCTCCAGCTGCCCCTCGGGGCGGTCCGGGCCGAGCACGGTGCCCGCGTTGAGCGCGCAGTAGACGGCGGCGGCCTCGGGCTCCTGCACCAGGAGCAGCCGCTCGGCGTCCCCCGGGAGCCCGGCCGAGACGGCGGCCGTCCGCATGAACTGCCGGTCGGCCTCGGTCCACATGGCGGGGATGGTCAGGCACCAGCGGATCTCGTCGGCGGTGTAGGCCGCGCCGCCGACCGCGTACCGGCCTATCTGGTCCAGTGCGGCCCCGCGGACGTGCATGAGCATGGCGGTGACGAGGTCCTTGACGGTGTCACGGCGCGCCCCCGCCAGGCGGCCCTGGAAATCCGGGATGTCCGACTTTCCCTCGCGGCCGTGAATGGCCATCTTGAACTTGCTGGCGTAGCCGAAATTCTGGGGGTTCCCGCGGGCGAGTTCGCGGTCCCAGGCATGGCGTGCCTTTTCGCCGAACTTCACCGGCTCGCCCGTCCGGTCGACCAGAACGGCGCTCAGGTCCTTCGGGTAGGTGTGGCCCCCGGATTGCGTGAACGGCTGGTAGACCACGACCCGGTGTCCCGCCGCGTCCTGGAGCGCGGAGACGGTGGCCCAGGCGAATCCGGTGCCGTGCGTTCCGAAATCGATCGCGACGATCACCTTGGGTTTGAAAATCGCACCACGTGTTGACGGCGTCATGGCTCCCCCGAGCTCCGCACAGTTGCCGACAGGTGCTTGAGGGTACACGTCACTCCGGGTGCCCGGGAGTCCATTCGCGGAATGGCTTCCACCTGTACGCGGCGGAGCTCCGCAGAATGGATTCCCTTGGTATCGGCACCGATTGGGGGACGCCGGGAACGGGGGCGGGGGAGCGGCTGCGCTATTCGTAGATATATCCGTTCGATCTTTCTCCGGTGCCGTTCGGTGCGTTATCCCGGCAAACCCCCGTTGATCTCGACGACCTGACCGGTGATGTACGAGGCCCGGTCCGACACCAGGTACGCGACCAGGTCGGCCACCTCCTCCGGGGCGCCCGCCCGGCCGAGCGGTATCCGCTCCAGATGACGCTTCGTCACCGCCTCCGGCAGGCACGCCGTCATGTCGGTGGCGATCAGCCCCGGGGCGACGACGTTGGCGCGGATGCCGTACCTGCCGGCCTCCTTGGCGAGCGAGCGGGTGAAGCCGATGATGCCCGCCTTGGATGCGGAGTAATTGGTCTGCGTCGCACTGCCGCTGACGCCGGCGATGGAGGAGAGGGTGACGATCGCCCCCTTGCGTCGCTTCATCAGCGGGAAGACCGCCGCGCGGCAGATGTTGTACGTGCCGTGCAGGTTGGTCTCGATGACCTCCCGCCACTCCTCGTCGGCCATCAGCGCGAGGGGCCGGTCGCGGGTGATGCCCGCGCAGGTGACGACCGCGCCCGGAGGGCCGAGCTCGCGCACGGCCGCGGTGACGAACTCCCGGGCCGCGGCGGCGTCCGCCACGTCCGCCTGCTGCGCGTACACCCGGACGCCCGCCGCCAGGGCCGCCTTCGCGGTGGCCTCGGCGGCGTCGGAGTGGGAGCGGTAGCAGAAGGCGACGTCGTGACCGTCCTCGGCCAGCCGCGTCACCACCGCCCGCCCGATGCCGCGCGAGCCGCCGGTGACCAGGGCCACCGGCCGCGGTGCGGCACCGGGCGCAGGGCCGCTCCGCGCGGTGCCGGCCGCCGCGCTCATGCCGCGGACCGGCTCGCGACCCGGTCCCGCACCAGCTCGGCGATCCGCCGGAAGGAACCCAGGTCCGCGAGGTCGGAGTCGTCGATGCGGATGCCGTACTGCTCCTCGATGCGCACGGCGATCTCCAGGGAGATCAGCGAGTCCACGTCGAGGTCCTCCTTGAAGCGGGCGTCGTCGGTGACCTCCTCGACGGGGAGTTCGAGGGCGTCGGCGACCACGGTGCGGAGCTCTTCGACGTCGAGGGGGGAGCTCGTGGGCTGAAGGGTCATGGCGGGTCTCCGGATTCGGGGGTCGGGTCTTCGGTACGTGAAACGTGCTCGGGGAAAGGCGAGTCGGATGATCAGGGAGCGGTCAGCAGCAGCGCCGCCGCGGCATCGTCGTGGGCGCTCCCGGCCGAGGCCAGGACCGCGCCGTCCCTCGCGCCGCCTTCCTCGCGGCGGTCGAAGTGCGCGACGGCCGCAGCGCACTGCAGCACGCCCAGGGCCCCGGAGCAGCGGCCGAGCCGGCCCGTCAGGTCGACGGCCGGCGCGCCTGCGGGTGCACCGGTGGCGTCCTCGCCGGTCAGCCACAGGCCGACGGAGGCGGGGGAGGCGCCCTGCAGGACGGCGGTCACCGCCGCCGCCGGGTCCGCGCCGCGCGCGTACGCGCCCTCGCCGACGACGGCCCGCGGCCGGGCGCCGCGTGCCTGCGCCCGTGCCCGCGACTCCAGGACGAGGGCGACCGCGCCGTCGAGGACCGGGCCGCCCAGCAGCTTGGTGACGGCGTCGCCCGACGGCTCGACGCCGATGACGACGGCCGTCTCCGCGCGCCCCGCCGTGAGGGCCCCGCGCGCCCAGTACACGGCGTCGAGCCCGCTCGTGGGGCCGTTGCACAGAGTGATGCTGGGGCCGCGCAGCCCGTGGCGCATGGCGACGGAGCCCGCGATGACGTTGCTGGAGGTCTGCGGAAGGCCGAGGGGGCTCAGGCCGGTCACGGTGTCCCGGGCGATGACGTCGGCGAATGCGCAGACGCTGTCCAGGATGCCGAAGTTGGAGCTGACGAGCACGGCCGTGGTGTCGCCGTCGCCGGTGAAGGCCTTGCCGTCGTGCAGGCCGGCGTCGCGCAGGGCCGGTTCGGCGGCGCGCAGGGCGAGGCGCGAGGCGCGGTCCTTGTGCCGCATCTCGCGGCCGGTGAGCCCGGTGCGCGGGTCGAAGCCGCCCTCGCGCACGGCGCCGAGGAGTTCGTCGGGGAAGGTGAGGCCGGGGACGGCGAGCCCGACGCCGGTGACGACGACCCGGTGGGCCGCGGAGCCGCCCGCCGTCCGGACGGTGCTTGCGCTGTCGCTCATCGCGCCGCCTCCACTATCGCCGCGGCGTTGATCCCGCCGAAGCCGAACGCGTCGATCTGGGCGAGGCCGATGTCGGCCGCGGCCGCCGTGTCCTGGACCAGCCGCAGCCCCGCGGCCTCCTCGACCGGGTCGGCGAGCCCGAGCACCGGCGGCACCGTGCCCTGCCGGAAGGCCAGCGCCGCGACGACCAGGCTCAGCAGCCCCGAGCCGCCCAGCGTGTGGCCGGTCATCGACTTGACGGCCGTCATCAGCGGCCCGCCGCCCCGGTGCCCGGTGCCGGGCCCGAAGATCTGCGAGAGCACCCCGGCCTCGGTGGAGTCGTTCTTGGGGGTGCCGCTGCCGTGCAGCATGACCAGGTCGATGTCCTCGGGGGAGACCCCGGCGCGCCGGTGGGCGTCGCGCACCACCCGGGTGATGCCTTCGGGGTCGGGGGCCGTGGGGTGGTGGGCGTCGCAGTTGATGCCGACGGCCCGCACGCGCGCGTGCACGCGCCGCCCGGGTGATCCGGCGGCCGGGACGCGCTGTACGACGACGGCCACCGCGCCTTCGCCCATCAGCATGCCCTTGTGCGAGCGGTCGAACGGGCGCAGGGCGTCGGGGACGTCGTTCTGCACCCGGTCCAGCGTGCCGAAGGCGCTCTCGCCGATCGCGTCCGTGCCGGCCACCACGACGGTGTCCGCGGCCCCCACCTCGATGAGGTCGGTGGCCATGGCCAGCGCGTACAGCGAGGCGGCGCAGGCGTTGGCGAAGGTGTACGTGCGCGTGGCGCCGAAGGCCTCCCGCAGCGCGGTGCCGAAGTGCAGGGAGGAGGGGGCCAGCGGGGCGCCGGCCCGCCACCACAGCTCGGCGCTGCGCTGTTCCTGGAGGGTCGTGCCGACCAGGACGGGGACGTCGCCGAGGTCGTGGGGGAGGCCCGCGTCGGTGAGGGCCTGGGCGACGGCCTGCTGCAGCCAGCGGGTGGCCCGGCCCGGCTCGTCGGCGCCCGGGCGGGCGCGGTCGTCGACCTCGTACGCCTGCCTGGCCCGGTACTTGGTGGTGTCGAAGGCGCGCAGGCCGGCGAGTCCGCTGCGGCCCGCGCAGAGCGAGCCGAAGATCTCCTGCGGGGTGGCGCCGATGCTCGCGACCGCCCCCATGCCCGTGATGTCCCAGGTCATGACTGTCCCATCCGCTCGCGCAGCCGGTAGGCGGCGAGCTTGCCGGTGGCCGTCGCCGGCAGCACGTCGACGAACTCGAAGCGGCTGGGCCGCTTGTACGGGGCGAGGCGGCTGCGGACGCGGGCCCGGATGGCCCGGCGGACCGTGTCCCGGTCGGTGCCCTTCGCGGTGACCGTGAAGGCCACCGAGCGCTGCAGCCCGTCGGGGTCGGGGGCGCCGACCACCACGCAGTCCGTGACCCCGTCGATCGACCGGACCACGTCCTCGATCTCGCGGGGGACGACCTTGTAGCCGCCGAGGTTGAGGATGTCGTCGGCGCGGCACAGGTAGGCGATGGTGCCGTCGGGGTTCCGGCGGACGACGTCGCCGGTGTACGCGCCGCCCGCGTCGAACGTCACCGCGTCGTCGCCGGCCCGGTCGACGTAGCCGAGGGAGACCGTGGGCCCGGCGATGTGCAGCCGGCCGTCGGTGCCGTCGGGCACCGGCTCGCCGCGGTCGTCGCGGACGGTCACGGTCACCCCGGGCACGGGCAGGCCGGCCAGCCCGTGCAGGGAGCGGTCCGGGGGCGTCGCGACGGCGACGTGCATGACCTCGGTCGCGCCCAGGCAGTTCATGACGTGCGCGCCGAATGCGGCCTCGATGCGCCGGCTCAGCTCGGCCGGGCAGTGCTCGCCGGCGGTCAGGCACAGGCGTACGGACGACAGCGCGTCCGCGTCCAGGCGGTCGGCGGATTCGAGGAGGCCCGCGTACAGGCGCGGCACCGAGCACAGCACGGTCGGCCGGTGCCGGCGCAGGGCGGCGCTCACCGACCGCGGGTCGACGGCGCCGCGGAGGACGACGGCGCTCGCCCCGGCGGCCAGCGTGCACAGCACCGAGCTGCCGAAGCCGTAGCCGAACGACATCCGGGCGGTGGACAGGACGACGTCGTCGGGGCGCAGGCCCAGGACCGCGCCGTAGCCGTCGAGCATGGCGCCGATCCCGGTGGCGGAGTGCCGCACGCCTTTGGGCCGGCCGGTGGAGCCGGAGGTGTACTGGATCAGCCACTCGGCGCCGGCGGGGCGGGGCGCCGCGGGGACGGGCGCTCCGGGCCGGTGGGCGGCCGTGGACCGGCCCGTGGCCAGGCCCTCCCGGACCTGATCACCCGTCAGGGCGGGCAGGTGGGCGAACGCCTCCTGCAGGGAACGCTGCTGGGCCGGCGCCGTGTCGAGGTGGACGACGCCCGCCCCGCAGTCGGCGGCGACGAACCGGATGTCCTCGTCGCCGAGCATCGGGCTCACCGGAACCGGCACGCACCCGTGCCACCACAGCCCCAGCACGGCCACGACCGTGGCCACGGAGTCCTCGGCGACGATCAGCGCGCGGGTGCCGGCCGGCACGCCCAGCGCGTCCAGGGCCCGCGCGTAGCCCTGCGCGGCCTCGTACAGGCGGGCGTACGAGACGGTGCCGGCGTCCGGGTCGGTGTACGCGGTCCGCTCCCCGCGGCCCGCCGCGACGTGGCCGCCGACCAGGCGGTCCACCAGGCCGCCCGCGCGCGGGCCCTTCGCGGCCAGCAGCTCCGCCGCGTCCCGGACGCTGTCCATCCCCGCCGTCTCGTCGTCGCCGAGCGCGACCCCGAAGGTCTGCTCGATGCGCGCCGCGATCTCCACCTTCTCCAGGGAGTCGACCTTCAGGTCCTGGTGGAACGAGGCGTCGGCCCGTACGTCCGCCACGTCGATGTCGAGGACGAACGCCACTATGTCGCGCAGCCGGTCGCCGGTATCGGATTTCCGCACAGGTGGCACTGTGTACTCCTTCTCGCGAACGTACGGCTACCGGTCACTACGGATTCCGGAGCACGCCGGAGGACTTTCCCGAACATAGCCACGGGCCTGTGACGGCCGAACCCGCGGCGGGGGAGTCCGTCAAGTGGAATGCGCCCCGGCCCCGTCCGGCCCCTACTCCCCGCGGTGCAGGGCGACTTGACGGTCTATCCCGCCGCGGTTGGCGGGCCTCCGGACGGCGCGCCTAGCGTCGCCACCGGTGGGCCCGCACAGCGGACTGCCATGTTCCGGCACCCCCCGCCCGCATGCCGATCCGTCCCGAATCCGAGGCCAGGTGAATGATGCCCCTCACATCGCACACGCTCCTCACACCGGAGGCCCGCCTGCGCCTCGTGGACCACCCCGGACTCGGCGGCGGCAACGCCTGGCGCGTGGCCGCCGAGACCAACCCCGCCGCCGACCTGCCGCTCATCGCCGCCGACATCCCGCTGCTCAACACGGACGGCTGGCAGCAGACCGAGTTCAGCCTCGCCCAGCTCGACGGCCTCGCCGAGGCGTGGGCCGCCTGGTACCACGACCGCGGCGTCCGGCCGCGCGACCGCGTCGCCGTCTACATCGAGGACTCCTTCGAGGACCACCTCCACCTCGCCGCCCTCGCCCGCATCGGGGCGATCGCCGTCCTCATCAACGGCCGGATGAAACCGGAACTCGCGCTCGGGCTGATCCGCCGCACCGCCCCCGTCGGCATCTACACCGACGCACCCAGGCTGGCCCTCTTCGCCGGCCGCGAGCGCGAACTGCCCGTCGTCCGCTGGACCTGCACCCGCCAGGACGCGGGCATCCTCGGCAACCGCACCCTGCCCGCCGGGGCCGAGTACCGCCACGGCGCGGACGACCCCGTCGTCATCTGCCACTCCTCGGGCACCACGGGCAACCCCAAGCCCGTCGTGTGGACCCACGCGCAGAGCGTCGCGGGAGCCCGCTACCGACTGGCCAACCCGCCCGGCCCCGAGACCTCCGTCGTCCTCGCCGCCTACCCCCAGTCCCACTCCAGCGCCATCGCCTTCACCTTCTACTCCCTGCTCGCCGGCGTCCCCACCGTCGGCTGGTCCGACCCCACCGGGCCCGGGCTCGCGCGCGGCTGCGCCACCTACCGGCCCGGCGTCGTCCTCGCCTTCAACGAGGCCCTCGCCCACCTCGCGACCCACGGCCCCGACCCGGCGGACTTCACCTCCGTCGAGGTGTGGGTCAACCTCGGCGACTGCGGCCACGACGCCCACATGCGGCGCCTGATGGAGCTCGGCCGCACCACCGCCGGCGACCGCACCGTCCCCGGTTCGGTCATCGATGACGGGCTCGGCTCCTCCGAGCTCGGGTGGGCCGCCCTGCGCCGCGAGATCACCCCCGACAGCCCGCCCCGCGCCCGCCACCTCGGCCGCCGCGTCCCCCTCTCCGAGGTCGCCGTCCTGCGCGAGGACGGCAGCCACGCGGACCCCGGCGAGGTCGGCCTGCTCGGCGTCCGCGGCGACTCCATCGCCCGCGGCTACTGGAACGACTCCGACACCACCTACCGCTCCACCCTCGCCGGCTACTGGCTCTCCGGCGACCTCGTCCACCGCACCGTGGACGGCGATTACTTCCACGTCGACCGCGCCGTCGACTGCATCCGCACCGACGCCGGCGACGGCTACTCGGCCCTGATGGAGGAGGAGATCCTCCTGGGCCTGAAGGAGGTCGCCGACTGCGCGGTCGTCGCCGGGCACGACCGGGACCGGACGGTCCCCGTCGCCCTCGTCCGGCTCTTCGACGGCACCGGGGACGCGGCGGACCTGCTGCGCCGGGCCAACGACGTCCTCGACCGGATCGGCCAGCCCCGGCTCGCCCTGCTGGAGATCGCGGCCTCCCCGGGCGACATCCCCCTCGGCCCCACGGGCAAGGTGCTCAAGCGGCAGCTGCGCGAGAAGTACGTGGCCCTGCAGACCTACCGGCCCGCGGACCCCGCGGCCGTGGCCACGGCCGGCGACGGGACGGCGGTGACGCTCCGATGACGACCGCCGCCCCCCGCCCCGCGAGCCTGCTCGACGTGCCGCCCGAGGACGCCGTCGCCCGGATCAACGCGGCGGGCGAAGGCACCCTGGCCGGCCGGATGGGCATCACCTTCCACGAGGCGACGCCGCAACGCCTGGTCGCCACCATGCCCGTGGCCGGCAACACCCAGCTCTACCGCATGCTCCACGGCGGGGCCTCCGCCGTGCTCGCCGAATCGCTCGGCTCGATCGGCGCCGTCCTGCACGCCGGCGACGGCCACATCGCCGTCGGCGTCGACATCAACGCCACCCACCACCTGGCGGTCCGCAACGGGACCGTCACCGGAGTCGCCACCGCGCTCCACCTCGGCCGGACGACGGCGACCTACGAGGTCGTCATCTCCGACGAGAACGGGCGGCGTCTGTGCACCTCCCGCATCACCTGCGCCATCCACGGCCGACGGAAGAGCCGCTGACCCGCAGCCATTGCGCCCGGCCCCTCCACCCGTAGTCAGCCAGTCAGCCAGTCAGCCAGCCAGTTAGTCAGTCAGCCCCTTCACCCGTACCGACCACAGGTCCGCGAACCGCGCCGTCCGCCGCGCGCGACCGGCGCCGAGGAGCCCCATGACCGACCAACTCGCCCCGCCCGCCGTGGCGGAGGCCCCGACCAAACCGACCGTACGCACCGGACCTACCCTCCTCGTCCTGCTGTCCGCCATGTTCTTCGCCCAGTTCGACTTCTTCGTGGTGAACGTCGCCGCGCCGTCGCTGGAGGAGAGCATCCACGCGGGGCCCGCCGCCCTCGAACTCGTCGTCGGCGGCTACGCCTTCGCCTACGCGGCCGGCATGATCACCGGAGGCCGGCTGGGTGACAAGTACGGCTACCGGAGGCTGTTCGTCATCGGCACGATCGCCTTCGGCATCACCTCGCTGCTGTGCGGCATCGCCGTCAACCCCGAGCAGCTCGTCGCCGCCCGGCTGGCCCAGGGCCTCGCCGGCGCGGTGATGGTCCCGCAGGTCCTCGCCGTGATCACGGCGGACTTCCCCGACGAGCGCAAGCCCAAGGCCATGGCCTGGTACGGCGCCGCCGCCGGCCTCGGCTCCATCGCCGGCCAGGTCCTCGGCGGCGCGCTGATCGCCGCGGACTTCGCCGGGCTCGGCTGGCGGAGCATCTTCCTCATCAACGTGCCGTTCTGCGCGGTGATCGCGGCCGCCGCCATGCGCGTCCTGCCCGCCCAGACCCACCGGCGGCGCATCGGGCTCGACCCCGTCGGGGCGTCCGGCGTCACCCTCGCCCTCGCCCTGCTGCTCGTGCCCCTGACCATGGGCCACACCTCGAACTGGCCGGTGTGGACCTGGGTCAGCATGGCCCTCGCGATCCCCGTCGCCGTGCTGACGCTGGTCTGGGAGCGCACCCTCGCCCGCCGCGGCGGCGACCCCGTGCTCGTCTTCCCGCTGTTCCGCAGCCCCTCCTTCCGGGGCGGCGTGATCGCGAGCGTCGCGTTCATGGTCTACTTCGGCAGCTTCATGTTCACGCTCACCCTGCTGCTGCAGTCCGGCATGGACCTCGGCCCGTTCCAGGCGGGCCTGGTGTTCTCCCCGATGGGCATCCTCTTCACCGCCACCTCGATGATCGGCGGCAGGCTCACCGACCGCTGGGGCATGAGCGCCCTCGTCGTCAGCAGCGCCGTGATCGTGCTGGGCCTGGTGGCCCTGGCCGTACGGCTGTACGCGGCCGGCCCCGACACCGGCCTGCCGTGGATCGTGCTGTGCCTGTGCCTGATCGGCGCCGGCAACGGCGTCGTCCTGCCCGCCCTCTTCGGCGCCGCGCTGATGCGGGTCAGGGCCCAGGACGCGGGCATCGCCTCCGGCATCCTCACCACCACCCAGCAGTTCGCGAGCGCCGCCGGCGTCGCCGTCGTCGGCGCGGTGTTCTTCGCCGTCGCCGGCAAGCACGCCACCGCCGCGAGCTGGGCCGACGCCATGGCCTGGGCCACCGCGATCAGCGTGCTGATGGTCCTCGTCGTGATGTGGATGACGTGGACCTTCCGGCGCTTCGCCGGCGGGGAACGGCCCGCCGAGGTTCCCGCCGCGCACGTCTGACCACCACCACGGCACCACAGGGGTGCGGCTCTCCTCGCAGCCTTCCGCAAGGAGAGCCGCACCCCCTCTCACCCCAAGAGGCACTCCGACAGGAGACAGGGAGACAGCACGCCATGTGCGGAATAGCAGGATGGGTCTCGTACGACCCGGCACACCCCGTCACCGCCGACACGGCCGACGCGATGACGCACACCATGGCGTGCCGCGGCCCGGACGCCCACGGCCTCTGGCTGGACGACCGGGCCGCCCTCGGCCACCGCCGCCTCGCCGTCATCGACCCCGACGGCGGCAAACAGCCCATGACCTTCGAACACGGCGGCCGGACGGTCGCCGCCCTCACCTACAGCGGCGAGGTGTTCAACTTCCGCGAGCTGCGGGCCGAGCTGGAGAGCCGCGGGCACGCCTTCCGTACGAGCAGCGACACCGAGGTCGTCCTGCATGCCTACCTCGAGTGGGGCGAGGACTTCACCGAGCGCCTCAACGGCATGTACGCCTTCGCCCTGTGGGACGTCCGGACCCAGGAATTGCTGCTGGTCCGCGACCGCATGGGCATCAAGCCGCTGTACTACCACCCCACGCCCGACGGCGTCCTCTTCGGCTCCGAGCCCAAGGCCATCCTCGCCCACCCCGCCGTACGTCCTGCCATCGATGCCGAAGGCCTCGCCGAACTCGTCGCCTTCACGAAGACCCCCGGCCACGCCGTCTACAAGGGCATGTACGAACTGCCTCCCGGCCACACCGCCCGCATCCGCCGCGGCGGTCTGATCCTGCGCCGCTACTGGGCGCTGGAGTCCCGCGAGCACACCGACGACCTCGACACGACGATCGCCCGCATCCGCGAGCTGCTGGAAGACATCATCGCCCGGCAGATGGTCGCCGACGTCCCCCTCGGCACCCTGCTCTCCGGCGGCCTCGACTCCAGCGTCATCACCGCTTTCGGCGCCCGGCAGCGCACGGCCGAGGGCGGTGCCCCCGTGCAGTCCTTCGCCCTCGACTTCGCCCGCCACGCCGAGAACTTCACGGCGGACGACTGGCGGGGCACGCGCGACACCCCGTACGCCGAGGCCCTCGCCCGGCACGTCGGCTCCGACCACCGGGTCATCACCCTCCCGTCGTCCGCGCTGCTCGACACCGCCGCCCGCGAAGCCGTCATGCGCGCCCGCGACCTGCCCTTCGACCTCGGCGACGGCGACACCTCCCTCTACCTGCTGTTCAAGGCGGTGCGCGAACAGTGCACGGTCGCGCTCTCGGGCGAGTCCGCCGACGAGGTCTTCGGCGGCTACCGCTGGTTCCACCACCCCGACTCCGTGGCCGCCGACACCTTCCCCTGGCTCGCCCCGCCCTTCGGCACCGGCATCTCCGGCCCCGGCAGCGGCCCCGGCGAGGCCCTGCTGGACCGCGGCCTGCTCGAGAAGATCGACCTGCAGGGGTACCGGGCGGAGCGCTACCGCGAGGCCCTCGCCGAAGTGCCCCGCCTGCCCGGCGAGACCGGCCCGGAACGGCGCATGAGGGAGATCGGTTACCTGCACCTGACCCGCTTCGTGCAGTGGATGCTCGACCGCAAGGACCGCGCCAGCATGGCCGTCGGCCTTGAGGTCCGCGTCCCCTTCTGCGACCACCGCCTCGTGGAATACGTCTTCAACACCCCTTGGTCCATGAAGACCTTCGACGGCCGGGAGAAGTCCCTCCTGCGCGCCGCCACCCGCGACCTCCTCCCGGACGCCGTCGCCGACCGCCTCAAGGCCCCGTACCCCACCACGCGCGACCCGTACTACCTCGACGGCCTGCGCAGCGCCCTGAAGCGGGCCACCGAGGGCCCGGACTCGCTCGTCCGCCCGCTCCTCGACGGCCCCTCGCTGGCCGCGGCCACCGCCGACGACCCCCGGCCGGGCTACCGCACCGGCAGCGAACTGGTCCTGGCCCTGGACTTCTGGCTGCGGACGCACGACGTGTCGCTGGAGTTCTGAGCACGGGGGCCGGAGGGGCCGCCGGCGTACCGACGGACCCTCCGGCCCCGTCCCCAAGTCGGCCAGTTGTCGACTGCCGGGCGGCACGCACAGCCACGACACTGCCAGGTGATTCCCGCGGCCGAGTACGGAGTACGTCGAGCACAGGGAGGCATCTGATGATCCATCTGACCGAGACCCTGGCCCTGCAGAGCGTCGAGGAGTTCCTGACGCCGGCGGAGCTCGGACAGCTGGTCAAGATCATGGACAGCGAGATCGCGGCGACCGGATGGAAGCCGCGGCGCCAGGCCGAACTCCTCCGGGCCCCCGGGCTCGCCCAGGAGATCCTGCGCTCCGCCACGGTCCGCGCCCTGCACGTCCTGCAGCGGGCCCTGCCCTCGGTCGCCGCCGACGCCCGCTGGGACTACACCGAACTGACGGCGGGCCAGCACATCCCGACCCACATCGACGGGATCCCCGACCCGGCCGTCGCACCCCGGCGCATCGGACGCATCGGCGTGGTCCTCGAGGACGCCGACGAGGGCGGCGAGTTCTACATCGAGACCACGGCCGGCCCGGCCGTCTGGACGGGAGCCGTCGTGGGCGAAGCCGAGGGCTACGCCCCCGGCACCCCCCTGACGTACCGGATGCCGCACCTGGGCGGCCACGAAGCCGTACCCGCCTGGCTCCGCGACATCGACTCCACCCGCTGGGTCACCCCCACCCGCCCCGGCACCGCACTCGCCTACGGCGCGCAGGTCCTCCACGGCGTACAACCGGTCCGCGCCGGAAAACTGCGCAAGTTCGTCACCGACCTGCTGGACACCCCGGCGCGAAGGTAACCTCGCCGGCCGCAGCGCCCACCGCGCGTAAATCGTTTGGCCAGGTCACAGGCGCCCGCACAGACTTGCCCCATGCAGGAGCCCCACCGCCGCATCCGGGCGGCGCACACCGACAGCACCATCACCGTCTACCAGGCCTACGCCCCGCGCCTCGGCCTGCCGGCCGCCCGGGACGGCCGGTTCCCGTCCGCGTGGAAGCGGGACCGTATGACGTGGATCAAGCCCTCTTTTCTCTGGATGATGTACCGCTGCGGCTGGGCCACCAAGACCGACCAGGAGTGCGTCCTCGCGATCGAGATCGACCGGGCCGGCTTCGACTGGGCCTTGGCCAATGCCTGTCTGTCGCACTACGACCGGGACGTCCACGCCGACCGTGACGCCTGGCAGCGCGAGCTGAAGGCGGCACCGGCCAGGGTGCAGTGGGATCCCGAGCGCGACCTGCACCTGAAGGCCCTGCCCCACCGGTCCCTCCAGCTGGGGCTCGCGGGCGAGGCGGCGCGGCGTTACGCCGACGAGTGGACCGTGTCCGTCACGGACGTCACACCCCTGGCCCGTGAGGTCCACCGGCTGGTCGTCGCCGGGGACCTGGACGGGGCGCGGCGCAGGCTGCCGGAGGAGCGGCCGTACGAGCCGGCCGGCGGCTCGTGCCCGTAGCGGGTTCATGGCCGGAATTCGCTCGTCGCTTCGCCATGAACCCGCCGATGCGTATGCCCGTGCCCCGGGTCAGCCTGGCGGCAGCAGCTCCGTGAGGGGCAGGGCCGCCGCGTCCTGCGGGGGCCGCGAGAGGTAGAGCGTCGTGTGGAAGTACCCCTCGGTCTCCTTGCCCCGGGGGTCCTCGCCCGCGGCCTCGACGGCCTCGACGGCGTACCGCTGCTCCTCCGGCCCGCTGAAGTGGCGCTGCGGGAACGTGCGGGCGGTGTACTTCTCCGTGCTCAGGCCGTGGGCGGCCAGGGCGTCGGCGATCGGCTCGTACGAGGCGGTCCGGAGCACGAACGAGGCCACCCAGGGCGGCGTGTCCGTGCCCGCGGTGAGGGCCTTGAGCGTCCTGGCGGACAGGAACGTGGTCCCGCCGGTGATGGTGATGAGCCGGGCCCGCCGCGTCTGCCGGAGCAGTTCCCCGCTGGGCTCGGCGGTCTCCAGGTTCTCGGCGAACCCCTCGTCCAGCAGCCCGGCGGCCTGCGCGTAGGACACGGCCTGCGCGGCCACGTCGATGCCGACCACGCGTGCCGCCCCGGGCCGCCGGCGCGCCGCGAAGTACGCCCGGTCGTCCTCGATGAGCTCGGCCGTGGTGAGCGGCGCGACCTGCGGCGAGGTGTAGCGGGTGTAGAGCTCGTCCAAGGTGACGTCGTGGTTGAGGAGTGCCGCGTTGATGCCGTAGGAACAGCAGATGTCCACGACGGTCGGCGGCTCGTCGCCGGGTGGGCCCCCGAGGGTCTCGGCCATACGCCGGAAGACGCTCTGGGCATGGTGCGGTGTCTGGTACTCCAGAGGTCCCAGCACCGTGAAGTACGCCCGGGGGTCGGGCTGGTCGTAGATCTTGTCGAACGAGGTCATCCCGGAGGTCATCGCACAATTCCTCTCGCCCCTGGGGGCCGGCCGGACCGGCCCCGCTACAGGTAGAGCCTCCGGGGCCGAAAAGGGAACAGGGCGGGGGCTGAATCCGGCCATTTTCGGCGTATGTTCCACGCGGGCCGGCCCGACGCCACCCCGCCCCCGTCCGGCCCCGCCGTCGACCCCTACGGCCGCAGCCGTGAACTGGACACGGGTGAGGCTGCGTCCGGGCCGTCAGCCAAGCCTGGCAAGTCTGCCAAGCCCGGCAAGGCGGGCGACCGGGAGCCGTGCGGGACCGTCACGCGGACCTGACCCCCGGCGGCCCGTCGGAGTCCGGTGCCGTGCGGAGGCGCCCGGCCGCGGGGCCCTGGCGGTCCCGGATCGCCCGGGCCTCCTGCCGGCAGGCCCGGGCCCGCTCGGCCTGGCCGATGAGGTCGAGCGCGCGGGCGAGCACGGTCAGGACTCCGGCGAGCTGCCACCACGATCCGAGCCCGCGGAGGATGGACAAGGCCAGTTCGGCGGGTTGTACGGCTTCCTCGGCACGCCCGGCGATCAGATGGACCTCGGCCGTCCGGTAGAGGGTGATCCCCTCCCACCACCGCTGCCGGCTCTCCCGGAAGATGCCGAGCGCCTCCGCCAGCCGGTCCAGGCCCTCGTCCGTGCGGCCGTCCTCCGCCAGGGCCAGCCCCAGCGAGTACAGGGCGTTGGCCAGCCGCCAGGAGCCGCCGACGCTCCGGTAGACGGCAAGGGCCTCCTCGGCCAGCTCCACCGCCCGAGCGGCGTCGTCCAGTCCCACGTGGGCCCGGGAGAGGTTGGAGAGGGCGCTGGCCTCGCCGACCCGGTTGCCGTCGGCCCGGAAGTGGTCGAGGGCCCGGCGGAGATGAGCCTCGGCGTCGCGGTAGCGCCGCTGGTGGATGGCGATGATGCCGAGCTGGTTCGCGGCGTAGCAGCGGATCAGCATCGGGTCGTCGGTGGCGTCGACGAGGAGCAGCGACCGGTGGGCGTACTCGTCGGCCTCCTCCAGCTGCCCGGTGAACCTGTGCGCGTGGGCGAGGGCGATGCAAGCCCGGCCCTCCGCCTGCGCGTCACCGGCGACCCGCGCCGCGGCCAGCACGGCCTCGGCGGCGTGGACGTAGGCGCTCCCGCTGATGCCCGCCTCCACCAGGTCCTTGGCGACGAGCAGCAGGTCCGCCGCCCGCGCCAGGGTGGCCGGGGAGCCTCCTCCGGTCGCCTGCAGGCGCACGCAGGACAGGATGCAGGCGGCTTCCGCGACCAGCCAGTCGACGGCTTCCCCGCCGTCCTCGAGGGCGAGCCCCGGCACCGCGGTGGGCGCCAGGTGGGCCACCAGCCGGTCCCCGGGCCGTGCGAGCGCGTAGGACCGGGCGGCGGTGGCGAGGTAGAAGTCGAGCAGCCGCGAGAGGGCTGCTTCGCGGCCGGCGGGGGGCTGTTCGTCGCGTTCGGCGCATGCACGCGCGTAGAGGCGTACGAGGTCGTGGTAGCGGTACCGGCCGGGTGCGGCGGACTCCAGGAGGGACGTGTCGACCAGCGATTCCAGCAGTTCCTCGGTGGCATCGACGTCGAGGTCCAGGAGGGCTGCGGCGGCGGTCAGCGAGATGTCCGGGCCGTCGGCCAGCCCGAGGAGCCGGAAGGCGCGGGCCTGCCCCGGCTCCAGCTGTCCGTAGCCGAGCTCGAAGGTGGCCTTGACGGCGAGGTCGCCGGCGCGCAGTTCGTCCAGGCGGCGGCGTTCGTCGCCGAGCTTGCGCGCGAGCACGGGGACGGTCCAGGTGCGGCGGGCGGCGAGGCGGGAGGCGGCGATGCGGATGGCCAGCGGCAGGAAGCCGCACGCCGCAACGACGTCCGTCGCGGCGTCCCGCTCGGCCTCCACGCGCTCGGTGCCCACGATCCGCGTGAAGAGCGCGAGCCCTTCGCCGGGGCCCATCACGTCGAGGTCGACGATGCGAGCAGCGGCGAGCCCGGTCATGCGGTGGCGGCTGGTGACCAGCGCCGCGCAGCCGCCGGTCCCGGGCAGCAGCGGCCGGATCTGGGCGGCGTCGCGGGCGTTGTCGAGCAGGACCAGGACGCGGCAGCCGTCGAGGGTGGAGCGGAAGAGCGCGGACCGCTCCTCGATGCCGTCGGGAACGGCGGCACCCGAGACGCCCAGGGCGCGCAGGAACCAGCCCAGCACGGCCTCGGGTTCGGCGGGTTCCGGGCCCGCGCCCTGCAGGTCGGCGTAGAGCTGTCCGTCCGGGAAGTGGTGGCGTACGGAGTGGGCCGCGTGGACGGCGAGCGTGGTCTTTCCCACGCCGCCCGTGCCGGTGACGGCAGGGACCGCCGGGCTGCGGCCGGGTCCGGCGGCCAGCAGGTCACGGATCTCCGCCACGTGCGCGGTGCGGCCGGTGAAGTGCGCGATGTCCGCGGGCAGCTGGGCGGGCCGGACGAAGCCCTCGCGGAACCCCGCCGTCTTCCGGGCGGGGCCCGCGGCGGCCGCGAGGCCGGGGTCGGCGTTGAGGATGCGCTGCTGGAGCTCGGACAGTTCGGGGCGCGGGCCGACGCCGAGTTCCTCGGCGAGGAGGCGGCGGGTGTCGGCGTAGACGGCGAGGGCCTCGGCCTGGCGGCCGTTGCGGTAGAGGGCGAGCATGAGCAGTTCGCGCAGGGGCTCGCGCAGCGGGTGGGCGGCGGTCAGGGCGGTCAGCTCGGAGACGGCCTCCGCGTTGCTGCCGACCTCCAGATCCAGCTCCAGGCGCGTCTCGATGAGCGACAGCCGCCACTCCTCCAGGCGCGTGCGCTGCGTCTCCGCGTACGGGCCCGGCAGACCGGCGAGCGATTCGCCCCGCCACACGGCGAGTGCTTCGGTGACGAGTTCCCGGGCGCGCACCGGGTTTCCGGAGCGACGGGCCCGGTGTCCCTCCTCGGCCAGCGCCCTGGCCCGGTCGAGGTCCAGTTCCACGACCGGTCCGGAGCCGGCCGCCCCCCAATCGGCGGGCCCGGTGCGGATCGCATAGCCGCCGGAGTCGCTGACGAGGACGCCCGCCCCCTCCGCCCCGAACGACCGGCGGAGCCGGAAGGCGTACGTACGGAGGGCGTTGAGCGCCGTGGCCGGCGGACCGGAGCCCCAGAGGCCGTCGACGAGCTCCCCCACCGTGGCCGTGTGCCCGCCCCGTAACAGGAGGGCCGCGAGCACGGCGCGCTGCTGCGGCGAGCCGGTGTCGAGCGCTTCCTGCCCCCGCCAGGCCAGGACGGGCCCGAGCACGGCGAAGCGCAAGGGCTCCTGCGGCGTCCGTGTGCCTTCCAATCCGTGTCCCCTCGCAGTGGCCGGCGCGGCTGTCGATCCGGTCGTCGTGGCGCGTTCACCGTGCCGATTGCGTGATCATATGACTCCGGAAGGTGCAGGCGAGCGCCGAGCGGCGGGAAGCGGCCACGCCCCGAGCAGGGCGCCTGCGCCGGCCGCTTCCCCCGCCCGCAGGTCAGACCACCGCGCCCGAGTCCCTCGGGTCCTTGCGCGGTGCGGAGGGCGCGGGCGGTGCGGCGGCGGGGCGGTGTCCTTCGAGGATCACCGCGATCGGTGCGGCCGTCAGGACGGTCGAGCCGATGCCGAACAGCACCCCGGCGAGCAGCGCCAGGGAGAAGTCGGCCAGTGAGTCGCCGCCCAGCACCGCGAGCGCAGCGAGGACGAAGAGGACGCCCATGCCGGTGTTCACCGTGCGCGGCACGGTGTGCAGGATCGCGCTGTCGACGGCGGACGCCAGCGGCATCCGTCCCTCACCCGTCCCCGTCCCCGTCCCCGGCCCGCCGGTCCGCCCCGGGCGCCGCGTCTCGCGGATGCGGTCGAAGACGACCACCGTGTCGTTGACGGAGTAGCCGACCACCGTGAGCAGCGCCGCGAGGAAGACGCTGTCGGCCGGCCGGCCCAGCCAGGCGAACAGCCCGACCACCAGCAGCACGTCCTGGACCATCGCCGCGACCGCCGCCGTCGCGAAGGTCCAGCGGAAGCGCACGCTGAGGTAGACGAGCTGGGCCGCCACCGCGACGCCCAGGGCGATCAGCGCCTTGTCGCGCAGCTCGCTGCCCAGGCTCGGCCCGATCCGCTCGTCGCGCTCGACGGTGACGGTCCCGCCGTGGGCTTCCAGGGCCGACTTGATGCGCTGCTGGTCCCCGTCGTCCATGGTCCCGGTGCGCACGACGACGTCGCCGTTGCCCGACTTCTGCACGACGGCGCGCGGGAACCCGGCGTCACCGACCGCGGCGCGCGCCTTCTCCACGTCCACGGGGCGGCTCGTGCCGTACTCGACCAGACGGCCCCCGGTGAACTCGACGCCGAGGTGCAGCCCGCGCACCCCGATGCCCGCGACGGAGAGGGCCAGCAGCACGGCGCTGACGCCCAGCCAGATGCGGCGGTGGTGCATCAGCCGGGGGCCGCGGCGGGCGAGGAAGGCCCGCAGCCGGCCCGCCGAGGCGACTCCGGCCAGGCGCGGCCTGCGCCGGACGCAGTCGCGCCGCAGCGCCCAGTCCGCGAGCACCCGGGTGATGACGAGGGCGGAGATCATGGAGGCCGCGACGCCCACGGACAGGGTGACGCCGAAGCCCTTGACCGGGCCCGTGGCGAAGAAGAAGAGCAGGCCGGCGGCGAGGAGGGTCGTCACGTTCGAGTCGACGACGGCGCTCCACGCCTTGCCGAAGCCCTTCCGCAGCGGGCCGCGGAGGTCCTGCGGGCCGGCGCGGCGCGCGGGTGCGACCCGGGCCCGTTCGTACTCCTCCCGGGTCCGTTCGAAGACGAGGACGTTCGCGTCGACGGCCATGCCGACGGCCAGCACGAACCCGGCCAGCCCGGGGAGGGTGAGCGTGGCCCCGAGCGCGACCAGCGCGGCGTACGAGATCAGCCCGTACAGCGCGAGCGCCACCGTGGCCAGGACGCCGAGCAGCCGGTAGACGGCGACGACGAACAGCGCCGTGCAGACGAGGCCGATGACCGCCGCGGCCGCGCTGGCCCGGATCGCCTCGGCGCCCAGCGTCGGGCCGACGGTGCGCTGTTCGACGACCTCGACCGGGACGGGCAGGGCGCCGCCCTTGACGAGCGCGGCCAGATCGCGGGCCTCTGCGTCGTCGAACCCTCCGGTGATCTGGGCGCTGCCGCCCTGGATCCCGGTCCGGCACGGCACGCTGCTCTGCATGGCCGGTGCCGAGACGACGCGGTCGTCGAGGACGATCGCGACCCGGCGGGACGCGTCGCCCGGTGCGGCGCACGCCGCCTCGCCCGTGACGCGCGCCCAGCTCTTCCCGCCGCCGCCCCGGAAGGAGAGGGCGACGGTCCAGCCGCCGCCGGTCTGCGCGTCGAGGACGGCCCGGGCGTCCTTGACGTCCTTGCCGGTGAGGGCTGCCGGGCCCAGGTGCAGGGAGTGGCCGGGGGCGTCGGGGTCGGGCAGGGTCCGTGCGCCGGCGGCGCCGTCCGCGGCCGCCCGGGGGCTGCTGCCGTCCGGCACGGTGCCGAGTACGGGGTGGAAGGTGAGCTGGGCGGTGCGGCCGATGACGTCGACGGCCTTCCGGGGGTCCTGGACGCCGGGCAGTTCGACGACGATGCGGCGCTCGCCGGAGCGCGCGAGCGACGGCTCGGCCACGCCGAGCGCGTCGACCCGCTGCCGCAGGACCTCCAGCGCCCGGTCGGTGGCGGCGGCGTCCGCCCGGGACGTGGGCGAGTCCCGCGTCTCCAGCACGATCTGGGTGCCGCCGCGCAGGTCGAGGCCGAGCCGGGCGGGGGTGGTCAGGGCGAAGAACAGGGAGGCCGCGACGACGGCGAGGGCGACGAGCGCGCGCCACAGCGGGGCGCGGCGCGAGGGCCGGGGTGACATGGTTTCTCCACTTCACGGCAGACGGAGGTGGAGCGTCGGCAACCGGAGGCCCGGCCTCGCAGGACGCATCGACGGGACGCCGGAATTGACGACGCGCCGGAATTGACGACACGCCGGAATCGGCGACACGTCGGAACCGACGAAACGTCACGGACCGCTGCGGGCACGCGAGAAGGGCAGGGCGGGGCCGACGCTCAGGGCGTCAGATGCTCCGTGTGGAGGGAGGGCCGCGGGGGCGGCGCGAGGAGGGGGCCGCCGCGGGCGGCGCACGCTCCTGCCGGGGTCCGGCGACCTCGCCGGCCGGCAGCGGGACGGCGAGCGGCCCGGCCACCGGGCCGGGCACCGCTCCGGGCAGCCCGGGCGGACGGGTGTGCTGCACGGCCGCGGAGACGTGGAGGCCCTGGGCACGGGTGCCGTCCGCCGCGGGCGGGGAGTCCGGCGCGCTGAACGCGGGACGGGCCTGGTCGGCGGCAGAGGTACCGGAGGTGGCGAAGGAGACCGAGGCGACCGGCGGGAAGGCCGAGAGCGTGGTGCCCGAACCCGTCGGCACCGTCCCGCAGACCACGCCGAGCAGGAGGACGAGCAGGGACCACAGGGCGACCGGCGCCGGAGTGCGCCGTGCGTGCTGCTCCACACCGCCTCCGTCAGTCGGTTCCCGTGCCCGGTATCGCCGTCAGCGCGCGCCGGGGCGCGCAGGCTCCACCCTAGCCCGCCAGGCCGGGGGTACGGGCCGTCGCGGCATCGGGGCCCGGGACGGGAACGGTACGGGAGCGGGACGATGCGACGGTTTGATCACGCGACTGTCACAGGAGCCCCGCCCGGCCCTTCTGCCGCCGGATCCCGCCGCGAGGTGAAGTAAGAATGTGCACGTCAAGACAACCATCACGGGGGATTCATCATGCGTCGTCAGCTCATCACCGCCGCGGCCGTCATCGTGCTCGCGGCCACCGCCACCGCCTGCAACGGCGACGGCACCGACCCTGCGGCGGACGCCAGTGCGTCGGCCGACAAGAGCCCCGCGCCCCAGCAGTCGAACCCGGCGCCGGACCAGGGCGGCGCGGGCCAGGGTGGCGGCCAGGACAAGGACAAGGACAAGGGCCAGGGGCAGGGCGGCGCGCACGCCATCGGAGGCAAGCTCACACTCAAGGGCAAGAAGCCGGGCGAGCAGCTCGACGTCACCCTGAAGGGCTTCGCCGACCCGGCCCACAGCGACAACAAGTACATGAAGCCGGCCGCCGGCAAGCGCTGGGTCGCCGCCCAGTTCGAGCTCGTCAACACCGGCACGGTCGCCTACTCGGACAGCCCCTCCAGCGGGGCCAAGGTCGTCGACGGGCAGGGCCAGGCCTTCACCCAGACCATGGGCAGCGTCACCGAGGGCCCGAAGTTCCCGGTCACCGTGAACATCGCCCAGGGCGGCAAGGCCCTCGGCTGGGTCGTCTTCTCCGTCCCCGAGAGCTCCAAGCCCGAGAAGGTGCAGTTCACGCTGGACGGCGGCTTCGCCAACGAGACGGGCGAGTGGACCCTCAAGAAGTGACGCCCGGCACCGGCCGGACGCCCGGCGTCAGTTGGTGGACAGCGAGCCCGCGACTTCCGTGAGCGCGTCGAGGACCGGCCGGATGAGCGGGTGGTCCTCGGCGCCGCGGCGGACCGCGGCGAACACGCGCCGGGTCGCGGCCGGGCCCTCGACGGGGCGGACGACGGTGTCCTTCAGCTCCATGCCGCGCAGCGCCGAGCGCGGCACGAGGGCCACCCCGGCGCCGGCCCCGGCCAGGGCGACCACGGCGCGGAAGTCGTCCGAGGAGTGCACCAGGCGGGGCTGGAAGCCGGCCAGTTCGCAGGCCAGCACCACCACGTCGTGGCAGGGGTTGCCCGGGTAGGGGCCGATCCAGTCGCTGTCGGCCAGCTCGTCCAGGCTCACGTGGGGGCTGCCGGCCAGCGGGTGCGCGGCGTGCAGGACGGCGTCGAAGGGCTCGGCGTAGAGCGGCACGCGGACGAGCCGCAGGTCGTCCTCCCGCGGGGCGCCCCGGTACTCGACGGCGAGGGCCACGTCGGCCTCCCCGTCCAGCACCATCGGCAGGCTCGCGTCGCCCTCGGCGTCGCGCACCCGGAGCCGGATGCCGGGGTGGCGGACGGCGAGGAGCCCGATGACCGGGGCCAGCACCTCGGCGATGCCCGTCGCGAACGCCGCCACGGTCAGCTCGCCGGCGGTGCCGCCCGCGTAGGCGGCGAGCTCCGCCTCGGCCCGCTCCAGCTGGGCGACGACCTCGTGGGCGTGGGTCAGCAGGATCTCGCCGGCCGCGGTGAGGCGCACGCCGCGGCCGCTGCGGGTCAGCAGGACGTGGCCGGTCTCCTGTTCCAGCGCCGCGAGCTGCTGGGAGACGGCCGAGGGGGTCAGGTACAGCGCGGCGGCCGCGGCGGTCACCGTACGGTGGTCCGCCACGGCCCGCAGGACACGCAGCCGCCGGGGGTCGATCACCCCGTCATTTTGCCAGGAACGGGCGGTAACCCCGGCGGGACCCCGGCCCGGGGGTTCCGCCGGAGTCACCGCCCGTTCCGGCCGGGCTCAGCCCCGCAGTGCGTTGCGCGCGTCGACGAACGCGGCGACGGCCCGCTCCACGTCGGCGGTGGAGTGCGCCGCGGACAGCTGCACGCGGATCCGGGCGGCACCCATCGGGACCACCGGGTAGGAGAAGCCGATCACGTAGACGCCGCGCTCCAGCAGCAGCTCCGCCATCCGGCCGGCCTCCGCCGCGTCGCCGATCATGACGGGGGCGATGGCGTGGTCGCCGGGCAGGATCTCGAAGCCCGCCTCGGTCATCTTCGTGCGGAACAGCTCGGTGTTGGCCTTCAGCCGCTCCCGCAGGTCGCCCGCGGACTCCAGCAGGTCGAGGACCTTCAGGGAGGCGGCGGCGATGACCGGCGCGAGGGAGTTGGAGAAGAGGTACGGGCGCGAGCGCTGGCGCAGCAGGGCGACGATCTCGGCGCGGGCGGCGACGTAGCCGCCGGAGGCGCCGCCGAGGGCCTTGCCGAGGGTGCCGGTGATGATGTCGATCCGGTCCATGACGCCGTGCAGCTCGGGGGTGCCGCGGCCCCCGGGGCCGACGAAGCCGACCGCGTGGGAGTCGTCGACCATCACCATCGCGTCGTAGCGGTCGGCCAGGTCGCAGATCTCGCGCAGCGGTGCGACGTAGCCGTCCATGGAGAAGACGCCGTCGGTGACGATGAGCTTGCGGCGCGCGCCGCCCTCGTTGGCGGCCTGGAGCTGCTTCTCGAGGTCGGCCATGTCGCGGTTGGCGTAGCGGAAGCGGCGGGCCTTGGACAGGCGGATGCCGTCGATGATGCTCGCGTGGTTGAGGGCGTCGGAGATGACCGCGTCCTCGGCGCCGAGCAGGGTCTCGAAGACGCCGCCGTTGGCGTCGAAGCAGGACGAGTAGAGGATCGTGTCTTCCTGGCCGAGGAACGCGGACAGCCGCCCCTCCAGCTCCTTGTGGACGTCCTGGGTGCCGCAGATGAAGCGCACCGAGGCCATGCCGTAGCCCCAGCGGTCGAGGGCGTCCTTGGCGGCGGTGACGACCTCGGGGTGGTCGGCGAGGCCGAGGTAGTTGTTGGCGCAGAAGTTGAGGACGTCGCCGGGGGCGCCGCCCGCCGTGACGTGGACGGAGGCGCTCTGCGGGGTGCCGATCACGCGCTCGGGCTTGAAGAGACCGGCCTCGCGGATCTCGTCGAGGGTGGCGCGGAGGTCGTCGCGGACGGACGCGTACATGCGGGGGACTCCTTACGGAAGAAAAAGGGGGCTGCCTGGCCGGGGTGGCCGCCCCGGCGGGAGGGGCGGCCGGGCGGGTCAGGCGGTCCAGTCGAGGATGATCTTGCCGCTGCGGGCGGTGGCGGCCTCGTCGAAGGCCGCGTCGAAGTCCTTGTACGAGTACCGTCCGGTGATCACCGGGCTGAGGTCGAGGCCGCCCTCTAGCAGCACCGTCATCGCGTACCAGGTCTCGTACATCTCCCGGCCGTAGATGCCCTTGACGGTGATCATCGAGGTGACGATCTTCGCCCAGTCGACGGGGAACTCCTGGGCGGGCAGGCCCAGCATGGCGATCTTGCCGCCGTGCGTCATGTTGGCGATCATGTCGCGCATGGCCTCGGGCCGGCCGGACATCTCCAGGCCGACGTCGAAGCCCTCGCGCAGGCCGAGCAGGCGCTGCGCGTCCGCGATGCCGGCGTCGGAGACGTTGAGGGCCAGGGTCGCGCCCGCCTTGCGGGCGATCTCCAGGCGTGGCTCGCTGACGTCGGTGATGACGACGTTGCGGGCGCCGGCGTGCTTGGCGACGGCCACGGCCATGATGCCGATCGGGCCCGCGCCCGTGATCAGCACGTCCTCGCCGACCAGCGGGAAGGAGAGCGCGGTGTGCACGGCGTTGCCGAACGGGTCGAAGATCGCGGCGACGTCGAGGTCGACCTTCGTGCGGTGCACCCAGACGTTGGAGGCCGGCATCACGACGTACTCGGCGAACGCGCCGTCGCGGCCGACGCCGAGGCCGACCGTGCTGCGGCACAGGTGGCGGCGGCCGGCCAGGCAGTTGCGGCACTTGCCGCAGACGAGGTGGCCCTCGCCGCTGACCAGGTCGCCGGCCGTGATGTCCTGCACGTCCGCGCCCACGGCGGCGACCTCGCCGACGAACTCGTGACCGAGCACGAGCGGGGTCTTGACCGCGCCCTGGGCCCAGCCGTCCCAGGAGCGGATGTGCAGGTCGGTGCCGCAGATGCCGGTGCGCAGCACCTTGATCATGACGTCGTCGGGGCCGTACTCCGGCTCCGGGACGTCCATGAGCCACAGCCCGGGCTCGGCCTTGTGCTTGACGAGTGCCTTCATGGCTGCGGCTCCAGGCGTCGTGAGGTGAAGCGTGATTCTTTTGCGCGCACCAATGTGCCCAGTGGTGACCGTGAAGTCCATCGAGGTTTTCTTAAGCAGGGCAACAGCAGAACTTCACGCGGTGCGCGCGGGGCGTCGCGGCGGGACCCGCGCCGGGTACGACGAGAGGCCCACGAGAGGTCCTCGCGAGTCTCGGTGAGGATCTCTCATGGGCCTCGTCAGGCCCTCACCCGAGGCGGGTCAGCTTCGCCCCCGCTCCCGGCGCCGCCATGTCCTTCCGGAGCGCGACGGGCACCTGCGCCCGGCCCGGCCCGGTCCCGACGGCCAGCGCCCCGACATGCGTACCGGCCCCGGCGGCGCGCGGGATGCCCTCGCCGCCGGGGACGAGCTCGAGCTTCGTCTTCAGGCCGCCCCAGCCCACCGCGCGCAGGTCCGCCGTGGCGACGACCGGCGTCCGGCCGCCGAGGCCGTCATCCACGTACCCCACGACATCACCCTTCCGGACCACCGTGGCGGGGGCGAGGGCGTCCTGCACCGCCTTGATCATCTTGTAGCTGCGCTCCTTGACGACCTTCAGGTGGGCGTTGGCGTCGTCGCTGCCCGCCTGCCGCTGGGCCATGGTCGCGCCGACGATCAGGCGCTCCTTGCCCTCGATCGTCCGCTTCGCCGCCCACATCAGCGCCCCGCCCGCCGGACGGCTCGACCCGGTCTTGATGCCGAGCCCGCCGGGGTTGGTGACCAGCAGGTCGTCGTTGTTGTTGTAGATCCGCCCGGGGAGACCGGGGACGTCGGCGTTCGGCATCCTGACGATCTTCCGCAGGACGTCGTTCTTCATGACCTCCTCGGCCAGCTCGACCTGGTCCGCGGCGGTGCTCACGGTCGACGCGTCCAGCCCGCTCGGGTCGGTGTACGTCGTGTCGTCCATGCCGAGCTCCTCGGCCGCCTGGTTCATCTTCTTCACGAAGGCGTCCTCCGACCCGGCGTCCCAGCGGGCGAGCTGCCGGGCGATGTTGTTGCCGGAGGGGATCAGCAGCATCTGCAGCATCTGGAACTGCGTGTAGGTCTGCCCCTCCGAGACCTCCACGCGCGACTCCTCCTGGGCGCCCGCCTCCTTGGCCGCCGTCGCGTCGATCGTGATCCGCTCGCCCTCCTCCCCGTTCTTGAGCGGGTGCTCCTTGAGGATCACGTACGCCGTCATGACCTTGGCGACGCTCGCGGTCGGCACGGGCTTCTGCTCGCCGTGCGTGCCCAGGCTGCCGACGCCCACGACCCTGGCCGCGGCCTGGCCCTCCTCCGGCCACGGCATGGAGAACGCCTCACCGGTGAAGGTGTACGGGTCCCCGGCGACCGTGAACCGCGGGTCCGGAAGCGGCCGGACCAGCTGGACGATGCCGAGGAGGACGGCCAGCAGCAGGACGAGCGGCGCCCAGATCTTCACCCGGCGCGCCACGGTGCGGGCCGGGGACGGCGGGGGTGCGGGGCGGTTGGTGAGCTGCGCGAGCAGGTCGAGCGGGGCGGGCGGGGCGGGCTGCTCCGTGGACGCTCGCCGTTCGGCAGGCGCGGGCGGTTCCGTGGACGCTTGCTGTTCCGCGGGTGCCTGGGGCTCTGCCGGTGCCTGCTGCTCCGCAGACGTCGACTGCTCCGTCGCCGTCGCCTCCTCCGGCTCCTTCTTCAGCTCCGCCATGCCGGGGGACTCGCCTGCCACCGATGCCTCCTCCAGATCGTCACCACTCGCCATCGAACCGATGTGCTAGACGAGTGCGACATACCTGGGGGTTCCACCATCAATATGCCGATCTGATGAGCATGTGGTCCGCAGCCCTCCGTAGCCCTCCGCAGCTCATGCGTCCGTGTTCGTCTTCGTGCCGGCGTCTGCGCCGGCGCCGGTGTCGGCCTCCGTGCCGGCGTCCGCGTTCCTGCCCGCGTCCGCCTTCCGGAAGCCGTCGAGGATCTTGCCCTCCGTGCTGAGCCAGCCGCGCTCGTAGTCGAACCGCGGCGCGCCGGCGAAGGTGAGGTAGAGCCACTTGAAGTTCTCGGCGAAGACGTACGCGGGGCAGTGGTCGCCCTTGGCCTTGGGCTGCCGGGTGACGTCGGTGACCACCGTGTAGCCGCCCGGGACGCGATGGTGCTTCCTGAGGTTGCGGAAGTACTGCCAGGCCGTCGTCCGGTAGTGCGGGTCCCCGGTCTGCCACCACAGCTGGAAGGCGCAGTTGGCGTATTCGGGGCGCAGGTCGTTGCGGCGGCTCACGGCCTGCAGGCGGGTGTAGTCGATCTCCTCGGGGATGACCTCGTACTTGTCCAGGACGGCCGTCCAGGAGTGGTAGTAGTCCGCCGCGAGGTCGTTGTCCCCGCCGACAGGCAGGACGGCGACGGCCAACGCGGACTGGCGCCGGCTGATCAGCTTCCCGGTGCGGAAGTCGACGTGCTTGAACCAGAGCCTGCCGTCCACGCGCTCCGCTTGGTGCTTGCGCATGGCGGCGGTGAACATCCTGAACCAGTCCCGGCAGTCCTCGTCGCGGAACATCAGCCAGGCGCCCCACAGGTACTCGTAGAACGAGTCCGCCGGGGGGTTCACGGCGACGCTGTCGCGGTCCGCCCACCGGCCGGTCTCGACGTTCAGCCGGGTGGCCAGCAGGTCGAGCGAGGAGCGCCGCTCGACGACCGCGCGCAGGGCGCGCTCGGCCGCCTGCCGGTACCGCCGGTCGCCGGTGACCCGGGAGAGGACGCCGAACTCCAGGATGTTGGTGCCGATCTCGGCCAGGGGCAGCGTCGTGCCGGAAACGTGCTTCGTCCGCAGGTTCACGTACCGGTACGGCATGCCGGTGGGCGACGACGTGAAGGCGGGCAGCAGCCGGTCGGCCAGGTCGGTGCAGCGGTCGAGCAGGACCTTCTCCCCGGTGGCGAGGTAGCCCGAAAGGAGGCCCCCCACCAGCCGGATGGTGCACTCGAAGACCTGGAAGTCGGCGTCGACGTCGAAGTCCAGGTGGTTCCTGATCCAGTCGACGCAGCGGTCGACCTCGGTGTCGAGCTCCATCAGGTAGTGGGTGTCGAGCGCCTCGATGATCGACAGGCCCACCGGGTGGTTCCTGGCGAAGAAGTCGTGGTAGCGGCCCGACACCGGGAGGACCTCGTCGTGCCCCCAGGCGAACCGCTTGTAGCCCTCCCACGCATGGACGAACTCGGCCCGGATCTCCTGGGCCTTCTCCCGGTCCGCACGGAACCTCCCCCGCCGCGCGGGCACCGCCCGGGCGGCGCCTCCGGACCCGGACCCGAATCCGGACCCGGACGCGGACCCGGGCTGCGCCCCGGCCTGTGCGGCGGCTCCGGACCGCGCCTCGGCCGGTGCGTGCCCGGCCGCGCCGAGCGCGCCGCTCACGGCGAGACCGCCCGTGGCCGCGAGCCCGGAGAGCAGGCGGCGCCGGGTCGCGGGCGCGGGGAGCGAGTCGTACGTCATGACGGGCAGGGCCTCCTGGACACCGGTTCCGCCCCCCGACACTGATCGCAGTATGCGTCGGGCGGGCCGCTCCGGGCGGCAGGCGCGGCGGGCGGATGGTCATACCACCGTTCGGCCGGATGGCGAGAACCGGACGGTCCCGGAACCGGCCGCTGTCATGCTGATCGCGCGGCGCGGCCGCCGGTGGCCCCGCCGGGACGACGGAGGTGCTCTGTGCGCGAAGGTGCTCGTGAGACGGCGCGCGAAGGTGCTCGTGGGACGACGGCCGAGGAGGCGGGGCGGCGCAGCGCGGCCCTGGTCATCGAGGAGGCCCTGGGATTCCTCTACCCGGCTGCCCTGCGCGCCGCGGCGGCCGTGGGTGTGGCGGACCACCTGGCGGACGGCGCCCGCACCCCGGAGGAGCTGGCGGCGGCCACCGGGACCGACGCACCGAGCCTCGGGCGCGTGCTGCGGCTGCTGGCCACGCGCGGGCTGTTCGAGGAGGACGACCGCGGCCGCTTCCGGCTGACCGAGGCCGGTGACGCGCTGCGCTCGGACGCGCCCGTGCCGGTCGGGCCGGCGGTCCTGATGCTCACGGACCGGACGATGTGGCGGCCGGCCGGGGAGCTGACCAGGTGCCTGGAGGACGGGGGCTCGGCATTCGGCCACATCTTCGGCATGCCCTTCTTCGAGCACTTCGCCCGGGACGAGGAGACCGCCGCGGTCTTCCACGAAGGCATGGCCGCCATGTCCGAGGCGGAGAACCGGCCGATCGCCGACAGCTGCCCCTTCCCCGGGGCCGCCACGGTCGTGGACGTCGGAGGCGGCCACGGCGGCCTGCTGCTGGCGGCGCTCCGCGGCCGGCCCGGTCTCCACGGCGTGCTCCACGACCGGGCGCACGTGCTGGCGGGCCACCGGCTCGACACCGAGGAGACGAAGGGCCGCTGGTCGCTGCACGAAGGCGACTTCTTCACCGACGTCCCGCCCGGCGACGTCCACCTCCTCAAGCGCATCCTGCACGACTGGGACGACGAGCAGTGCGTGGGCATCCTGCGCAACTGCCGCCGCGCGCTGGCGCCGGGCGGCCGGGTGCTCGTCGTCGACGCGGTCCTGCCGCCGGGCAACGCCCCGCACCAGGGGAAGACGCTGGACGTGATGATGATGGCCTCCCTGGTCGGCCGCGAGCGCACGGAGAGCGACTTCGCCCGGCTGTTCGACGCGGCGGGGCTGCGGCTGTCGCGCGTCATCCCCACGCCGACCGTGCTGTCGATCGTGGAGGGCGTGGCCGGAAACGACCCCTCCGAGGGGCCCGGCGGTGAGGCGGGCGGCACCGCCTGAACCGCCTGCCCCGGCCCGAGCGTTCACGCGTGGTCAGAAGCCGTCCCGCATCTTTGCTGTGAGTTACCCGTGCTGGTCAGTGGCGCTTCCGTTGCTCCGATGGGGTGAGGGTCGTTGGCCTGGGGGAACGGTGCGGCACGGACGGTCGGGTGGTGGGTGCGGTGGCACAGGGTGGGGCCGAGCGGGACGTCGGCGGGGGAAGTGAGCGGGCAGACGCGGGCTTTGCGGGCCTGTCCCCGTCAGCTGGGTGGGTGGGCCGTGCGGTGTGTGCGGTGGTGGTGCTGGTCGCTGGTGTGCACGGGCTGATGACCGTCGGCCATCTGGCGGTCCCGGCACGGTCCGCGCCGGCGGTGCACACGGTGACGGTCCGGTGGCTGTCACCGGAGTTCACGCAGCGCTGGCAGCTGTTCGCTCACGATCTGGAACGTCGGAGGGGTCTCGCTGTGCGGGTGCGGGTGGCTGCAGGGGCTGGGCTGCGGACCTCCCCGTGGGTCGATCTGACGGCGCGTGAGGCTCGGGCCGCCCGGGGGCGTCTGGTGGCCAGACATGCCGAGCTGACCGAGCTGGAGGCCCTCCTGGTCACGGTGAGCTCGGCGCAGCACGGGAGCCGGGAGGAGCAGCTGGCGCAGCGGTATCTGTGCCGGGTGGCCACCCAGCGGCTGGCGGGCCTGCCGCTGGGCGGCCCAGTGGTGCAGGTGCAGGCGCGGCTGACGCAGGAGCGTTCTGATCCTCCTCCATGGCAGCGGCCCCGGCCGGGTGCCCGGGGTGCCCGGCAGGTCGTGCTGAAGACGACGGCCTGGCTGCGGGTGCGTCCCGCTGATCGAGTGGTGAAGGGGCAGCGGTGGTGAGCCCGGCGTGGGCGGGGATTCCTGCCGCCGTGCACCGGCGCGCTGTCCGGTTCCGTCAGGGTATGGACTGGTTGGTCCGGGCGCCCCGGCGCAGTCGGCAGGTGGCCGTGGTGCGGATCGGGGTCGCGGCGGCGTGGCTGGTGTCGCTGGTTTGCGAGTGGCCGGTGCGCGAAGGGATCTACGGGCCGGACGGGCCGTGGGCGTGGCCGATGGCCGGCGAGGTCATCCGCAGCCTGCATTCCTTCAGTCTGCTCTCGCTGACCCCGGGTCCCGGTTTCAGCCTGTGCGTCCATCTCGTGGCGGCTGCCGCAGCGGTGCAGCTGCTGCTCGGCTGGCACACCCGCACCGCTGCGGTGTTCTTCCTCCTCGGGGTGCTGTCGCTGCAGAACTACGCTTGGCCTCTCGGCTACGGCGCGGATACGGCCGTGCGGCTGACCGCTCTGTATCTGGTGGCGGTCCGCAGTGGCCGTGCGTGGTCGCTGGACGCGTACCTGGCGGGCCGGGGAAGGAAGTCCCCGGGGGTGGCGGGCGTCGTGCTGTGGGTGGTGCTGGGCGGGCTGCTGGCAGCTGGTGCGGCCGGTCCGGGAGCGGGCCGGCTCCGGCTGCAGATCGCGCTGTGGCTGGTGTGGGCCGGCCAGGCGTGGGCGTGGTGGGTGCGCCGCAGGCCGGACGCAGGCGGCGCGCGGGGGCTGGAGGCGCTGGCGAACGCCGTGCACAACGCTGTGGTCGTGGTGATGATGTGCCAGGTCGTCGTGCTGTATTACACGGCCGGGATGTCGAAGCTCGCCGAGGCCACCTGGCGCCAGGGAACCGCCGTCTACTACGCGCTGCACGTGACGACGTCGCCGTGGCCGTCCTTGACCGCGCTGATCTGCTCCAGCAGCGTGCTGGTGGCGGCACTGACCTGGGGCACGGTGGTGCTGCAGGTGTCGTTCCCGTTCGCGCTGCTCCACCCCCGCACCAAGAACTGGGCACTGATTGCCACTTTCTTCGAGCACTGCGGCATCGCCTTGCTGATGGCGTTGTGGTACTTCTCGCTGGCCGTTCTGGCCGCGGATGCCATCTGGCTGCCCACCGGGCCGCTCAGGCGCCTCGGAGGCCGCCTGCGCACCCAGCGCGAGCGTGCGTCGGCCTACGTGCGCGAAGCGCACGCCGATGCTGCACCGGTGTCCTCCCCGCGCCCCCCGGGCGCCCTGACACCACCGCGAAGGAAGGCCTGACGCCGATTACCCCAGGTGGAGCAGAGGGAATTCCTTCATCACCCCTTCCGGACAAGGAGCACATGATGAAATCCCGTATCGCGCGCCGCCTCGCCTTCGTGATCGCCGTCGTCTGCGTCGGCTTGGGCATGGCGGCCAGCTCCGCTGCCGCCGCAGACGGCGACCTGCTCGGCCTGCTCAGCCAGCTCGGCGGCGGGGGTGGCGGCGACAGTGGCCTGCTCGGCGGCCTGCTCGGCGGCGGCGAGGGTGGCCTGCTCGGCGGCCTGCTCTGACGGCGGCGGCCTGTTCAGCGGCTGAGCGTCCGCAAGGCCAGACCGCCATCACCCCGGTCAAGCTGGAACCGCTGACCCGTGCCCCGGCCGACCAGCCGGCAGGCCCAGGGGCCGTCGCCGCATGACCGCGGCTCCTGGGCCTGCGCGCCGGAAGTGACCGTCGCGGCCACCGACAGGATGAGCGCCTCTGAGGCCGGGAGCAGACGTCCGGTCACAGGGGCGCGGGGGGCGAGGCGGACGGTCCAGGGCGGGCCTTGGGCGCCGGCTCGACCGGCGCAGCTGGGCCGGGCCGGCCCCGGCCGGCCGGGGCCTCGATCAGATCTCAAGTCCCGTCACGCACCGTAGACGCGGGACGGCTTCTCAACCGTGCAGTCGATCGTGCGATCATCCGGATCGAAATCCTCCATATCCCTTGTGTCCCGGATCACTTGAGCCCGCCGCCCAAGGTCCATTGACCTCGATCACCCGCTATGACGAGGATGATCGAAAACCAGGCCTTTGGGGGAAGGGCATGAGTGTTGACATGGCGTATCACCATTTGGGCGCGGGGGTTCTCGATCACGCCCGGAGCCGGCCCGACGGGATCGCGCTGGCCCTCGGCAAGCGCGACGTCACCTACGCGGAGGCCGCCGGTACGGCACTGACCTGGGCGGCCCGCATCCTCGACGTCACCGGCGGAAGTCCCCGCCGGGTGGGCGTCTTCGCCCACCGCAGCGAGACCTCCTACCTCGGCACGCTGGCGGCGCTCTTCTCCGGTGCCGCCTTCGTGCCGCTCAACCGGCGCTTTCCCGTCAAGCGCACCCGCTCCATGGTGGAGCGCGCCGGCCTCGACGCGCTGATCGTGGACCAGGGCTCGCTGCCTCAACTCGCCGAGGTGTTACGGGGGATCGCCCGGCCGCCGGCGGTGCTGCTGCCGCACGGCGACGCGGGCGACCGGGAGCAGCTCGCCGCCGCCGGCGTCCCGGCCGTGCTCACCGCGGCGGACCTCGCCGGCGCCGAGCCGCTCGCGACCGCCGTGCAGGCCGGGGAACACGACCCCGCCTACCTGCTTTTCACCTCCGGCAGCACCGGTGCCCCCAAGGGCGTGCCGGTCACCCACGGCAACGCGCGGTCGTTCCTCGCCGCGGCCCAGGCCCGCTACGGCATCACTCCCGAGGACCGGTTCAGCCAGACCTTCGACCAGACCTTCGACCTGTCGGTCTTCGACCTCTTCATGGCCTGGGAACACGGCGCCCGGGTCTGCGCCATGGACTCCATCGAGATCCTCGCCCCCTTCCGCTACCTGGAGCGCAACGAGGTCACCGTCTGGTTCTCGGTGCCCTCCGTGGCCGCCGTCCTGCGCAAGCGCGGGTCGCTGACGCCGGGGCGGATGCCGGGCCTGCGCTGGAGCCTGTTCTGCGGCGAGGCGCTGCCGCGCGCCACCGCGGAGGCCTGGCAGGCCGCCGCCCCCGCCTCGGCCGTGGAGAACCTGTACGGCCCCACCGAACTGACCATCGCCTGCACGGCCTACCGCTGGGACCCGCGGACGAGCCCGGCCGCGTGCGTCCACGACAACGTCCCGATCGGGCGCCCCTTCCCGGGACTTGCGCCGCTCGTTGTGGACGAGGCGCTGGAGCCGGTCGCCGAGGGCGGCACCGGCGAGCTGTGCGTGGCCGGCCCGCAGACCGCGCCCGGCTACTGGCAGGACCCGGACCTCACGGCGGAACGGTTCCTCGAGCGCGACGGCAGGACCTACTACCGCACCGGCGACCTCGTGCGCGTTCAGGACGGCGGCGACTACGTCTACCTGGGCCGCAACGACCAGCAGGTCAAGGTCGGCGGCTACCGCATCGAACTCGGCGAGATCGAGGCGGCGTTGCGCCGCGCCGGCTGCGCCGAGGCCGTCTGCATCCACCGGCCCGGTGAGGACGTCATCGCCGCCGTCGTCTCCGGCGCGGACGACCCGGAGGCGCTCGCCGACTCCGTCGCCGCGCTGCTGCCCGCCTACATGGTGCCGAAGTCCGTGCACGCCGTCGACGAGATGCCGGTCAACGGCAACGGCAAGGTCGACCGCAACGCCCTGCGCTCCTGGTTGGACACCCTCGTCGCAGCCCGATGAGCGGCAGCCGCACGCCCGGCTGCACGACACGCCTCGAAGACCGCTCCGTGGAGAAGAACATGAACAGCGTCGACCAGCTGATCGCGCACACCCTCAGGATCGACGAAGGCAGGATCACCGCCGACCTGGAGTACCAGTCCATTCGGGAGTGGGACTCCCTGGGGCACGTGACGCTGATGATGGCCCTGGAGAACGCGTATGGCACCCCCGTCGACGACGAACTCACCCTGGAGTTGCGGACGGTGGCCGCGATCCGCGCCTTCGCCGCCGAGCACGCGGGCCCCTCCTCCGCCGAGGGCGCGGGCCCGGCGCCCGCGGCGGAGGAGAAGCCCGCCGCACCGGCGGCGGCAACGGCACCGCAGCCCGACAAGGCCGTCCGCCGCGGGCTCGAAGGCGTCAGCTTCGATTACACCACCATCACCCGCATCGACGGTGCCGAGGGCGTCCTGGAGTACCGCGGATACAGCATCCACGACCTGGCCGAGCACGCCTCGTACACCGAGGTGGCCCACCTCCTCGTCCACGGCGAACTGCCCGACGCGCACGCCCGCGCAGCGTTCGAGAAGGAGCTGCAAGCCCGCCGCGCCCTGCCGCCCGAGGTGCTCTCCCTCGTCCGCTCGCTCGCCCACGCCCACCCCATGGACGCGCTGCTCACCTGCCTGCCCGCCCTCGCCGCCTACGGGCCCCGGCGCGACGCCGCGGCGGACGAGACGTACGGGGAGGCGCTCGACGCGGGGATCACGCTGCTGGCCCGGATCCCCATGCTGGTCGCGGCCCACCACGCCGTCCGGGAGGGCCGCGAGCCGGTCCTGCCGGCCGAGGACGTGCCCGCCGTCGAGGCGTTCCTGACGGTGCTCCTGGGCGCGGAGCCCACCCCCGCGGCGGTCCGCTTCATGAACAAGGGGCTGATCGTCCACGCCGACCACAGCTCCAACGCCTCCGCGTTCGCCGCGCGCGTGGCCACCGGCTCCCGCGCCGGGATGACCGCCGCCCTCACCGCCGCCGTGGCGACGTTCGGGGGCTCGGTGCACGGCGGTGCGGCCGAGCGCGTCGTACGCCTCATCGACGACGTCGGCAGCCCCGAGAACGCCGGCGCCTACGTGCAGGAGCTGCACGGCCGCGGCGAGCCCGTCATGGGCTTCGGCCACCGCGTCTACCGCACCGAGGACCCGCGGGTGCGCCACCTGCGCGCCACCGTCGCCGAGCTGAGCGCGGAGCGCGGGGACACCCGGGGCCTGGACATCCTCGACGCGGTCGCCGCCGCGATGGGCCCGTACGCCCGGCGCGGCGTCGCCCCCAACGTGGACCTGTACGCGGGACTCGCCTACCGGCTGCTCGGCCTGCCCGACGACCTGGCCGTGCCCCTCTTCGTCGTCGGCCGCACCGCCGGCTGGGTCGCCCAGGTGCTCGAACAGCACGCCAACAACGTGCTCATCCGCCCCCTGCTGGCCTACGACGGCCCCCGCTCGCGCAGCTACGCGGGAGGCGCCGCATGAGCCGCCACCTGCTGTGCATCGGCCGCTCCCGGCAGATGCACGCCAAGGCCCACCGCCTCGGCCTGCGCCTGAGCGTCGTCGCCGAGCTGTCCCGGGTGCGCACCCAGCGGGACCTGTCGATGTACGAGCGGATCGTCGCGCTGCCCGACACGGCCGGGGTGGCCGAGTGGGTCGCCGCCGCCCGCATGGTGCACGAGCACGACCCCGTGGACGCCATCGGCGGGTTCAACGAGGAGACGCAGGAGTTCGCCGCCGTGATCGCCGGCGCGCTCGGCCTGCCGTACCACGCGCTGGAGACCGTCCGCGCCACCCGCCACAAGCACCTGATGCGCGACGCGCTCCGGCAGGCCGGGGTCGACCCCACCCCTGCGCGCGAGATCGGCGGGCGCGACGACGTCACGGCCTTCGCGGCCGAGCACGGCTATCCGCTGGTGGTCAAGCCGGTCGACGGCAGCGGCAGCGCGGCCGTCACCGTCGTCCGCTCGGCCGCGGACGTCCCCGCCCGGCTGCCCGAGGGGTACCGGATGCTCGCCGAGGGCTTCCTCGACGGCGAGGAGTACAGCGTCGAGGCGCTCTCCGAGAAGGGGGAGCACCGCGTCGTCTGCGTGACCCAGAAGTTCACCGACGAGGCCACCCGGGTGGAGACCGGCCACTGCGTGCCCGCGCCCGTGGACGACGCGCTGCGGGCCGCCGTCGACGCGTACGTCCCGCGGGTGCTCGACGCCCTCGGCGTGACGGACGGGCCCACGCACACCGAAGTCATCGCCACGGCCGGCGGGCTGCGCGTCGTCGAGACCCACCTGCGGCTCGGCGGTGACCACATCGTCGAACTGGCCGAACTCGCCCTGGGCATCGACCTCGACACCGCCTGGATCCGGCAGGTGGCGGGGGAGACGGTCGTGCCCGACCTGTTCACCGAGGCGTTCCGCGCGGCCGCGATCACCTTCGTCACGCCCTCCGCCGCCGGCGTCCTGGAGCGCACGGAGGGCACGCAGGAGGCCGCCGCGCTGCCCGGCGTCGTCACCGTCGAACAGCTCCAGGAGCCGGGCGCGGTGCTCGCGAGGACGCTCACCAGCCAGGGCAGGGCCGCCTGCGTCATCGCCACCGGCGCGACCGGCGAGGAAGCCGTGGAGCGCAGCCGGGCGGCGGCCGGGAAGCTGAGGTTCGTGGTGGCATGCGCGGGGTGAAGCTGGGCCGGCCCGGCGCCTGGCTGCTCGGCGGCACCCTGGCCACCAGCCTCGGCGGCGGCATGCAGACCCTGGCCGCCGGGAAGCTGCTCTACGACGAGACCGGCTCGATCGCCGCCTTCGGCATCGTCCTGATCGTCGAACAGCTCCTCACCTTCACGGTTCCCCTGGTGGCGGGCCCGTGGGTGGACCGCGGCGACCCGCGGCGCATCTGCACCGCGATCGAGCTCGCCCGGGGGACGGCGCTCATCGCCATCGGGTGCGTCATGCTCTCCGGGCCGAGCCCCCTGGGCTGGATCATGGCGATGTCCCTGTGCATCAAGGCGGGGCAGCCCTTCTACCGGGGCGCCATGTTCTCGATGGCGCCGGCCGCCGTGCCCGGCGCGGCGCTGGGCACCTTCAACGCCTACTCGAACATCGCCCAGCAGGGCGGGGCGCTGCTCGGGGCCGCCGTGGCCGGAGTGATCATCCAGGGCTGGGGCGCCTCGGCGTGCTTCCTGGTCACCGGTGCCGGCTTCCTCCTGTCGGGCCTGGCCATCGCCGCCGCGCGGATGCCGCGGCCCGAGGCGGAGCCCGCGGAGGGCAAGGGGGCCTCGGCGGGCTGGGGCCCGGTCGTCGCACTGCTGCGCACGGAGCGGGGCTTCGCCCGCCACCTCCTGCTGGGCACCGCGGACAACATCGCCGTGGTGCTGTTCAACCTGCTGCTGTTCGCCCTGGTCGCACGGCACTTCGGCGGCAGCGCCTACTGGCTGTCGGCCATGGACTGCGCCTTCGCCGTCGGCGCGATCTGCGCCGCGCCCGCCCTCGGCCCCCTCGAAGCGAGGCTGGGGCCGAAGGGCGCGGTACGGGCCGGGCTCGCGGGGCAGGCACTGTGCTTCGCGGCCCTCGCGGCCGGGCCGGGCGGCCCCGTCGTGATCGGCCTGGCGCTCGTCCTGGGCGCGTGCAACACCGTCTCCTGGACGACGGTGACCACCGCCCTGCAGCTCCGGGCGGGCAAGGCCGTGCGCGGCCGGATCGGCACCGCCCGCAACCTCGTCACGGCGGGAGTCTCGGCTGCCCTGGTGCCGGTCGTCTCCCGCCTGGAGCAGCGGTCACTGGCCTTCGCCCTGCTGGCCGGTGCGGTCGTCGTCGCGGCGTACGTGCTGCTGGCGGGGGCCGTCGCGGGGGACCGGGAGACGCCCGGCGAGGACGGCGCGGCACGGCAGGACGGCACGACACGTAACGAGACGTCGGGGGACGAGAAGGAAGTGACTGCCACGTGATCACCCGGGAGCAGCTCGCGGGACGCGACGCGCAGCTGTACAGCCTGCCGCGGTTCGCCGCCGAGCACGGCGTGGACCTCGCGGCCGTGCCGTACAGCGGACGCATCCTGCTGGAGGCGCTGCTGCGCGCGGGCGAGCCCGGGAAGGCGGCCCTCCTCGCGGGACGGCTGGCCGCGGGCGAGGAGGCAGGCCTGGAGATGGCCTTCCCGCCCGCCCGCATCCTCGTGCAGGACTACACCGGCATCCCGCTGCTGGTCGACCTGGCGGCGCTGCGCAGCCGCGTGGACCGGCCCGAGCGGGTCAACCCGGTGCTGCCGGTCGACGTGGTCGTCGACCACTCGGTGCAGGCCGACTGGGCGGGCCGCCCGGACGCGCAGGCCCGCAACGAGGCGCTCGAACACGCCCGCAACGCCGAGCGCTACGCGTTCCTGAAGTGGGCCCGGAGCGCCTTCGACGGCGTGCGGGTGATCCCGCCGGGCCGCGGCATCGTGCACCAGGTGAACCTGGAGCAGCTCGCCACGGTCGTCGCCACCGGCGCCGACGGCCTGCTGTTCCCGGACACCGTCATAGGCACCGACAGCCACACCACCATGGTCAACGGGCTGGGAGTGCTGGGCTGGGGCGTCGGCGGCCTGGAGGCCGAGGCCCTGATGCTGGGCCTCGCCCAGCCGATCCGCATCCCCGCGATCGTGGGCGTCCGCCTCACCGGCACGGTCCGGCCCGGCGTCTCGCCCACCGACGTGGTGCTGACCCTCACGCAGCGGCTGCGCGAGGAGAACGTGCGCGGCCTGCTGGTGGAGTTCACCGGCCCCGGCATCGACGCGCTGTCCGCCGCCGACCGGTGCACCGTCGCCAACATGGCCCCGGAGTACGGCGCGATGGCGGCGTACTTCCCCGTCGACGCCGAGACCCTGCGCTACCTGCGGCAGACGGGCCGCCGCGACGAGGACGTCCGCCTGGCCGAGGCGTACTGCCGCCACCAGCACCTGCTGAGGGAGGAGGGCGGCCGCGGCCCCGAGCCGTGCTTCGGCCGCGTCGTCGACTTCGACCTCGGTGCCGTGCGGCCGAGCCTCGCCGGACCGAGCCAGCCCGACCAGCGCATCGCCATCCCCGAACTGCCCGGCTCCTTCGCCCGGTTCCACGGCGGGCCGGTGCGCACCGCGAACGGCCTGAGCGACGGCGACATCGTCATCGCCTCCATCACCTCCTGCACCAGCACGTCCAACCCGAAGGCCATGCTGGCCGCCGGCCTCCTGGCCCGGCGCGCCGTCGAGCGCGGCCTGTCCGTCCCGGACCGGGTGAAGACGAGCCTGTCGCCCGGCTCCCGCGCCGTCACCCGCTACCTGGAGGACGCCGGGCTGCTGCCCCACCTGGAGAAGCTGGGCTTCCACGTCGCCGGCTACGGGTGCATGACCTGCAACGGCGGCAGCGGGCCCCTCAACGACGGCGTCGGGGAGACCGTCGACGCGCACGGCCTGAACGTCGCCGCGGTCCTCAGCGGCAACCGCAACTTCGAGGCACGCGTCCACGGCCAGGTCCGCGCGGGCTACCTCGCCTCGCCCGCGCTGGTCGTCGCCCTCGCCCTCGCCGGCACCGTCCGCACGGACCTGGAGAGCGAACCGCTGGGCACCGGAAGCGACGGCGAGCCCGTCCTGCTGGCCGACATCTGGCCCACCGGCGCCGAACTGGCCGCGCTGGAAGAGGAGTTCCTCACCCCCGAGCTGTTCGCCGCCGCCGAGGGGGACGACCCCGGCTGGGACGCCATCACCGCACCCGACGGCCCGGTCTTCCCCTGGGACGAGGACTCCACCTACATCCGGCTCCCCGCCTTCGTGGGCGCCACCCGCCCCGCCGGCGCACCCGTGCGCGCCGCCCGCGCCCTGCTCGCCCTCGGCGACGACGTCAGCACCGACCACATCTCCCCGGTCGGCGCCATACCGGAGGACTCGCCCGCCGGCATCCACCTGCGCGAGCGGGGCGTGACGGACTTCAACTCCTACGGCTCCCGCCGCGGCAACCACGAGGTCATGGCCCGGGGCACCTTCTCCAACCCGCGGCTGCACAACGCCCTGACCGGGCCCGGCGGCAGCGGCGGCACCACCCTCCACATCCCGAGCGGCGAACGGCTGCCCGTCCACGAGGCGGCCCGCCGCTACGAGGCCGCCGGCACCCCGCTGGTCGTGCTCGCCGGGAAGAACTACGGCAAGGGCTCCTCCCGCGACTGGGCGGCCAAGGGCCCCTGGCTGCTGGGCGTACGGGCCGTCCTCGCCGAGAGCTTCGAACGCATCCACCGGGCCAACCTCTGCGCCATGGGCATCCTGCCGCTGCTCCTCCCGGACGGGAAGAGCTGGGCCGCGCTCGGTCTCACCGGCCACGAGGAGTTCGCGCTGGAGGGCCTGGAGCACCTGCGCGACACCGGCACGGTGCGCGTCGTGGCCGGCGGCACCGCCTTCACGGCCCGCGCCGAGGTCCACTCGACGGGGGAGTGGGACGTGCTCCTCGCGGGCGGCACCCTCCCCCACCTGCTCGGCCGGCTGGAGGCCGCCGGGCAGGAGGACGGCGGGGGAGAAGCATGAGCCGGGACATCCTCGCCGGGCTGGACCTGCTCGACGCCGCCGGGGCCGAGGCGCTCGCCGGCCGGACGCAGTCCTTCGCCCCCGTCCACCTCGGCACGCGCGACGTGCCCGTCGGCACCGTCCTGGACCTGATCCACAAGGACGACGCCCTGCTGCCCCCGCGCACCGGGCACCTCGGCAACTGGGAGGACATCGCCCTCGGGCGCTCCGGGCCGATGGACTTCAACACCGCCATCTGCGGGCAGGGGCACGGCTATCCGCTGATCTACGGCTTCACGCAGACCGAGACCGAACCGGACGGCGACACCCCGGCCGGCGGCGACGCCGTCTACCTTCCCGGGTCCGTCGTCGACCGGGGCGGGCGGCGCGTCCTGCCGCTCTTCAGCTGGGACGGCCGGGCGTTCGTGCGCCGCGACCGCAGCCGCCCGCTGTTCTGCCCGCTCGTCAGCACCGAGCACGAGGGAAGCCTCGTCCCGCTGGTGGACCTGCACTGGCGCCGCATGCACACCATCGCCGGGTACCGCTTCGAGCTGGAGGCCTCCTCGATCGTCGCGAACGCCGAGGCGTTCACGAGCATGCTGACCCTCCTGCTGGAGGAGGCGGCCGCGGGCCCGGGCCCGCGGCGCGCCTTCGGCGAGCTGATCAGCCACGCCGTCCGGCTCGACGGAGAGGTCTCCCGCTGCGAGATCCGGGCCGACGGCCGCGGCTTCCTGCTCGCAGGCCACCGCTACGGCTCGGCCCGCGCCCTCGCGGAAGCGGCCCTGGAGCCCTTCCGCGCCCTGACCGGCCCGCAGGACTTCCAGGACCGGCTGGGCGCGCTGCCGCCCGTCCTGCCCGTGGTGTCCCACCTGCTGACCAGCGTCCTGACCGGGCTCTTCGGCACCCACCTCCCCGACGGGCCCGCGGGCCACGACGAGGACCCGTTCGTCACCCACCTGCACTGGGGCGCGCGGGCCATGGCCGGCTGCCCGCCCCGCCGCGGCGGCTACTTCACCCGCAAGGCCACGGTCCGCGGGATGCGCGCCATCGCCTCCACCCTCGTCCGCTCCTTCCCCGAGGCCCGGCCCCTGTGCGTGGTGCTGCTGCCGGCGCCCGTCTTCATGCTCTGCCCGGCCGGCACGGACCCGCGCGACGCGGAGCTGATGGCCGCGCTCCTGCGCACCGTCGGCGCAGCCCGGCCCGATGCCGCCTACGACACCGCGACCGGCTGGCTGCAGGAGCACGGCGAGGGCTTCTCCGCGTACCTGCGCGGCAGGTTCCGCGACGGCAGCGGCGTCCCGCACGACGGGGTTCTGCGCGAGCCGTCCGTCCCCGTCGAGCCCGAAGGCTTCCGGGACCTCACCTTCCGCCAGGCCTCGGCGGTCGTGGGGGCCTTCGAGGAGGTGATCAACGCATGAGCCGCAGCACCGGCCGCAGCACCGGCCGCAGCGCGAGCCGCAGCACGAGCGGGCCCGTGAACGGACCCGTCGGCGGACCCGTGAAGGCCGAGCACCACACCCTCCGCGCCACGCTCGCCGAGCCGTTCTCCAGCAACACCGGCCTGACCACCCACGTGCACCAGCAGGTGCTCGTGCTGCACTGGGAGGGCCTGACCGGATACGGCACCGCCCTCGCGACCCGACCCGGCGAGCTCGACGCCTGCCTGCCGCTGCTCACCGACGCCTCCCCGCTCGCCCTCGCCCGCACCCTCGGCCGGCTGCACGCGGCGGGGATCCGCCCGGCCGTGGTCGCCGCCGTCGACATGGCCCTCCACGACCTGCTCGGCAAACGGGCCGGACTCCCGCTGCACGCCCTGCTCGGACTCGCCGGGCAGCCCCTCGCCCCGACGGCCCTGTCCATCGGCGCCGGCTCGGACGAGGAACTGATCCGCCGCGGCCGGGCCCTGGCCCACTGGCCCGTCCTCAAGCTCAAGCTCACCCCCGAGGACGACGGCAGCCGGGCCGGGGTCCTGCGCGAGGTCTACGACGGGCGCATCTGGGTCGACGGCAACGGCTCCTGGACGCCCGAGCGCGCCGTCGAGGTCGCCCGCGAACTCGACCGGCACGGCGTGGAACTCCTCGAACAGCCCGTACCGCCCGGCCCGGCCGACCGCCTGCGCTACGTCCACGAGAACGCCCCCCTGCCCGTCGTCGCCGACGAGGACTGCACGGGCCCCGAGGACGTCCTGCGGCTGCGCGGCAGCGTCTCCGCCGTCAACATCAAGCTGACCAAGTGCGGCGGCCTGCGGCGCGCCCACGAAACCGCCACCCTCGCCCGGCGGGCCGGGCTGAAGGTGATGCTCGGCTGCAAGACCGAGAGCGCACTCGGTGTCACCGCCATGGCCCAGCTCGCCCCCCTGGCCGACCACCTCGACCTGGACGGCCACGTCGACCTGACCGACGACCCCTTCCGCGGCCTGCGGATCGACGAGGGGACGCTCCTGATGCCCGACGGCCCCGGCCTCGGCGTGACCGCAACAGACACCACCGATGAAGAGAGCTGACATGAAACTCCGCTGCGCCGTCCTCGACGACTTCCAGTCCGTCGCGACCACCGTCGCCGACTGGTCGCCCGTCGCCGACGACGTCGACGTCGTTTCCTTCCCCGAGCACTTCGCCACCGAGGACGGACTCGCCGCCGCCCTCGCGGACTTCGACATCGTCGTCACCCTCCGCGAGCGCGTCCCCTTCCCGGCGTCCCTGTTCGCCCGGCTGCCCCGGCTGAAGCTGCTCGTCGCCTCCGGCATGCGCAACTCCGTCATCGACCACGCCGCCGCCGAGCAGCACGGCGTCACCGTGTGCGGCACCGCCAGCTCCTCCACCCCGCCCGTCGAGCTGACCTGGGCCCTGCTCCTCGGCCTCGCCCGCGGCATCGTCCCCGAGGCCACCGCGCTGCGCCTCGGCGGCCCCTGGCAGTCCACCGTCGGCGCCGACCTGCACGGCCGCCGCCTCGGCCTGCTCGGGCTGGGGAAGATCGGCAGCCGGGTCGCCCAGGTGGGCCTCGCCTTCGGCATGGAGGTGGTGGCCTGGAGCCAGAACCTCACCAAGGAGCGCACCGACGAGGTGGGCACCGGCCTCGCGGCCTCCAAGGAGGAGCTCCTGGAGACCAGCGACTTCGTCTCGGTCCACCTGGCGCTGAGCGACCGCACGCGGGGCCTGCTGGGCGCCGCGGAGCTCGGCCTGATGCGGCCCACCAGCTATCTGATCAACACCTCGCGGGCCGCCATCGTCGACCAGGACGCGCTCCTCGCGGCGCTGCACGGCGGGACCATCGCCGGCGCCGGCGTCGACGTCTTCGACGTCGAGCCGCTGCCGGAGGACCACCCGATGCGCAGCGCGCCCCGCCTGCTCGCGACCCCGCACCTCGGCTACGTCTCCCGCAGCAACTACGCGACCTACTACGGCCACGCCGTCGAGGACATCCAGGCGTTCCTGGCGGGCTCGCCCGTCCGCCGCCTCGGCTGAGGCGGAACCCGCCCGGCCCCGGCCGGCCGCCTCGCGCCGGCCGGCCACCCGTCCCACCTCTTTCCCTTGCCCCACCCGTCCCACCGGAGCACTTCTGTGAGCATCATCAGCACGGCTCGTCGCACGATGAAACTCGGTGCCTTCCTCCCGGCGCCCGGACACCACGTCGCCGCCTGGCGGCACCCCAACGCCCGCCCGGACGGGGGCCTCGACTTCGCCTACTACCGCTCCCTGGTGCAGACCGCCGAGCGCGGCAAGTTCGACATGGTCTTCCTCTCCGACGGCGCGGGCGTCCGCACGCACTACAGGGACGCCGACGAGCTCAGCCGCCAGGGCCGCATGGTCCACTTCGAGCCGCTCACGCTGCTGTCGGCCCTCGCCGTGCACACCACGCACATCGGCCTCACGGCGACCGCGTCCACCACGTACAACGAGCCCTTCAACGTCGCGCGGAAGTTCTCCTCCCTCGACCACCTCAGCGCCGGGCGCGCGGGCTGGAACGTCGTCACCTCGGTGACGGACGCCGAGGCGCAGAACTTCAACCTGGACCGGCAGCCCGCGCACGCCGCGCGCTACCACCGGGCGCGGGAGTTCATGGAGGTCGTCACCGGCCTGTGGGACTCCTGGGAGGACGACGCGTTCCTCTACGACAAGGAGTCCGGCCGCTACTTCGACCCCGCGAAGCTGCACGTCCTCGGCCACAAGGGCGAGCACTTCCAGGTGCGCGGCCCCCTCAACCTCGCCCGCTCCCCGCAGGGCCGGCCCGTCATCGTGCAGGCCGGCTCCTCGGGCGACGGCATGGACTTCGCGGCCCGGTGGGCCGAGGTCGTCTTCACCGCGCAGCAGACCCTCGGCCAGGCCCAGGTCTTCTACAAGGACGTCAAGGACCGGGTGGCCGGCCACGGCCGCAACCCCGACGACGTCAAGGTCCTCCCCGGCGTCTTCATCGTGGCCGGCCGCACGCAGGCCGAGGCCGAGGACAAGTACGCCGTCCTGCAGGACCTCGTCGATCCCGTCGTCGGGCTCGGCCTGCTCACCGGCCTCCTCGGCGACGTCGACATCTCCCACCTCCCGCTGGACGGCCCGCTGCCCGAACTCCCGCCCACCGAGGGCAGCACCAGCCGGCAGCAGCTCGTCTACGAGCAGGCCCGCAGCCAGGGCCTGACCATCCGGGAGCTGTTCCTCTCCGTCGCCGGCGGCCGCGGCCACCGCTTCCTGCTCGGCACGCCGGAGACCATCGCCGACGAGCTCGAATCCTGGTTCACCGAGGGCGGCGCCGACGGCTTCAACGTCATGCCCGGCTACCTCCCGGACGGCCTCGACGACATCGTGGACCTCGTCGTCCCCGAGCTGCAGCGCCGCGGGCTGTTCCGCACCGAGTACGAGGGCACCACGCTGCGCGACCACCTCGGGCTGCAGCGCCCCGCCTTCGCACCCACCGGGAGCGGGTCGTGACCGTCGACGCCACCACCCTGCGCTCGGTGCTCCGGGCCCACGCCTCGGGCGTGGCCGTCCTCACGGCGGCCACCCCGGCCGGGCCCGTCGGGGTGACCATCACCTCCTTCACCTCGCTGAGCGCCGAACCCGCCCTGGTCTCCTTCGCCCTGGCCGACTCCTCGTCGACGTGGGCGCGCATGAAGGACGCGCACTGGTTCGGCATCCAGACGCTGGGGGCCGGTCAGACCGAGCTGGCGGAACGGTTCGCCGCCAAGGGCGCCGACCGGTTCGCGCCGCCCACGCGCTGGAGCACCGGCCCCCACGGCGTACCGCTGCTGGAGGGCTGCCCGGCGCGGCTCGTCTGCTCGCGCCGCGAGGTGGTCCGGGCCGGCGACCACCACCTGGTCGTGGCCGCCGTCGAGCACGCCGAGCGCGGCGAGCCCGCCGACGGCCTGGTCCACCTGCACGGCGCCCTGCGCGCCGTCGGCTCCACCACACCCGCAAGGATCTGACCCGTGCACAAAATCCTCCTCTTCTCCCGCCGTTCCCTCGGCAAGCGCCCCCTGCAGGAGTGGCTCGGCGCAACGGCCGGCAACGTCGTGCTGGTGACGCCGCGCACCGCCGTCGAGGGCGCCGAAGACGTCGTCGAGCAGCACTTCCTCGGCCACGCACTCGTCGACTCCTACGACTCCTGGGCGGCCGACCGGGCGGCGGAGACGGCCGCCCGCTCCTTCGGGGTCGGCCTCGTCGCCAGCACCAGCGAGGACGACGTCATCCGGGCCGCCCGGCTGCGCGAGCGGCTCGGCCTGCCCGGCCAGCACACCGCCTCCGCGCTCGCCTACCGGGACAAGGCCGTCATGAAGCGGCTCGCCCGGGACGCCGGTCTGACGGTGCCCGCCTTCGCGCCCGTCGACGACGCGATGGACCTGCTGGACTTCATCGACGCCCACGGCTACCCGCTCGTCGTCAAGCCGCGCTTCGGCGCGGGCGCCGAGGGCGTCGCCATGTTGCACGCCGCGGAGGACCTGGACGCCTTTCTCGACTCCGCCGGCACGGCCGCGGGCTCCGAGGAACCGTTCCTGCCGGGCCGGTGGATGGCGGAGGCCTTCGTCCGCGCACCCTTCTTCCACGTCGACGGCATCATGCGGGACGGCGCCGTGGTGCACTGCTGGCCCTCCCAGTACAGCAGCGGCGTGGCGGAGCACCTGAAAGACGCGACCGGCCTCAGCAGCGTGCTGCTCGCACCGGACGACGAACGCACCCCCGTCCTCATGGAGTTCACGGCCGCCGTCATCGCCGCCCTGCCCCGACCGGAGCAGACCACCGCCTTCCATCTTGAGGCGTGGATCGGCGACGACGGACGGCCCGTGCTCTGCGAGATCGCCTGCCGCGCCGGGGGCGTGCTCGTCGCCGACGCCTACGAGCGGGCCTTCGGCGTCCACCTGGCCAAGGAGGGCCTGCGCGCCCAGTGCGGCATGCCGCTCACGCTCACCGAACAGCCCACGGCTCCCGCCCCGGCGGCCGCCTGGGCCATCTTCCCGGCCGGCAAGGGCGTCTTCGCCCCTCCGGCCGGCCCCTGCCCCGTGCCGGGCGTCGAGCTGACCCTTCACCTCGCTGCGGGGACGAGGAGCGAGGGGATGACGTACCTGGGCGAGTCCGCTGCGGGCGTCCTGGTCACCGCGGACACCGCGGCCGAGGCCGGCAGACGGCTGAACGACGCCACGCAGTGGTGGACGCTGAACGCACGCTGGACGTAGCGGCGGTCCGCCGCGGCCCCCCGGGGCCGCGGCGGCTTCCGGCGCCGGTGGCGCACCTGCGCCCGACGGCGCCGGTCCGCGCCCCGGAGCGCTCCGTTCACTCCCGGACGCCCTGATGAAACGGGCCCTTCCGGTTGTACATTTGCGCTGGGACGCGACAGCGGAGGGGACCGCCTCATGTCGACCCTTGATATCGCGACCGCGCCGCTCGACCTGCCCGCAGTCCGCAGTCAGGTCGACGCCGTCCTGTCCGTATTCCTGGAAGGCAAGGCCCGCGCCGCCGCCGCGGACGGCCACCCGGCCGTGGTCACCGAATTCCTCGGCGACTTCCTCTTCTCGGGCGGCAAACGGCTGCGCCCCCTGCTGTGCGTCATCGGCTGGCACGCGGCCGGCGGCCACGGCACCCCCGCCCCGACGCTGCGGGTGGCGGCCTCCCTGGAGATGTTCCACGCCTTCGCCCTCGTCCACGACGACCTCATGGACGACTCCGCCACCCGCCGCGGGCGGCCCACCCTGCACCGCGCCTTCGCCGACCGCCACCGGGCCGGCCGCAGCGCGGCCGCCGCCGACCGGCTCGGCAGTAACGCCGCCCTCCTGATCGGCGACGTCGCCCTCGTCTGGTCCGACGAGCTCCTGCACACCGCCGGACTGCGCGCCGGCCGCCTCGCCGACGTCCTGCGCGTCGTCGACGCGATGCGCACCGAAGTGATGTACGGCCAGTGCCTCGACCTGCTGGCCACCGGCCGCCCCACCGCGAGCACCGCGCACGCGCTGGCCATCGTCCGCTGCAAGACCGCCAGGTACACGGTCGAACGCCCGCTCCACATCGGCGCCGCCATGGCCGGCGCGGGCCCGGCCTTCCGCGCGCGGCTGAGCGAGTACGCCCTGCCGCTCGGCGACGCCTTCCAGCTCCGCGACGACCTCCTCGGCGTCTACGGCGACCCGGCCGTCACCGGCAAGCCCCGGCTGGACGACCTGCGCGACGGCAAGCACACCACGCTCGTCGCCCTGGCCCTGGAACGCGCCGACCGCGCCCAGCGGCGGGCCCTGCACGCCCTGCTCGGCAACCCGGACCTGGACGAGACGGGCGCCGACCGGATCCGTGCCGTCTTCGCCGAGACCGGCGCCCACGCCACGGTCGAACGGCTCATCCAGTCCCGCTGCGAGCAGGCCGAGGAAGCCCTCGACCACGAGTCCTTCCCGCCCGCCGCGCTCGGCGCCCTGCGCCGGCTGGCCCGGGGCGCCGCCGCCCGGACCGCATGACGGTCCGAACACCGTTCGCACGGGCGAAGTTACGTTCCGTCAAGGTTTTTATGCGACGGACTGGACGCACGGGGCCTCCGGGACGGCATCAGAAGTGAGAGCGCGTGATGCTCTCCCGGGTCGTCGGGGGGCAGCAGGCCTGGACCGCTTCGGAAAAGAGACTAGGGAAACGTGATGTTCGACGGCACGACGCCGCCCGGACGCCGCAGGGGGGCGACCCTCGCACGGCGCACAGAACAGCACCACGTGCGGGGTCCGGCGTGAGCGCCCGGCACGCCGTGCTGGGCACGGCCGCCAAGGATCAGCACTCGGTGGTGTACGAGTCCTTCGTCCTGCGCAAACGGGGCGCCTATGTGAACTGGTCCTACGTCAAGCTGTATTCGATGGAGGACGCCCGTGAGGCGGCGAACGAGGCCTTCTTCAAGCTGTACCTGCACTGGGACGACGCGCTGGCCAGCGCCAGCACCGACGCCTTCGCCTTCAAGATCCTCCGCGATGTCGTGGCCGACATACTACGAAAACGCGACCGGCGTCCCTGCGTTCCGGTCGGCCTCGCCTTCGAGCCCACGGTCAAGCCCATCGCCGGCATCCCCAGCGAGGAGGTCGACCAGATCACCGCGCGCATGGAGGTGCACCGGGCCGTGGCCCGGCTCTCCGAGCGGCAGAACCGCTGCATCACCCTGCACTACTTCCTCGGCTACACCCCCGAGGAGATCGCCGACATCACGGGCCTTGCCGCCTCCACCGTCCGCTCCCACCTGGCCGCCGGCCGCAGTGCCCTGGCCGCGCTCCTCGACGCGCCCGCCGGCGAACCGCCCGCTCACGAGAAAGGCCACCACGGATGATCGACGACATCCTGCGCGGGACGCAGATCCGGACCCCCGCTTACAGCAGCGAGCAGCGCGCCGAGGACGACCGCCTGCTGCGGGCCCGGATCGAGCAGGTGGAGCGGCGCCGCGCCCTCGCCTCCCGCAGCCCGGCCCACGACTGGCTGGTTCCCACCTCCCCGGAACTGGCCGACCTGCTCCTGCAGTCCGTCGACGACGAGGCCCTCGCCTCGTTGTGGAAGCTCAAGCGGCGCCTGCGCCGCGATCTGAAGGAGCTGTGCAGCCAGGTCGCCCAGGCGCCCGGCGCGGCCGAGCGGCTGGTGGAGTTCGCGGAGGCCGAGCGCCCGACCGACCCCGTGGGCGCCCGCGGCCTGGGCTGCCTGCTCTACCTCAACGGCTGTGAGGCGGGGGCGCGGTTCTGGTGGCGGTACGCCGCCGGCGCCGACGACGCCACCAGCGCCTACTGCCTCTTCCTGGAGGGGCTGCTGCGCGACCGGCCCGGCGAGGCCGTCCACTGCTACCGCGAGCTGAACGCCGGCGGATTCCTGTGCGACGAGGACTGGGAGGGGCCCGACGCCGGGGCCCCCGCCACCGCCTCGTGGCCGACGGCCGTCAGCGAACACATCCGCGAGGTCAACACCGGCTCGGGACACGGGCAGGTGCCCATCCCCGAGGGCTACCTGGACGACGCCTCCCCGGCCGAACGCGACGAACTCCTCTGCCACCGCTGCTGAACGCCGCCGCCCGTGCCCTGCGGACCCGTGCGGGCCGCAGGGCACCGCCATGCCCACCCCGGACCGAAGGATCACCATGCCCCGACCACGCATCCCCCGACCGCTCCGGCCCCGGCGACGCCGGTTCCCGGCGCCGCGGAAGCACACCGGCGTGCGCCGCTTCGCCCGCGCCCACCGCGTCCAGATCGTCGGCGCCCTCCTGAGCGGCACCCTGCCCGCCGCGGCCGAGGTCCTCGGACCGTGGCTGCGGCGCTGACACGCGGGGCCGGACTGCGCCGGCCGGACAGGCCGGCCCGGGGCCGGCCTGTCCCCGCGTCAGGCCGCAGGGGCCGAAGTGACCTTCTTGCCCTGGTCGTTCACGGCGAACCACAGGCCCTGCTTGCCCTGCCCCGCCGTGTCGCCGGGTTTCTTGTCGCCCGTGAACCAGTAGACCGGCCAGCAGTCGACCGCCAGCTGCTCGGTGCCGTCCGGGCGGGTGACGGTGGTGATCAGCTTCTCCGGCACCCCGCGCACCGCGCTCTTCTCGACGGGCTTGGCGGGCTTCCAGGTCTCCAGGCAGGTGCCGGTGCACGCGAACTTCATCGGCCAGGCGCTGTCCTTGGCGAACCGGTACAGGGTCCGGCCCTGGCCGTCCACGAGGATCTTGCCGAGGGCGGGGTTGTCGGCGACGGACACGCCCGCGGCAGCGGGCTTCTCCCCTTGCTTCTCCCCCTCCTTCTCCTGGCCCTTCTCGCCTTCCTTCTCCCCTTCCTTCTCCTCCTGCTTCGCGCCCGCCTTCTTGCCGTCCGGCGCGAACGCGCTCCACGTGCCGCCCACTCCCTGGCCCTTGGTGTCGCCGGGCGCGGTGTCCTTGGCGTAGCGGTAGACGGGCCAGCCCGCGAGCGTGAGCTGCTTGGTCCCGTCGGCGCGCTGCACCTCCCCGACCTTCGCCCCGATCCCGGACGCCGCGGTCGCATCGCCTGCGGGCACGGGCGGCCAGGCCTTCGCGCAGTCGCCGTCGCACGTGGAGGCGGGCGGCTGCGCCGTGTCCTTGTCGAAGCGGTAGAGGGTCATGCCCGCGCTGTCGGCGACGACGGAGCCGATCCCCGGGGCCTCACGCACCGTCATCTCCTTGGCCGGGGCGTTCTTCGCCTGCGTTTGCGAGGAGCCGCCCGAGCCGTAGCCGCCGGCCCCGTACCCCTCGCCGATCTTGGAGGAGCTCCCGGCCGGGGCCTTGCCGTAGTCGTCCTTCGTGGACGAGTCACCGCCGCCGCAGGCCGCCGTGAGCATCATGACCGTGATCGCCGCTCCTGCGAGAGAGGCGTGACGCAGCTTGTTCATGAACCGTCCTTTGCTCGTGTTCCGGCGGTGAACCGCCGTTGCAGGGGGGATACGGAGCGGGTCCTTCGTCCGCTCAACGGGACCGGAAATTTGTCATCCGGTGACAGAAAGCGCTCAGCCGGCGGCCGCGATGCGCAGGGCGAGGGCGGGGCAGCGCCGCACCGCCCGCAGGGCCCGGCCGCGCATCCGCGCCGGGAGGGGCATCACGGCCCGTTCGGGGTAGCCGTCCGCGCCGAGCCGCAGCAGCCCGGGCAGCAGGTCCGCGCACAACCCGTGCCCCCGGCACAGCGTCCAGTCCACGAGCAGCTGCTCGGCGGGCGGCCGGGCGGAGCCGTCGGCACGGGCCGGTGACACGGACGTGTGCACGGCAGGCCCCTCGGGCAGCGGCAGGGCGCCGAGCGTCGGGCGGGCGCAGCCGTGCCCGAGGGCGTGGGCGGCGAACTCGTCGGTGAACACCGTGAGCGCGGAGGCCACGAACCGGGCGGTGCCGTCGGGGTGGGCGCAGGCGCCGCGCCGCTCCACCGCGGCCATCCGCGCGCGGGCCGCGTCCAGGGCGCGCTGCCCGCCGCCGTCCGCCGCGTCGGCCAGGGCGTCCGTGAGGGAGGGCAGACCGAGGGCGCAGGGCCCGCACTGGCCGGCCGACTGGGCCGCCAGCCACCGGGCCGTCCGGACCACTTCGCCCACGGGGCAGGTCGTCTCCGGCAGCGGCAGTACGGCTCCGGCGCCGAGGACGCCGCCGGCCGCGGCGAGCGAGTCGCGCGAGACGGTGGCCGAGCGGGCGGCCTGCGCCGGCAGCCAGCCGCCGTGGTAGCCGCCGACCAGGACGCCCTGGCCCGGCGCCGTCCGGCACAGGTCGAGGATGTACGTCAGGGGCACGCCGGTCGGGGTCTCGACCACGTGGGTGCCGGCGACGGTCAGCATGACGGTGCCGGGCTCGGTGGGCAGCCCGCACGCGCCGTAGCCCGCGGCCCCGAGCCGTGCCGCGACGGCGAGCTGGGCGAAGGTCTCGGTGTTGGAGAGCAGGGTGGGGGAGCCGCCGAGGCCGCTCTCGCTGGTGCGGATCCTGCGGCCGGACGGCAGCGCGGGGCCGCCGTCGATGCCGCGGACGAGCGCGGAGCTCTCGCCGGTGACGAAGCGTTCGGGCAGCAGGGTCACGTCCGCCCGGGGCTCGGAGGAGCCGCGTTCGGCGATGGCGCGGTTCACCGACCGCTCGACGTCGGGACGGGTCACGCCGACGGCCACGCGCTGGGCGCCGAGCGCCTTCGCCGCGAGCACGGCGCCGTCGAGGACCAGGTGCGGGGCGTAGAGCAGCAGGGCGGTGTCCTTGAGGCAGCCCGGTTCGCCCTCGCTGCCGTTGACGACGACGGCGGCGGAAGAGCCCTTGCGGTGCAGGGCCGTGGCGACCGCGCGCAGCTTGCGGGCGAACAGGAAGCCCGCGCCGCCCCGGCCGCGCAGGCCGATCTCCTCGGCGAGCCCGGCGAGTTCGCCGACGTCCAGGCCGGGGGCGGGGCCGTGCACGGCCAGGTGGGCGTCCCGGTCCATCCACGCCGTCTCGTCCAGGCCCGCCAGCAGCCTCGGCGGTCCGACGGTGGCCAGTGCGGGCACGGTCCGGTTCACAATGTGCCTCCGCGGCCCCCGCGGCCCGGGCGTTCCTCGCGCAGCCGCGAGCGCATGCGCAGGGCCAGGGCGCCCGCCACTCCCGCCAGGCACAGTGCGTACGCCGCGGTGGCCCAGCCGGCGGCGGGACGGCCCGCGTGCAGTCCGTGCACCAGGGCCGCGCCCCAGGCGGGGTAGGCCGCCATGTGCAGGGCCCGCCACTGGCGCGAGCTGCCGACGCTGCTGAACGCGCTGCGGAACGCCCCGGTGACCGCGACGGCGACGAACAGGTAACCCGCCATCGTGCCCAGGCCGATGAGCAGTGGTTGCGTGTTGTCGGTGAACGGAACGGCCGCGGCCGCGGTACTGGTACGGTCCTCGGCAACCTTCACCCAGATGTGCAGGGCGAGAAAGCCGAGCCCGGCCACGGCCAGCCCGCGGTGCACGCCCTGGGCGAGGAGTCGGTGGGCCGAGCCCAGCAGCCGCCGGTCGGTTGCGGCCAGCCCCCACAGCACGGTGGAGGTGAGCGAGACGAGCGCGAGGACCCCCGCGCCGAAGTCGAGGAACTCCTGCGTCCGTTCGGCCACTCCGGCCCGGGCGGCGACGGCAAGGAGAAGCAGGATCGCCGCCGGAAGGGCGGGGCGGGCCGAGGGCCGCAGCTGCGGCCGGGCCCGCGCCCTCGTGGCCCGGGGTCGAGGAAGAGTTTGCATTCGCGACATGTGCATACGGGTCTCCGCCGGGCGGTCTCCGGAGCTTCCGGCGACCGCCCGTGTTCCTGAGAAATCCGGAAATCCCTCGCTTCGGCGATATCCGCCGGGAGGGCCCTTGTTGAATTCACACGGTGTGACCGGTCGGCCACGGGAAGCCCGGCGGCCGAATGTGCAGAAGCATCGTCCATCTCCGCAGGATCTTCATAAGGTTTATCGCGCTGTGACAAATTCCCGTACGGCTGTCCCCCTGACGGCCGCCGACTGCTGATGATGCCCACTCAGGCGAGAGGGGCCCGGCCCGCATTTTCCGGTTTCCCGTCCCTCGCGCCCGGAACGGAAGTCCGGAGGTAGGACGATGTGCGAAATCCTGAACCGCATCTGGTCGCGGCCGCGCGGTGAGTGGTCCCGGGCCGTGAGAAGGGAAGTCCCCGCGGTCGCCGCCCGGCTGGCCGAGGAACTCCAGCGCAGTACACCGGCGTTCTCGGCGGTCGCACAGCGCATCGGCCCGGAAGCGACGCGGACCGCCGTCGAGCAGGCGCTGCTGCAGACGCTGGGGCTGGGGCCCGAGGCCGCCGCGGGGCGCATACCGCAGCCGAGGCGAAAACCCGCCCGCGTCGTCACCGCCATGCCCGGCACCCGGGCGCGCCAGGCCCTCTTCGCCGCGCTCGCCGACGACCGGTGCATCCCCTCCGACGTGCTGACCGAGCTCGCTGGCCAGGCCGGCTGGCCGCTGCCCCGCCGGGTGCGGGCGGTCGTCCTCGCCACCCCCAACGACGTGCCGTCGCCCGCGCCCCACCTCGTACCGCAGCCGTCCCCGCAGCTGACGTCCCAGCTGGCCGCGGCCTTGGGCCAGGGACTGCCGGGCACGGTCGATGCCGACCTGTGCCTGCTGATCCCCGACCCGGGGCCGCGGGCCCGGCCCGCGCTGGACGCCGCCCTGGAGGCGGCGCTGGGCGGCCGGCCCGCCGCCGTGGGTCACTCCGTGCCGGTCACCGAAGCCGCGGCGTCGCTGCGCTGGGCACGGCGGCTGCTGGGCCTCGCGGGAACGGTGAACGGTCCGGGCGGACGCGTCACGTTCGTCGACGACCACCTCTCCGACCTGATCGTGCTGCAGGACGAATCCCTGGCCCGGGCCCTGTCCGTACGGTGGCTGCGGCCCCTGGACGACCTCACCCCGAGGCAGAGCGAACGCCTGGAAGTGACGCTGCTGGCCTGGCTGGAGAGCGGCGGGGCACCGGAGGCGGCCCGCACGCTCAAGGTGCACCCGCAGACCGTGCGCTACCGCCTGCGCCAGATCGAGAAGCTCTTCGGTCCCGCGATGCGCGAGCCGCACAGCCGCTTCGAACTGGAGCTCGCGCTGCGCAGCCGGCGGCTGCTGGCCCGGGCCCGGCTGCTGCGCTCGCGGGCCCACGGCACCGCACGGGCGGTGGGCGCGGCCGTGCAGCCGCTGGGCTCCGCAGGGCGGGCCCGGGTCAACGGCCTGTGAGCCCTGCGCGCTCCGCCGGGCGGCCCGGACATGGCGCAGCGGCCCCGAATCCGGCAGTTCGGGGCCGCCGCCTTCCCGGCTCCGGGTGGCAGTGGGGGGTGAGGCGCACCCGGCGCCGGGGGTCCGGTGGGATCGGTGGGATCGGTGGGATCGGTGGGCGCGGACAGAGCGGTGGGAGTGGAGGGCCGGGGCGTCCTCAGCAGGTGCGGCCGGTGTTGATGCAGTTCGCCGCCCTGGACATCAGGGCGTCCGGCATCACGTTGATGAAGTCGCCGTGGTCGGTGACGGGCTTGTGCAGCTGCTCGGGGAAGCTGTCCACGGCGAACGGGACGCCCGCCGGAACGTCGTAGGTGATCCGCTGCACCAGCTGCGGGATGGCGCGGAAGCCGCGCGGGCACGAGCCGTCCGCACGGGCGAACGCCACGTGGGTGCGGTGGTTGGCGCTGTCCGTGCTGCGCCCGTCCCAGCAGTTCTGGAAGGCGAAGGTGCGTACGACGTCCGCTCCGTTCGGGCAGACCGGGTATTTGTCCTTCAGCTGCCGGTTCTCGAAGCCCACGCAACTCCACGAGGCATTCGCGTTGGCCGTGCCGTTGGTGAGCGCTTTGGCGTCGCCGGTGATGATGCGGAGGAATCGCGGCATCGCGGTCACCTTCGTCACCGGGCTGCCCCGGAACTGCAGGGACACGGACGCGGGCCGCAGGATGGTTCCCATGTTCCCGTCGTGCCCGCCGCCCGGTGCCCGGGCATCCGGAGCGGCTTTTCCGTCCAGGACGCGCAGCACCGGCCAGTAGTGCGTCGACTTGTCCCCGTTGGTGCAGGTGGTCCCCGCCGCGGCGAGGCTCGCATCGGTGGAAAAGGCGTCGGTGGATTTATTACCCACGTAATCGTGCATGTGGTGGGCGCCGTTGCGCACCCCCGGCGTCACGATGACATTGTCGGGGTTGAAGTGACCATTCTCATTGCGACCGCACACGGTGGTGAACGTGCCGGTCGACCCTCCGCGGGCGGCGGCGGGCGTGCCCTTCGTGGCCGGGGCGTTCCTGATGTCGGCGAAGTCGGCGCGGGACGGGCCTCCCTGCATGCCCCCGCTGCCGAGCCGGGAGCTCAGGGGACGGGAGGAGTCGTCGGCCGCGGCCGTGCTGACCTTGCTGGTCCGGCAGCCGCTGAGGCCGGTGAGCTCGCTCGGCGAGGTGCCGCCCGTGTCCGCCGCGCCCGCCGCGCGGAGGGAGTCGGAGATCCTGCCGATGGTCTCCGTGCGCTTGCGCTGCAGATCGCCGAGGACGGCCTCGGGCTCCGACGCCGTCATCCGCCCGTAGGCCTGGGCCACCTGGGCGTCGAGCTGGGACAGCCCCTTGGAGACCTCGGTGCGGGCCGGCGCGGGCACGTCCTGCAGCCGGTCGCCGACGTCGGGGCAGGAGATGGTCGTCGTCGCCGCGCCCGCGGCCTGCGTCCCCGCGGCGTCGGAGGAGCGGCCGCCGTCGCGGCCTGAGGCGTCACGGGAGGCACCGGCCGAGGCGTAGTCGGCCACGATCGCCGTACCGCCTCCGCCGAGCAGCAGCGCCGCGGCCGCCACCACCGCCCGGGTCCGCAACTTCGAGCGTTTGTGGGCCTGTCGCATCATGTGGGGTCACTTCTTTTCGTTGTCGCCTGTGTGGGGGAAGTCGACGAGTCCGGTGTTCTCGAGGACGGTGATGTGGTCGAGGACGACGGTGTTGGCGCGGGTCGCCAGGGCCCGCACCGCGGTGTTGGCGGTGCGGTCGCGCACGAGGGCCACCAGGCCGAAGACCTTGCCGTGGGCGGCGCGCACGAGGTTGGCGAACACCCGGTCGAACGTGGCGCCGCGGGAGTCCTGCAACTGGTCCAGCCACCCCTGCTGCTCGGCGCTCGGGCGCTCCGGCAGGCTCACGCCCAGCGAGCGGGCCGTGTCGACGGAACGCTGGTCGAGCTCGGTGTGCCCGTCGACCAGATGCTCCCCGGCCATGTGGACGGAGTCCGTCGTCCCGCGCTCCTGGGCGAGCTTCCCCGCGGGCTTCTCCCAGAGCCCGGCCAGCCGCACCCGCCGGACGAAGTCCCGGTCCAGCGCCGTCAGCGGCCCGGACGGCGTCTGCCGGGTCCCCTCCCCGTCGTCGGTCCACGCGGTGCGGGCGCCGGCCGCCGCCGGGCCGGCACTGCCGAAGAGGTACACCGGCACCAGCAGCGCCAGCAGGGTCGCGGCCAGCGAGAAGACGACGAGCCCGGTGCCGAGGGTCCGCCACGACATGGGCCGGCGCGCCTGCAGGGAGCCGACGGACCTCAGGGAACGTACGGACCGCAAGGAACGCACGGGTCGCATGGCACCTTCTTCACTCGCTCGTCTGCTCGGAATGCCCACGGACGCTAACCCCGCGGAGAGCACGACGGACAAGCCTTCGCTCCCTCTGACAAACCCCCGCTCCCGTCCCCCGCGCGCTGCTACCGTTCCGCGCGCGCAGGGAGGGCGGCCCCGGTTCTCACCTGAGGCGCGCCGCGGCTCACAGCTCGACGAGGGCCTGCACCGGGAGGTGGTCGCTGGGGAAGCGGCCGTCCTCGGAGTAGGTGTTGATGCCGGCCCGCAGGGTGCGCACCGACGGGGAGGCCAGGATCCAGTCGATGCGGTCCCCGTCCGGGACCAGGGGCCGGTAGCCGTGGAACGTCGCGTACTGCGGGCCGCGCTCGGCGGCGGTGTCCCAGGTGTCGGTCAGGGAACCGTCGCCGAGCAGCGCGTCGTAGACCGGGTTGCCGTGGGCCGGGACGTTGAAGTCGCCGGTGACGATGCGGGGGAGGGCGGGGTCGAGGGCCCGGAGCCGCTCGCCGATCAGGGCTGCGCTGCGCTCCCGCGCGTACTGGTGAAGGTGGTCGAGGTGGGTGTTGAGGACGTGGAGGCCGCCGCCGGTGTGCAGGTCGGCGAACCGGACCACCGTCGCCATGCGCACGACGGTGTTTCCCCAGGTGGCCGAGCCGATCAGGGCGGGCGTGCCGGAGAGCCAGAAGTGGTCGAACTTCTCGGGCGCCAGCCGGAGCGTGTCGTGGAAGACCGCGCCGAACTCGTCGCGGCTCCCGCCGAGCCGGCCCAGCCCGGTCCACGCGTAACGGGGCCCGAGGTCCTCGGCGATGTCGCGCAGCTGGCGGTACAGGCCCTCCTGGGTCCCCAGCACGTGCGGCCTCTCGTGCCGCAGCAGCCGCCGCATCACCGGGCGCCGCTCCGACCAGGGGTGGGGGCCGGTCTCGGAGGCGTACCGCAGATTGAACGACATCACGCGCAGCGGGGGCGGCGGAGCGGGAGCGGACATGGTGCCTCCTGGTCGGGAAGGTCCGGAAGGTCCAGGAGATCGTCCCGGCCGGACGGGAGAGAGGCAAGAAGCGAAGCGGCCTTCTGCCGTGGCCCGTGCCGTACTCCCGGTGCCGTCCCCCGTGCCGTGCGTTCCCGTGATCCGGGTCACTGAAAGGCCGGGTGACCGGGTGTCACGAGGAGGATGTCGCGGAGGAGAGCACCGGCTTCGACGTGCCGGGCCGTTCCGGGCCGAGTCGGGGCGTAAGCGAAGGGATGTGCGCTGTGCCGTACGCCGGGAGCGCGGACGGGGTCCGCATCGCCTATCAGGCCGGGGGAGAGGGCTCCCCGCTGGTCCTGCTGGCGGGACAGGCCTGCAGTCATCACTGGTGGGACGGCGTCCGGGACGACTTCCACGCCGCCCACCGCACCGTCACCCTCGACTACCGGGGCACGGGGGAGAGTGACAAGCCCGACGAGCCCTACAGCATCGAGGGGTTCGCGCAGGACGTGATCGCGGTGCTGGACGACCTCGGCGCCGACCGGGCCCACGTGTACGGCACGTCCATGGGCGGGCGGGTCGCCCAGGTGCTGGCCGTCCGTCACCCGGAGCGGGTCCGCGCGCTGGTGCTCGGCTGTACGTCACCGGGCGGCCCGTACGCCGTCGAGCGGGGCAACGACGTGCGCAGGTCGTTGGCCGGGCCGGGGCCCGCGGCCGTGCAGGCCCTGCGCGAACTGATGTACACCCCGGCCTGGCTCGCGGCCCACCCCGGCCCTTCGCCCACGCTCGGCGACCCCGCCATGCCGGCCCACGCCCGGCGCGGGCACCTGGCGGCCAGCAACCGGCACGACGCGTGGGACGCGCTGCCCGGCGTCTCCGCGCCCACCCTGGTGGTGCACGGCGGCGACGACCTCCTCAACCCCACGGCCAACGCGCACCTCCTCGCGGACCGCATCCCGGGTGCCCGGCTGCACCTGATCCCCGGGGCGCGGCACGCCTATTTCGAGGAGTTCCGCGCCACGGCGGGCCCGCTCGTCCTGGACTTCCTCGCGGAGCACGAGGGGGGAGAGGTCAGGCCGGTACCGCCTCGATGAGGTGGAAGGCGTTCGGGCGCGGCAAGGGGGTGATGGAGTCGAGACGGAAGCCTCCCTGGGCGCACAGGGCGGCGAAGTCCTCGGCGGTGCGTTCCCGGCCGCCCACCGTGACCAGCATGTTGAGGTCGCTGAGGTAGGTCAGGTCGGTGTTCCCGGCGGGCACGGTGGGCGGCAGCACCGGCTCGACGATCAGGAGGGCGCCGCTGTCCGGGACGACCTTCCGGATGTGGCGCAGGATGGTCGCGCACTGCTCGTCGTTCCAGTCGTGGATCACGCTCTTGAGCAGGTAGAGGTCACCGCCGGCAGGGGCCGAGGCGAAGAAGTCGCCGGTCTCCAGGGAGACCCGGTCGGTGAGGCCGTCGCGCGCGAGCCGCGCGGGTGCCTGGGCGAGGCCTTCGGAGGTGTCGTAGAGGATGCCGCGCGGCCGGGGGTGCGCGCGGAGGACCGAGGCGAGCAGGGTTCCGTCGCCGCCGCCCACGTCCACCACGGTGCCGAAGCGGCCGAAGTCGTAGTGCCCCGGGACGGCCTCGGCGGCGAGCTGCGTGGCCTGGCTCATGGCCGTGTTGAACTCGGCGGACAGCTCTGGCCGCTCCCGCAGGTAGCCGAAGAAGTCCGTGCCGAAGGCGGTGTCGAAGGTCGGCGCCCCCGTCCGGACGCCTTCGTCCAGCAGGTCCCAGCCGCGCTGCAGCGAGGGGTCGGTGAACATCCGGGCCAGGGCGGTCATCGCGCCGGGTACGTCCGGGCGCAGCAGGTCGCCGGCCGCCGTGGTGGCGAAGGTGCCGGGCGCCGTCTCGGTGAGCAGCTGCAGGCCGGCCAGCGCCCGCAGCAGCCGGAGCGTGGCTTGCGGCTGGGTTTCCAGCGCGGTGGCGAGCCCGGCGGCCGTGCACTCGCCGCCGCCGATGCGTTCGAAGACGCCCAGCCGTACGGCGGTGCCCAGCGTCTGCGTGGCCATGTGGCCGAAGACCAGCTGCGCCACGGTGTTGCGCACGTGCCATTCGGCCGGTGCCTGCCCGTCGTCGCTTCCTGTCGTGGTCATCGCGGCCCTCCCGTCATGGCGCCTTGCGGCACCCGTCAATGATCGTGCGGCATGCCGGGGCCGGTGGCGCGGGACGGCGGTCGCCCGGCATTCGACTTAGGTAACCCTAAGTTGAATGCCGGGCGATCGGCAATGCTCCGTCAGTTGCCGCCCTCCGGGCGCAGGCCGAAGTGCACCGTCTTCGCGGTCAGCAGGAACAGGTCCGCACGCCGGTCGATGCCCGCCGGGTCGGCCGGGTCGAGCAGCCGGTCCAGCGTCGCCGCGTCCCCGTCGTCCAGGAGCTCGGTGCACATCCTGCGCTGCCGCTCCAGGGACTGCCGCACGGACTGCCGCGTCCGCTCGTCGAGCGGTGCGGGACGGTCCACGAGGAAGGTCTTGCTGCGCACCTGCGCGAGCCCCGCGGCCCGCAGCATGCCGGGCCAGTCCTCGACCACGGCGACGGACCCGGGCAGTTCCTCCCGCATCCGGCTGTACCGTTCCGCCATCGCCACGTCCAGCCGGGCCTGCAGGCCGGGCCGCCCGAAGCCGAGGTCGCGCGGCAGCGAGCGAGCCCGCATCTCGCCCTCGACGACGGCCAGCACGCCGCCGGGGGCGAGCAGCCCGGCGAGCCGGTCCAGGGCGTCCTGCTGATCGCCGACGTGGTGCACCACCTGCGCAGTCCACACCAGATCGGCCGTCCCCAGGCCGTCGATCCCCTCCGGGAACCCGGCCGCCCGGGTCCGCAGCCGGACCCCGAGCCGGCCCGCCCGCTCCTCGGCGCGGGCCAGCAGCTCCGGCGACCCGTCCACGGCGACGACCTCGGCCTGCGGGAACGCCTGCGCCAAGCGGCAGGCCGCGACGCCCGGGCCGCTGCCGATGTCGAGGATGCGCCGCGGCGCGCCGCCGGTCAGATGCCGCAACTCCTCGACGGCCTGCTGCACGTAGGGGCTGTGAGCCTCGCCCTCGAGCTCCAGCATGTCGGCCAGTGCGGCCCAGTCGAAGTCGTTCACCGGATGTGCTCCCTCGGCTCGTCGGCCGGCTCCGCCGCCGGCTCGTCCCTCTGGCGCAGACTGTGCGGCCGGATGGCGATCCTTGACAAACCTTGTTGCTGTTTCTGCAATAGAGGCATGGAAGAAGTGCTCGCCGCCGTCGGCCCCCGTCTCAAGAGCATCCGCCGGCAGCGTCAGTGCACTCTCGCGGCCCTGTCGGAGGCGACCGGCATCTCGGTCAGCACGCTGTCCCGGCTGGAGTCCGGGCAGCGCAAGCCGAGCCTGGAGCTGCTGCTGCCCATCGCGCACGCCCACCAGGTCCCCCTCGACGAGCTGGTGGGCGCGCCGCCCGTAGGTGATCCGCGCGTGCGGCTGAAGCCGGTCCGGCGCGGGGACTCCACGGTGGTGCCGCTGACCCAGCAGCCGGGCGGGCTGCAGGCGTTCAAGATGGTCATGGGCACCTCGCGCAGCCGCCCCGACCTCCGCACGCACGAGGGCTACGAGTGGCTGTACGTGCTCGGCGGCAGGCTGCGGCTGGTCCTCGCCGAGCACGACATCGTCCTCCAGGTGGGCGAGGCCGCCGAGTTCGACACCCGGGTGCCGCACTGGTTCGGCAGCACCGGGGACGCGCCGGTGGAGGTCCTCAGCCTGTTCGGGCCCCAGGGCGAGCGCATGCACGTCCGCGCCAAGCCCTCCGGCCAGGGCTGACACCGGCGCGGGGCGCGGCCCGGGCTGGACGTCTCCTCAAGCACCCGCCACCAGACTCCGGGCCGTGATGCCTGCGTTCCGGCCGTGACGTCCGCCGCCGTCCGCCGCCGCCCGCCCGGCGGCGATGCCGCGGGCCGCCCCGACATCCCGTACCCCTTGGAGACCTCCCCGTGCGCTTCTTCGCCGACGTCACACCCCTGCGCCGCTCCGCGGACTTCCGCCGGCTGTGGTGCGGGAACACCGTGTCCTGGATGGGCCAGCAGATGACGGCGCTCGCCGTCTCCCTGCAGGTCTACGCGATCACCGGCTCCACGTTCTCGGTGGGCCTGGTCGGCCTGTGCTCCCTGGTCCCGCTGGTCGTGGCGGGCCTGTACGGCGGAGCCGTCGCCGACACCGTCGACCGGCGGGCCCTCGGCCTGGTCAGCGCGTCCGGCGCGGCGCTGCTGTCCGTCGTCCTGGCGGCCGCCGCGCTGCTCGGACTCCGGCAGGTGTGGCTCCTGTACACGGTCGTCGCCCTGCAGTCGGTCTGCTTCGCGATGAGCACCCCGGCCCGCAGCTCGATGATCCCCAAGCTCCTGCCCCGGGAACAGCTCCCCGCCGCCAACGCCCTGTCCTCCCTGACGACCAACCTCGGCCTCATGGGCGGCCCCATGCTCGGCGGCGCCGTCGTCGGACTCTGGGGCTTCCAGGCCGCCTACCTGATCGACGTGGCCGCGTTCTCCGCCTCCCTGTACGCGATGTGGCGCCTGCCGTCGATGCGTCCCGAGCCGGCGGTGGCCACGGGGGCGGCCGGCGCGGTCGGGACGGCTGGTGCGGCCGGTGCCGCCACCGGCCGGCGGACACAGAGGCGCGCCTCCGTACGAGGCGGCCTGCGCTTCCTCGTCACCCGCCCCAACCTGCGCATCACGTTCCTCGCCGACCTGGCCGCCATGGTGCTGGCCCAGCCCCGGGCGCTCTTCCCGGCCATAGCGGGACTCTGGTACGGCGGTGACACGAAGACGGTCGGCCTGCTCGTCGCCGCGCCCGCCGTGGGAGCGGTGCTGGGCGGGCTGTTCTCCGGCTGGCTCGGCCGGATACACCGGCACGGACTCGCCGTGCTGCTCTCCGTCGCGGGCTGGGGAACGGCCGTCACCGTCTTCGGCCTGACCCGCAACCTCTGGCTCGGCCTGCTCTTCCTCGCCCTGGCCGGATGCGCCGACAGCATATCGGCGGTCTTCCGCACCACCATGCTCCAGGCGGCCACCCCGGACGACATGCGCGGCCGCCTCCAGGGCGTCTTCATCGTCGTGGTCGCGGGCGGGCCCCGGCTGGGGGACTTCCTCGCAGGCTCCGCCGCGGACCTCGCCTCACCCTCCTGGGCCGTCGTCGGCGGCGGCCTCGCCTGCCTGGCGGCGATCGCGTTCATCGCCACGCAGTGGCGCAACTTCGCGCGCTACGACGCGCGTTCCCCGCAGCCGTAGAACGAACCCGGCCGTAGGACGAAGTCAGCCGTGGGACGGACTCGGCCGTAGGACGAACCCGTCCACGGACCCGGCTCAGCCGGAGAACCGGCCTGCCAGCAGGCTCCCGAGCGCCGTGCGCCGGTGCAGCACCGCCCGTCCGGCCCGGACCGTCGCGATCAGCCCCGCGTCGCGCAGTGCGGCGGCGTGGGCGGAGGCGGTGGCGTTGCTGACGCCCAAGCGCCGGGCGAGGCCGCTGGTGGTGTGCTCCTGCACGAGCGCGAGCAGGATGTCGGTCCGGGTCCGCCCGAGCACCCCGGCCAGGGCGTCGTCCGCGCTTCCCGCCCCGCCCGTCGCCCCTGCTCCGTCCGGTGCGAGGGGCAGGCCGGGGCCGGCCGGATAGGTCAGGCCCAGGGGGCCGCCGGGCAGGTCGGCGAGAACAGGACGGCCGTTCCAGTGGAACGTGGGCAGGAGCAGGAGGCCGCGCCCGCGCAGCCGTACCTCCTGCTCGCCGGGAGCCTCGATCTCCCAGACGTCCCCGCGCAGCCGGGTGCCGGGGACGAGGCCGGTGAGCGCGGCGCCGGTGCCGTGCTCGGCCACGGCCAGGGCGTGCCGGGCGAACTCGGCCCGGTGCAGGTCCTGGACCAGTGGCCACACGGGGCGCAGGACCGTCTCGAAGGCCGTGTGCTGGGCGTGGCGGATCAGCTGCCGGGCACCGGCGTCACCCCGGTGCAGCTCGTGGATCCACGGCGGCACGGGGGCGGCGTGCCCGGCGTACACGCGCTCGATCTCGGAGCGGACCAGCTCCGGGCGCGCGGCGAGCACGCTGTCGAGCGCGTCCTCGAGCGTGTCGCTGAACACGTCGAGGAAGCCCGGCGCCGCTCCCGCGGGGACGAGGTCCGCCAGCGGTTCGACGGAGGCCGGCAGGGAACGCAGCAGCCGCTGTCGCCAGCGGCCGAAGAGCAGTTGGTCGTCGCGGCGGAACGCCATCATGAACGCCGCGTTGAGCTCCTGCATCGGGGCCGGGCGGGGCGCGAACCGGACCCGCGCGAAGTCGGCGGCCGTGAAATGGATCCGGATCACTACTCTCCCCGGCGCCGCAGCGCCATCGTTTCGGGCAGGGCCTGAACGATCGACCGCGATCCCCGCCGGGCGCCAGCATGCAGGCGTGCCCCCGCCATTCACGCAGGGGGCCGCCGGGCGCCACAAGGGCCGGCGTCACAGTGGGCACCAGGGGAGAGTCATGCGTCACTACAAAGCTCGTGAACAAGCCGGGGTGAGCCGGCGGGCCGTCACCAGGTCGGCCGTCCTGGCCGCCGCCCTGCTGCTCCCGGGAGGCCCCGGCGGAGTCGGCGGCCCCGGCGGAGCCGTCGCGCAGGCGCGGTCCGGGGCCGGGTCCGGGGCCGGCATCACCCTGCGGCTGCCGGCGCCGACGGGCCCGTACCGTACCGGGGTCACCACGCTGTACCTCGTCGACCGCTCGCGGCCCGACCCGTGGGAGCCGGGGATCCCCGTCCGGGAGGTGATGGCCACCGTCTTCTACCCGGCCCGCACCGTCCGCGGCTTCCCGGTCGCCCGGCAGATGAGCGCAGGCGCCGCCGGGTCCTTCGGGCTGGACGGGCACAGAGTCCACCCGGAGCTGCCGCATGCCGGCGCCGACTGGTCGGCCACCACGACCCACTCGCACACGGGCGCCCCCGCGCAGGCCTCGCGCCGGCGGCCGGTGCTGCTGTACAGCCCCGGCGGCGGCGATCCGCGCACCATGGGCACCACGCTCGCCGAGGAACTGGCGAGCCACGGCTACGTGGTGGTGACCGTCGACCACCCCGGCGATGCGAGTGAGGTGGAGTTCCCGTGCGCCATGACCGGACGGGACACGGTCCGCCCGACGATGCTGAGGGACGACCCCAGGAAGCGCCCGGACTTCTTCCGCACCCTGATCGACACCCGTATCGCGGACACCCGCTTCGTCCTGGACCGGCTGCAGGCGCTCGCGGCCGGACGGAACCCGGACGCGGCCGGGCGCGCCCTGCCGGAACACCTCGGCCGGGCCCTGGACCTGCGGAGGGTCGGCGTCTACGGGCACTCGGCAGGCGGCACCACGGCCGCGGAGACGATGTACGAGGACCGGCGCATCGGCGCCGCGGTCAACCTGGAGGGCTACCTGGACCGGGCGCCGGAGGCGCCCGGCCGGGCGGGCGAGCCGTACCCGGTCGCCCGGCACGGGTCGGACCGGCCGCTGCTCCTGCTGGGCACGGACGGCTTCCCGGGCAGGCAGGAGCTGGAGCCTTCCTGGCGGGCGGTGCTCGCCCGCTCGGGAGGGCGCGCCCAGCGCCGGCAGCTCGACGGCGCCGCGCACGGGGTGTTCACCGACTACGCCGCTCTGGCGCCCCAGTTGCAGGCCGCCGGGCTGATGACGGCGGCCGGCCGGGCCTCGCTGACCGGCCCGGCCGATCCCGCGCGGTCGGTGCCGGCCGTACGCCGCCACGTGCTCTCGTTCTTCGCCCGCCACCTGCCGGTGCGCTGAGCGGGTACTGCCCGGGGGTCACGGCGCCGAGTGCCGCACGGCGGACGGCGGGCCGCCGCCGAACGAGGCCAGCGCGTGGACCAGTTCCACCCGGGAGCGGACCCCGAGCGCCGCGAAGACGTTGCGCAGGTGGTGGTCGACGGTCCGGTGGCTCAGCGCGAGGAGGGCGGCCACCTCGCGGTTGGTGCGGCCTTCGGCCACGTGCCGCGCCACCCGCAGCTGCTGCGGGGTGAGGCCGGCCGGGCAGCGGGGGCGGGGGCCGCCGCCCGGCTCCGCCTGGCCGGCCGCCCGCATCTCCTCGCGGGCCCGCTCCGCCCACACGTCGGCTCCGCACGCCTCGAACAGCAGCATGGCGCCGCGCAGGTGCCCGCGGGCGTCGGCCGGCCGGCGCAGGCGCCGCAGCGCCATGCCGAACGCCAGCTTCGTACGGGCCTGTGAGAACTCGGAGCCCACCCGCTCCACCAGCGCCAGCGCCCGGTCGAAGCACGGGTCCGCGGTGGCCGGCGCGGCGGTGGCCGACAGCACGGCCCGGCAGTGCAGGGCCGCGGCCCGGGCCCGCTGGTCGCCGGTGACCGCCGCCCAGTCCTCCAGGGTCCGCAGGATCAGCCGGGCCTGGCGGCAGGCGCGCTTGCGGGCCGGGGCGGGGAGTTCGGCGACGGCCAGGGCGACGGCCTCCACGAAGGAGGGGATGACGTGCAGGCGCCAGGCGAAGTGGTGCACCCCCGACTCGCCCAGGACGAGGGGGCGCAGCCGCTCGACGGCCTCCCGCGGCTGCTGGTGCGCGAGGTCCAGCCGGCCCAGGCTCCACGTCGCGAGCAGCGCGGGGACCATCAGGCCGTGGGCCTGCGCCGTGCCGAGCGCCCACCGGGCGTGGTCGCGGCAGGCGGCGGCGTCCCCGCGGATCGCCGCGGTCATGGCGAGCGTGCTGCGCAGCTGCGCCGCGGCGTTGGGCCGGCCGGCGGCGAGGGCGGCCTCCAGGCCCCGCCCGGCGTGGGATGCGGCGCGGGCGTGGTTGTCGGCGACGAGTTCCACCAGCGCGAGGAGGCCGAGGAGTTCCGGCGTCGCCCGCTGCGGCGCTGCGGCCCGGGTCAGGGCGCGGGTGGCCAGGTCCCGGGCGTGCGACACCTCGCCCAGCATGAGGGCGGCGCGGCAGGCGTGGACGAGCGTGTGCGTACGGCCGTCCGCCGCGGGCACGCCGCCGGACGCCGCGCGGAGCAGCGGGACGGACAGCGCGTGCTCGCCGCGCAGGGCCGCGGCGATGCCCCGGTAGTAGTCGCGTACGACCGGGGGCGCCGCGGTGTGGCCGCCGATGCGCTCGGCGGCCCCCGCGTATCCGGTCCGGTCGCCGGCGGTCCAGCTCGCCTCCGCGGAGTGGAGGAGGGCGGCGAGCTCCTCGTCCGTGCGGTTCGCGTGCCGGAACAGCGCGGCGGCGAGGCGCAGGGCTTCGCGCGCGTTGATCACTTCGCCGGTGCGCCAGGAGCGCAGGCCGCGGGCGAGTTCCTGCTGTCCGCGGGCGGCGGAGGCGGCCTTCTGCCGTACGGACAGCGTGCGCAGGACCGTGGCGCGCCGGGAGAGCCCGGCCAGCTGGGCGTGGTCCGCGGCCGCCACGAGGAGCCGGTCGCGCGTGCCGTCCTCCTCCGTGCGCCCGGCGGCCCGCAGGAGGGCGGACGAGCACCGTACGTGCAGGCGCCGCGTGGTGCCCGCTCTGCCGGCGGCCGGCCGGGGGCGGGAGCGAGGAGGGCGTACGGCCTGGGAGTCGCGCACGGTTGCTCCTCGTCGTTCCGGGGGCGGCGGGAAAGGCGGTGCGTTGCCAGCAAGTTACCCGCAAGTAAAACCACCGGGTAGGCGATTTCGCCGATGCGTGGCCCCGGGATGCGGACGCATGCTCTCCGCAGCCGCTCGGCAGTCCACTCCCTGGAGGACCGTATGCGAAAGCTCAGCCGCGCCCTGGCCCTGACGGCAGCCGTGGCCGCCGTCCTGACGACCGGGCCCGTCGGCACCGGCAGCGCCGAGGCCGCCCCCGCGCGCACTCCCGTCGTGTTCGTCCACGGCTACCTCAGCGGCGCCGTGATCTGGGACCCGGCCCGCACCGCCTTCCGCAGTGCGGGCTACAAGGACGGCGAACTCTTCTCGTACTCCTACGACTTCCTCGCCTCGAACGAGGCGAGCGCCCGCGGGCTGGCGGGCTTCGTCGCGAAGGTGAAGAAGGACACCGGGGCGCAGAAGGTCGACATCGTGAACCACTCCATGGGCGGCCTGGTCTCCCTCTGGTACGCCAAGGAGCTGGGCGGCGCCGCGGACATCAAGCACATGGCGTCGCTGGCGGGGAGCAACCACGGCACGTACACCGCCGGGCTCTGCAGCCTGGCCTCCGCCTCCTGCCGGGAGATGACGCCCGGCTCGGCCTTCCTCGGCAGACTGGCCTCCGGTGACGAGACGCCCGGAGCCGTCGGCTACCGCACCTGGTACTCGCCGTGCGACGGGGTGATCAACCCCTTCACGAGCACCGTGCTGAACGGCGCGGTCAACACCCTGCTCCCGTGCGTGACGCACCTGGGGTTCCTGACCGACGCGGGGCTGCTGTCCCAGGTGGCCTCCTACCTCAAGGAGTGATCCCGCCGGGCTCGTAGTTGGTCAGGACGCAGCCGTCCACCACCGCCTTCTCGGAGCGGTAGCCCTGCGGGGTGGTGAAGCCCGGCCGGCACTCTAGGCGGAAGAACTGCTGCTGGTACAGGCCGAAGCGGGAGGAGGGGTCGTTGGTCTCGATGGCGACGTTCCCGCCGAGGAGCAGCATGCTCTTCGTCGCCTTCGGCCGGCCGCCGTTCTCCTGGATCTCCTTGAGCTGGAGGGCCTTGGCGCGCGTCTGCAGGGCGACCATGTCGTCGACCTTGTCGAGCCAGACCAGCCCGTGGGCGCGCTGTGCGCCCCCGGGCTGCCCGCACAGTCCGCGCTCGCCGACTCCCCAGGCGGCCGCGTCGCCGTCGATGAAGGGCTCGTAGTCGATGGACCGGATGGCGACGGTCTCCGGATCCGTGGAGAAGCGCTTGCAGTCGACGCTCGACGCGATCAGCTTCCTCAGCTCGGCGAGGCTGCCGGCGCTCGGCAGGCCGGGGTTCGCCGGGGGCTTCTGCTGCCCGCCCTGAGAGGCCCCGGGCTCCGGGCTCCCGCCGCCCGGGCCGTCCGCCGTGTGCACGTAGTCGCTCAGGACGCAGGAGTCGGCGAGGGCCTTCTCCTTCTTGTGGCCCTCCGGCACGCCGAACGTCGGGTTGCAGGTCAGGACGCGCATGCCGGACTTGGCGAGCGCCCGGGTCGTCGTGGCCGAGGTCGGCTCGGCCACGAAGTCCTTGCCGACGAGGACGCGGCTGTACAGGCCGTACGCCGGGTCGCCGGCGGCGATCTTGTCCATGACCTGCCGGTGGTAGGCCTCCTGGAACTTCTTCATGTCCGGCGTCAGGAAGATGCCGATCGCGCCGTCCTCGCGCAGGTCGCTGCAGACCCCGAGCCCGGCCACGGACCCGCCCACGCTCTTGACGCTGCTCGACCGCAGGCGCACGTCGTCCGGGCCGCCCGTCGCCAGGTTCTCGCAGGAGGCGTACTGGCGGAGGAACTTCTGGGCGTCGGCCGTCGAACCGGCCGACGGCGGTGCCGCCTGCGGGGCGGGGGCGCCCGGCTGTCCCGGGGGCGTGGTGCCACCGCCCCGGCCGGGTTCCGGCTTGTCGTCGCACGCGGTGACCGCGGAGAGGGCGATGAGGGCCGCTGCGGCCGCGGCGAGGGTCTGCTTGATGCGCATGCGGGGCTTTCGTCGGTGGGAAGGAGCGGGGGAGCACTCCCGGGGCGGAGTGGGGTGTGGCATGCGCATGCTAGTCAGCTGCTCCGGTCCCGTCGCATACGGGCCCGGAAACGCCCTTGCGGGGGTGCGGAAGGTCGCGCCCTCCTGCACCCCCGCAAGGGAAATGCGCGTATTACGCCATGCTCTGCGCGGCGGGCGCGCCCTCCGCCGCGCGGGCGGCCGGGCCACCGTCCCGAGCCTCGGCCTGCGCCGCCGCCCCTGCCTCTGCGGCGGGGGCGCCGCCCGGGCTCACTTCGCGGTGGCGATCCGCCCGTTGACGAAGATGGGTGCGCCGTCGTCGGCGTGCTCGATCGTGTTGTCCGGCACGGTGAAGTCGACCTTGCCCGGCTCGAAGACCAGGCACATGCTCGACCCGCCGTAGCTGAAGTAGCCGAGCTCGTCGCCCCTCGTGACCTCGTCGCCCACGGCGACGCTGAACTTCACCGAGGAGATCTCGGTGATGCCGACCGGGATCACGCAGACCTGGCCGATGCCGGGCACGGTGCTCTCGATGACCACCAGGCCGCGGGTGTTGACGTTCGCCTGGTAGCCCTGGGAGAGCGTGCCGGCGGTGTCGTCCACCTTCTCCGTCCTCAGCTCGCTGAACATCAGGCCGGGGACGCGCTCGACGTGCTTGACGATCCCGTCGACCGGGGCGTGCCAGCGGTGGTAGTCCGCGCCGGAGAGGAAGGACTGGAAGACGTCTCCTCCGACGAACCGGTCGGTCTCCGCATAGCCGTTGAGCATCCGCCGGAGCGAGTACGGCTGGCCCTTGACGTCGAAGATGTCGGCATCCATCTGGACGTCCGACACGTACCGCACCACCGACCCGTCGTTGGGCGACACGATGGCCTTCGGGTCCTCCTTGGCCCCGTTGGGGCGGAACTCCGGCTTGATGTGCCGGTTGAAGAACGCGTTGAAGGACGCGAAGCCGCCGTAGAGGGCGCCGGGGTCGGGGATGACGAATTCGTACAGCTTGTTCTGCTCGGAGGCGGCCTGGCAGAGCCAGCCGTCGGGGCCCTCGTTGAGGACGTAGCGGCTCTCCGGGCCGTCCAGGAAGTGGCACCACACCGTCAGGACGTTCAGGAGCGCGTCGTTGAACGGCGCGTTGCGGAAGGCCTCCCAGCCCGCGTCCGTCGCCATCATGTAGCAGAACAGGGCGGACAGGGGGAAGAAGACGCGCTCGTTCGGGTCCAGGCGGTACTCGGGGGCGGTCACCGTGATCACGTCGAGACAGTTCAGCATCTCGTCGATGTTCCCGACGTGCTTGTGCTGGTGCTCCGGGTCGAGCTGCTGCGCCTGCTCGATCATCAGGTTCACGAGGTCCCGCAGGGGCTTGTCCCGTTCGAGCAGCTCCGCCAGCTCCTGGACGACGGGGACGTGGCCCGCCGTCCGCTGCCGCGCCCTGGCGACGAACTGCGTCAGCCACGCGTCCACGGCCCTGCGGTTGCGCGGCAGATATCCGGCCGCCCGGCCGAACGAGTTCTGGTACCGCGCTTCGAGCGTTGCCGCTGTGCCGGGCTTGACCATGGTCGTCCCTTCGTCGATCGGACCGTTGCACGGCGCCGCACCGGCGTACGAAGTCACCTGCTCCGTACGCCGGTTGCGTGTGCCGAATGCCCGACCGTAGCGGGCCGTTCCGGGCGCCGCAGGAGCCCGAATCAGCCGTGGGCCGCCGGGACGGGAGGCGCCGCCTGCGCCTGCTGCGGCCGGGCGGGAGCCGGGCTCTGGGACCGGCGGACGAGGGCGAGCGCGACCAGCCCGCCCAGGATTCCCAGCACCCCGGAGACGAGGAACGTCTGCCGCAGGCCGGCCGCGAAGGCCTCGTGCACCAGCTGCCCGATCACATCCCGCTGCGCGGGGCCGGCCTGGGCGACGACCGCTCCGGCCTGGCCCCCCGCCAGCGCGTCGGCGGTCGCGGCCGGGTCGGCGACGGCCCCGGCCCCGTGGTCGCGGAGCGCGCCCGCCAGCCCGGCGTGGAAGACGATGCCGAGGACCGCGATGCCCAGGGCGTTCCCCAGCTGGCGCGCGGTGTTGACGGCGCCGCTGGCCATCCCGGCGCGCTCCGGTGCCACGGAGGCCATCGCCGCGGACGCCAGCATGGGCGTGGCGATCCCGACGCCGATGCCGGTCACCGCGAGACCCGGCACGAGGGCGGTCCACGTCGAGCCCGCGTCCACGGTGGCCTGGAGGAACGCGCCCGCACCGATCAGCAGCAGCCCGCCGCCGATCGTCCAGCGCGGCGAGACGTCGTGCAGGAAGCGCCCGGCCAGCGACGCGACGACGAACGCGGCCGCACTCATCGGCAGACAGGTCAGGCCTGCGGCGACCGGCCCCATGCCGCGGACGGACTGCAGCCACAGCGAGGTGTAGGCGAGGTACGAGAACGCGGCGACGGACAGCAGGACCGCGGCCGCCATGAGGCCGGAGAAGGACGCCCGGCGGAACAGCGTCAGGTCCAGCAGCGGCTGCTCGCGGCGCGTCTCGATCAGCAGGAACGCGACCAGTGCGGCCGCGGCGAGCCCGAAGACGCCCAGGGTCGCGGCCGACGTCCAGCCGTAGTCGTTGCCCTTGATCAGCGCGTACGTCGCACCGCCCGCCGCCACGGTGAAGGCGACCAGCCCGGGCACGTCCACCCCGCGGCCCCGGCGGGGCGGCGCCGCGGCGACGAACCGCAGCGTCATGGCGATGGCCAGCACGCTGATGGGCAGGTTCACGAAGAAGATCCAGCGCCAGTCCAGGTGCTCAGTCAGCAGACCGCCCATGACCGGCCCGGCCGCCGAGGCGGCTCCGCTGACCGCGCCCCAGGCGCCGAACGCCACGCCCCGGTCCCTGCCGTGGTAGATGCTGCCGATCAGTGCCGTCGTCGTCGCGAGCATCGCGGCGCCGCCGATGCCCTGGACGCCGCGGAAGACGATCAGGGCCTCCGGACCGGTCGCCAGGCCGCAGGCCAGCGAGGCGAGGGCGAACAGCACGAGGCCCGCCACGTACACCTGCCGGTGGCCGATGCGGTCGGCGAGGGAGCCGACGCCCAGCAGCAGCGCGGCGAGCGCGAGCGCGTAGACGTCCATCACCCACTGCAGGTCCGCGAACGAGGTGCGCAGGCTCCCGGCCATGTCGGGGAGCGCCACGACGACGATGGTCACGTCCACGAGCAGCATGAACGTCCCCAGGCACACCGCCACGAGCGGCAGCCACTTACGCATTTTCCATACCTCCGGAGGGTGTTGTCCTACGAGGACCGAAGGTCGCACCCGCTGGCTTTTTCTCAGAACTCAGGGCCGGTCCGGTGACGGAATCCGATATGGAGAAGCCGTGGAATGATGGAAAGTATGACCAACGACGGGCAGACGTTCGACCTCCTCGACCGGCAGCTGGTGCAGGCGCTGATGATCGACGGCCGGGCCGCCTTCAGCCGCATCGCCGCCGTCCTCGGCGTCACGGACCAGACGGTGATCCGCCGCTACCGCAGGCTGCGCGGCGCGGGCCTGCTGCGGGTGCTCGGCCTGCCCGAGGGCGAGCGCGTCGGCCTGTACGAATCGAGGCTGCGCATCCAGTGCGTCCCGGGGGCGGCCGTCGACATCGCCGAGGCGCTGGCGCGGCGCCCGGACACGGGATGGGTCAAGATCTTCTCGGGCGGCACCGAGGTGGGCTGCCTCGTCAGCTCGCGCACGCGCGAGGACCACGAGGCGCTCCTGCTCCGCAAGCTGCCGCGCACCCGGCAGGTCACCGGCGTCACGGCGCAGACCATGCTGCACGAGTACACCGGCGGGGCGAACCGCTGCTTCGGGCGGGACGAGCTGACCGGGGAGCAGATCGCGGCGCTGGAGCCCGCACCGGCCGGCGGGGAGGGCGCGGGCGAGGACGTCGTCCGGCTCGACGACGCCGACTACGCGATGCTGGCCGTGCTCGCCCGGGACGGCAGGGCGGGCTACCCGGAGCTCGCGGGGGCGGCCGGCCGGTCGGAGTCGACGGTCCGGCGGCGCATCGAGTACCTGCGGGGGAGCGGCGCGCTCTCGTTCGACGTCGAGGTCCACTCGGTCCACCTCGGCTACGCGATCGAGGCCGGCATCTCCGCCACGGTCGCGCCGAGCGAGCTGGCGGCGGTCGGCCGGGCGCTCGCCCGCCACCCCCAGGTGCCGTTCGCCGCGGCGGTCACCGGTGCGGCCAACCTCGCCGCGTCGGTGCTCTGCCGCGATCAGCGCGACCTGTACCGGTACATGACCGAGGGCATCGGCGCGCTGACGGCCGTGCACCGGCTGGAGGTCCTCCCGGTGCTCCGGCAGGTGAAGAGGGCGGGGCTGCTGAGCGACGGCAGCAGGCTCTTCGACGCCCCGTGAGGCGGGTGCGGGGAATGTTGCCGGCGGTCCCGGCCCAGGGGTAGACCGGGGCCGCCGGGGGTGTCCGAGGGGAGCGGACATACCCAAACGGAACGCGCAGGGCCGATGAGGAGGGTCTCGTCCCTGGTGTTCGCCCACGTCGGCGTCCCGGGCGCTCACCGTCGTGAGCGCTGCAAGCCCGGGTGCCACAGGAAGTAAATATATTTACTGCCCAGTAAGCAAGGGTATGAAAATTTTCATTCGAACGGGAGGCCGGTCCGGGTGTGAAAGTCCCGGTATCGGGTGCCGGGGTTCCGGCCGTCGGGCGAGCCGTCAGTCGTCGAGGAAGAAGTCGTGCTGCTCCGCGGCCTGCTCGTACTTCTCCAGCCGCATCTGGGTGCGCTCGGGATCGGCGTCGGCCATGGCCTGGAGGATCGCCGCGGACAGCACCCCGGGCGCCGCGTACGAATCGAAGACCAGGCGCGAGCCGGTGCCGGCGGTGAGCGCCACGTCGGCCTCCTCCACCAGGGGCCCCAGGCTCGCGTCCGTGATCAGCGCGACGCGCAGGCCCGTGCTGCGGGCGGACCGCATCGCCGCCAGCATCTCGTTGGAGTGCCGCGGCATGGCGAACGCCAGCACCCAGGTGCCGCCCGCCTCGCGCGACTGGAGAAGGGCGTCGTAGGCGACGCTGCCCCCGCGCGAGACCAGCCGCACGTCCGGGTGGATCCGCTTCGCCGCGTACGCGAAGTACTCCGCCAGTGAGACGGAGATCCGCAGGCCGAGGATCGTCAGCGGGACCGACCTGGCCAGCTCGCGGCCGATCTCGAGCACCTGGTCGGTGTCCGTGAACGCGCGGCGCAGGCTCTCCAGGTTCGCGATCTCGGCGTCGACCGCCGCCTGCAGTTCGTTGCGGCGGTCCTCCTCCCGCGCGCCGGGGGAGCCGGCGACCGCGCTCAGGGCGATCGGCTGCAGCGCCTCCCGGAGCGCGGGATACCCGCTGAAGCCCACGGAGACCGCGAAGCGGGTCACCGACGGCTGGCTCACGCCCACGCGGTCCGCGAGGTCCGTGATCGACAGGAACGCGGCCTCGGTGAGGTGGTCGGTCATGTACTGCGCGATGCGCCGCTGCCCGGGGGACAGCCGGTGACCGCCGAACAGGGCCCGGACCTTGTCCGCGGGCAGCGGCTCCGGGACGCGCGGCCGCTGCCCCGGCCCGCCCGGCTTCCCCGGTGTGATCGCGGACGCCTGAGCGCGCGCCTGCTGCCCTGATGGCCCCGGTGTGCCTCGTTCTCGTCCCACGGCGCTCAACATAGCTGAAGCGCCGTGGGGGCCGGCAGTGAACGCCTCGTCACCGCGGCCGCGGTGATCTCAAGGTCCGGCCGGGGAGGGTACGTGCGCACCCATGGCGGTGCCCGGGAGCGGGGAGGGCGGTCAGCGGGAGCCGAACTTCACGCTGGCGAAGCGGAGGTTGCGGGGGGCGTCCCGGCCGGGCGACAGGCGGAGCGCCGGCCTCTTGCAGGTCTTGTCGGCGTAGAGAGCCACCGGGACCGCTGTGCCGTTGTGCGCACCGCGGGCCTCGTCGCTCATCGTCAGGCACCGGCCGTCCGGCGGGTTCTGGATGTAGAACGGGGCGCCTTTGGGTCCCGCCCAGGAGAACCAGCCCTTGGCGGCGACCGCCGATCCCGTGGGCAGGGCCAGGGCGAGAGCGCATCCGGCGAGAGCGACGAGCGCGGGGCGGATGAAGCGCATCACTGATCCTTCCATTCGATTGCAGAGGAATGCACAGGAAATGCACGAAATGTCTTCAGAGAGTGAACGACGCCGGGCGCCGATCGACACGCGTGCTCGACCTCGTCTTCCGGCATTCCTGACCGGCTCGTCCGGCCCGGCCCCTCCCCGGGGTCACGGCAGCAGCTGGAACGTCTCGGAGAAGATGCGGACGCCGTAGGCGCACAGGCCGATCGCGCCGAGGAAGGCGCCCGTCGCCGCCGGCGGCCCGCCGTGTCTGCGGCGGACGGCGGCCAGCATGCCGCCGAGGAGCGCCCCCGCCGCGGGCGCCCCGACGATCGCGGCGCCGAGCCGGGCGCATCCGGTGCCCGTCCCGTGGTGCCCGGCGGACTGCAGTTCCAGCACCCAGAGCCCGATGCCGGGCGTCAGGAACAGCAGCGTGAGCACCAGCATGGCCGTCACGTACGGGGCCCGGTTCTCCGCGCCGGCATCCGCAGGGCCCTCATGAGCATCCGTCATGAGGTCAACCTTGGGCAGGAGCACCACCGGAGCGCATCCGCTGTCGTACTCAGTTACGAAACGGGCGCGCGGCGGAGGTGCTGCCACCGGGCGGCCCGGCCTCGCGGCCGGGAGCGCCGTTCAGTTGCCCGCAGCATCGTCGTCGTGCCGGACGACGCACAGCCCCCAGATGACGAAGGCGCACAGCGCGATGGCCACGATCGACCACAGCGGGTAGTACGGGATGGACAGGAAATTGGCGATCAGCAGCAGCGACGCGACGACCACGCCGAGGATCCTGGCCCACAGGGACACCCGGAACAGGCCGACGCCCACCATGAGCGCCGCGATTCCGAGGAACAGGTGGATCCATCCCCAGCCCGCCAGACTGAATTTGAAGACGTAGTCCGGCGTACTGACGAAGACGTTGTCATGGACGATGGCCATGATCCCCCGGAAGATATCGACGAAGCCCGCGATCAGCATCATCACGGCCGCGAACAAGGTCAGCCCGCTGGCAGCGGCCTGGGAACCCTCGGAGCGCGGATGGAGGGTGGATGACATGGGACTACCTCCCTTGCCTGTATGACAGCCCGTATGACAGGCGGACCCTCACCTCCATGGTTTCCCCTCGCGCCGTCGCTGTCCATGCGGGGGAGCTTCCGCCGGGCGCCGGGTTCCCGCTGGTCAGCCCGGTCGGCACGCCCGCGGAAGTCATGTAATATTCATGTCGCGCGCCGCTAGCTCAGTTGGTTAGAGCAGCTGACTCTTAATCAGCGGGTCCGGGGTTCGAGTCCCTGGCGGCGCACAGCGAAACCCTCGTCGATTCTTCGGCGGGGGCTTTTTCCTCACCCTCCGGCATTACGGAATGCGATTCCCGGGACGCTTTCCGTGACATTCCCGCGATTCGACACCCGGTGAGCGCCCGCCCACGATGGAAGGGTGCCCTCACGAGACGAAGGCGCGACCCTCCGCATCGCCCTGCTCGGCGGATTCCGTCTGGCCGCAGGCGACGGCCTCGTACGCATCCCCGCGGGATCCGAGCGCCTGCTGGCCTATGTGGCCCTCCGCCCCGGCGGCGTGGCACGGAGCGCCGTCGCGGAGAACCTGTGGCCCGACGTGTCCGAGGCGCGTGCGCACGCCGCCCTGCGTTCGGCCCTCAACCGCCTCCGCAGCGCGGGGTGCCGCCGGGTCCTCGAAGTCGGCCCCGCGGAGCTCGCACTCGCCGAAGGCGTCGCGGTCGACCTCCACGGACTCCGCTCCCTCGCCAGGGCCGTCCTGGACGGACCGGAACCACCGTGCCCCGGCACCCGGGACCCCGGCACCCGGGAGATCGAGGGCCTGTCCCAGGACCTGCTGCCCGGCTGGTGCGACGAGTGGGCGCTGCGCGAAGCGGAGGAGTGGCGGCAACTGCGGCTGCACGCTCTCGAAGCGCTCGCGCACCGGTTCGTCAGGGCGCGGCACTTCGCCCACGCGGTGTCGGCCGCCGGTGCGGCCGTCCGCGCCGACCCCCTGCGGGAGAGCGCCCGCGCGGCCCTGATCACGGCCCATCTCGCCGAGGGCAACCAGTCCGAGGCGCTCCGCGAATTCCGGCAGTACCGGGCGCTCCTGCGGAGCGAACTCGGTCTGCACCCGACGCCGGAACTGCTCGGCCTCGTGGCCGGTCTCCGTCCGGCCGCGCCCGGCATCGACGGGCACCAACGCCGCGGTCACGCCGCGGTGACGGCGCGGCGCCCATGATGGACGAAGCTACGGAATGCGCTCACTCGCCATGGGCTACGTCATCAGGCACCCCAAGGACAAGGTCGTACCCCGGAAGGCTCCGTTCCTGGTCCGGCCCCGGCGCTCCGTGTCCCACGCCGCCGGCACCCTCGGCCGTTGCGAGCGCGCCCTGCGCGTCCGGCTGGCCGCCCGCAGCAAGGTGGCGCCGGCCCAGCGGTGGTGGATGAGGCGGTCGCTCCTGCAGCGGCTCTCCTACATGGCCGTTCCCCTCCTCCTGGCCTGGGTCGGTTTCGGTGTCTTCGCCCTCGTCGCCGGTGACCGCTCCCCGGTGGAGAGGTGGTGCCGGGACCGGGGCGACGGCTGTGCGGTGGTCTACGGATTCCTGGCCCCGTTCCTGAGCCTCGGCCTCGCCACCTTCTGCTTCCTCGTCCTGACCTACGCATCGGTGCGCCGGCCCATGACCCGGGCGGCCAGGAAGGACCCGCGCAGCATCGTGCCGACGGCCGGCCCGGTCGTCGCGGACGTGGTCGGGCGGAAGGAGATGTGCCTGATCATCGCCCGGGGGCTGCGCGACCGGCGCACCCGGCGGCCGTACCTGCTCGTGGGCGGTGTGGGCGCGGGGAAGACGTCGGTCCTCGTCCAGCTCACCCGGATACTGGCCGAGAAGGGCGCCGTGCCCGTCCCGATCAGGCTGCGGGACGCCGACCTGAACGGGTCGCGCCTCGACTTCCGCGAGGTGGCGATGAGGCGCTTCAGCGAAGTGGTGGAGCGCGACGTGCTCTCCGCGCGGCACAGCGACCGGGTGTGGCGCCAGCTCTGCATGGACGACAAGGCCGTCATCCTCGCCGACGGCCTGGAGGAGACGTTCTCCGGCGGCGAGGACCAGAAGGAACGGGACGTCCTCATCCGCCGGGCGATCGAGCGGGCGGAGGAGCAGAAGCTTCCGCTGGTGATCGCTTCCCGTCCCCACGCGCCGCTGGAGCACACCCGGGCCGCGACCGTCGACCTGGAGCCGCTGAGCGAGGAGGCGGCGCTGGAGTACCTGGAGGAGGGCCACCCGGACCTGGACAGCCACCGCATGGACTGGATCGTCGAAACGGCGGCCGTGGCGGAGTCCCCGTTGTACCTGCAGATCGCACGCGAGCTGCGCGAGCACCACCTCCTGGAGCATCTGACCGGCGCCAAGCGCTGGGCGGAACTGGACACGCGCAAGGGCGACCGGGCGACCCTGCAGAAGCGCCTGCTGGACGCCTGGCGGAGCGCGCTGACCGCCGGGCGGATCCACGGCGAAGTGGCGCTGGACCCCGAGCAGCGCAGGATGATCATCGAGGTCATCTCCGCGCTGGCCGGGATCGGGCTGCTGCACGATCGGCTGGAGGTCCGGCTCGCCGATCTGAGGAAGGAACCGGAGATCCAGGAGCGGCTCCTGCAGCGGCTCGGCGAGGAATGCTGCAAAGGGGTCGACGAGCCCCGGCAACGCGCACTCCTGTCGCTGTGCGCCACCCAGGGGGAGCGGCTCGGTCTGGTCGAGACGCGCGGGGAGAGGGTCCGCTTCCAGCACAGCATCCTCCAGGCGTACCTGGGCTCCCGCTACCTCGACGCCAGGGAGCACGGCCTCCTGCCCGCAGCGCTCAAGGAGCCCGGCCCCGGCCGGGAACTCCTCATCGGGCTGACCCTGAACTCCCGGTCGGCCGACGCGGCCGGCCAGACCGGCGTGGTCCACCACCTCCTCGAAGCGGCGAAGTCCCGCAAGGACGCCAAGGCCCTCGACATGTACGCCACCGCCCTCGAAATCGACCGGATCGCAGGAGCCGCCGAACACGCGCGCATCGCCGAGACGCTCTGCAAGCGGTGGGGCGCCTTCACGGAGGACGACCGCAGGACGCTCGACGAAGCGAAGCAACGGCTCGTGCACCGGTTCGGGGAGGTCCTGCGGGCGGTCGGTGCGGCGGAGGCCGACGAGCACGACCCCGCTCACGGCAGGTCCCCGGCCTACGAGTGGTTCTTCGAGATCGCCGTCGTCGAACCCTCCTACCCGCTCCAGCTCGCCGTCGCGCAGGAGATGGGCGCCGGGGGAGACAAGGCCTTCGAGACCCTGCGCACCATGTTCCCCCTGCCCAAGACGGGTGAGCCGGGGCGGGACGACCCCTGGGTGCAGTACGAGACGGCGTTCCGCGAGCAACTGCAGGTGGAACACCGGAACCGTGAGGCCTTCCTCAAGCTGCAGCCCGGCGACGAGCAGTACGCGGAGTACGAGAGGCGGGTCAAGGGAGCCGGTGAACAGCGGCTCCGGATCTGGCGACGGTTCGTCATGAGGGCCTGGCTCGTGCCCATGGTGGTCGGCTCGGTGACCGAGAAGCACCGGGAGCAGGCGAAGGAGCGGCTCGGCCTCTGGCTCGCGCACCTGGAGCCCCGGCACACCCGCTCGCACGGGGCGGACCTGACGCTCTCCCTGGAGATCGCCCTCGCCCAGGGGTTCAAGAGCGCAGCCAACCGGAGGGAGCGGCATCCGCAGACCAACGAGGAGGCCCGGACGTTCCTCGTCACCCAGGCGGAGAAGATGCTGGCCCACGCCCGTTACTGGTACGCGCAGATGACCCTCGTCCACGCCCTGTGCCTCTGGGAGCTCCCGGACCGTACGGGAAGTGCTCCGCAGGACGGTTCCGGCTCGGCCCGTCCGGCAGCGAGGAGGGCCGATCCCACCCAGGCGGTCAAGCGCTGGCTGTCCCTGGCGGGCAGCAACCAGGACCCGCGGGCCCTGCACCCGGGCGACCGCACCCGCAGGGGCGACCGGCTGCACCCCTTCGTCGCCGAAGCCGGCAACCTCGCGGTCCTCGCCCTGGAGAGCGGACACCCGGAGCGGTTCCTGTGGATCGACGAGATCGGGGCCGCGAGCAAGGTCGGCTCCTCCGCCGTGGCCCCCGGCGCCTACCGCAAGCACAACCTCTGGATTCCGCCGTCGGCCGGGTGGAGCACCCTGCACCCCCGCGCCCAGCAGCTCCTCGCCGACGTCTTCCTGCTGCGCAACCTCACCGAACGGGACGGCCAGCAGCCGGCCGAGCTGGAGGAGCGCCTGGTACGCGCGGACCGCACCGTGCTGCCGCCGTGCTTCACCGACGACCGGCGCCCGTTCCGTCCGCGGCGGACCGTGGGCACGGCCGGGGACGCGCCGCCGGGCAGCACCTGCCTGCGCGACTGCCCCTTCGAACTGTGCCCCTACCCCGCCATGGGCGCGCAGCCGCGGGCCGAGGTGCGCGAGATCTTCTGCAGACAGCAGCAGGCGCTCCTGCGCCGCTACCGCTGGAGGAGCTATCTCAACCCCTTGTCCTACGTACGGCGCAAGCGGGCGCGGTGGCAGGGCATGACGGCAAGCGAACTGCGGAAGTTCTGGGAGGACATGGCGAACCGGTCACGGACCCCGTCCTCCTGACCCCCGGCCCGCGCCTCAGCGCTGCTCCCCGTGCCTCAACTCCGCTCCGGCGCCCGCAGCACCAGCAGGGCCAGGTCGTCGTGGCCGTCGCTGGGGCGGGCCTCGGCCACGGCCCGGCCGAGGACGTCGAGCGGCGCTCCCGCGTGGGCCGCCGCGACCTCGGCGATCGTGCGCAGCCCGGCGTCCAGCCCGTGGCCCGGGTGCTCCACCAGGCCGTCGGTGAACATCAGCACGGTGGCCCCGGCGGGCAGGACGTACCGGTGGTCGTGGCGGGCGAAGCTCGCGTCCACCCCGATGGGCACGTCCGGCTCGGCGTCGAGGAAGCGCGTGCTGCCGTCCGCGGTCACCACCAGGGGCGGGGGGTGCCCCGCGCTGCTCCAGACCAGGGACCACCCGCCCTCCCGGGGTGCGATGCGCACCAGGCACGCCGTCGCCATCGTGGGCTCGGCGACCGCCTCGAGCGTACGGTCCAGGCGGCTGAGCAGTTCGCTGGGCAGCGCGTCCGAATCGAAGGCCAAAGCGCGCAGCATGTTGCGGATCTGGGCCATGGTGGCGGCGGCGCGGACGTCGTGGCCGAGGACGTCCCCGACGATCATCACCCGGGTGTCGTCGGGCAGCACCAGCGCGTCGTACCAGTCGCCGCCGAGCAGGGCGGGGTCCGCGGCCGGCTGGTACGTGGCCCAGGCGTCGAACGGGGACAGGTCCGGCAGGCTCGGCAGCAGCAGCCGCTGGAACTGCTCCGCGCCGGCCCGGACGCGGCCGTAGAGCCGGGCGTTCTCGATGGCGACGCCGGCGGCGCCCGCCAGCGCGACCACCACGGACTCGTCGTCGGCGTCGAAGGTGCCGCCGCCCTGCCGGTCGGTGAGGTAGAGGTTGCCGTAGACCTTGCCGCGCACGGTGATGGCGACGCCGAGCAGCGACCGCATCGGGGGGTGGCCCGGCGGGAACTGGGCGGCCTGCGGGTGGTCGGCGATGACGTCCACGCGCAGGGGGCGGGGGTCGGTGATGAGCAGCCCGAGGAGACCTTCGCCGTGGGGGAGGGCCACCCCGGTGAGCCGCTCCTCCTCCTCGCCGTGCAGGCCCACGGGGATGAACTCGGCGAGCTTGGTGCCCTCCTCGTCCAGCACGCCGAGGGCGCCGTAGCGCGCTCCGACGAGCTCCATCGCCGTCGCCACGATGCGGCGGAGCACGACCGGGAGCTCCAGCTCACCGCTGATCGTGAGTATGGCCTCCAATAAGCCGCGCATCCGCTCCTGGGCGCGGGCGAACTCGGCCAGCTGTTCCCCGAGCCGGTCCAGGTCCGCGTCGAGGTCCAGCCGCCGGCGGGCAGGGCTGTGCGGGGGACGGCCGTCATGATCTGTCTCGCTTGCTGCCACCGGCCACAGGCTAGTGACTCGGGGTCCGGAGCGTGGCCAATACTCGTATGTCAGTCCCGTGTCGGCCGCGCCCCGGCGCCCCCGGGGCTCACAGCCTGGTGACGGACTCCTGACGGGCGTAGCTGAAGCCCTCGTCGTCGAAGTAGAAGACCGTGACCTTCACCTGGTCGCCCTTGGCGAAATGCGAGCCCGTGGCGGGGCGCAGCGTCACGCGGGCGGTGTGGCTCTCGTAGTCGCAGGTGAGCTTGTCGGCCTTGACGGTCCCGGCGGCGATGGACTCGTCGTGACCGGTCGTGCCCAGCTTGACCGCGTTGGCGACCAGCTGGTGGTTCATGCCCGTGTCGCAGGAGTACGTGACGTCCGCCTGCAGGCCGGGCTCGTGGAGCGCCACCTTGCCGATCTCCAGGAGGTTGGCCTTGGCGGCAGCGGACGGAGCGGTGGCGAGCGCACCCGCGCCGATCACGAGTGCAGCGGCCGCGGCGCCGGCGAGACGGCGCGCGAAGCGGGACGACGTCATGAAGGTTCCTTCCCCCAGGACTGCCGCGGGCCCCTGGCCGTACCGGACGCTGCGACAGTTGTTCGTGTCTCGTGCGAGATCTCGGATGCTACGTGACGCGCCTCGTGCGGAGCGGTGGTTTCAGGCCATGTCCGGAGAAGGCAGGGCGGGGTTGGGGGTGAGGATGCGGCGCAGGACGGACTCGACCTCGGTGCGGGTGGGGGGCCGGGTGCCGGCCAGGCCGCGCAGGGTGATGCCGTTCATGGCCACGGTCGCGGCGTGGGCGGTCACCGGGTCGGTGTAGGGGAGCAGGGCGTCGATGCTCAGCTGCATGTACCGGTCGGCGACCTCGCGCAGGGCCGGGCGCCGCAGCGCGGCCATGTACAGCTCGAACTCCATCACCTGGGTGTCGCGGGCCGGGCCGAAGCAGCCCATGAGCGCGTCGGTGAGCAGCACGGTGAGCTGCTCGGGGGTGAGCTCGGGGCGCTGGGCCACCCAGTCCTCGAGATAGGCGCCGAAGCGGTCGACGGAGCGCTGCAGGGCGGCGGCGATGAGGTCGTCCTTGGTCGCGAAGTGGTACGTCGTCGCCCCGAGGGGGACGCCGGCCTCCTCGGCGACGGCGCGGTGGGTCAGCCCCTCGATGCCGCGCTCGGCGATGACCCGCTCGGTGGCGGCGGCGATCTCGGCGATCCGCCGCTGGGGGTCGCGCCGCCGCCTGGGGGTGTTCTGCTCGGCCATGGCCGCGGTGCCTCCCGGTCGCTCACGAGGTGATGGGAGAACCATTATGGTACAGATGTACCGCTACTCGTGCCGGGTGCCGGGTGCCGGGTGCCGGGTGCCGGGTGCCGGGCGGCGGTGGCCGCGCCCACGTCCCCTGAGGGCCCGGTCGTCGGTGCTGCAGACCACCGGGCAGCCCGATGACGATTGCGGGATTCCGCGTCATCTCGCGGCCGGGCCGTGACGTCCGCCGGGTTCGGTCGTTCTTCACGGCGGGTGCACGTAATACCGTCGGGCCGCCAAGGTGATCGCCTTGGCGGCCCGACGGTTTTCGCGTGCCGGACGGCCGGGCCGTCAGAGCGCCAGCATCGCCGCGATCGCCGAGCGCCAGTCCTCGCCCGGGCGTTCCACCAGATCCTCGGCCAGGGCCTCGGCGCGGTAGCGGTGGCGGTGCAGGAGCCCGGGGGCCGGGTCGGGGGAGGGGACGATCTCGCTGGGGCTCTCCAGCAGTCGCACGAGCTCGGTGGCGAACTCCCCCCAGCCGACGTGCCCGCCGATGGCGTTCACCGTGCCCTGCGGAGGCCGCTCGGCGCACGTGACCAGGGTCCGCGCCAGGGCCGCGGCGTGGATCCAGGGGACGCCGGACCACGGGTCGCCGGAGGGGGGCACGGCGCCCGCCGCGGGCAGGACCACCGGCCGGCCGGCGCGGGCGGCCTGGAAGAGCGTGCCCGTCGCCCCCCAGCGCAGCTGGTCGCGCAGCCTCGGGTGCGGCCCCCAGACGATCGGGGCGCGGACCACGCCCGCCCCGCCCCGACCGGCCGTGCCCGCGGCCTCCCACAGCATCCGCTCGCAGTCGAGCTTGGCCCGCCCGTACGCGGTGAGCGGCTCCTCCGGCGGCGTGTCCTCGGCGACGTCCGTCACGGACGGGCGCCCGTAGGCGTCCACGCTGCTGACGAAGACGAACGAGCCGCGCCGCCAGCCGTCCAGCAGGACCCGCATCGCCGCGACGTCCACCTCCGGGGAAGTGAAGGTGCAGGCCGCGTGGATGACCGCGTCCACGCCGCCGGAGACCGCCGCGCGCAGGCTGTCCGCGTCGGCGAGGTCGCCCTCGGCCACCTCGACCCCGTCGGCCGCCACCAGGTGCGCCGACTCGGGCCGGACGAGCGCCCGGACCGGGCGCCCCCGGGCGGCCAGCTCGCGCAGGACGAACGCCCCGACGCCGCCGGTGCCGCCCGTGACCAGGACCGTGCCCGCCCGCGCGGACGGGGTGCGGGCCGCCGGGGTGTGGGCCGCGGGGCGGCGGCGTGCGCGGGCCCGCTCGTCCAGCAGCGCCCCCAGCGCGCGCGGGGTGCGCTGCTCCAGGACGTCGAGCCCCGTCAGCGGCACCCGCAGCCGCTCGCGCAGGCGCTCGGCGACCCGTACCGCGAGCAGGGAGTGCCCGCCGAGGAGGAAGAAGTCCCCGTCGGGGCCGGGGCGTTCGCCCAGCAGCTCGCCGAAGACCGCAGCCACGGCCTCCGCCGAGACGCCGAGCCCCGGCCCCTGCGGACTCTCCGGGTCCTGCGGAGTCTCCTGTTCTTCCGGGGTCTCCGGCGCCCCGGCGCTCGTCGCAGCCGGGAGGGGGCCGGCCGACAGCGGGCGAGTCCGGCCCGCCGCCAGCGAGTCCAGCACCTCCGCGAAGCCCTCCAGCAGCTTCCGGGCCGCTCCCTCGTCGACCCGGCCGCGGTCGAAGCGCACCAGGCAGCGCGCTCCGGCGGCGTCCGCGCCCTCTTCCAGGTAGAGGCCGAGGCCGAACTTGACCCCGCCCAGCTCGATGTCGACCGGCTCGCACCGCGCCCCGGCCAGGTGCAGCGCCGCGGGCCGGCCCAGGACGTCCGCGGTGACGCCCACCAGGGGGTTGCCGCTGCTGTCGCGGGCCGCCGCGCCGAGCCGCTCCACCATGAGGTCGAACGGGACGTGGCGGTGGCGCTGCGCTTCCAGCAGCGCGTCCCTCACCCGCGGCAGCAGCGCCCCGGCGTCCCCGGCCCCGGCGAGGCGGGGCCGGATCGGGAGCGTGTTGACGCACAGGCCCACCAGGTCGCGGGCCCCGGCGGCGTCCCGGTGGCTGCTGGCGCACCCGATGACGAGGTCCTCCTCGCCGGTCGCCTCCAGCAGTGCCGCGAACGCCGCCGAGAGCACGACGGTGAACAGCGTCGCGCGGTGCGCGCGGCCCGCCGCCCGCAGGCCGTCGACGGTCCCGGGCGCCAGCGCCGCGGACAGGGTGCGCGCCTCGCCCCGGCCGCCGGCCTCCGCCGCGGCCCGGGGGAGCAGCACCGGGCGGGCGTCCGCGAGCCGCTCCGCCCAGTACGCGAGGCCCGCGTCGAGCGCGTCCGACCCGGCCCGTTCCCGCCGGGCGAAGTCCGCGTACCGCGGAGCGGGGTGCTCCGGCTCCCCGTCGCGCCCCTCCAGCTCCGCGCGGTAGCGCTCGCCGAGCTCGCGGGCGATCACCTCCAGGGAGCCGCCGTCCACGGCTATGTGATGGAACGTCAGCAGGACGGTGTGGTCGTCCGGAGCGTGCCGGACGTGCAGGGCCCGCAGCACCGGGCCGGCCGCCAGGTCGAACCGGCGGGCCGCCTCCGTGTCGAGGAGCCTCCGCGCGGCGTCCCCGGCGGCGTCCACGGTCCGCACCGGCACCTGCCGCGCCGCCGTCACCTCCTGGTACGGCTCGCCGCCGGCCTGCCCGTAGCGGGTGCGCAGCACCTCGTGACGGCGCACCAGGCCCGTCAGGGCCCGGCCGAAGGCGTCCGCGTCGAACGGACCGCGCACCCGGGTCGCGAATGGCACGTTGTAGACGGCGCCGCCCTGGCCGAGGCGCTCCATGAGCCACATCCGGTGCTGCGCGTGGGACAGCGGCGCGCGGCCGTCCCCGGCGTCGTCCGCCGGTGCGGGCGCAGGGCGCTCCTGCCGCGCACGGGCGTCCGCGCTGCGGCGCCGGGCCAGCCGCAGCAGCGCCTCCTGCCGGGAGGTCTCCGAAGCCGTGCCGCTCACCGGGACGCCCCGTTCTCGCCGGTCGCCGGCTCCGTGCCGTACATCTCCACCAGTGCCTCCTCGATGAGTCCGGCCTGCCCGGCCACGGTGGGCGCCGAGAAGAACGCGGCGAGCGTCAGCTCCACGCCCAGGTCCTCGCGCAGGTCGTCGACGACGCCCAGCGCGAGCAGCGAATGCCCGCCCAGGGCGAGGAAGTCGGCGTCCGGCGTGCCGACTTCGCACTCCAGCGCGCGGGCCCAGGCGTCGGCCACCGCCCGCTGCACGGGCGTCAGCTCCGGCCGTACGGGCGCGGGCCCCTGCTCCCCGGCGGCCGACGGGAGGCCGGGCAGCGGCCGCCCGGCGAGGGCCCGGCGGTCCACCTTGCCGTTGCCCGTCAGCGGCAGCGCGTCGACCACGGACCACGCGTTGGGCAGCAGGTGCGCGGGCAGCCGCCCGGTCACGTGGTCGCGCAGCGCCGCGACGGAGGGCTGCCCCTCGCCGTCCGGCACGACGAACGCCACGAGCCGGGCGTCGTCGGCGCCGGGGCGCACGACGGTGACGGCGGCGTCCGCCACGCGCGGGTGGTCGCGCAGGGCGTGCTCGATCTCGCCGGGCTCGATCCGGAAGCCCCGGACCTTGACCTGGTCGTCGACCCGGCCGTGGAAGTCCAGCGTCCCGTCGGGCCGGGCCGACACGACGTCGCCCGTGCGGTAGACCCGCCCCGCCGATGGGTGCTCCACGAAGCGCTCCGCGGTCAGCGCGGGCTGCCCGAGGTAGCCCGCGGCCAGGCGCGGCCCGCCGACCCACAGCTCGCCGCGGGTGCCAGCGGGCACCGCGTCGCCGCGCTCGTCCAGGACGTGGACCGTCGCCCCGGCCAGCGGGCGGCCGATCGGCGGCGGGGCGTCGCAGTCGGCGTCCCGCACGCGGTGGGCGGTGGCGAAGCTGGTCGTCTCGGTCGGCCCGTAGCCGTTGACCAGCTCCAGCCAGGGGTGCGCCCGCAGGACCGAGCGCGCGTGCCGCGCCGACAGCGCCTCGCCGCCCACGATCACCGAGCGCAGCACGGCGAAGACCGGCGAGCGGCGCGCGGCCAGGTGGTGGAAGAGCGCGGTGGTCAGGAACGCCACGGTGACGCCCAGCCGCTCCACGTCCCGCACCAGGCTCTCCAGCGACTGCCGGCCCGCCGTGGAGACGGCCACGGCCGCGCCGTTGGCGAGGGCCACCCACGTCTCGAACGGCGAGCCGTCGAAGGTCAGCGCCGCGTGGAGGAGGACCCGGTCCCGCCGGCCCACCGTCAGGTAGTCCGGGTCGGCGGTCAGTTCCGCCACGCCCCGGTGGGTGATCGCGACGCCCTTCGGACGGCCCGTCGAGCCCGAGGTGTACATCACGTATGCGGTCGCGCCGGGGTCGTACGCGGCCGGCTCCGGCAGGTCGTCCTCGGAGTGCTCCGCGGCACAGCTCCCGGCGAGCCCGCCCGCGGTCAGGACCAGCGCCCGGACGGCCGGTACGCCGGCCGCTTCGAGCAGGTCCTTCTCGCCGACGACCAGGGAGACGCCGGCGTCGGCGAGCATCGCCTCGGTACGGGGGCGCGGGTACGCGGCGTCCAGCGGTACGTAGTGGCCGCCCGCCCACCAGACCGCGAGCTCCGCGACGACGACGCCCACCGAGTGCGGCAGCAGCAGGCCGACCGGAGTGCCCTGCCCGACGCCGCGGGCCCGCAGGGCGCCGGCCAGCCGGCCGGCGGCCGCGGTCAGCTCCCCGTAGGTGAGGGTGAGTTCGCCGTCCGTCACGGCGAGGGCGGCCGGGTCCGCGGCGGCGTGCGCGAGAACGCGGCCCAGGACGCCACCGGGGGCGGCGGGCAGGGGGCTGCCCGGCGAGGGGCTCGCGGGTACGGCCGGGGCGTCCGTGCCGTGGCCGGGGATGGTGCCCGGCGCCGCGGGAACGGGGTTGTCCGGGCCGGGGTTCGCCGTCGCAGGCGGGTGCTCCTGCTGGGAGCCTGCGAGCCCGCCAGGGTTCTCCGTGCCGCGGCCCGGTTCGCCGTCCGGGGTTGCGGTAACGGCACTGTGCTGGGCGGGCACCTTCTCCCGGCGGGAGTCCACCAGTGCCGCCAGGCTGCGCAGGTCGGGCCGGCGCAGCAGCTGGGGCGCCCGCAGCCGGACGCCGAATCGTTCCTCCAGGCCGGTCAGCAGCCGGGCCGCCGTCAGCGAATCGCCGCCGGACTCCAGGAAGTTGTCGTCCGGCCCGGTCTCGGGGCGGTTGAGGACGCCGCGGCACAGCTCGACGACGATCCGCTCCGTCTCCGTACCGGTGCCCGAGCCTCCCGCCGCAGCCGCATCCGGTGCCGCCGCAGGAGCCGCGCCGGCCAGCAGCGCCGCCCGGTCCACCTTGCCGTTGGCGTCGAGCGGGAACGTCTCCACGTAGCGCAGCGCCGACGGCACCGCCTGCTCGGGCAGGCGTCCGCGGGCCGTCTCCAGCAGCTCCGCCGCCGGAGGGGCCTCGGCGCCGGGTGCGAGCCGGACGAACGCGATCAGCCGGACGTCGCCCGCGGGGGAGGGCTCGGCCGCGACGACGGCCCGCAGGACGCGCGGGTCGTCCTCGAAGGCGGCCTCGGTCTCGGCCGGTTCGATCCGCGCGCCGCGGACCTTGACCTGGTCGTCCAGGCGGCCGAGGAACTCCAGCACGCCGTCGGGCCGCATCAGCACCCGGTCGCCGGTGCGGTAGACGCGGTCGGCCCCGGTCACCTCCGGCGGCGGGGCGACGAAGCGGCGCGCGGTCAGGGCCTCGTCCAGGTAGCCGGTCGCGAGGCCCGCGCCGCCGATCCGCAGCTCGCCCGCCTCGCCGCGCGGCACGACGTGCCCGGCGGGGTCCGTGACGCACACGACGGTGCCGTCGAGGGGCGTGCCGATCGGCGGGGGCGTGCCGGGGGATTCCCCGTCCGCTTCCAGGGCGTGCGCGGTCGCCACGACCGTGGCCTCGGCCGGACCGTAGGCGTTGTCCACGCGCGCGGTGACGTCCGGTCCGGGCCGGCGGCGCAGCCGGTCGCCGCCGATGCTCAGGTGGCGCAGCGCGGGCAGGTCCGGCCAGGGGCGTTCGAGGACGATCTCCGCCAGGGGGGTGGGCAGGATGGCCACGGTCACGCCCGCGCGCCGCCACCAGGCGGTGAGGACGTCCGGGTCCCAGCGGACGTCGTCCGGGGGGACGGCGAGCACCGCGCCGGAGGTCAGGGCGGCCCACAGCTCCAGGACGTGCGGGTCGAAGGAGACGCCGACCAGCAGGCTGTGCCGGTCGCCCGGGCGGGCGCCGGTGCGCGCGGCGTACCAGCGCAGGCGGGCGGCCAGTGCGGCGGAGTCCACCGCCACGGCCTTGGGCGTCCCGGTCGACCCCGAGGTGAGCACCGCGTAGAAGGTGCCGCCGGGAACGGCGGGGCGGCCGGAGCCGGCGCGTGCGGCGGGGAACGCCGCGACCGGCTCCCCGTGCGCGTTCGCGCCCGCCGCGGGCAGCGGCAGGGCCAGCCGCTCGGCGCCGTCGTACGCCTCGGGCAGCGCGCCGGGCGCGCCGATGAGGCAGGTGACGCGGAGTCCGTCCGCCACGGCGGCCAGCCGCCGTTCGCCGGGGCGCGGCCCGAGCGGGAGGTAGACGGCCCCGAGCCGGGCGAGGGCGACGGCCGTGGCGACCAGGGCGACGGAGCGGTCGAGGCAGACGCCCACGAGGTCGCCGGGGCGCACGCGGTCGCGCAGCGCGTCGGCCGTCAGCTCGGCGAGCGCGTCGAGTTCGGCGTAGGTCCAGGTCAGTTCGCCGTCCTCGACGGCGGGGGCGTCCGGGTCCCGGGAGACCCGGCCGGCGTACCGGGCCAGGACGTCGTCCCAGCCGTGCGCGGTGGCGGTGCCTCCGTGGGCGACGGACAGGGTGGTGGCAGGGTCGGCGGCCGGGGCGGTGACAGGTGAAGAAGTCATGATTCCTCCGTGGATGACGTCGGAAGGGAGAAGGGGGACGGAAGCGGTCAGCCCAGCCCCATGGCCCGGGCGACGATCACCTTCTGGATCTCGGAGGTCCCCTCGATGATCGTCATCATCCGGACGTACCGGTACAGGAACTCCAGCGGGTGGCCCCGCACCCAGCCCGTCGCCCCGTGCACCTGCAGGGACCGGTCCACGACCCGGACCGCGGTCTCGGAGGACGTCAGCTTGGCGAGCGCCGCGTTCTCCGGGGCCTCCACGCCCTCGTCCACAAGCCGCGCGCACGCCAGCGTCAGCAGCTTGGCCGCCTCCACCTCCGCCCGGCTGCTCACGAGGTGCTCCTGGACGTGCTGGTACGCGCCGATGCGCTCCCCGAAGGCCCGCCGCTCGCGGGCATACTCGACCCCGAGGTCCAGCGCGTGCTCGGCGATGCCGTTGCACATGGCCGCCACCACGAGCCGGCCGCGGGAGAGGCTGTCGATGCCGTTGCCGAGTGCCGCGCCGACGCCCGCCTCGCCGCCGATGACGGCGTCGGCGGGCAGCCGCACCTCGTCCAGCACCAGCTCGTACAGCTCCTCGCCGGACATGCCCTGGTAGCGCTGGCCGATGCGCAGGCGCGGCTGGTCCATGCCCATGACGAACGCCGTGGGACCGCCCTCGCCGCCGTCGGCGTCCACGGCCCGGGCCACGACGATGACGAAGTCCGCGTGACCGGCGTTGCTGACGAACGTCTTGCGCCCCGACAGCACCCAGCCGCCGTCCGCGTCCCGCGCGGCGGTGGTGGTGAGGTGGAAGGCGTCGGACCCGGCGTTCGGCTCGGTCAGCGCGAGGCAGCGCGTCGCCTCGCCGCGCACCAGCGGCTTCAGGTACTGCTCGATCTGCTTCTCGGTGCCCTGGCGCAGCAGCGGGCTCGGCCCGTCCGAGCCTGCGAGCGCGTACGGGGCCAGCGGGCAGCCGCTGCGGCCGGCCGCGTGGTGCAGCAGCACCACGGCGCTGAACGGCATGCCGGAGCCGCCCAGTTCCTCGGGGTGGTCGCCGGCGTAGAAGCCCAGCTTCGCGGAGCGGCGGCGGACGTACGTGCGCAGGTCGGCCGGCGGCATGTCCCCGTTCTCCGGCAGCTCGGCCGCCAGCGGGACCAGCTCACGGCGGACGAACGCGGTGAACGCGTCGGCGATCTCGCGGTGCTCCGTCTCCAGGACGGAGGAGGGGGTGGTGGCACTCATCGGGAGGTCTCCGTCAGGGCTCGGGCCTGGTCGGCGAGGACGGGGTGCTGGAAGAGGACGCGCAGCGGCGGGCGCGTGCCGAGCCGGGTCTCCAGCCAGGCGGCGAGGTGGGCGGCCAGCAGGGAATGCCCGCCGACCTGGAAGAAGTGGGACGACGGCGAGAACCGGTCGTGCCCCAGCACCTCCCGCCACCCCTCGGCCAGCAGGGCGACGGCCGGGTCGGTGCCGTCCTCCTCCTGCGGAGCCGCCGGGTCGGCGGCCGTTCCCGCCTCGGCGGCGAGCCGGGCCAGCGCCGCGCGGTCCGGCTTGCCGCCGGGCAGCGCCGGCATGGCCGCCGCCGGCCGGATCCAGCGCGCGGGGACGAGCGCGGCGGGCAGTCGCTCGGACAGCGCCTTGTGCAGCAGGGCCTGGTCGGGCTCCTCGCCGCCGTCGACGAAGCCGGTCAGGCAGGGGCCGCCGGACGCGTCCCGGCCGAGGACGACCGCGCACGAGCGCCCGCCGAACACCTCGGAGGCCACCGCCTCGATCTCCTCCAGCTCGATGCGGTAGCCGCGCAGCTTGACCTGGTTGTCGCGGCGGCCGAGGAACCACAGCAGGCCGTCGCGGTCCCGGTAGCCGAGGTCGCCGGTCAGGTAGGCGCGCGCCCCGCCGAGCGCGGGCACGGCGACGAACCGGGCAGTGGTCGCCGCCGCGGCCTCGCCACCGCCGAGGTAGCCCTCGGCGAGACCGGCGCCGGAGACGGCGAGTTCGCCGACCGCGCCCACGGGCAGCGGCTGCAGACCCGCGTCCAGGACGTGCACCCCGACGCCCGGCAGAGCGGTCCCCAGCGGCACCTCGCCGGTCCCTTCGGCCCCCTCGCGGGTCACCTCGTGGACCGTGGAGGTGATGGTCGCCTCGGTCACCCCGTAGGCGTTGAGGACCGTCGCGTCCGTCGCGGCGAGGACGTCCCGCAGCGCCGCGGCCGGCAGCCGCTCGCCGCCGACGACCAGCAGCCGCGGCTCCCACATCCCGTCGCGGAGCGCCTCGCACAGCTCCTCCCGTACGGCCAGGAGGTAACTCGTCGGCAGGTTGGCAACCGTGACCCGGCGGGCCGCCAGGACGGCGATCAGCTCGGCCGCCGTCGGGACCTCCCGCTGCGGCACGACCAGGGACGCACCGGCCAGCAGGGACGGCAGCACCTCCTCCAGCGCCACGTCGAACGAGGGCTGGGCGAAGAGCAGCACCTTGTCGTCGCTGCGCAGCCCGAAGCGCCCGGCCACCGCCGTCGCGTGGTGGGCGAGCGCGGCCCGGCCGACGGCCACGGCCTTGGGCAGGCCCGTGGAACCGGACGTGTGGATGACGTACGCGGCCCCCTCGACGCGCGCGGCCGGCGCGGCGGCGGGGAAGGCCCCGTCGGCGTCGAGCAGCGCGACCGGGACCGGCAGGCCCGCCGCGGGCAGCGCGAGGGCGCTCTCGCGGTCGGCCAGGACCAGGGCCGGGGACAGGCGCTGCAGCAGCGTCTCCAGGCGGCTCGCCGGGTCGTTGGGGGACAGCGGGCAGTAGACCGCGCGGATGCGCAGGCACGCGAGCAGGGTCACGACGGTGTCCACGCCGCGCGGCAGGACGGCCGCGACCGGCTGACCGGCGGTGACGCCCGCCGCGCGCAGGCGCGCGGCCAGCTCGTCGACGAGCCGGTCGAGTTCGCCGTAGGTGATCTTCCGGGCGCCGCTGACGAGGGCGGGGAGGCCGGGGTCGTGACGGGTGACGGGGTCGAGGACGGCGTCGGGGCCGTCCGCGGCCCCGGACTCGTGAGCCTGCGCCGGTACGGGGGCCGGCCGGGCGCCGAGCGCCGCGAGAGGCGCCTCCGGAGCCTCCAGATAGGCCCGTACGAGATCGAGGAAACGGTCCGCCAGCAGCTGCGCGGCGTCCTCGTCGAACAGGTCCCGGTCGTAGTCCCAGACCAGCGTCATGCCGGCCGCGCCCTGCCGCGGCCCGACCGTGCGCCGGTCGTCGGGCAGCAGCACCAGGTCGAGGTCGAAGCGGGTGGTGCCGGTGTTGAAGCCCTCGAACAGCGACACCTCCAGGCCCGGCACCTCGACCTCCGGCAGCGCCGCGTCGTGGGCGCTGAACATGACGCTGAAGAGCGGGTTGTCCGCGCCGGACGTGTGCAGGCCGAGGTCTCGGGTGAGCACCTGCACCGGGACGTCCTGGTACGGCAGGGCCCGGATGAGGCTGTCCGTGACCTCGTCCACCGCCTCGTCCGCCCCGGCCGCCGGGTCCAGGCGCAGCCGCAGCGGGATCGTGTTCACGAACATGCCGGTGGCCGACTCGAAGCCCTCGGGGCGGTTGCCGACCGCGGTGCCGACGACGAGGTCGGCGCGGCCGCTGTGGCGGCGCAGGAGTTCGGCGAAGAGCGCGAGGAGCGTGGAGAAGGGGGTGTGGCCCTGGGTGCGGCTGTGGGCGCGCAGGCGCTCGGCGAGCGCGGCGTCGACGGCCTGCCGTAGCTGGCCGCCCGCGTGCCGGCGCCGGACCCCGGGCCGGGCGAGACCGGGCAGCGGCAGGTCGAACGACGCGTCGCCCAGCTCGCGCCGCCAGTACGCCAGGCCCGCCTCGCGCCGGGCCGCCCGCTCGGGGCTGTCGGCGGCCTCGACGTGGTCGGTGTAGGAGGCGGCCGGCGGCAGGACCGCCTGCTCGCCCAGCACGCGGGCCCGGTAGACGGTGAACACGTCGTGCAGCAGGATCGCGAACGAGTGCCCGTCGTGGACGAGATGGTGCTCGACGTGGACGAGACGGTGGTGGTCCGCACCGAGCCGGACGAGGCACCAGCGCAGCAGCGGCGCCTCGTGCACGTCGAGGGGCGTCTCGGCCTCGGTGCGCAGCAGCGTCGCGAACGTCTCCTCGGGGTCGGCCTCGCCGCTGAGGTCGACCGTCCGCAGCCGGAGTGCGCAGTTCTCGCGCACGCGCTGGCCGGGCAGGCCGCCGGGGGAGTCGACGAGCTCCAGGCGCAGACCGGGGTGCCGGTCCAGCGCGGCCGCCAGTCCCTCCCGGAGCGCGGCCTCGTCGAGGGTGCCGCGCAGGTCCACGGTGGCGGTGAAGTTGTAGGCGCGACTGCCGGGCAGCATCTGCTCGTGCAGCCAGACGATCTCCTGGGATGTGGAGAGTCCGAACATGGTCAACCTTTCCGGTTCGGGAGGTATGCGGGCCGGGGGCCGGGTGGGCCCGTGCGGCCGGTGGAGGGCCGCCCCGGGCGCCGCGTGCCGGTCGGGCGGTGCGGCGCGGGGCAGGACGGCCTGCGGCGGGCTCAGCCCACAGGAGCGGGATGCGCGGTGCGCGTGGCGAGCGCAGCGAGCGCGTCGGTCAAGTGGTCGAAGGCCTCTTCCGCACGGTGGTCCGGAACGGCCGACCGGTCCCAGGCCATGCGGACCAGCAGGTCGGAGCCGTAGGAGACGGAGACGGCGAAGGGGGCCTGTACGGGGCGGCCGTCGATGTGCGTCTCCCGCCCCGTGGCGTCGCCGAGCCGCAGCGGTGGCCGTCGGCCGAGATCCTCGAAGGTGAGGAGGCCGTCCAGCCGGCCGGACCACGGTGCCCCGGCCCGGCGGGCCGCGTGGACCACCTCGTCGAAGGGGGTGTCGGCGCGGTCGAGGTCGTCCCACCAGGACGAGGCCCGGTCCGCGAGGCCGGTGTCGTCCGCCGGGTGCGCGACGGTGTTGAGGAAGCACCCGAGGACCGGCGCCGCGCCGGGGGGCCTGCCGCCCCACGGGTAGCCCAGGACCGGTACGGAGTCCGGGCCGTGGAGCGTGCGGGCCGCCCCGGAACAGGCGTCGAGGAGGACGGGGAAGGCCGTGGAACGCGCGCCGTCGCCGGGGACCGGGATCCGGCGCAGGGCGGTGCCGGTGCCGGGGTTCGCACCCGGGGCGGGGCGGGCCGGCGCGTGCACCGGGGCGCTCGCGCCGCCGCGGAGGTTCGCCAGGCGCTCGGCCCAGTAGGCGAGGGCCTCCGGCTGCGACGCCCTCTCCTCGGCGGCGAGTTGACGGTGCACGGCGTCCGCGTAGGCGGCCGTGCCGTCGGCCGCCACGCCCGAGGGCACGTCCTGCGGCCCGAGCCCGTCGCGGTAGGCCTCGGAGAGGCCCGCCGTGATCAGCCCCAGGGACTGCTCGTCGCAGGCCGTGTGGTCGATGACCACGGCGAGGATCTCCTGCGGACCGCCGTCGTCCGCCAGGACGAACCGCAACGGCGGGCCGTCCACGGGCCATTCGGCCAGCGTGCGCAGCAGGGCGTCGTGAGCGCTCTCCCCGGCCCGCGGCCGGACCCGGTCCACCTGTCCGACGGGGTCGCCGGGCACCTGGAGCGGCACCCCGCGCCGCACCAGCGGGCGGGTGCGCAGCGCCGGGTGCAGGGCGGCCAGGTGCCCCGCGGCCGCCCGCAACCGCTCGGTGTCGACGGCCCCCGCGGGGAAGGCGAAGAACAACGGGACCAGCACCGGCCGCCCGGCAGGGTCGAGCTGCCGGGCGAGCAGGAACCGCCGCTGCGCGCCGGTCACGGGCAGCGGTGCGCCGCCGGGCTCGGCGGCACCCTCGGTGAGGCGCCGGTAGCGGGCGAGATAGGACGAGGTGATGTTGCCGGGTTGCACGATGACCTCCCGTGCGCCGAGGGGCGCAACGGCTCGTGGGACGAGAGGAGCGATGACATGCACCGAGCTGCGAACTGCGAGCGAGCTGCGGTTGTGGCGGGTACGGCCGGGGTGGCGCGGTCGGCCGGGACGGACGGGCGGCTCGGACGGTCCGAACGGCCGCGGCCGGTAGGGCAGTCGGGACGCTTCGTACGGCCGCGGCGGCCGGGGAGTCGGGACGGGTCGGTTGGTCGGGGCGGGTCGGTGATCGGGGTGGCGCGGGCGATCGGGCCGGTTCGTACGGCCGGTGCCGGTGCCGGTGTCGGCACCGGTGTCGAAGTCGGCCCGGGCCGGTGGTGCGGATGTCGGGACGGATCGGCGATCGGGGTGGCCCGGCCGGCCGGGTGGCTCGTACGGTCGGGACGGGTCCGTGATCGGGGTGGCCCGGCCGGTCGGCGCGGGTCGCGAGTCGGATCGGGTCGGGTCGGGTCGGGTGTCGGGACGGGCCGGTGATCGTGGTGGCCCGGCCGGTCAGGCCGGTTCGTACGGTCGGGTCCGCTCGGCCGGGCCCTGTTCGGGGCGGCCCGGACGGTGCCGCCGGTCAGGGCGGCTGTCGGGCGCGGTCCGAGCGGCCGGTGCGCCGGTGCGGCTCGTACCGTCGGAGGCCGGGACCGGGTTCCGCGGTCGTTCGCCCGCCGCGGGGCGGGGCGCGTGCCGTGTCAGCCGGTGACCGCGGGCGCCGTCGGCAGGTCGCGCAGGCGGCGCAGCGGCGACGCCAGGAGCGGCACGGGCACCAGCAGGATCCCGGCGGCGCACACCCACACGGCGGCGCGCGCTCCGGCCGCCTCGGCGACGGCTCCGCCGACGAGCGCGCCGAGGGGCATGGTGCCCCACACCATGAAGCGCAGCGTGGCGTTCATCCGGCCGAGCAGCGCGTCGGGGCACAGCAGTTGCCGGAAGCTGACCTGTGCGACGTTGTAGACGACGGCGCCGAAGAAGACGGCCGCGGAGGCGACGGCGAACCACGCGGCGGAGGCGCCCCGCCCGGCCAGCGGCCAGAGCAGGGCGAACGGGCCGGTGACGACGGTCGACAGCCAGATGATTCTCGCCTGGCCGACCGCGCGGGCGAGCACCCCGGCGCACAGGGCACCGGCGAGGCCGCCGACGGCCGAGGCGGACATCATCAGCCCCAGGACGCCCGGCGGCAGGTCCAGCACCCGCACCAGGAACACCGTCTGGACCGCCATGAGCATCGCGGTGAAGAAGTTCGCGAGCGCCGTCGCACAGGCGATCATGCGCAGGACCGGATGCCGGAGGACGAAGGCGAGGCCCTCCGCGATCTGGGCGCGCAGCGGGACGCCCGGCGCGGGTGCGGGCTGCGCTTCGGGGGCCCGGATGCCGCGCAGGAAGGCGGCGGACAACACGTAGCCGATCGCGTCGGCCAGCAGGGCGAAGGGCGCCCCGAGGAGCTGTACCAGGGCGCCGCCCAGCCCGGGGCCCGCGACCTGGGCGGACGAACGCGCCGTTTCCAGGGCGCCGTTGCCCGCGACCAGCTGTTCACGCGGCAGGAGGGACGGGAGGTAGCTCTGGTGCGCGATGTCGAAGAAGACGGTGGCCACGCCGGTGACGAGGGCGACCACGTAGAGGTGCGCCATGGTCAGGGCCCCGGCCCAGGCGGCGAGCGGCAGGCTCGCCATCGCCGCCGCGCGGACGACGTCGGCGCGGATGAGGACCGGCAGCCGGCGCATCCGGTCCACCCACGCTCCGGCCGGCAGGCCGACCAGCAGGAACGCCGCGGTCTCGGCGGCGGTCAGCAGGCCGGCCTCCATGGGGGAGGCGTCGAGCACGACCACGGCGACCAGGGGCAGGGCCACCAAGGTCACCTGAGCGCCGATCTGGCTCACCGCGGCACCGGCGAGCAACAAACGGAAATCACTATTCCGTAAGAGGCCACCGCTGTGAGGCTTCATTGACAACATTTGGCAGACATTTGGGCATGACCATGCGCTCAGTCAAAAATGATGGATATTTTCGGTCATTAACGCTCCCAATATGGACAACTCCTATGGACCGCTTGGTGAACCGAAGGTGCCCGGCATCTGAACGGCACCCGGAGTGACCTGCGGTGGTCCGCTGCGGGTGGGAGCAGGGGACCACCGGGCGGGGCGCGCCAGGGGAATGTCCGGTAATCGGTGTCCGAGTACCGCAGAGCGTCCGCCGGGGCCGGCGGCCGGACGGCTCGGGGCCGTGCCGCCGAACGGGTCGCCGGACGGGGCGGGGCCGCGCCGCGGGTCGGGTCGGGGCCCTTCCGCCGGACGCGTACGGCGGGGCCGGGAACCCTGGCATGATCGAGGGATGTCTGAACAGATCATCGCCGCCTGTGACGGGGCATCGAAGGGCAACCCCGGCCCCGCGGGCTGGGCCTGGGTCGTCGCCGATGCGACGGGCACCCCCGAGCGCTGGGAGGCCGGCCCCCTCGGCAAGGCGACCAACAACATCGCGGAGCTGACCGCCCTCGAACGGCTCCTGGAGGCCACGGACCCGGCCGTGCCGATGCAGGTGCGGATGGACTCGCAGTACGCGATGAACGCCGTCACCAAGTGGCTGCCCGGCTGGAAGCGCAACGGCTGGAAGACCTCGTCCGGCTCGCCGGTGGCCAACCGCGACCTCGTCGTGCGCATCGACGCCCTCCTTGCGGGCCGCTCCGTCGAATTCCGGTACGTACCGGCCCACCAGGAGAACGGCGACCCCCTGAACGCGATCGCCGACCAGGCGGCGAGCGACGCGGCGTCCCTCCAGCAGCCGGCCGGCACCGCGCAGGGAGCCGAGGGCATGCCCGTGCCGGCGCCGCGCGAGGCCTCGGCGCCCCGGCGCTCGGGCCCGCCGAAGAGCCGCAAGCCGCGCTCCTCAGGAACGGCGACGATCAAGGCGAAGTTCGCGGGCCGCTGCCCGTGCGGCCAGCCGTACGCGGTCGGCGAGAAGATCTCCAAGGGCGAGCGCGGATGGGGCCACCCGTCGTGCGCCGCGGCCACGTGACGGCCGCCGCCCCGTAAATGCCGCGCGCCCCGCACGGGCCGCCGCCTACGCTCGGCCCATGCCGGACTTCGAACTGCGGCGCATCCACGCCTTCGTCTCGGAATTCGCCCGCCGCCAGGCCGGGCGCACCCTCCCCCTCCCGGGCGGCTTCGCCGTGCGCGACGACACCTTCGCCCACTCCCGGGGGAACAACCAGGTCGTCGTCGACGGCGCGGTGGACCCCGCCGCGCTGCCCGCCCTCGCGGACGAAGCGCTGGGGGACCTTCCGTACCGCCTGATCTCGGTCCTCGACGACGCGACCGGGGCGGCCTGCGCGGAGCCCCTGGTGCGGGCCGGCTACCAGCACTCGGTCTGCCTGATCATGCTGCACTCCGGCCCCGCGCCCGCTCCGGGCGCCGGTCGCGAGGCGGGCGTCGTGGGCCTGGACGACCTCCGGGGGCCACTGACCCGGAGCTGGCACGACTTCCTCCCGGACGCCGGCGAGGAGGTCGTGCGCCACCTCGTCGAGCGCCGCGAGTCCCGGCGGCGCGGAGCCGACGCCGTGCACTTCATCGGCTCGCGCGCGGAGAACGGCGAGGTCGCGTCCTGGGCCGACCTGTACATGGACCGCGCCTCGGGCACGGCCCAGATCGAGGACCTGGTCACGTCGGAGGACCACCTCGGGCGCGGCCACGGAGACGCCGTCCTCACGGCCGCCCTGCGCATGTCGGTCGCCGCGGGCTGCGGCACGCGCTTCCTGATCGCCGAAGCCGAGGACTGGCCGCGCCACTGGTACGCGCGCCGGGGCTTCACGGCCGTCGGCCGCATGCACTCCTTCGAACGTCCCTAGGACGCCCCCGTTCCCTTCTGCTGATGCTGCCGGTGGTGCCGTCAGGGCCACCGGTGCCACTGGTGCCACCGGTGCCCAGGAGGCGGCCGACCGGTCCTCAGGGTCGGCTCAACCTGGCCTATGCACGACCCCTCCCCGGTGGTGGCATGGGCCGCGCGCACAGCGAGTCCGCACGGGGGAAGGAAAGGGGAATCCCATGTTCAGACCGGTGATGACCGCCGGAGCGGCCGTGGCGCTGGTGGCCGCCGCATCGTTCGCACCCTCGTCGGCCGCCGCGGACGGGGTGCCGCCGCCGGACAGGGTCGTCATCGACGTCATGGCGGTCAACGGCTCCGGCTGCCCGGCGGGGACGGCCGCCGTGGCGGTCGCGTCGGACAACACGGCCTTCACGGTGACCTACAGCAAGTACCTCGCCCAGGTGGGCGTCGGCGCCAAGCCGACCGACTTCCGCAAGAACTGCCAGCTCGGCCTGAACATCCACGTTCCGCAGGGCTTCACGTACGCGATCGCCAAGGCGGACTACCGCGGCTTCGCGCACCTGGAGAGCGGCGCCGTGGGCCTGGAGCGGGCCAGCTACTACTTCCAGGGCATGTCCCACACGACCTCTGTCTCCCACCGCTTCGCCGGTCCGCTCAGTGACAACTGGCAGACGACGGACGTGACGGCCGCGTCGGAAGTCGTCTACGCCCCCTGCGGCGCACAGCGGCTGCTCAACGTGAACACCGAGCTCCGGGTGAGCGCGGGCAGCTCGGACCCGTCGAACAGCACCAGCTTCATGGAGATGGACTCCACCGACGGCAGCGTGAGCACGCTCTACCACTTCACGTGGAAGGAGTGCCCCTGACCGGCCGTCTTCGGGCAGAGGTGTTCGTCCGTGATTCCTGGACCAGGGGGAGGTATCTCCATGTTGAGACCTGTGGTGATCGGCAGCGCGGCAGTCGCCCTGCTCGCCGCTTCGATGGTGCCGTCGTCGGCCGCTGCGGACGGGGACCCTCCGCCTGACAAGATCGTGATCGATGTGGTGGGCGTCAACGGCTCGGGCTGTCCGGCCGGCACGGCCAACGTGACCGTCAGCCCCGACAATACCGCCTTTACTGTGACATACAGCAACTACCAGGCTCAGGTGGGCGTCGGCGCCAAGCCGACCGACTTCCGCAAGAACTGCCAGCTCAGCCTGAACGTCCGCGTCCCCTCGGGCTTCACGTACGCGGTCGCCGAGGCGGACTACCGGGGCTTCGCCCACCTGGAGAAGGGCGCGACCGGCCTGGAACGGGCCAACTACTACTTCCAGGGCATGTCGCAGACCACGTACGTGAACCACCACTTCACGGGCCCGCTCCACGACAACTGGCAGACGTCCGACCTCACGGAGATCGAGTCGCTGGTCTACGCGCCCTGCGGGGCCATCCGCTACCTGAACATCAACACCGAACTCCGGGTGGACGCCGGCACCTCGGACCCCACGCGCACCACGAGCCTCCTGGCGATGGACTCGACCGACGGCAGCATCAGCACGCTCTACCACTTCGCCTGGAAGCAGTGCCCCCGCCGGACCGCCGCCCCCTGACCCACGCGCCCGGCCCACCGTCCCCCGGTCCGCCGGCCCGCGTCAGTAGCCGGCCGGTCTGACCAGACCCGTCTCGTACGCGAAGACCGCGGCCTGGGTCCGGTCCCGCAGCCCCAGCTTGACCAGGATCCTGCTCACGTGCGTCTTGACGGTCTGCTCGGCCACGACCAGCCGCGCGGCGATCTCCGCGTTCGACAGGCCCTGGGCCACCAGGGACAGCACCTCCGTCTCACGTTCCGTCAGGCTCCCCACGCGCTCCTTCAGCGGCGCGCGGGGAGCCCCGGTCATCCGGGAGAACTCGGAGATCAGCCGCTTGGTGATGTTGGGGGAGAGCAGTGCGTCCCCGGCCGCGACCACCCGGACGGCCCGGGCGAGGTCCTCGGCCGAGGCGTCCTTCAGCAGGAATCCGGACGCGCCCGCGCGCAGCGCCTCGTACACGTACTCGTCGAGATCGAACGTGGTCAGGACGAGCACCTTGGTGGTGGCCTCCGCCGGGGCGGTGATGCGGCGGGTCGCCTCGATGCCGCCGAGCTCCGGCATCCGGATGTCCATCAGGACGACGTCGGGGGCGAGTTCGGCGGTCTTTGCGACGGCGTCGAGGCCGTCCACGGCCTGGCCGACCACCTCGATGCCGGGTTCGGCGTTCAGCAGCACTGTGAAGCCCTGGCGGACCATCATCTGGTCGTCGGCTATCAGTACGCGAATGGTCGTCACCGGGCGTCCTCGGCAAGGTCGGAAGGGGCGGGGAATTCGGGAAGGCCGGAGAGGTCGCAGGGGAGGACGGCGGTCACTTCGTAGCCGCCGTCGGGGGTGGGGCCCACGACCAGGTCGCCGCCCAGCATGGCGGCCCGCTCGCGCATCCCCAGCACCCCGTGCCCGGCACCCGGCGAGCGCGGAGCGGGCCCGTCCGGTGCGGAGTTGACGACCCGTACGGTGATCCGGCGCGCCCCGTACGCGGTCTCCACCCGCACCGACGCCCCGGGCGCGTGCCGCATCGCGTTGCTGAGGGCCTCCTGGACGATGCGGAACGCCGACAGCTCCACCCCCGGTGGCAGCGGGCGCGGCTCGCCGGTGACCGAGGAGGTGACGGCGAGGCCGGCGCTGCGGACGTTGCCGAGCAGCTCGTCCAGCCGGTCGAGGGTGGGCTGGGGAGCGTGCCGCACCCCGTCGGCCAGGGCGTCCTCCGAGCGCAGCACGCCCAGGACGCGCCGCAGTTCGGCCAGCGCCTCGACGGCGTTCTGGCGGATGCCCGCGAGGTTCTCCCTGAGCTCCTGCGGCGGGTCCGTGACCAGGTGCGGGGCGACCTGCGCCTGGATGGAGATCACCGACATGTGGTGGGCGACGACGTCGTGCAGCTCGCGGGCTATGCGGTTGCGCTCCTCCAGCAGGGTGCGCCGGGCCCGCTCCTCGGCGGTGAGCACCTCCTGCTCGGCCAGCCGGTCCTTGGCCAGCCGGCCGGAGCGCCGCGCCGCCCCGGTCACCACCGCCGCGACGAAGACCATGGAGCCCCGGGTGACGGCCAGGTTGTGGTCCTGCGTCGCCAGGGCCGTGTCGGCCATTCCCGTCAGCACGGTGACCGCCAGTGCCACGGCCGCGCTCTGCGGGCGGATCCGCAGCGCGAGGAGGAGCAGGACGAGGGAGTGCAGGGCGATTCCGGCCACGTTCCAGGGCCACAGCCTGTTGTGGTCGAACGAGCCCTCCCCGACCAGTGCGGATGCGAAGAGCAGGCCCGTCGAGAACCACCAGGCGGGCACCGGGCGCACCATGGCGACGGCGACGGCCGCCGACTGGAGCGCGACGATCAGGAAGCCGATCTCCGAGTCCGGCCCGTACCTGCCGTGCTCGGCCTCGTTGGCGTTGAGCATGCCCAGGAGGATCACGAGCACGATCGTGTGGATGTGCGGCAGCCGGCCCAGGTGCCTCCCGCGCGGCAGCGGGTCGCGCGCCACCGTCCACAGGTCCTCGTACACGGCGCGCGGCCCTGCCGTCAGTGCCCTCGACAGCCGCTTTTCCACGCGCATTCGGTCCCCCGTGCCCCCCGCGCCACCGGCGCTCACGTGATCCATTCTAGGGATTTCCTGCGAACGCCTACGGACGCCGCAGCGTCGCGGCCGGACCGGGCCGGTGCTCGCGCACGACCCGCGTGTACCCGCGGCTCCGGGGACGCCCGTGCTCGAAGCGGCGGAACAGCGCCCAGCACCCCAGCAGCGCCACCCCGAACACCGGCAGCCACGCGAGCCGGGCCAGCACCCAGCCGGGCCCGTCGGGGACGGTGTGCAGACCGGGCAGGGGCGCGCCCACGAGCAGCCCGGCCCCGGTGACCGCCATCATCGAGGTCTGGTGCCAGAGGAAGACCGTCATCGCGAAGAGGTTGACCAGCGCCACCGCCGTCCAGGCCGCCGGGCGCTGCAGCACCCGGCGCAGCGGGCCGAGGAGCAGGAGGGCGGCGCCGCACTGGGCGAGGCCGAACGTGACGGCGGCCAGCGTCGGCGGGCTGAGGTTGGAGACCTGCGCGCCGGGCACCCCGACCATGGCCGCCGGATAGCCGGCGCACGTCACGAGCAGCGCGGTGGCGAGCACGCCCCCGGCCAGCAGCGCCAGGCCGGTCGCGCGGCTCCGGAGGCGTCCCCGGGCCCATGCGGCGCCCAGGCAGTACGGGACGAGCCAGCCCGCCGCCACGTTCACCCATCCCGGCCACGCGGGCCCGTCCAGGCCGAACCGGATCACGTCGGTGCACAGGACGACGGCGAACGGCCACCACGGGGACACCTTCGCGACCAGCGGAGTCGCCGCCGTCAGCGCCGCGAGGACCAGCAGGAACCACAGCGGCGACCACACCAGCTTGAGGAGGGTCAGCACGGTCCCGGTTCCGGTGCCCGACGCCAGCAGCACGCCCGTCACGACGGCCCACACCGCCAGGACGGCGACGACCGGACGGAACAGGCGGACGAGCCGGCCGCGCAGCCACTGCCCGTACGTCATGCCCCGCGCGCGGGCCGACGCGTGACTCATGACGCCCACCTGCCCGCTCACCAGGAAGAACACGGCCAGGGTCTGGAACAGCCAGGAGGCGGGGGCGAGTCCGGGCAGATGGGTGAGCGGGCTCGCGCCGTGCACAGACCCTCCGTCGGCGACCAGGGCCGTCACCAGCCAGTGACCGCCCACGACACCGAGGACGGCGAAGGCCCGCAGGCCGTCGACGGCCCGGTCGCGCGCGTGCGGCGGCGCGCCGCGCAGGGCGGACCACGGGGGACTGCCGCAGTGCCGGGGAGCTTGCGTGGGGGACGCCATGAAGGACGGTTCCTTCCGTGCCGGATCTGGGTGGTGCTTCCGGCACGGAAGCTATGGGCCACGGCCCGTGGCCGGCGTCCCCCGCGGGAGTACACCCGCGGGGTAGCTCTGCAGTACTACGGGTCCGGGATGCGGTGGCGCGGGGTGCAGGTGAGGGCGAGGGCGACGGTCAGGACGCAGGCGGACGTCACCAGGAGGACGGCGGGCGGGCGTACGGACTCGTGGAGCATCCACGCGCCCAGCAGGCCGCCGGCGAACATCGCGGCGACCGACGCCGTGCGGCGGAGCTCGTAGCCGGTGCCGGAGGGGATCCTGGAGTCGAGGCCGAAGGGGGAGGTGCCGATGAGGGCGGTCATGGTGCGGGTGATGACGGTGGTCGGCATGTCCGGCACGCTCGCCCGCAGGGTCGTGACGTTGCGCATCCCCATCGCCAGGGCGACCAGGGCCGTCACCAGGTACTGACGGAACGTCAGGGGATGGCCGAACCGTTCGATGCTCCAGCCCGTCAGTCCCGCGACGGCCAGCAGTACGGACTCCGCGACCAGGGCCGGCGCGAACCACCGGCGCCCGCGGGCGTCCGCGTGGGAGCTCAGCCGCGCCCCCAGGGCGGCGCCGACGGCGAACCCGAGGAGCGACGCCCCCGACGCGGCGGCGGAGAACTCGCCGGATCCGACGACCGCGAAGCCGAGGAAGAGCGTGTTGCCCGTCTGGACGGCCGTGAAGACGGGGCCGAGCGCGAGGAAGCTGACCGCCTCGACCATCCCCGTCGTCACGGTCAGCGCCACCATGGCCGTCGGGAGGGCGGCACCGGGCTGCAGCTTCACGCGTACAACTGTCGGCGGGGCCGCCGGTCCGGGTGCCGATTGCGCTGTCCGTGGGCCGTTCAGGCCTCCCGCCCCGGCCTCGCCCCCGGGCCCTCGACCAGCGTGGTCAGGCCGTCCAGCATCGAGGTGAGGCCGAGCTCGAAGACCTCGTCGAGGCGCAGGTCGTAGCCGTCGCCCTCGGCGAACGCCCCGATCACCTTGGCGAAGACGGGATACCGGCCGGAGGAGGTCAGGGCGTCGTAGGCCGCGGCCTGGGAGTCCATCCACTCCTCCCCGGACAGCCCGGACTCGCTTGCGGCCTGGGCCTCCCGCTCCAGGTGGACGGCGGTGCCCTGGACGTAGCTGTAGAGCAGGACGTTCAGGTCGAGCATCGTCGCCGGATCCAGGCCGTGGCCGTCGAGCGCGCCGAGCATCCACTCGGAGTAGCCGATGAGCCTGGGCACGGCGAGGGGGCGGGTGAGGGGCCCGATGTGTGCGAGCCAGGGGTGTCTGCGGTGCACCGCCCACAGTGCGCGGGCCCCCAGCTCCAGGCGCTGCCGCCAGCCGGCGGGTGCGTCGTCGGGGTAGGAGAGCTCCGCGAGCACCGCGTCGGCCATGAGGAGCACCAGGTCGTCCTTGCTGGTGATGTAGCGGTAGGGCGACATGGCGGCGACCCCCAGGCGGCCGGCGACGCCGCGCATGGAGAGCGAGGCCAGCCCTTCGGCGTCGGCGATGGCGACGGCCGCCCGCACGATGCGGGCCCGGGTCAGCTCGTGTTCGGTGCCGGCCGGTGCCGGTGCCGGTGCCGGTGCGGGGGCGCCCTGCGCGGCGGGTGCGGCGGCTGCCGCCCGCGGGGTCCGCCCGGGCCGCTCGGTACGGGGCCGCTCGGTACGGGGCCGATCCGGGCCCGCGACCACGGTGCCCACGCGGGGCAAGGCCCGTACGAGCCCCTCCTGGCGCAGGGTGGTCAGCACCTTCGTGGCCGTGGCGAGGGCGACGCCGAAGTCCTCGGCGATCTGCCGCGTGGACGGGACGCGGTCGCCGGGGGCGAGCTCGCCGTCCGCGATGCGCCGCCGCAGTTCGGCGGCGATGCGGAGGTAGGGGGGAACCGATGTGCCGGCCAAGACGGCCTCCTTCTCCTTCTTGCTGTACTAGTACAGAGCCTAGCAGGGAGCGTGGTCGCGAAAGGGTCTCTGTACTAGTGCAGGGGCCCGGAAGGTGCTTGTCAGTGCTGCGCTTACGGCGTACATTCAGTCGCGTACAGCGTAAGCAGCGCATTCGAGAAGGTGCCCAGCCATGAAGACCGTCCTCATCTCCGGTGCCAGTGTCGCCGGGCTCACCCTCGCCTACTGGCTCCGCCGCAACGGCCTCGCCGCGACCGTCGTCGAGCGGGCCCCCGCCGTCCGCCCGGGCGGTCAGGCCATCGACGTCCGCGGCGTCGCCCTCGACGTCCTCGACCGGACCGGGATCCTGGAGGAGGCGCGCGGCGTCCGCACCCGGCTGCGCGGCATGGCGATGCTCGACGGCGGGGGCGAGGAGGTGTGGCGCTCCGAGGAGATGACCCTGAGCGGCGGCCGCCTCGACAGCGCGGACATCGAGCTGCTGCGCGAGGATCTCACCGGGCTGCTGCACCGGCAGGCGCTCGGCGAGGGCGTGGAGTTCCTCCACGGGGACTCCGTGGCCGCTCTCGACGAGGGGCCGGACGGTGTGCGGGTCGCCTTCGAGCAGGGGCCGGAGAGGACCTTCGACCTCGTCGTGGGCGCGGACGGCCTGCACTCGCGCGTGCGGCAGCTGGCCTTCGGCCCGGAGGAGCGGTTCATCCAGCGCCTGGGCGCCTACATCACGGTCTTCAGCGCCCCCAACTTCCTCGGCCTCGACAACTGGGAGATATGGCTCAACGAGGAGTCCGCGGCGGGCGGCGCGACCTACTGCGTCTACCCGGTGCGGGACAACAGCGAGATCAGGGCCACGCTCGGCTTCAAGTCGGACCCCGTCGCGTACGACTACCGCGACACCGGGCAGCAGAAGGAGCTCATGGCCGAGCGGCTGGCGCACGTGGGCTGGGAGACGCCGCGGCTCCTGCAGGCCATGCGCGAGGCCCCGGACTTCTACTTCGACGAGATGGCCCAGATCCACATGGACCGCTGGACCACCGGCCGCGTGGCCCTGGCGGGCGACGCCGGTTACTGCGCATCGCCCCTCTCCGGCCAGGGCACGAGCCTGGCGCTCGTGGGCGCCTACGTCCTGGCCTCCGAACTCGGCCGGCAGGGGGACGGCGGTCACGACGCCGCCTTCGCCCGCTACGAGTCGCGCATGCGGCCGTTCGTCGCCCTCAACCAGGCGCTCGCGCAGGAGAACGCGAGCGGGAACGCGTCGGAGGAGTCGATGGAGAAGGCGAAGCACGGCATCGCGCTCGACGGCTGAACCGCCGGGCAGGAGCCCTCGCCGGACCCCGCCACGGGGCCCGGCGCCCGGCGCGGCATGATGGCCCCATGGGAACCCGACCTGTGCTCGTCTACGACGGCGACTGCGGCTTCTGCACGACCTCGGTGCGATGGGCCGAGAAGTACGTACGGCCGCGCTGCGACGTCGTCGCATGGCAGTTCGCGGACCTGGGCGCGCTGGGTGTCACGCAGGAGCGGGCCGAGCACGAGCTGCTGTGGATCGCTCCCGGCGGCACGGTCCACGGCGGCGCCCAGGCCGTCGCCAAGCTCCTGCTCAGTGCGCGCGGCGGATGGGCCGTCCCCGGGGCGGTGCTCACCCTGCCGCCCGTGCGCTGGGCCGCGCACGGCCTGTACCGGACGGTCGCGAACAACCGGCACCGCATGCCCGGCGGCACGGCGGCCTGCGCCCTGCCCGCCGGACGCCGCCCCGGCGCGGGAGCGGGGGCGGAGGCAGGGCCTCCGAACGCGGGCCGCTGATCTGCGGGTTCACGCCCGCCTTGTCTCTTGCGGCGCCGGATCCCTCGGGTAGCGTGGGGCGATGACGCGCCCTCGCATGATCGCCACGGACCTCGACGGCACCCTCCTGCGCAACGACAAGACCCTCTCCCCGCGCACCCTCCGCGCCCTGCGCACGGCGACCGGGTCAGGCGCCGAAGTCGTCTTCGTCACCGCCCGCCCGCCCCGCTTCGTCGACCGGCTCTCCGCCGTGACGGGCCTCGCCGGCACGGCCGTGTGCAGCAACGGCGCGCTCGTGTACGACCTCGCGGCACGTACCGTCACCGCCTCCCGCGCCCTGCCCGTCGACGTCGCCCGCAAGGTCGTCGCCGCGCTGTCGGCCGTCGTGCCGGACGTGGGGTTCGCCGTCGAGACCGGCCGGAACGTGCTGTACGAGCCGGCGTACGGGCTGCGCCTGCCCGAGGACGCCGGGGCGGAGTCGCCCGTGGCGTCCCTCGCGGACCTGTGGACGGCGGACGTCCCCATCGCCAAGCTGCTGGCCTGGTCGGCGCGGCTCGACGCGGACCTGCTGCTCGCCGCCGCGGAGCAAGCGGCGGGCACCGAGGCGCAGTTCACGCACTCGGGCGGCCGCGGGCTGCTGGAGATCAGCGCGCCGGGCGTCACCAAGGCCGGCACGCTGGCGGAGCTGTGTGCCGGGCGGGGCATCCCCGCCGCGGAGGTCGTCGCCTTCGGGGACATGCCCAACGACCTCACCATCCTGACCTGGGCGGGCACCGGCTACGCCATGGGCAACGCCCACCCGGCGGTGCTCGCCTCGGTGCGGCGGCACACGGGGACCAACGAGGAGGACGGGGTCGCCGCCGTCCTGGAGCGGCTCTTCGGGGCGGCCTAGCGCGCCCGGCCCCGTGCGGGCGCGGGCCCGCCGCGCCGGGCGAACGCGTCCAGGGCGCCGAGCACGTGACGGCGCGTCGCGGCGGTCCCCAGGTGCCCCGCCCCGTCGACGGCGACCAGCCGTGATCCGGGCCAGGCGCGGGCGAGTTCCCACGCGGTGCCGAGCGGGCCGGCCAGGTCCAGGCGGCCGTGGACGAGAACGCCCGGGATCCCGGCCAGGCGGCCCGCGTCGCGCAGCAGCGCACCCTCCTCCAGCCAGGCGCCGTGGGAGAAGTAGTGCGCGCAGATGCGCACCAGGGCCAGCCGGTCGGCGGCCGCCCGGCCGGTGTAGGGCGCCGTGGCCCCGTCCGTCTCGCCGGAGAGGACCGCGTCCTCCCAGGCGCACCAGTCGGCCGTGGCCTTCTCCCGCACGGCGGCCTCGGGATGCTCCGTCAGACGTGCGTAGGCGGCCACGACGTCGCCGTCGCGCGGTGTGCCGGCGGCCCCGGCCAGGAAGCGTTCCCACTGCTCGGGGAAGAACCGGCCCGCGCCGCGGTAGAGCCAGTCGATCTCCGAGCGGCGGGTCGTCGTGACGCCGGAGACGACGACCTCCGAGACCCGCTCCGGGTACGTCTCCGCGTAGGCCAGGAGCAGCGTCGACCCCCACGAGCCGCCGTACAGCAGCCAGCGGTCGATGCCGAGGCGCGTGCGCAGCAGCTCCATGTCGGCGATCAGGTGCGCGGTGGTGTTGTGCCGCATGTCCGTCGCGGGGTCGCTCGCGTGCGGGGTGCTGCGGCCGCAGCCGCGCTGGTCGAACAGGACGACCCGGTAGCGGTCCGGGTCGAAGTACCGGCGCACACCGGTGCCGCAGCCCGACCCGGGGCCGCCGTGGACCACGAGTGCGGGCTTGCCCTCCGGGTTGCCGCAGGCCTCCCAGTACACGAGGTTGCCGTCGCCGACGTCGAGCAGGCCGCTCTCGTACGGCTCGACCGGCGGGTACAGCCCGTCCGCGTCCGCGCCCATGTGCGTCGCCCTCCCGCCCTCTCGGTAAATACAACAGCGCTGTTACATTACGCCATGTGACGTCTTCCCCGGATACTCCGGATGCCCCGGAGACCCCCGAGACCCCCGAGACCCCGGACGCCGGGGGCGTGCCCGGCCCCGAGCTGCTCGGCACCCGGCTGCGCCACCTCCTGGAGCTGCTCGACGGCGACGTCGGCGCCGTCTACGCGGACCTCGGCCTGGAAGGGTTCCGCCCGCGCTTCACCCCTGTCGTCCGCGCGCTGGCGGCCTCGGGGCCGGGCACCATCCGCGACCTCGCGCGAGCCGTCGGCGTGACCCACTCGGCCGCGAGCCAGACGGTGGCCCGGATGGCCGAGGAGGGGCTCGTCGTCCTCGCGCCGGGGCAGGACGCACGGCAGCGCGTCGTGCGCCTGACCACCCGGGCCGAGTCGCTGCTGCCGGTGCTGGACGCCGAGTGGGCGGCCACGGCCGCCGCGGCCGCGGAATTCGAGGCGGAGCTCTCGTATCCGCTCAGCAGGCTCGTCACCGAGGCGCTCGACGCCCTGCGCCGGCGCCCGATGCGGCAGCGGATCACCGAGTCGCTGCCGCCGGGGGCCGTGGGCGGGGCGAAGGCCCCGGAAGCGTAGGGGCCCGGACGGCGCGGAGGCTGCGGACGCCTAGAGGTCCGGGCATGTAAGGGCAGGGACGTCGCCGGGGTGCAGGGTCGGCCCGTCCGGCCCCGTACGCCCCACGGATGCTCCTGCTCCACATGGGGGAGTGCGGGCCACCCATGTGCGCCACTTGGCCAGGTTTGCGCCGCCCCTGTGCGGCAACGCGACCTATGAGTCCCTCCTCCCGGCAGGAGCCTCCCGTGGTCGTCTTCGCTCTCGCCCTCCCCCCTCTGCTGCTGTGCGGAATCCTCGCCCTGGGCCGCTACGAGGAACGCATACTGACCGGCCCCGCCACGCCGCGCCGCACGCCGGGCAGGCACCGTGGCAGGCGCAGGCGCCGGCGCATCGTCTGAGGCGGCCACGGGCCCGCAGGGTCGGCAAGCGCCGACGCCCCTCACCCATCACTGTGGAAGCAGAAGGCGGCAGCCACGGCACGTCCGGCGGAAGGAGGACGGTGTGACGGACGAACCGATGACGCCCTTCCACGAGAGCCCCGAGGACCCCTTCTCGGTCGGCAACTCGGCGTCGGTCGTGCTGGACCACCGGGGGACCGTGGTGGGCTGGGGGGACCGTGCCGAGGCCCTGCTGGGCCACCCGGCGGCCGACGTGATCGGGCGGCCCGGGCTGGAGGCGCTGGTGGAGCCGGGCGACCGGGACGGGGTCGTGGCGGCGGCCGCCGCCTGCCTGCAGGACTCCGGCTGGTTCGGCATCGTCCCCGTCGTGCACCGCGACGGCCGCCGCATCCTCGTGGGCGTCCGCGCCCGCTGCATCGTCCGTGAAGGGGTCACCCCCGAGTGGTTCCTGGTCGGCGCCCCCGCCGGGGACGTGATCCAGTGGGAGACGGACCGCTCCGTGCTGGACGGGCTGTTCCGGACCGCCCCCGTGGGGCTGGCCGTCCACGCCCCGGACCTGAGCATCCTGCGGATCAACCGGGCCGTGGCCGGGATCGGGGGCATCACCACCGAGCAGGCGCGGGGCCGCCGCACGGGCGACTTCCTGGTCGCGGCGGACACCGAGACGGTGGAGCGCCGCCTGCGCGAGGTGCTGGAGACCGGGCGGCCGATGATCTTCACGGAGCAGCCGTGCAGGCTGCTCACCGACCCCTCCAAGGTCCGGTACGTCTCCGTCTCCGCGTTCCGCATGGAGGATTCGGCCGGGGACATCCTCGGCGTCACCCAGTTGGTCGAAGACGTCACCGAACGGCACCGGGCCAGGCTCCGGCTGGCCCTGCTCAACGAAGCGGGCGCCCGCATCGGCACCACGCTGGACGTGGCCGCCACCGCCCGCGAGCTGGCCGACGTCCTCGTCCCCGAGCTCGCCGACGCCGTCACCGTCGACCTCCTCGAACCCGTCAGCCGCGGCGAGGAGCCCTCGCAGGACGGCTTCGGGCCCGTGCGCCGGACGGCCGTCAGGTCCGACACCCCGGGCGCCGAGGAGGCCCTCAACCCGCTCGGCGGCCTCATCCGCTTCGGCCCGGAGACCCCCCAGGGCAGGTGCCTGGCCGACAAGAGCCCGGTCCTCGTGCCGGAGCTCCGCACCCCCGAGGACCTCGCCGTCGTGGCGCAGGAACGCGCCCCCCACGCCCGGGCCCTGGGCGCCCACTCCGTCATGATGCTGCCGCTCGCCGCCCGCGGCCTCGTCCTCGGCCTCGTCAGCCTGTGGCGCTCCCGCTCCCCCGACCCGTTCGAGGAGGACGACCTCACCCTCGTGGGCGAGTTCGCCGCCCGCGCCGCCGTGTGCATCGACAACGCCCGCCGCTACACCCGCCAGCACCAGGCCGCCCTGGCCCTGCAGCGCCGCCTGCTGCCCGGCGACCTGCCCGAGCTGCCGGCCGCCGAGGTGGCGCACCAGTACATCCCGGCGGGCGCCGTGGAAGGCGTCGGCGGGGACTGGTTCGACGTCATCCCCCTGTCCGGGGCGCGCGTCGCCCTCGTGGTCGGCGACGTGATCGGCCACGGCATCGACGCCGCGGCCACGATGGGGCGCCTGCGCACCGCCGTCCACACCCTGGCCGAACTCGACCTCGACCCCGACGAGGTCCTCTCCCACCTCGACGACCTCGTGTACCGCCTCGCCGCCGAACAGGAGAGCAACAACCGGGACTTCCCCCTGGACCAGGTGACCGGCGCGAGCTGCCTCTACGCCGTCTACGACCCGGTCTCCCGCATCTGCTCCCTGGCGCGCGCCGGCCACCCGCCGCCCGTCCTGGTGGCCCCCGGCGGGGAGGCGAGCATCCCGGACCTGCCCGGCGGGCCGCCGCTCGGCCTCGGCGGGCTGCCCTTCGAGGCGACCGAGATCGAACTGCCCGCGGGCAGCCTCCTGGCCCTCTTCACCAACGGCCTCATCCACAGCCACGACCTCGACATCGACGCGGCGCTCGACCGCCTCTCGCGCGAACTCGCGCGCCCGGACCGCTCGGTGGAGGAGACGGCGGAGGCCGTCGTGGACGCCCTCCTGCCGGCCGAGCCCGGGGACGACGTCGCCCTCCTCCTCGCCCGCACCCGCGTGCTCCCGGAGCACTGCGTGGCCACCTGGACGCTGCCGTCGGACGCCCGCGCCGCCGGGCAGGCCCGCGCGCTGATGGCCGAGCAGCTCGGCGCCTGGGAGCTGGACGAGCTGGTGTTCACCACCGAGCTCATCGTCAGCGAGCTCGTGACCAACGCCTACCGCTACGCCGGCGGGCCCGTCACCCTGCGGCTCATCCGCGGGCCCCGCCTCATCTGCGAGGTCTCCGACACCAGCAACACCGCCCCCCACCTGCGCCGGGCCCGGACGACCGACGAAGGCGGCCGCGGCCTCTTCCTCGTCGCCCAGCTCACCGAGCGCTGGGGCACGCGGTACGGACGCGAGGGCAAGACGGTCTGGACGGAGCAGCTGCTGCCATAGGTATAGATGAGCCCTATGGAAGTCATGGTTTACATCTCTTGGACGTTATAGGTGCAGGTCATGCACAGTGGATGACGTCGGCCCCCACCGGCATCCACCAAGGGAGTGACCCATGCACCACCTTGCCCAAGGAGTCCAGCGCTTCCGGCAGAACGTCTTCCCCGCCCGCGCGGAGCTCTTCGAGCGGCTCGCCACCACGCACCGGCCCGGTGCGCTGTTCATCGGCTGCTCCGACGCCCGCGTCGTCCCCGAACTGATCACCCAGCGCGAGCCGGGCGAGCTGTTCGTCATCCGCACCGCGGGCAACCTCGTGCCCGCCCACGCACCCGGCGCCGACGCCGTGGCGGCCGGCGTCGAGTACGCCGTGGACGTCCTCGGCGTGGCCGACGTCATCGTCTGCGGGCACTCCGCCTGCGGCGCGATGACCGCACTCGCCGAGGGCCGGGACCTCTCGGCCCTGCCGGCCCTGGCCGACTGGCTGCGGCACGCCGACGCCGCCCGCGCCAGGTGCCGCACCACCTCCGCGGAGGACAAGGTCGCCGCGATGGTGCGCGCCAACGTCCTGGCCCAGCTGGCGAACCTGGCGACGTACCCCTCCGTCGCCCGGGCCCTCGACCGCGGCGCGGTGCGCCTGCACGGCTGGGTCTTCGACATCGGCACCGGCACCGTCGAGGAACTCGACGCGGCGAACGGCCGTTTCGCAGCCCTCCAGGCCGCCTGACCGTTCCGCCGCCGGTTCGGCCGTCAGCCGCATCACCGCGCCGCATCACGGCCGCACAAGCCGTATCGCGGCCACATCACCAGTCCCACACATCAGCAGTCACATCACCAGCCACATCACCAGTGAAGGAAGTCCCATGACCGTCCACGCCCAGTTCGACCCCCAGGCCCGTCAGCAGATCGCGATCGCCGCGGTCGAGGCCAAGACCCGCAAGGACCTCACCTGGCAGGAGCTGGCCGACGCCGCCGGCCTGTCCGTCGCCTTCGTCACCGCCGCCGTCCTCGGCCAGCACGCCCTCCCGGCCGGTGCGGCCAAGGCCGTCGCCGGGCTGCTCGGCCTCGACGACGACGCCGCGATGCTGCTGCAGACCGTACCGACCCGCGGCTCCATCCCCGGCGGCATCCCGACCGACCCGACCATCTACCGCTTCTACGAGATGCTCCAGGTCTACGGCACCACCCTCAAGGCCCTGGTCCACGAGGAGTTCGGCGACGGCATCATCAGCGCGATCAACTTCAAGCTGGACGTGAAGAAGGTCGCCGACCCCGAGGGCGGCGAGCGCGCCGTGATCACCCTCGACGGCAAGTACCTGCCGACGAAGCCCTTCTGACGCACCGCCGCCCGTACCGCATCGCATCCGACAGGATGCCCCGCGCCCGGCCGTCCGCCGGGCGCGGGGCCCGCACCCCTCCCCAGGAGCACCCGCACCATGGACTTCATCCGGCGCACCATCGACATCGCCCGCAAGAACGTCGAGGAGGGCGGCCGCCCCTTCGCGACCGTCATCGTCAAGGACGGCGAGATCCTCGCCGAGAGCCCCAACCTCGTCGCCCAGACCTCCGACCCGACCGCGCACGCCGAGATCCTCGCCATCCGCGAGGCCTGCACCAGGCTCGGCACCGAGCACCTGACCGGGACCACGATCTACGTGCTCGCCCACCCCTGCCCGATGTGCCTGGGCTCGCTCTACTACTGCAGCCCCGACGAGGTCGTCTTCCTCACGCAGCGCGACGACTACGAGCCCCACTACGTCGACGACCGCAAGTACTTCGAGCTGAACACCTTCTACGCGGAGTTCGGCAAGGACTGGAGCGAGCGGCGGCTCCCGATGCGCCACGAGCCCCGCGACGAGGCCACCGCCGTCTACCGGTTCTGGCAGGAGCGCAACGGCGGCGAGCGCCGCGTGGCCGGAGCCCCCACCGCCTGACGGGGGCGGCCGCGGCGGCTCCTCAGCGCGCCGCCGTCTCCTTCGCGGCGTTCACCGGCACGGCGGGCTCGTCCGCCGTCTCCCGCTCCCGCGCCGCCGCGGGCTCGCGGCGGCGCCCGTTCAGCACCACGGTCGCCAGCACGCCGGCCAGCAGGCCCCAGAACGTCGAGCCGATGCCGGCCAGGGTCATCCCCGACGCGGTGGCCAGGAAGGTGACGACGGCCGCCTCGCGCATGCGCGCGTCCGCGAGCGCGGCCGTGAGGGAGCCGCCGATCGTGCCGAGGAGACCGAGCCCGGCGATGCCCATGACGAGGGAGGCGGGCATGGCGGTCAGCAGCCAGCCCACGACGCCTCCGAAGAGACCGACCGTGATGTAGAACAGGCCGGCCCACACCGAGGCCAGGTAGCGCCTGCGGGGGTCGCGGTGGGCCTCCTCGCCGGTGCAGATCGCCGCGGTGATCGCGGCCAGGTTCAGCCCGAAGCAGCCGAACGGGGCCAGCACCGCGTTGACGATCCCGGTCCAGGTGAGCAGCGGCGAGACCGGCGTACGGTAGCCCGCGCCGCGCAGCACCGCCACGCCCGGCAGGTTCTGCGACGCCATCGTCACCACGAACAGCGGCAGGCCGACGCCGATCAGCACCTGCCAGGAGAACTCCGGGCGCACGAAGACCGGTTCGGCGAGCGCCACGTGCAGGCCCTGCAGGTGCCACGAGCCCCGGAACGCGCTCGCCACGACCCCGACGGCCAGCGCGCCGATGACCGCGTACCGGGGCAGCCACCGCTTGCAGGCCAGGTAGACCGCGAACATCGGGAACACCACGGCGAAGTCCTGCTGCATCTTCGTGAACAGGCCCGTGCCGAACTGCACGAGCACGCCCGCCAGGAGGGCCGACGCCAAGGGCACCGGGATCCTGTCCATGACGCGCTCGAACCAGCCGGTCGCACCGCTGACGATCACCAGGACCGCCGAGAGGAGGAACGCGCCGACGGCCTCGGCCATCGACACCCCGTGCAGGCCGGTCGCCAGCAGGGCAGCACCGGGCGTGGACCAGGCCGTGACCACCGGCGCCCGGTGGCGCAGCGAGAGCCCCGCGCAGGTGACCCCCATGCCGATGCCCAGGGCGAACATCCAGGACGTGAGCTGCGCCGGGGTGGCCCCGGCCGCTTCCGCCGCGGTGACGACGATGGCCACGGAGCTGGTGATGCCGATGAGCACGGCGAGGAAGCCCGCCGTGACCGCGTCGGCGGGTGCTGCGGAGCGTATGCGCTGCGCGAGCCGGGTCATTCGAGGCGAGGGCACGCGTGCGAGTCCACTACACAAGTTGATCTTCGTCAACCGCCTTGCGGACGCGCGCCGGTGGGGCGGCCGGGGCCCGGGCTAGCGGGCCGCCGGCAGGACCACCTCGAAGCGGCAGCCGCCGGGCACGTTGTGCACGGCCGCGCGGCCCGCGTGCGCCTCCACGATGCCGCGGACGATGGCCAGGCCCAGCCCCGCGCCGCCCGGCGGCGTACGGGCCTCGGTGCCGCGCCAGCCCGTGTCGAAGACCCGGGGGAGGTCCTCCTCCGGGATGCCGCCGCAGCCGTCCGTCACGGACAGCACGACCGTGTCCGCCTCCCGGTGCGCGGCGACCGCGACCGTGCCGTCGGCGGGAGTGCGGCGGATGGCGTTGACGAGGAGGTTGCCCAGGACGCGGGTCATCTCCTTGCCGTCGACCTCGACCGGCACCGCCTCGACGCCGTCGCCGGTCAGCCGGACACCGTGCTCGCGGGCCAGGGGCCCCACCCCGGCGAGGGCATCGTCCACCAGGTCGTACACCGACATCCGGCTCGGGTGCAGCGGCAGCGCGCCCGCGTGGATGCGGGAGAGCTCGAAGAGGTCGCCGACCATGGCGTCGAGGCGCTCCACCTCCGTGCGCATCCGGCGCAGGTAGCGCGGCGGGTCCTCCGCCACGCCGTCCTCCAGGGCCTCGGACATCGCCCGCAGCCCGGCCAGCGGAGTCCGCAGGTCGTGCGAGATCCAGGCCACCAGCTCGCGCCGCGAGGTCTCCAGCGCCTGCTCCCGCTCCCGCGAGCGCGCGAGCTTCTCGCTCGTCGCGGCGAGCTCGCGCCCCAGCGCGGCGAGCTCGGCCGTGGCGCCGCCGCCCGGGGCCGCGAAGCTGCCCTCGTCGCCGAAGGAGCGTGCGGCGCGCGTCAGGGCGTTGCTGTGCGCCACCACCCAGCGGCCCAGCAGCAGGGCGGTGGCGAGGGAGACCACGGCGGCCGTCGCGCAGACCGTCGTGACCACGGTCAGGTCGTGCGAGGAGAGGAACATCGCCCGGGCCACGGCGAGCGTCCCGGCCAGCATCGCGACGACGGAGACGACGGCCACCACCGTCAGCGAGACCGCCACCGAGCGGTGGCGCAGGGCCCGCAGGGCGAGCGCGCCCAGCAGCCCGGCGGCCGCCGCGCCGAGGAACGAGTAGAGGGCGATCAGGAGGACGTCACGCACGGCCGGCCCCTTCGCTGCGGGCGTCCGGCCCCTCCGGAGGCCGCACGCCGTCCGCCTCGAAGCGGTAGCCGACGCCCCAGACCGTCCGGATCAGCCTCGGCCGCGCCGGGTCGTCCTCGACCTTGCCGCGCAGCCGGCGCACGTGCACGGTCACCGTCGACAGGTCGCCGAACTCCCAGCCCCACACCTCCTGCATCAGCTCCTCCCGGGAGCACGCCCGCCCCGGGTGGCGCAGCAGGAAGGACAACAGGTCGAACTCGCGCAGGGTGAGGGCGAGCTCGGCGCCGTCCTTGGTGGCGCGCCGGGCGGCCTGATCGAGCACGAGGCCGCCCGCCCGCAGCAGGGGCGCCGGGCGGGGGCCCGCGGAGCGCGCGTCCGCGCGGCGCAGGACGGACGCGACGCGCAGCACCAGCTCCCGGGGGCTGAACGGCTTGGTGACGTAGTCGTCCGCGCCCACCTCCAGGCCGAGGATCCGGTCCTCCTCGTCGCCGCGCGCGGTGAGCATGATCACCGGGACCGGGCCGTCCGCGCGGAGCCGGCGGCACACCTCCAGCCCGTCCATGCCCGGGAGCATCAGGTCGAGGACGACGAGGTCGGGCCGGACCGCCGCGGCCAGCTCCAGCGCGCGGGGGCCGTCGGCGGCCCGGTCGACGGTGAAGCCGGCGCGGTCGAGGTAGCCGGCGACGACTTCGGCGACGGTCGGGTCGTCGTCCACGACGAGGACGCGGGAGGGCTGCGGTGTCTGCTGCATGCGGCAAGCCTCGCACCACCCGGCGCGCGGCGCCCCGGGGGCCCGCGCCACCGGAGGCCGCGCCCCCGCTCATCGCGCTTATCACACTTCGGGCACGGTGTCTGGTGCCTTCGGCCCGGCTGACCGATGGTGAAGGCAACTACGGCTGGTCCACCGGCATTTGATGCTGCCCGGCATGCGCCGCAGGCAGGAAGGGGGGTCATGAACTGTCCCGAATGTGGCGCGTCGACCATCAACGGTCCTGACGGGAAGTCCTCGTGCTCACAGTGTTCATGGCAGTCTGGGTGACATGGAAGAGCAGGCATGGCGCTCACACGCCGCACCCGGCGAGCCCTACTACACCACCAACACCTGTAGCGGCTGCGGATCCGTCGTCCTGGGGGTACACGGCAGGTGGACGTGTGCCTCGTGCGGGACCTGCAGCCCGTACCAGGAACCTCCCGAGGGCTGGGCCTCGGAGATCGTTCCGGAAGGGAAGGGCGGCAACGGCCGGGCCTGCGACGATCCCCAGGCCAGACGGTAAGGCGCGAACGGCGGGCCCGGTGGCTTCAGGCCGCCGGGCCCGCCGGTTCTCCCAGGCGTGCGACAGCCGTGCGCCAGGCGCCGGTCACCGCTTCGTGGGCGCGCGCCGTGGCCGCCGCCCGGTCGCCGGTCAGCCGGAGTGGGGCGCCGATGTGGACGTGCAGCGGCGGCCGGCGCACGGGCGCGGTGAGCACACCCGCGAGCTGCCGGGTCCGGCTGCCGGAGCAGATGCGGCGCGCTCCCGCCTGCCCCAGCGGCACGACGGGGGCCCCGGTGGCGAGGGCGAGGTGGGCGAGCCCGCCGCGGAAGGGGCGGGGTGCCGCCTCGCCGGAGTCCCTGCGGCGGGGTATGGCGCCCTCGCCGTAGATGAGCACGGTGCGGCCGCTCGCGAGCGCGGCTCCGGCCCCGTCGAGGGCCCGTACCGCCCGCGGGTCGCCGCGGTGGACAGGGACGTACCCCTCCCGGGTGAGCAGGCGCCCGAGCACCGGGATCCGCCACAGGCCGGCGGCGGCCAGGGCGACGGGGGCGACCCCGAGCCGGTGGAGGGCGGCGAGCACGACCGCCGGGTCGGCGAGCGAGGTGTGGTTCGCCGCGACGATGCTGCCGGGCGCGGGCCCGGCACCGGCGGCGTCGTCGGTCGTCACCGTCAGCCGCCCGGCCGCGGGCAGTACGACGGAGGCCATGCGACCGAGCACCGGGGTCAGCCGTTCTGCTGCTGCGGCTTGGCCTCGCTCGGCCGGACGATCACGAAGCCCTCTCCCTCCAGCTTGAGCTGGACGGCCTCGCCGGAGCCGCCGCGCAGCATGGAGCCGAGGCTCTGGGAGCGGTGCAGCGAGGTGCGCAGGGAGGCGGACCAGCCGACGACCGCGTCGGTGTCCACGTGGACCGGGGCCTGCGCGGAGACGGGGATGACGATGGGGTTGCCCTCGCATATGACGCCGAGCTTCCCGTGGCCGCTGAAGACGGAGTTGAAGAGCCCGCCGCCCGTCATGCCCGCGCCCTTCACGGTCTGGATCTCGTAGGAGAGGGTCGGGTCGAAGCACAGGACGTTGCGGCCGTTGACGGTGAGGCTCTCGCCGGGGGCGATGTCGACGATGAAGCAGTTGGCGGCCTCGTGCGCGAACCACACCTCGCCGCGGCCCCGCACGGCCATGAGCGACAGGCCCTCGCCGGTGACGGCGCGCTTGAGGAACTTGCCCACGCCCTGGCCGAGCTTCTCGAACTGCAGGTCGCCGCGGAAGGCGACCATGGACCCCTGGCGCGCGAAGCACTCGCCGTCGACGGCGTAGACGATGGACTTGGCGTTGTGGACGGCCATGCCGGGCGCGGCGGCCGGCTTGGCCATGTTCTGCTGGGCGAACAGGTCACTGTGCATGACGTGCATGATCACCCATCCGGGGGACGGGCGGCAACGGCGCGAGCCGGGGCCGTCGCGGCGCACCGGGCTTCCGGCCGGCGTGCGGAGGCAGGGCCGCCCGTGGGGCGACGGCCCTGCTGTGCGCAGCCGGGGGAGGGTGACCGGCGTGTCAGTTCCGGTGGGGGCAGGCGCCGGCCTGGAAGGCCCGGCACGGGTCGGCTCCGTCCGTGCCGCCGGTGGCGGTCGTGGTGGCCGTGACGGTGACGGTCGTCGTGGTCGTGGTGGCGACGGCGCCTCCGGCGAGGGTGAGTGCGGCCAGGAGCAGCCCACCGGCGTTGCGGAGACGGGCGAGGGGGGAGGAGCGGGTGTCCATGGGAGTGTCCTTCCGGGGGCAGTGAGGGGTGACGGGGTGGGGAGACGGGGGTGGTGGGGCGGCGGGGTCAGAACCGGGAGGCGAAGCCCTGGATGACCTTGGTCCGGTCCCTCAGCACCGGGCCGGCGCCCGTCCACTCGTAGCGCTGCCGGGCGATGCTGTCGTTGTGGTAGCCGGTGTTGCCCTCGACGGTCGTGACCCGGGTGCCGGAGACGCCGACCACGACGGCGACGTGCCCCGCGTGGTTCCGGCCGGCCCACATGAGGACGTCGCCGGGCTGCGGCAGCCGGTCGGCCGCGTACGGGTGCCACCGGTCGCCGGTGCCGCTGCGCCAGCCCCGGCTGCTGCCGGGGTCGGCGGGCACCCCGCGGTTCGCCCACATCCTGGCGGCGAAGAAGCCGCACCACTGGCGGTGGTTCGGGTTCCTGGCGTAGCCGTTGTACTCGTTCATGTTGGCGTTGCTGTTGCCCTTGCCGAGGTAGTTGGTGTCCCGGTCCGGGTGCCCCGGCCGGCTCAGGTGCACGGGCCCGCCGCGCTCGAGGCGGAAGCGCTTCGGGGTGGTCAGGGCGTCGAGGGCGCGGTCGACGATCTTCTGCCGCTCGGCCGTCCCGGCGCCGTCCGGTTCCGGTGTGGCCCATGCGGCCGGGGCCATGGTGACGGCGGTGGGTGCGCCCTCGGCGAGGGCGGCCGTGGCACCGGTGAGGGTGAGGGCGAGGAGTACGACGGCGGTGGGAAGGACGAGGGTGCGGTTGCGGAGGCGACGGTTGTTCACGGGGGCTCCTTGTCTCGGCTGAGGCTGTGTCACCGGGGGTGGTTTCACCCTTGTTGTCCCGGTACTTCGAGTCTCGGAGCGGGGCAGTGGTGCGGAACAGGGGTTTCCTGTTGCCTCGGCGGACAAGGCGGCGGGCAACCCGCGCCCCACCGGCCGTGATGCGCATGTGGGTGAAGTGCCGCCGGTGGAAGGGAAAGCGGGCGCTCAGGAGCGGCCGGGGATCAAGAGCAGCCGGGGATCAGGAACGGCCGGGATCAGGAACGGCCGGCGATCAGGGGCAGCCCGGCGCGTAGGGCACGTCCGGCAGCAGGCGCTGCCACAGCGGCCGGTCCGTGGCGCTGCCCAGGGCCTTGCAGGTGCGGGCGAGGACCTCCGGCACGTCCAGGTTCCACCAGCGCACCGTCCCGTCCTCCGCCACCGACACCACCGGGCCGTCGTCGCCGAGGAAGGCCGCGGCCCGGACCCGGCCGGTGTGGCCGGTCAGGGTCAGCAGCAGGCGGCCGTCGCGCGGGTCCCAGATCCGTACGGTGTTGTCGCGGCCGGTGGTCACCAGCCGGGTGCCGGCGGGGTTGAAGGCCGCGGACGTGACGGGCCCGGTGTGCCCGGCCAGGGTGCGCAGGCTCGTGCGGCCCTCGGGGTCCCAGAGTTTGACGGTGTGGTCGCGGCTCGCCGTGGCGAGGACGCCGTCGCGGCTGCGGGCCAGGCCGAAGACGGTGTCCTCGTGTTCCGTCAGGCTGCGCAGCGCACGGCCGTCGGAGTAGCGCCAGATGCGGACGGTGTTGTCGAGGCTGCCGGTGGCGAGGGTGTCCCGGCCGAGGAAGAGCACGCGGTAGACGCCGTCGTCGTGGCCGAGCAGCGTCCGCTCCGGCAGGGCGGCGTCCCCCGCGAACCGCCACAGCTTCGCGCTGTGGTCCTCGGAGGCGGTGGCGAGCGCTCCGGCGTCGCCGGGGCGGAAGGCGAGCGAGGTGAGGGCCCGGCCGTGCGCCCGCCAGCGGTGGAGCGGTCGGCGGAGATCGGCGGTGCGCCACACGGTGGCGGTGCCGTGTTCGTCGCCCGTGGCGACCAGCGACCCGTCGTGGCTGAACGCCACCGCGCGCACCGGGTCCTTCCCTGCCCGCACCGTGCGCAGGCTGCGGTCGGCGGTGCGCAGCAGGCGCAGCGTGCCGTCCTGACCCGCGACGGCGAGGAGGGAGCGGTCGGGACTGAGGGCCCCGTCCTGCCAGGCCGATCCCGGCAGCGGGGTGGTGACGGCGGCCTGCGGGGTCCACAGGCGCACCGAGCCGTCCTCCCCGGACGTCGCGAGGGTGCGGCCGTCGGAGGAGTAGGCGATGGCGTAGACGGGGCCGATGTGGCTGGCGAGTTGCGCGATGCGGCGGTGCTCGGAGAGGTCCCAGATGCCGGCGGTGTCGTCCTGGCTGGCCGCGGCGAGCCGGGTGCCGTCGGGGGAGAAGGCCACGCCGAAGACGGAGTCGGAGGGCCCTTCGAGGGCGGCCTCGCGCTTGCCGGTGCGGGTGTCCCACAGGCCGATGCGGTTGAGCCACTCCCCGGTGGCCAGGCGGCGGCCGTCCGGCGAGAAGGCGAGGGCCCGTACGCGGCCGAAGTCCCGGCTGCCGACCACCTTTGACCGCCCGCTGTCCACGTCGAGCACCCACACCCGCCCGTCGAAGCCGGCCGCTGCGACCTGTTCGCCGTCCGCGCTGACCGCGGCCGCGTACAGCCATCCCAGCCCGGCGTCCCGCACCTCGGTGCGGGCCGGGCCGCCGCCCAGGCGCGTCAGGCGCACCGTGCCGTCCTCGCCCGCCGTCACCAGCAGGTCCCCGCGGTCCGACAGGGCCGCTCCCCGGACGGGCCCGCGGTGCCTGCTCTGCGGAGGCAGCGTCACGGTCCGCCCGACCGTGCCCTCCCGCAGGGTGACGACGCCCGCCTCGTCCCCCCAGGCGGCCAGGTTCCGCTGCCGAGCCGCGGCCAGGGCGCGCACCGCCGCCCCGCTCCGCGCCGCCCCCACCTGCCGGCGCGTCCGCACGTCCCACTCCCGGACGGTGGCGTCCGCGCCCGCAGACAGCAGCCGCTTCCCGCCCGGCAGCCAGGCCACGGCGTGGGCGCGCTTGCGGTGCCCGGCCAGCCGCCCGGCGTACGGCTGCGCCTGCGTGCTCAGCACGGCGCTGGCGGCGGCCGGGGTGTGGGCGTCGCGCCAGGCTCCGGTGGCCAGCAGCATGGCCACCTCGGGCCGGGGCGCACTGCCCGAGACGGCGCGGAAGGCCAGCTCCTCCGAGCGTGCCGCGTGCCGCTCGGCCTCCGCCCGCAGGCCCTGGTGCACCGCCGCCACCCCGCCGGCCAGCGCCAGGACGAGGAGGACGGCCATGGACACCAGCAGCCGGTACAGCCGCCGGGCCCGGCGCCGCTCCGTCTCCTGCTCGGCGGCGGCCAGCGCCGTCGCCGCATCCAGGAACGCCCGCTCGACCCCGCCCACCGCCGCCAGGGGATGGCTCGCGATCTCGTGCGCGGCGGCCAGCCTGCTGCCCCGCGGCAGCAGCGCGGGGTCGCGCCCCTCGGCCTCCCACTGCCCGGCCGCGGCGCTCAGCTGCTGCCAGCCGTGCAGGGCCGCCGCGTCCGCCTCGATCCACGTCTGCAGCCGCGGCCACGCCCGCAGCACGGCCTCGTGGGCCAGCGTGACCTGGTCGGCGTCGACGGTGAGCAGGCGCGCCCGCGTGAAGGCCTCCACCACCTCCGGCGCCGCCCCGGCCTGCGCCCCGAGGTCCTGCGACAGCCGCTCGCGCGACACCCGCCGGCGCGCCGACCGCCCGTCCTGGTCCACCCGCACCAGCTGCAGCAGGACCGCCCGGGCGGCCTCCCGGCAGCCGGGCGACAGACGCCCGTACGCCCGCTCCGCCGTCGCCGCGACCGCCCCCGCGATCCCGCCCGCCTGCTGGTAGCCCGCCACGGTCAGGAGCCTGCCGCTGCGCCGCTGCCAGGTCGCCAGCAGGGCGTGGGAGAGCAGCGGCAGCGCACCGGGCTCGTACCCGCCGCCCTCCCGCTCCCCGCCCTCGTCCCCGGCGCCCAGGTCGCGCAGGATCAGCTCGGCCAGGCCCGGCTCCAGCTCCAGGCCCACCGCGTGGGCCGGCCGCACCACGGCGTCGCGCAGCTCCTGCGCCCGCAGGGGCTCCAGGGGGAGCTGGCCCGAGCGCAGCGCCGCCGCCAGCTCCGGGAACGCCAGGCACCTGCCGTAGAAGTCGGCCCGCATGCCCAGCACCACCAGCGCCGCGGAACCCTCCCGGCCGTCGGCGGGAGCGGGGCCCGTGGCCAGGGCGTGCAGCGCGCGGACGAAATCCGCGCGCTGCCGGGCGTCCGGGCACAGCGTGAAGACCTCCTCGAACTGGTCGACGACTAGCACCACCCGGGCCGGCTCCGTCCCCTCCGCGCCCGCTGCTCCCGCTCTCCCGGCGCCCCGCGGACGGCGGTTCAGCGCGGCGTGGACGGCGCGGGCCAGCGCCCCCGCCCCGCCGCGGGCCAGCGCCCTGGTCAGGTGGTCGGGATCCGCCGCGGCGGCGTCCGCCACCCGGCCCAGCAGCTCGTCGAGGGGGCGTTCCCCGGGGCGCATCGTGACCACGGGCCAGCGGTTCGACCCGGGCACGGGCAGGACGCCCCGGCGCAGCTCGGGCACCAGCCCGGCGTGCAGCAAGGACGTCTTGCCGGTGCCCGACGCGGCGACCACGGCGGTCGGCCCGGAGCCGTCCAGACGCTCGGTCAGCTGACGGACGAGGGCGGCCGTCGCCCGGTCCCGGCCGAAGAACCAGCTCGCGTCCGCGGCGTCGAACGCGGCCAGGCCCCGGTACGGGCACACCTCCAGGAGCCCGTTGCGCGCGGAGCGCCGCCCCTCGGCCGGCTCCGGCACCAGGCCCGACAGCACCCCGCCGGCGCCGAGGGCCTCTTCGCACCGCCGGGCCACCTCGGGCGTCATCGGCTTCTCGCCGGTCTCGACCCGGCTCAGATAGCCCTTGGTGTAGTGGACGACGCGCGACAGCCCGGCCAGGGACATGCCCCGCTCCTGCCGCAGCCGGCGCAGCTCCTCTCCCGGCGACGCGGCCACGGACGGCGGGGGGCCGCCCCGGTCACGGTCGTCTCCGCGTGGCTGCACGGTCCCCACACCCTTCCGTCCGGGCCTGCAGGCCGGTCGTATCCGTCAGGCCTGCATAACGGCTCCGGGGAGGGCGACTCACCCGCAATGGCGGCAAAACAGCCCATCGAGTGACCAACCACCCCGGATTCGGGGAGTGGGTGTGGCGCTCCGGCCGGGTGCGGTGTCTCAGTCGAGCGGTCTCGCGGAGGCGTTGTAGCGCAGCAGATAGCCGGCGAAGCGGTCCAGGTCGGCCTCGTCCCAGTCGGCGAGGCGCTCCCGGAAGGCCGCCCGGCGGTTGGCGGTGACCTGCGCGAGGGTCGCGGCGCCGCGGGCGGTCAGGTGCAGCACCTGGGCGCGCTGGTCCTCGGGGGCGGGCCGCCGCTCGACGAGGCCGAGCCGCTCCAGGGCCGCGATCTGCCGGCTGACGGTGGACTTGTCCAGCAGGTAGTGCGCGGCCAGGTCCGTGGCGCGGCACCCGCCGCGGTCCTCCAGGTGGGCGAGGAGGGTGAAGGAGACCAGGGAGAGCTCGGGGTGCATGCGGGCCGCCGCGGACCGGGCGCGGCGGGCGAAGGCGGTCAGCTCGCGCTGGATGGTCTCCACGGAGGCGTCACGGTCGGGCACGGCGGCTTCCTTTCGAGGTCTGGTTGTATAGTACAACTTAAAGGGAAAGTTGTAAAAGCCAACTACTTTGCCGGTCGGTCCGGCAGGGGAAGGACACGATGGGACCCGCCACCCGTGGCGCGCTGCGCCACGTACTGAGCCACCTGCTCACCCCCTTGCTGATGTGCATCGGGATGGGCCTCGCCTACCTGGGCGCGTTCGCCCAGCCCACGCCCCACGAACTGCCCGTCGCCGTCGTGGAGTCCGGCCCGGGCGCGGGGACCCTGGCGCGGGGCATCGCCGACAAGGCGGGGGACCGGCTCGCCGTCCGCACCGTCGCCGACCGCGACGAGGCCGTCCGCGCGCTCCGCCACCGCGACGTCTCCGGCGCGTACATACCGGACCGGCACGCGCCCGAACTGCTCGTCGCCTCCGCCGGGTCCGACACCACCGCCATGGCCGTGCAGAAGGTCTTCGCGCCCGTCGCCGCCCGCACCGGCGCCCCCCTGAAGGTCACGGACGTAGCGCCGCCCGCCGAGGGCGACCCGACCGGCCAGGGCATCTTCTTCCTGCTGGTCGCGGTCAGCATCGGCTCGTACGCCTCCGTCGCCGTGCTGGGCGCCGCGGGCGGCGCGCTGCCCATGAGGCTGCGCGCCGCGCTGGCGGTGGCGACGTCGTTCGTGGTCGGCGTGATCGGCGCCGCGCTGGCCGGGCCCGTCTTCCACCTCGTCGACCACGGCCTGTGGGGGCTGTGGGGGATGGCCTGGGCCTACTCGGCGGGCATCCTGCTCGTCGGCGTCGGCCTGCACACCTTCCTCAAGCGCTGGACGACGCTGGGCATGATGGTGCTGTTCGTGATGCTCAACTTCACCAGCGCGGGCGGCGTGTACCGGCCCGAGCTGCAGAACGGCTTCTTCGCCGCGCTGCACTCCTTCTGGAACGGTGCCGGCTTCGTCGAGGGCACGCGCAGCCTCGTCTACTTCGACAGCACCGGACTCGGCCGCCACGTCGCGACGCTGGCGCTGTGGCTGGTCCTGGGCGCCGCCGTGACCGCCGTCGCGTGGGCCGTCGAGGCGCGCAGGGCCCGCCCGGCCGCCCGGACCGGGCCCGCGGCCGAGGAGGAGATGGAGGAGACGGTCGGGGTCTGACCCCGGCGGGCGCCCGCCTCACGGCCTCACAGCGGCCACCCGTACATCGGCGACCGCCTGGGCTCGGGGGCCGCGCCCACCGCGGCGACGTCGTGCTCCGCGGCGTGCAGGAGCTGTTCGCCCAGGTCGCGCAGGGCCCGGCCGGCCGCGAACTCGTCCCCGATCGCCGGGATGTCCTTGTCGCCCGGCGCGCACGTGGCGGTCCCGCTGCCCGTGACGGTCGTCGCCCCGGTGTCGAGCGTGGCGCGGGCCCTCGTCCTGCCGTCCTCCTCGACCAGGTCGAGGTGGACGTTCCATTCGGCTGTGTGCGGCATCGTCGGCTCCTCTGTGCTCGGCCCCTCCGCCCGCCTCTCCCTCCGGTCTCCTTCCAGCTTCGCCCATGCGACGCCGTCCGGCACGGGGCCGGGACCGCTCCCGGCGGCCCGGCCCCCGTCACGGCCCGCCGGCGCTTCCGCGAGCCGTGGCGGCCCGGCACGGGCTGACCGAAGCTGGGAGGGAGGGAGACCCGCCGGCGACCGTCCGGGAGGCGGCCTTGGGTGAGCGCACGCGGAACGTCATCGACATCGTCTCGCTGACCAAGCGCTACGGCCGCACGACCGGCGTCGAGGGACTCGACATCGGCGTCGGCGAGGGCGAGGTCTTCGGCTTCCTGGGGCCCAACGGGGCGGGCAAGACCACCACGATGCGCTGCCTCGTGGGGCTGCTGCGCCCCACCGAGGGCCGGGTCCGGGTGCTCGGCCGCGACCCCTTCACCGAGCACCTGAGGCTCGCCCCGTTCCTCGGCTACCTCCCCGGGGAGCTGCGGCTCTACCCCGAGCTCACCGGCCGCGAGACGCTGCGGCTGCTGGCGGCGCTGCAGGGCGCCCCCGCCCGCCTCCAGGACGAGCTCTGCGCGCGCCTGGACCTCTCCGGCCCGGACCTGGACCGCCCCGTCCGCGCCTACTCGCGCGGCATGAAGCAGAAGCTGGGCCTGGTCCAGGCCCTGCAGCACGAACCCGAGCTGGTGATCCTCGACGAGCCCACCGAAGGGCTCGACCCCCTCGTCCAGGAGGCCTTCTACGCCCTGCTGGCGGAGGTCCGCGCGGCCGGGCGCACCGTCCTGCTCTCCAGCCACGTGCTCCCGGAGGTCCAGCGCACGTGCGAGCGGGTGGCGATCGTCCGGGCCGGCCGGCTGGTGACCGTCGGGGCGGTCGCCGCCCTGCGCGAGGCCCGGGCCCGCAAGGTGCGCCTGACCTTCGCCGACGGCCTCGGCCGGCGGCCGCTCGGCGGCGCCGACCGCTGGTCGCCCGACTGGCACGGCGACCAGGCCGTGCTGATGATCCCGCCGGACCGGACGGTCGCCGTCCTGCGGGAGCTGCTGGCGCTGCCGGTGCGCGACCTCACGGTCGAGGAGGCCGGGCTGGACGAGGCGTTCCTCGACCTCTACCGGAACGACCGGGGTGGCAGGAGCGAACGGAGCGACAGGGACGAACGAAGCGGCCGGGACGGGCGGGACGGCCGGGGCAGCCGGAGCGATCCGGACGAGGGGACGCTCCCGTGACCGGCGGCTTCCCCCTGCTGCGGCTGGCCCTGCACCGCCGCCGCCGGATGATCACCGCCCTGGCCGTGGGCATCGCCGCCTTCGAGGCCCTCATCGTGGTGATCACGACGACCGTGACGCCGGACCAGATCTTCGGCGCGAGCGGGCGGAAGCTCCCGGACGCCTTCAAGGCGTTCAGCGGATCGAACGGCGACGTGTCGATCGCGAGCTACCCCGGCCTGCTGGGCGCCGGGCTCACCCACCCCTTCTGGATCGCCATGCAGCTGACGGCCGTCGGCTCGCTGGCCGCCGCCGCGGTCGCCGCGGACGTGGAGGCGGGCACCATCGAGCTGCTGATGGTCCGCCCCGTCTCGCGGGCGCGGCTGCTGGCCGAGCGGACCGCCGCGCTCGTCCTCGTCTCCCTGCTGCTCAACGCGGCCGCGACCCTCGCCGTGTCCGCCGGCGTGGCGCTCCTGCCCGACCTGGGCGACGCCGTCCCCCAGAGCGGGGTCTACGCGGCCGGGCTGCTGGGATTCGGCTTCGCGCTGTGCCTGGCGGGCCCCGCCCTGGCCGTCTCGGCGGCGGGCCGGAGCAGGACGCGTGTCATGGGGGTGACGATCGCCGTCGGCGCGGTCGGGTTCGCGGTCAACTTCGTGGCCATGGCCTGGTCGAAGGCCGCGCCGCTGCGCTTCGTCAGCCCCTTCCACTACTACACGCCGGGCGACGCCCTGGCCCACGGCACCGTGCCCTGGGGACAGTTCGGCGTCCTCGCCGGCGTCGGCGCCGCGGGCATCCTCCTGGCGTTCGGCCTCGTCGCCCGCCGCGACCTCGCCCCCTGAGGCGCTCCGCGCCACCACGTGCCGGACACCCCGATCACCCTCCGTGAAACGATGGCCGCGTCCGAGGAGTAGACTCTCGCCGGTACGGCGGCGGTCGGTGACACCAGGAGGAGGCCCGCCATGAGCGAGAAGCGGGCGGAGCGGCAAGTCGCCTTCCGGGTCCTCATCTACGTCTTCGTCACCCACCTCTTCGCCGGTTTCATCTGGCTGCTGTTCTACCTCGGCGGCCACGCCGACAAGTGACGGGCGCCCCCGCCCCCGTCCTCAGCCGACCACCGGCACCGCCTGCCCCGTCACCCGCACCCGCGCGTCCGCCGGGTCGACCGCGACGAGCAGATCGCTGGGGCGTCCCATGTCCTCGCCCTGGCGGACGCGGATCGTGGTGGCCTCGGTGACCTCGCCGATCGCCCGCAGGTAACCGCCGAGCGCGGCCGCGGCCGCCCCGGTGGCCGGGTCGCCCACGAGCCGCTGGTGCTGCTCTGCGCTCCCGGGCACCCCCTCGCCCGCCGGGCCGCGCCGGTCACCTGGGAGGACCTGGCGCGCGAGACCTTCTCCCTCCACGAGCAGGGCTGCTCCTACAGCGACCGCCTGGCCGACCGCCTCCTCTCCGTCCCCGGCGCGCGCATGCGGCTGACCCGCTTCGGGAGCATCGAAGCCGCCCCGGTCCTGCGTGGCGGCGGGGCTCGGACTGACGCTCCTGCCGCGGGCCACCGCCGCGGACGCCCTGCGCGAAGGCCGCCTGGCCGTGGTGGCCGGGCCCCCGTTCCCGGACGTGCCCGTCCAGGTGGCGCGGCACCGCAGGCGCTGGGTCTCCCCGGCCGCACAGGCCGTCGTCGACGCACTCGCACGGCACTTCCCGGCCCGGGCGGCCGCCGGCTAGCCGCCCCTAGCGGGCCCGTTCCAGGCCGGCCAGGAGCTTCTCCGGCAGTACGGGCAGGTCGCGGACCCGTACCCCCGTCGCGTGGTGCACCGCGTTCGCGATCGCCGCGGCGGTGCCGACGATGCCGATCTCCCCGATGCCCTTGCTCCCCATGGGGTTGAGCGACGGGTCGTGCTCGTCGATCCAGTGGGCCTCGATGCCGCGGGCGTCCGCGCACGTCGGCACGTGGTACGACGCGAAGTCCCGCTCGGCGAAGTCGCCGAAGCGGGCGTCCATCGTGCTGCCCTCCATGAGGGCCATGCCCATGCCCATGGTCATGGCCCCGATGAACTGGCTGCGCCCGGTGCGGGCGTTGAGGATGCGTCCGGCGGCGAAGACGCCCAGCAGCCGGCGGACGCGCACCTCCCCGGTGTCGGTGTCGACCGCCACCTCCGCGAACTGCGCGCCGAAGGCGGCCTTCGCGTGCGGCGGGTCGGACGCGATGTCGTCCTTGGTGTCGGCCGTGGCGGTCAGGCCGTCCGGCGGCAGCGTGCCCCCGCGCTCGTCGATCATCCCGTTGAGCGTGCGGCAGGCCTTGTGCACGGCCCATCCCCACGAGGCGGTGCCGGCGGAGCCCCCGGCGAGCGAGGCCGCCGGCAGCGCCGTGCTGCCGATCTCGACGGCGACCAGGTCCGGCGCGACGCCCAGCGCCTCGGCCGCGATCTGTGCGAGGACGGTCCGCGCTCCCGTGCCGATGTCGGTGGCGTTGACCCGCACCAGGTAGCGGCCCGCCCCGGTGACCTGCGCCTGCGCCGTGGAGGGCATGACGTAGACGGGGTAGAGGGACGACGCCACCCCGGAGCCGATCAGCAGGCGGCCCTCGGTGCGCGAGCGGGGCCGCGGGTCGCGGGCGTCCCACCCGAAGCGGCGGGCCCCCTCGCGCAGGCACTCCACCAGGTGCCGGCTGCTGTACGGCTTTCCGCTGTCCGGTTCGGTCGCGGTGTCGTTGCGGACCCTCAGTTCGACCGGGTCCACCCCGGCGGCGCCGGCGAGTTCGTCCATCGCGCACTCCAGCGCGAACATCCCCGAGGCTTCGCCCGGCGCCCGCATCCACGACGGGCTCGGGACGTCCAGCGCGGCGACCTGGTGCGTGGTGCGGCTGTTGGGGGACACGTACATCGCGCGCGAAGGGGCCGCCGCCTGCTCCACGAACTCGCGGACGGTGGACGTTTGGGTCGTGACCTCGTGCGCGAGCGCCGTGATCACCCCGTCCTCGCCCGCGCCGAGCCGCAGACGCTGGACGAGCGGCGGCCGGTGGCCGACCACGGCCGCGAGCTGCGCGCGCGGCAGCACGGTCTTCACCGGCCTGCCGGTGTGCCGGGCGGCCATCGCGGCGAGGACGATCTGCGGGCGTGGCGTGCCCTTGCAGCCGAAGCCGCCGCCCACGTGCTCGGCGACGACCGTGATCCGCTCCTCGTCCATGCCGAACAGGGCGGCCAGGGTCTCCCGGACGGCCGTCGTGCCCTGGCAGGAGTCGTGGGCGAAGAGCCGGCCGTCCTCCCAGCGTGCGGTCGAGGCGTGCGGCTCCATCGGGTGGTTGTGCAAGCCGGGCAGTGTGTACGTGGCGTCGATGCGGACGGGCGCGCGCTCGTAGGCGCCGTCGAAGTCACCGCGCTCGCGGCAGGCCGGGAGGCCTGCATTGACCACCTCGGGGACGAACAGGCGCGGATGGTCCGGGGTCAGCACGGCGTCGTGCTCCTCGGGCGCGTACGCGACCCGCACCGCGGCGGCCATGGCCCGCGCCGCCTCCAGTGTCTCGGCCACGGCCAGTGCCACGTACCAGCCGCGGTGCGGCACCCGGTCGTCCTGGAGCAGGAGCAGGGTGCGGTCCTCCGCGTCCTTCAGGCGCGGCGCGTTCTCGTGCGTCAGCACGGCCAGGGCGCCGGGCTCGGCCATGGCCTCCGAGGTGTCGACCGACAGGACCCGGCCGAGGGGGACCGTCGCGGGCACGGGCCAGCCGTACGCGGTGCCGGGCGGGGTGTGCTCGGCGGCGTAACGGGCGGACCCGGTGACCTTCTCGCGGCCTTCGAGGCGGACGGGGCCGGGGGTGCTGCTCATGAGACGGTCCCCTCCTCGCCCGGCGCGGCGAGCCCGGCGAGCACCCGGACGGCCAGGTTGCGGGCCAGTCGCACCTTGAAGGCGTTGTCGCGCAGCGGCTCGGCGGCCGCCAGCTCGGCCCCGGCGGCCTCCGCGAAGGACTCCTCGGTGGCGGGGGCGCCGCGCAGCGCGTCCTCCGCTACGCGCGCCCGCCAGGGCTTGTGGGCCAGGCCACCGAAGGCCAGGCGCACGTCTTCCACCCGGCCCGCGCGGACGTCGAGGGACGCCGCGACGGAGGCGAGCGCGAAGGCGTACGAGGCCCGGTCGCGTGCCTTGCGGTAGGCGGACCGGCCGGGCGGCGGCGCCGGCAGCTCCACCGCGACGACGAGTTCGGCCGGGCCGATGACCGTGTCACGCGCGGGATCGTCCCCGGGCAGCCGGTGGAAGTCGCAGAGCGGGACCGTGCGTTCGCCGCCGGGCCCGCGCAGGTGGACGACCGCGTCGAGCGCCGCCAGGGCCACGGCCATGTCGGAGGGGTGCGTGGCGACGCACTGCGGCGAGTGGCCCAGCACCGCGAGATCGCGGTGCACCCCTTCGCGGGCCGGGCAGCCGCTCCCCGGCACCCGCTTGTTGCACGGCTTGCCCACGTCCTGGAAGTACAGGCAGCGGGTGCGCTGGAGGAGGTTGCCGCCCGTGGTGGCCGTGTTGCGGATCTGCCCGGAAGCGCCTGCCAGCACCGCCTGGGACAGAGCGGGGTAGCGCGTCCGCACGGCCGGGTGGGCGGCGAGGTCGCTGTTGCGGACGTTGGCCCCGATGCGCAGCCCTCCGTCCGGCGTCCCCTCGATCTCGGTGAGCGGCAGGCGGCTGACGTCCACCAGCAGCGCGGGGGAGGCGACGCCCAGCTTCATCAGGTCGACCAGGTTGGTGCCGCCTCCGAGGAACACGGCGCCGGGGGAGGCCGCGAGGGCGGCGATCGCCCCGTCCACGTCGTCGGCGCGCGTATAGGCGAAGGCTTTCACTGCGCCACGTCCCCGATCGCGGCGACGATGTTCACGTACGCGCCGCAGCGGCACAGATTGCCGCTCATCCGCTCGCGGATCTCGTCGGGGGAGAGGGGGACGGGAGTTCCGGGCCGCGCCGCCGCGAGGGGCGTCACGTGGGAGGGCGCGCCCTCGCCCGCCTCGGCGATCATTCCCACCGCGGAGCAGAGCTGGCCCGGCGTGCAGTAGCCGCACTGGAAGCCGTCGCGTTCGAGGAACGCCTCCTGGAGCGGGTGCAGCGCGTCCCCTCCGGCCAGCCCCTCCACCGTGGTGATCTCCGCGCCGTCGTGGGCGACGGCCAGCAGCAGACAGCTGTTGGCCCGCCGTCCGTCGACGAGCACCGTGCACGCCCCGCACTGCGCGTGGTCGCACCCCTTCTTGGCCCCGGTGAGCCCCAGGTGCTCGCGCAGGGCGTCGAGCACGGTCGTCCGGTGGTCGAGTTCCACTTGGTGCGCGACGCCGTTGACGTGCAGGGTCACGGGGGAGGTGGTCTGCGGTGCGGCCACGGTGCCTCGCCTTCACTGGTTCCCTCCGGCACCGTCACGAGGTCCCCGCTCCGTCTCCGTGCAAACGCGCGGGGCCGGCACTGCACCCGTTCGGTGCAGCCGAGGATCCCCGGCAAGGGAATGAAACGATCATGGTTGGCGGTTCGGGACAGGAGAGTCCGCGACCACCGGAAGGCGCCCGCATGACCAGCTCGCATTCCCCCGTTCCTGCCTCCGACCCCGCCTGCGACCCTGCAACAACGCCTCCCGCCGCCGCTCCGCTGGCCGGCCGTGACGTCGTCATCGTCGGCGGCGGGTCGGGCATCGGCCTGGAGGTCGCGCGGCGCGCGGTCGCGGCCGGCGCGCGCGTCGTGCTCGGCGGGCGGAACGAGGACAAGCTCGCCGCGGCCGCGCAGTCGCTCGGGGACCGGGCGGGCTGGGGAGCGGTGGACACCACCGACAAGGAGTCCCTGGCCCGCTTCTTCGACGGCATCGAGCGGATCGACCACCTCTTCACCCCGGCCGCCTCCTACCGGGTGGGCCCCATGCTCGAGTTGAGCGACGGCGACGCCGAGAGCCCGTTCGTGTCGAAGTTCTGGGGTCAGTACCACGCCGTCAAGTACGCGGCGCCCAGGCTGACGGAGAACGCCTCCGTCGTACTGATGTCCGGCGCCGCGAGCGTACGCCCCCCGGCCGCGGCACCCGCCTACGTGGCCTGCAACGCGGCGATCGAGGGGCTCGGACGCGGGCTCGCCGTGGAGCTCGCGCCCGTGCGCGTCAACGTCGTCTCGCCCGGAACGGTCGACGGCAACCTGTGGGCGCAGCGCCCGGCGGAGGTGCGCGAGGCGAGCTTCGCGCAGTACGGCAGGGACAGCCTGCTGCACAGGCCCGGGACGGAGCGCGAGATCGCCGAGGCGGTGCTCTTCCTCTTCACGAACACCTTCATGACGGGCTCGGTGCTCTACCCGGACGGCGGGTACGCCCTGCGCTGACGCGAAGGGGCCCCGGGCCGTTCCCCGGCCCGGGGCCCCTTCGTTCCACCCGGTGCTACGCGCCGCTGCCGTACGGGCGGGTGAGCACCTCGAGGTAGTGACCGGACGGGTCGGGGAAGTAGACGCCCCGTCCGCCGTCGTGGTGATTGATCTCGTTGGGCCGGGTGCGGTACGGGTCGGCCCAGTACGGCACGCCTGCTTCCTTGATCCGGGCGAAGATGCCGTCGAAGGACTCCTCCGGGACCAGGAACGCGTAGTGCTGTGGGACGATCTCCGGCTGGTCGCTGGTGGCGAAGTCCAGCGTGACGCCGTTGCCCGTGACCACGGGGGCGAAGGGCCCCATGTCGGGCGCGACCTCAAGGCCCAGGATGTTCGCGAGGAACGCGGCGGACTCGCGCTTGTCCCGGGAGTGAACGATGGTGTGATTCAACTCGACTGACACGATGCAATGCCTCCACAGGCATCTCCCGGACACCGGCCGCGTTCCACCCGGATGGTGAAGGCGCCCCGATGCCCGGGATAGACCGTAATCGGCCGACCCGTGCGATGTCATCGGGCTTTGGACCTACTCCGGGAGACCCGCCCGCAGACCGGTCGGGCGTCCCGTGTCAGTGCCCGCGCGCGATCCACTCCGGCAGGGCCGGGGCCTCGCCGTCGACCGTCGTGCTCTCCCCGTGGCCCGTGCGCACCACCGTGTCCGGCGGCAGCGACAGCAGGCGCTTGCGGATCGAGTCGATGATGGTGGGGAAGTCCGAGAAGGACCGGCCCGTCGCGCCCGGCCCGCCGTGGAAGAGGGTGTCGCCGGTGAAGACCGTGCCCAGCGCCGGCGCGTACAGGCAGACGCCGCCGGGGCTGTGGCCGGGGGTGTGCAGCACCTTCAGCTCGACGCCCGCCACGGACAGCACCTGGCCGTCCGTCAGGTCCCCGTCGGGCGCGGTGTCCGGGTGGGTCTGGTCCCACAGCATCCGGTCGTCCGGGTGGAGCAGGACCGGAGCGCCCGTGCGCGCCGCGAGCTCCGGCGCCGCGTCGATGTGGTCGTTGTGCGCGTGGGTGCACAGGATCGCGACGAGCCGGCGGTCGCCGACCGCCCCTGCGATCGCCTCGGCGTCGTGGGCCGCGTCGATGACGACGGCCTCCCGGTCGTCGCCCACGATCCAGACGTTGTTGTCGACCTCCCAGACGCCGCCGTCCAGGGCGAACATGCCGGACGTGACGAGGTGTTCGATGCGGGCCATCACACGGTCCCCGGCGCGGCCGTCGGCGTCGCGTGGGACGAGGCCTCCGCCGTCGGCATCAGCACCACCGAGCGCAGCACCTCGCCCTTCTCCATCCGGTGGAACGCCTCCTCCACCCCGTCCAGCGCGATCGTCTCGCTGACGAACGCGTCGAGGTCGAGGCGGCCCTGCAGGTAGAGGTCGATCAGCATGGGGAAGTCGCGGGAGGGCAGGCAGTCGCCGTACCACGAGGACTTCAGGGCGCCGCCGCGCCCGAAGACGTCCAGCAGCGGCAGCTCCAGCTTCATCTCCGGCGTGGGCACGCCCACCAGCACCACGGTGCCGGCCAGGTCACGCGCGTAGAAGGCCTGGCGGTACGTCTCCGGGCGGCCGACCGCGTCGATGACGACGTCGGCGCCGAAGCCCCCGGTCAGCGACCGGATCGCCTCGACGGCGTCCACGGAGGTGGAGTTGACGGTGTGCGTGGCGCCCAGGGCCTTGGCCTGCTCCAGCTTGGCGTCGGAGAGGTCCACCGCGATGATCTTCGCGGCGCCGGCCAGCCGGGCCCCGGCGACCGCCGCGTTGCCCACGCCGCCGCAGCCGATGACCGCGACCGAGTCGCCCCGGCCCACCTGGCCGGTGTTGATGGCCGCGCCCAGGCCGGCCATCACGCCGCAGCCCAGCAGGCCGGCGGCCGCGGGCGCCGCGGCGGGGTCGACCTTGGTGCACTGCCCGGCGGCCACCAGCGTCTTCTCCGCGAACGCCCCGATGCCCAGCGCGGGCGAGAGCTCCGTGCCGTCCGTCAGCGTCATCCTCTGCTTGGCGTTGTGCGTGTTGAAGCAGTACCAGGGGCGGCCGCGCAGACACGCCCGGCACTGGCCGCAGACCGCGCGCCAGTTGAGGATCACGAAGTCGCCCGGAGCCACTTCGGTCACTCCGGCACCGACCGACTCGACCACACCGGCGGCCTCGTGGCCGAGGAGGAACGGGAATTCGTCGTTGATCCCGCCTTCCCGGTAGTGCAGGTCGGTGTGGCACACCCCGCACGCCTGGATCTTCACGACGGCCTCGCCCGGGCCCGGGTCCGGGACGAGGATCGTCTCGACCCGCACGGGATCGCCCTTGCCTCGTGCGATGACACCGCGTACTTCTTGCGCCATGGGGGTGCTGCCTTTCTCGGTGGTCGGATCTTGTGGTCGGACCGTCCCCCACTCTGCGCGGGAAACCGGACCGTGTCCAACATCCCTGACCGATCACATTCAGCAGTTCTCCTGATCAGTCAACAGTTCTCCTGATCAGTCATGGCCAGCAGCGCACGGGCGGCCGCGGTCGGCTTGCCCGCCGCCGGCACGGCCACGGCCACCTTCCACAGCGTCGGCCCCTCCAGCGGCACCGCACTGAGCCCGCGCGCCTGCTCCTTGACCGTCACCGGGCGCGGCACGACCGCCGCGCCCAGGCCGCGCGAGACGAGGTCGAGCAGCGTATAGACGTCGTTGACCTGCAGCGCGACCTTCCGGGCCACGCCCGCGTCGGCGAACGCGAGGTCGGCGGCCCGGCGGGCGCCCCAGTCCGGGTGGAGGTCCACGAACACCTCCCCGGCCAGCCGCGCCAGGGGGACCGGCCCGCTGAGGCCGGCCAGCGGGTGGTCCGCCCGGCACAGCAGCATCAGCGGCTCCTCCGCGACCGGCCGCAGCCGCACCCCCTCGTGGAAGCCGTCGTGCACGACGAACGCCACGTCGAGCTCGCCGCGCCGCACCTGCTCCAGCAGCCGGCCCGAGCCCGCCTGCTCCATGTGCACCTCCACCTGCGGGTGCAGCGCGTGGAAGGAGGCCAGCAGCGCGGCGGCGTCCACGGTGCCCATGCACTGCTCGGTCCCCACCGAGAGCGTGCCGCCCATCAGCCCCTGCACCGCCGCGACGGCCTCCCGGGCCGCCGCCGCGCACGCCAGCGTCCGCCGCGCTTCCACCAGCAGCGCCCGCCCGGCGTCCGTCAGTCCCACGCGCCGCGTCGTGCGCAGGAACAGCTCGGCGCCCAGCTCCCGTTCCAGGGCCCGCACCGAGGCCGACACCCCCGACTGCGCCACCCGCAGCCGTTCCGCCGCGTGCGTGAAGTGCTGCTCCTCCGCGACGGCGACGAAGTGTTCGAGGTGTCTGAGTTCCATGATTCAGCATCGTAAGTGCTGGATCACGGCCTCCCCGCGGGGCCCTTGCAGGCCGTGCCCCCGGCGCGTGCCTCCGGCAAGGCCGCTCTGGCCGATAGAGGGTTCTCCGATGCGGCACCTCGGCCATTCGAACGCCCCGTCACACCCGCCCCGACAGTACTTCCCGGCCAACTCCTGCACCTGCGGAACCAGTGCCTCCCAGCCCACACCTGCTCCGGAGGCCTCAGCGGCCTTCTCGCGCGTGGCCGGTCCTCTACCTGCGGTGCAGTCAGGACGCGAAGTGCCTGTCTACTCTCCCGGGCCATGCGCAGATCACTGTTCGGACGCCTCGGGCTGTCCGCCACTCTCGCCTCCGTCGTCGCCCTGCTGGGCCTGGCCCAGCCGGCCTCCGCCGCCGACACCCCTCCGATGACCGTCACCGTCGACAAGGCGTCCGCGACGCCCGGCTCCACGGTGAGCATCACCCTCAAGTTCACCAACGACCAGTCCACGAACACCCAGTTCGTGTACCAGTCCATACAGCCGACGTGGAGCACGTCGCAGGACCCCGCGCTGAAGTACGCGTTCGCCTCCTGCACCGGCGACGTGACCAGCTGCAACGTCACGGGCAAGCAGAGCGGCTCGATGAACTACGCCGTGCCGATCCTCCCCGGCGCCAGCCGCACCGTGACCCTGACCTACAACGTCGCCGCGGACTCGGCCTGCGGCCCGAGCCGCCGCATCGAGTTCTACACCTACCTGTACTACGAGTACCAGGGCGGCCAGGCCAAGAAGGACGGCGTCAACTCGGTCGGCACCGACATCGCCTGCAACACGTCGGGGACCCTCGGGAAGGCAGCCGGCGCCGGGCACTGAGCCACGCTGGACCCTCGCTGCACGAAGCCGTAGGTCCGGCCCGGCCAGGAGCGCGCCCTGGCCGGGCCCGGGCGGGGCGCCGGCATCCGGTCGCCCGCCGGCCCTCCGCCGCCGGCCGGTCCGCGTCAGTCCGCGGCCAGGTGCTCCGCGAAGAACGCCTCGATGCGCCGCCACGCGTCCGCGGCCGACGCCGGCTCCGGGCCGATGCCCATGACCGCGCGCATCACCGGCCGCATCAGGAGCGGCACGTTGTCGGCGTGGTTGAAGAACGAGTGCCCGGCATCCGGGTAGACCTCGACGTCGTGGGGGACGCCCGCACGCTCCAGCGCATTCCGGAGCGGGTCCGCGTAGCCCCGGAAAGCCCGGTCCTTCGCACCGTAACTGGCGATCACCGGGCACGCGCCCCGCATCGCCGTCTCCAGGTCGTCCGGCGGCCGCCCGTAGTTGGCCGAGGCCGCGTCGTACCCGCCCCGGCCCGCCAGGACGAGCGCGAAGCCGCCGCCCATGCAGAACCCGATGACGCCGACCTTGCCCGTACAGCCGGGGTCGGCCAGCAGCCGCTGCCGGGCGGCCTCGATGTCCCCGTACACCGGGCCGCGGCCGGACATCAGCGACCGCATCGCCGGCACCAGGCAGCGGTAGGGGGACCGGCCGCGGTAGAGATCGGGCATCAGCGCCAGGTAACCCGCCTCGGCCATCCGCTCGTTGAGCCGGCGGTTGACCGCATCGGCGCCCGCCGCTTCGAAGAGGACGACCACGCCCGGCCGGGGTTCCTCCCCCGGGGGCCGCGCGAGGTGGCCATGAAGCCCGGGGGCCCCGCCGTACCGGACGCTGAGCTCCGACAGATCAACGAGTTCGGCCATCCCGCGACGTTACGCCGGGGGCCCTCGCCTGCGCCACCGAATACCGCCGCATCCGCAGTGCACGGCCCCCCGTCACCCCGCCCACGACGGCCGGACCCACGCGGACGGCGAGTCCGGCGCGGGGCCGTCCCCCTCGGGCGCGGGGTCCGGCAGGTCCAGGGCCCGCGCGGCGAGCCCCTCACGCGCCCGGTCGCGAACCCGGCCGCCGGTGGTGACGGCCACCGTCCACAGGGGCTCCAGCCGCGCGCCGCGCCGCGACTTGGCCCGGGAGGTGCCGATGCCGAGGTGCACGGCACGGGCTCCCAGCTCGTGGGCGAGCCGGAGCGGTTCGTAGAACATCAGGCCGAAATAGCAGCCGCGCGTGCCGGGGCGGGACTCGTCGACGCCGATCAGCCGCACCCACAGCACGTCGCGGTAGTGGAAGACCAGGTGGCAGCCGACCGTGCGGCCCGCGAGCCGGGCCCGCACGACGTAGGCGCCGGGGAGCTCGGCGCAGCGGGCCAGATAGCGGGAGAAGCGCGAGCCGGGCCGGTCGTAGACGGAGCCGTACATGCGCTCGTGCAGCGCCAGCAGGTCGCCCGTGTCGTCGTCGGGGCCGGTCAGCGGGCGGGTGGAGAAGGCGACGCCCGCCATGGTGTACCGCCGCAGGTCGTCCTTCACCTGATTGCGGTGGGTCTTCTCCAGCCCGGCGAGGTAGCCGTCGAAGCCGGTGCCGGGAACGTCGAGCCAGGCGTCCCAGGCGATCAGGCCGGCCGGGTGGCCCGCCGTCTCGAAGGCCGCCGCCGGCCCGCTCGGCAGGTACGGCAGGAGGGCGGCCCCGGGCGCCGGCTCCCGCTCCCCGGGGGCCAGCAGGCCCTCGGCGACCTCGTCGGCCGGCAGCCGCTCCGGCCCGTAGCGCAGTTCGTTGAGGTAGCCCGTGCGGGGCCCGGCGACGACGCAGCGCTCGGCCGGGAGCCGCCCGTGGAGGAGGAAGCCCGGGTGGTAGCGCGCGGTCTGCACCGACGGGCCGTCGGTGAGCGGGGTCAGGGCCGCCGCGCGCTCCCGCGCGCACATCAGCAGCCAGCGGTAACGGTGGCCGTGCCCGTGCAGCAGCTCCAGCCAGGAGTCGCTGCTGTACAGGCCGCGCGCCGGGGCCAGGGGATGGCGCGCGGTCGCTTCCGGCAGTGATGCGTACGCGTACGAGCCGATCACTTGGTCCTTTCCGCCGCTGCGGTCACGGACACCCGGAGCGCCGGCCGTCGCCGCCCGTCGCTCCCGGTCGTCGAATATAGCGGGACTGCGCCGCCAAATGGGGCAAACGCGGACGGGAGACGGGAAGCGGCGGCTTTCCCTCCGAAGGGGTGAAGAGAGGGAAACGGAGGGCATCTCCGCCCGTCGGGAGGGGAAAGGTGAGGGACCGGGCCGGCCGTGACCGGCCGCGGCCGGCGGGTGGAGCCCGCCGCGCCGTGCGAGAAGGACGAAGGACTGGAATCACATGGCAACAGGCAAGGTGAAGTGGTTCAACGCGGACAAGGGCTTCGGCTTCATCCAGCAGGACGACGGCGGCCCCGACGTGTTCGTCCACTTCTCGGCCATCCAGACGCAGGGCTTCAAGGAACTGCACGAGGATGACCGCGTCTCCTACGACGTCACCCAGGGCCCCAAGGGGCCCCAGGCGGAGAACGTCGTCCGTGAGTGAGGGGCCGCGCCCCGGCCCTACCGGCCGTCTCCGGCGACCTTCAGCAGGACGCGTCCGAACGGGCGGTCCTCGATGAGGTGACGCTGCGCCCGGGCGGCCTCCTCCAGGGGGAACTCCCGGGCGACGACGGGGTCGAAGCGGCCCTCGGCCAGCCAGCCGGTCACCGTGCGACGTGCCGCGGCCGCCGTCGCGGGCGGGAACATGTCGAACATGTAGCCGTGGACCCGCGTGGTCCGCCAGATCAGGTCCGTCACGTCGACGGTGCCGCGCGTGCCTCCGGCGTAGCCCACGGAGACGTAGTTCCCGCCCCGGGACAGGCAGGCGAGGGCGTCGCCCAGCAGGGGCCCGGCGACGCCGTCGACGACCACGTCCACGCCCTTGCCGCCGGTCAGGCGCGCGACGCCCGCGCGCAGGGTCTCGCGGGAGAGGTCCACGACGTGGTCGAAGCCGGCCGCGCGGGCCTGCTCGGCCTTGGCTGTGCTGCCGGCCGTGGAGATCACCAGGGACGCCCCCAGCTCGGCGGCCACCTGGGCGGTGCCCATGCCCACCGCCCCGCCGATGCCCGGGGCGAGCACGCTCTGCCCCGGCCGGATCCGGGCCAGCTCGGTCAGGGCGAGGTAGGCGGTGACGTGCCCGGCGCCCGCCTGCAGCGCGGCCATCTGCCGGTCCGTCACCCCGTCGGGCACGGGCGACAGGGCGCCGGGGTGCTCCGCGACGTACTCGCGCCATGTGCCGTCCACGCTCAGGCCGCGGCCCTGCCCGGTGACGGCCACCCGGGCGCCCGCGGCCAGCCCCGACGTGCCCGGGTCGGCCACCACGCCGACGGCCGCTCCGCCGGGGACGATCGGCAGCGGCTTGTGCAGGTCCGGCGACATCCGCCCCGCGCGGACGGTGTCGTCCAGCGGGCTGACCGTGCCGTAGGTGATGCGGACCAGGGCCTGCCCCGGCTCCGGCTCGGGCACCGGCAGGTCGACCAGCCGGAGTTCGTCGTAGCCGCCGTGGTTGCCGTACTGGATCGCGCGCATGGGTCTCCCTGGTCCGTTCGTGTGCGGCCGGTGCTCCGGCCCTCAGCCGGCCCGGCCGGCCAGCGTGCCCCGCAGGACGTCGGCGATCGAGGTGCCGCCGAGGGCGCCGCGCACGGCCGCCTCGGCCCCGTCGTAGACCTCTTCCAGGGCCGGCCGGATGCCCGCGCCGATCGGGCACTTCTGGTTGGGCTCCGCCCGGTGGAGGGCGAACAAGGGCTCGGTCTCCACCGCCCGGTAGACGTCCAGCAGGGTGATGGCGTCCGCCTCGTGCAGCAGCCGCCAGCCCGCGCCGGCCCCGTGCAGGGCCTCCACCAGGCCGGCCCTGCGCAGCTCGCCCAGGCTCCGCCGGATGACCACCGGGTTGGTGTTGACGCTGTCGGCGATCTGATCCGACGTCACCACGTCCCGGCCGCGGCCCTTCACGAGTGCCATCCAGGTCAGCACGTGGACGGCCACGGTGAGCCTGCTGTTCGCGGCCATCGCATCCTCCTCGGTTCGTCGGGCGGTTCTCCGGGCGGCGGTGTAACTATTTCAGTTACGACACTGGGGTTGTCAAGATCTTCTTCCGCCGGCCCCGGCTGCGCGCCCGCCCCGGAGCCCGCGCCTCACCGCCCCGCGGCCACCGCCATCCGGCGCACCGCGTCGGTGAGCACCTCGGGCGAGGCGGCGAAGTTCAGCCGCACGTGGCCCGCCCCGCCGGTGCCGAAGGGGAGGCCGCTGCTCAGCGCGACCCGGCCGCGCTCCAGGAAGACGGCCGCAGGGTCGTCGCCCAGCCCGAGCGCCCGGCAGTCCAGCCACGCCAGGTACGTGCCCTCCGGGCGCAGGTACCGGACGTCCGGCAGGTACTGCTCCAGCAGTTCGCCCAGCAGCCGCCGGTTCCCGTCCAGCGCCGTCAGGACGGCGTCGAGCCAGTCGCCGCCGTCCCGCAGCACCGCGGTGTGCGCCACGACCCCGAAGTGGCTGGGGCCGTGGCCGACGATCTGGGGCAGCCGGGCCAGGTCGTCCGCCGCGGCCGGGCCCGCGACGGCCACGGCCGCCTTGAGGCCCGCCAGGTTCCAGGCCTTGGAGGCGGACAGCAGGCAGAAGGCGTCCTCCGCACCGGGCACCGACAGATACGGCACGTACTCCGCGCCGGGCAGCACCAGCGGGGCGTGGATCTCGTCGGCGACGACGCGTATCCCGTAGGCGTTCGCGAGCTCCGCCACCGCCGTCAGCTCGGCGCGGGTGTGCACCGTGCCGGTCGGGTTGTGCGGGTTGCACAGCAGGTACGCGGCACGCCGCCCGCCCGCCGTCGCCCGCCGGAACGCGGCCTCCAGGGCGCTCGTGCGCAGCCGCCCGTCCGCGCCCAGCGGCGCCTCGACCACGCGCCGGTCCTCGTGCTCCACGAACCCGAAGAACGGCGGGTACACGGGAGGGCTGACGACGACCGCGTCGCCCGGCCCGGTCACCAGCTTCAGCATCTCGACCGAGCCGCGCATCACGTCCGCGACGGTCGCCGTCCGCTCCGGCACCACGCCGTCCCAGCCCCAGCGCTTCCTGGCGAAGGAGTCCAGGGCCTCGGCGTACCCCGAACCGGAGGGGTATCCCGTGTCGCCCAGGGCGAGCGCACCGGTCAGGGCCCGCGTCACCGCGCCGGCCGGCATCGCATCCATCTCGGCCACCCACAGCGGCAGGACGTCCGGCGGATAGGTGCGCCACTTCGCGCTCGTACGGCGCCGCAGTTCACCGAGGGAGAGCCGGCGCAGGGGGTTGCCCTCCTCGCCGGGCGCGGGGGCACCGGATGCCGGGGCACCGGATGCGGGGACATCGGACGCGCGGGCTTCGGACACGCAGTCATCGGACATGCAGATCATTGTCCGAACGCGGGGGCGGGGCCGGTAGTGGGGCATTCGAGCCGGGCGCTCACACCTCCGCCGCCCCGCTCTCCTGCCGCCCCGCCGCCCAGCCACGGTGCGCCGGCTGCCGCCCCGCGGGCTGCGCCGGAGGGGGCGTGTCCGGGACGTGCGGCACCTTCCGGCTCACGATCGCGCCCTGCTTCAGCGTCATCGGCTCCCCGTAGTGCGTGACTTCCAGGGCGTCGCCGTCCACCAGCTCGTACGTCGCGGTCTGCCCGGTGATCTCGACGTGCAGCCGGCGCTGCAGCACCTGCACCGTGAACGCCAGCTGGCCCAGCTGCTCGGGGAGCCGCGGGGCGAAGCCGACCGACCCGTCACAGTGGCGCAGCCCGCCGAAGCCCGCGACCAGGGCGATCCACGTGCCCGCCAGCGAGGCGATGTGCAGGCCGTCGCGCGTGTTGCTCTCCAGGTCGGACAGGTCCATCATCGCGGCCTCGCCGAGGTAGTCGTACGCCAGCCGCAGCTGCCCCACCTCGGCCGCCATGACGGCCTGGACGCACGCGGACAGCGAGGAGTCGCGCACCGTGAGCGGCTCGTAGTAGGCGAAGTTGTTGGCCTTCTGCTCGTCGGTGAAGGCGTCCCCGCGCAGGTACATGGCCATGACCAGGTCCGCCTGCTTGATCACCTGCTTGCGGTAGATGTCGAAGTAGGGGAAGTGCAGCATCAGCGGGTACTGGTCGGGAGCGGTCCCGGCGAAGTCCCACGTCTGGTGGCCCGTGAAGCCGTTGGACTGCTCGTGGACGCCGAGCACCTCGTTGTACGGCAGGTTCATCCGCGCCGCCGCGTCCCGCCAGGCCGCCGTCTCCTCGTCGTCCACGCCGAAGCCCGCTGCGAGGTCCGGGTGGCGCTCGGCCGCGTCCGCCGCGGCCCGCAGGTTCTGCTGTGCCATCAGGTTCGTGTAGACGTTGTCGTCGGCGACGGCGCTGTACTCGTCCGGGCCCGTCACCCCGTCGATGTGGAACTGCCCCTGGTGGTCGTGGTGGCCCAGGGAGCGCCACAGCCGCGCCGTGTGGACCAGCAGCTCCAGGCCGACCTCCCGCTCGAAGGTGGTGTCGCCCGTGGCCAGCTGGTAGCGCACCACGGCGTCCGCGATGTCGGCGTTGACGTGGAACGCCGCCGTGCCCGCCGGCCAGTAGGCCGAGCACTCGTCGCCGTTGAGGGTCCGCCAGGGGAACGCCGCGCCGTTCAGCCCCAGCTGCTGGGCCCGGTTGAGCGCGGCCGGCAGGGTGGCGTGGCGCCACCGCAGCGGCTGCGCCGCCGCCAGGGGCGCGGTGCACGTGAGCACCGGCAGGACGAAGGTCTCGGTGTCCCAGAAGCTGTGGCCGTCGTAGCCCGGGCCCGTCAGCCCCTTCGCGGCGATGGCCCGGCACTCCGCGCGCGCCCCCGCCTGCAGCACGTGGAACAGGGCGAACCGCACGGCCTGCTGGATCTCGGCGTCGCCGTCGACCTCGACGTCCGCCCGCTCCCAGAACTCCTGCAGGTACTGCTCCTGCTCGGCGCACAGCCCCCGCCAGCCGGTGCTCGTGGCGCCCGCCAGGGCCGCGTCCACCTGGTCGCGCATCGCCGGCAGCGAGCGGGTGCTCGACCAGCCGTAGGCGACGGTCTTCTCCAGCCGCAGCCGCTGCCCCGGCCGCAGCACCGTGGTGACGGTGTACCGGCTGAGGTCGGCGCTGCTCTTGGAGTACGACTTCGTCTCCTCGGGGCCGTCCACGGCGTGCACGGCGGCCGTCGCGACCCGCAGCCCGCTGCGCTGGGTCCGGTGCACCAGGCGCAGCACGCCCTCCTCGGCCGAGTGCTCCTCCGGGACGAGCGGCGACTCCAGCACCGCCGCCACCCGGGGGTCCCCGCCGACGCGGGGCAGCTGCTCGTTGGCCACCAGCTCCGACTGCAGGACGATCCGCGCCTCGCCGTCGACCGGCTCGACCTCGTAGGCGACGGCCGCGACCGCCCGCTGGGTGAAGGACACCAGCCGCGTCGAGCGCACCCGCACCGTCCGGCCGGAGGGCGACGTCCATTCCACGGTGCGGTGCAGCAGACCGGTGCGGAAGTCCAGCACCCGCTCGTGGTGCAGGAGCCGGCCGTAGCGCAGGTCGAAGGGCTCGTCGTCGACGAGCAGCCGGACCACCTTGCCGTTGGTGACGTCGATGACCGTCTGCCCCGACTCCGGATAGCCGTAACCGGCCTCCGCGTACGGCAGCGGGCGCAGCTCGTACACGCCGTTCAGATACGAGCCCGGCAGGCCGTGCGGCTCGCCCTCGTCCAGATTGCCGCGCCAGCCGATGTGGCCGTTGGCCAGGGCGAAGACGGACTCGCTCTGCGGCAGCACCTCCAGGTTCAGCTCGGTCTCGCGCAGGCACCACGGCTCGACGGCATAGGCCGGATGGGTGATCACGTGTGCTCGCCCGCCTCTCCCAGCAGCTGCTCCAGGTCCTGGACGACCACGTCCGCGCCGTGGCTGCGCAGGGCCTCGGCCTGGCCCACGCGGTCGACGCCGACGACGTAGCCGAAGTCGCCCGCCCGGCCCGCCTCCATGCCCGCCAGCGCGTCCTCGTAGACGGCCGCCTGGGCCGGGGACACCCCGAGCTCCCGCGCCGCCTCCAGGAACGTGTCCGGGCGGGGCTTGCCGGGCAGCTTCCGCTCGGCGGCGACCACCCCGTCGATCCGCACCTCGAACAGGTCGTCGATGCCCGCCGCCACGAGCACGTCGTGGCAATTGGCGCTGGAGGAGACGACGGCCCGCCGCAGGCCGGCCGCGCGGGCGGCGTGCACGTAGCGCACCGAGCCCTCGAAGGCCTCCACGCCCATCTCCTTGATCTTCTCGAGGACGATCGCGTTCTTCCTGGTCCCGAGGCCCTGGACGGTGTCCCGCTCCGGCGGGTCGTCCGGACCTCCTTCGGGCAGGCGGATACCCCGCGACGCGAGGAAGGAACGCACGCCGTCGGCCCGGGGCATGCCGTCCACGTACCGGTCGTAGTCCTCCACCGCGTCGAACGGGCGGAAGCCCTCCCCGTCCCGCGCTTCGAGGAACGCGTCGAACATCTCCTTCCAGGCGGCCGCGTGCACGGTCGCCGTCCGGGTGAGCACCCCGTCCAGGTCGAACAGACAGGCACGGATGGACTCGGGAAGGCCGAGGCTCGTCATGCGGCCATGATGCCCCGTCGGCCGGGCGCGCGCCCGGCGCATACACTCGCTTGCGCCCGTCGCCCAGCAGCCGCTCCCGTCCACCCGAAGGCCGTGTACGCCCGGGCGGGCTGGTGCGGAGTGCTCCGTTCAGACCCGTAAAGTGATCAAATGACCCATCCTGTTGATGCTGTCGATGCCGCCGCGGTCGCCCTGGGCGAGCGCGTCTGGATCCCCCACGACGAGGAGCTGGCCCTCGGCCGGGCCTTCCTCGCCCACCGCGACGCGGTCGAGCCGCGCCTGCTGCCGGACATGCCCCGCAGCACCGACCCGCAGGGGTGGATCACCCAGCACGTGCTGTGGCTCGAGGACGTCGCGGCCCTCGCCGAGAACGTCCGCAACCAGTGGTACGCCCACCTGCCGACCAGTCACATGACGGCGCTGATCTCCGCCTACGCCGAGCACGCCCGCGCCGTGGCACCGCTCGCCGCGCACCTGCGCGAGGCGTGGGCGTCGGAGTCGCCCGCGCCGCGCACGCAGGAGCAGGTCGCATGGTGGGAGGAATGGCACCTCCCGCCCGCCCAGCGACAGCAGCTCGACGCACTGACCCACCGTCTGATCGTCATCGGCTCGGTGGTCGTCGCGGCGGTCACGGGGGCTTGGAACGAGGCTCCGGCCGAGGGCGCCTGAGGTTCGGCGGGGCGGAGGCTCGGCGCCCGGTGCCTCGTCCGTCTCGGCACCGGCAGTACCGGAGCCGCCGCCTCGCCACTCGCGGCGGCGGAACTCGATCACGCCCCGCGGTCCGTAATCCCACCGTCAGCGCGCACCTGCCGGCTGGATGACGATCCCAGGGGGTTTGGTGGTCGTAGGCGGTCAGGGCGCGCATGATCGGCCGGCCGGTGTGGTCGTTGTGCCGGATCGCGGCGGTGAGCGCGAGAATGCGCTGCAGGGCGCGGACGCATGCGGAGGCCCCGCCGGCGCGTCGGGAGGCGCACGGGCGGGGCTGTTCCTGCTGGTTCGCTATGAGGTCACGCTGACGGGTACGACGTTGCCCGGCGAGTCCAGCCAGACCCGTTCGCCGTCGCCGTCCACGGTCAGTCCGAAGCGGTTGAACCCCGGCCGTCCCTGGTCGGCCCACCAGCGGTACGCGGCCTCCACCTCGTCCCAGAGTCGCCGGGGTCCTGACTGGTAGACCTCGAACTCTCCCCGACCCTGCTCGTAGTCGGCCGTGGCCCACGACGTGACCGCCGTGTCCCGGAGCCACAGCGTGTACGACCCGTCCGGGTAGGACTCCATCCACGGGAACGCGCCGGGGACCTGCACCCCGATGGCGAACATGACGGCCCAGTCTCCAACGTCTTCCGGGGAAAGAGCGGTCGTGCTGCGAACGCCATCCGCCGGCCACTGCCGACCCTTGAGGTATTCGCGGACGTGCTCCCGCCGCGTGCGCTGATCACGCAGACGCATGAACGCAGACGAGCCGACGAACCGCCCCGAAGCCGAACCGTCGTCGGCGACTTCGAGGCGAACCACTGCCTCTCCGCCGTACGTCGGCCCCCACGGCGCGACGATGAGACCGCCTGGTTTCGTCTGCGTGATCCATTGGTGGGGGACACTGCCGATGGAGCATGTGGCAATGACGCGGTCGTACGGGGCCTCACTGGCGTAGCCCTGCGCTCCGTCCCCGATGACCGACACCGGCTTGTATCCGTTCGCCTCAAGACGGCTGCGCGCCTTGAATGCGCTGTCCGCGTCCACCTCCACGGTGACGACGTTCTCCGCGCCGATCCGGTGAGACAGCAGCGCGGCGTTCCAGCCGGTACCGGTGCCGATCTCCAACACCCTCTGGCCCTGCTCGACGCTCAGTGCATCCAGCATCGAAAAGACCATGGTGGGCATGGAATTGGAGCTCGACGGGGTCTTGCCCCTGCCGGGGCCGGTGTACGTTCCGTCGTCCCATTGAGTCGTGATCGGCGCGTCACGGTAAACGGCCTGCCACCATGCTTCAGGTTCCTCGCGGCGGATCACGCGGTCACTCTGCCGATTCATCCCAGCACGACCGGGCCAGATCACATCAGGCACAAACAGGTGACGGGGCACTGCCTCGAAGGCAGGCAACCAATCGCTTTTGAGCGCTCCGGCTTCCATGAGCGCGGAGGCGAGCCCCTGTGGACCCGCCTCCTCCATGCTGTGCGCGTTCAAGCTACTTACCGTCCGCCGGGTCCTTGCCATCGTTCGTGTTGCCGCCCTCGTCGGAACCGCCCCCGCCGTGCTTGTTGCCGCTGTTGCTGTCGTCCTGCGGGTTACCTTCGTCAAGCATCGTCAACCACCAAGCCATGACGCTGACTCCATAGACGCAGTGTGCCGGTACGGAGACCATCCCCGTACCGCCGTGCGTTGGTACAGCCGCCCGGTCGCCTCACCGCATCGGGCGGTGTCCGTCACTTGAATGACCGGACGGGGGCTGGTGCCTGCCCCTGTGCCGGTACGGCGGGGCTTCCCTCAGGTCAGCAGCCAGGGCGATGCACTCACGGCCGTCCTCCGGCGCGCCCTGTCAGCGTCAGTACGCCTCACGTTGCGCTGCATGGGGCACCCTGCTCCGGTCTGCGGGTTGATGACCACGCTGACTCCCTGAGTCCGTTGAGTAGGTCTGAACGACGGTAGGACTCAGGGATGTTGAGCGTCACGAGCGTTTCGTAGCAGCTTGCCACCCCGGTGTTGGCGACCCATACGCAGGGCAGCAGAGGCCCGCTCGGCAGGAGCCCAACTACTGCGGAACGCGGCAGTCAGGCCGTGACCCCCAGCAGTGACATCATCCGACGCATTTCGCCGGTGAGGGTCCTCTTGCGCTTCCTGGCGATGCGTTCCATTACATCCGTGGCGGTCCGCTGATGCCGAAGCCATTCGCCGTTCACGTACTCAATGGCCGTCAACCGCTCCATCGCGTTCTCATGATCTCCGATTTTCGAATAAGCGGTTGCTACGGTCAGGCGGTGCCGGTTCCATTCTTTGTCGGTTTCAGGGACTCCGGTGGCCTTCATCGACCTGTCAGACAGCGGCGCCTGTCCTGTCGATTCCTCGATCACGCGGTACGGGTCACCACCTTCTTTGATCAGCTCGTCTTCAAGCCCCTTCATCGTGGCAACCTTGAGGTCGAATCGGCCGTACCGGTGTCGCGCATCAGCGGACTTTGTTCCGAGCGCAGATGCGGCAGAGGCGGCAATGCGTCGGGCGTCTGTCGCGTGATCTTCTCGGTTGTTCCGCACGGCTGCGGCTGCGGCTTGGAGTGCCAACCAGCCCCAGACTGCCAGATGTTCGGGAGTAGCCTTCGAAATGCGGGGCTCGATATGGTCTGCTGTTTCGACGGCCAAGTTTTCCGCGTCATCGAAGCGACCTTGTCGTAGCAGCAGCCACGACATGATGACGATTGCGTACGCTGCCGTGTTCGTATCGTTTACCTCTTGTGCGTCACGGATGGATCCGGACAGGGCGTGGTAGGCAAGGTCGTATTGCCGAACCTGCGTCAGGTATCGGCCACCTAGCAAGTAGGCTTCGGCGCGCACTGAAAGCGCCTTATCGTGTTCGCTACCGTGATCATAGTAGGACACGGCCGAATTAGAATCACTGATGATCTGAGGCAGTGTGGTTGCCACAGATCCAAACTTGTCCGAGTCGTAGGCTGCAGACCCTCGTCGTACCACATCAAGGAGGGCCGGTAGACCCGGCTCTTGCTCGGGAGTGTCCATCACTGGGGCTGCGAAGCCGATAGCGGGGGTGAGAGCATTTCGCAGTTCAACGAGGCCGACCTTTGTCGGGTCCTCTTCTCGGACGGGAGCGGGAGTGTCGGACGCCATCAACTGTGACGTCTTCACATGCAAGGCGCGGGCGAGCAGATGCAGAGTCTCGATGCGGACGTTTCCGCCCTGCTCCAGTTTGGCCACTGTGGACGGCGCGACTCCAGCGGCAAGGGCCAAGGCCTCCTGAGTGAGTCCCGCTGTGCGCCGGTGCTTCTTGACGTTCTCCCCGAGTTCCTTCGACATACTCCCCTGCCTGGAGCCGTGGTTGATGCCTTGCCGCCACGGTACGCCCGACGCGGGGAGGTCGAGCAGCGAAGAGTCACCCGTCTCTCGGTAAGCGCAGGTCGAAGGTGCCTGGAACCAGCGAAGGCCCCACGCGCGCCGCCCTGTCGGGTGACGAGCGTGGGGGCTCTGTGGTGCTGCAGGTCAGTCCCACGCGTCCGAGTCGCTGAGTGCGATCCGTCGTGGGCGGAGTGACGGGGGCGCAGGCGGGCAGGGCTGATCGCCGCTCGGCACCGCCGGTCCGCCGCGTGGGCGTTGCTCGCCGTCGCGGCGGGGTTCAGGGCGCGGGGCACCCGGGTCCGCCGCAACGGCGCGTCGTCCCCGTCGCGTCAGCGGGCGAGCAGGGCGCCCTCCAAGCCCTCCGGAAGCGTGCCCGTGTGCACGATCCCCAGGTGCTGCGTCGCCCGGGTAAGGGCCACGTACAGGTCGCTCAGGCCGAATTCCGCCGGTTCCGCCACGATGACCGCGTCGAACTCCAGGCCCTTTGCCTGCCGCGGATCCAGGAGGACCACCGGCCGCGTCAGGTCCGGGGACGGACCGTGGGCGGCGTCCGGGAGGGCCGTGGCGAGCGCCGCGTGGTGCGGGCGCGGTGCGATGACCGCCAGGCGGCCCTCGTGCGGGAGCTCCTCGGCGACGGCCTCGGCGACCGCGCGCGGCAGGTCGCCGGTGTGCAGCGCCCAGGGGCGCACGTCCGTGGAGCGGATCGAGCGCGGGGGTTCGAAGGACGGGTCGGCCGACCGCAGGACGCCCGCCGCGACCTCCATGACCTCGGCCGGCGTCCGGTAGTTGACGCCGAGCCGCACGTGCTCCCAGCGGTCCCCGACGTACGGTTCGAGGACCGTCCGCCACGCGCCGCAGCCGCCCGGCTCGGACGTCTGCGCGGGGTCGCCGACCAGGGTCATCGAGCGGGTGGGGCACCGCCGCATCAGCAGCCGCCAGGCCATCGGGGACAGCTCCTGCGCCTCGTCCACGATGATGTGGCCGAAGGCCCACGTGCGGTCGGCGGCGGCGCGCTCGGCGGCGCTGCGGTGGTCCTCCTCCTCGTGCCGCTCGGCGAGCCGCTCCGCGTCGACGAGGTCGTGCGCGGCCAGCACCTCGGAGTCCTCGTCCTCCCGGTCCTCGAACTCCTGGGTGCGGGAGCCGTAGGACATGTCGAGCACCCCCTGGGCGTAGGCGACCTGCCGCTGCCGCTCGGCCTCGGCGGCGGCGCGGGCGGCCGAGTCGTCCTCGCCGAGCAGCTCGGCGGCCTCGTCCAGCAGCGGGACGTCGGCGGGCGTCCAGGCGCCGCCCTCGCGCCGGACGGCCGCGGCATCGGCCTCGGGGAGGTGGACGGGGTCGGCGAGGTAGTCCGCGATCAGCTCCTGGGGCGTGAGGGCGGGCCACAGCTCCTCGATGGCCGCGTGCACCGCAGGGCTGGCGGCGATGGCCTTCCCGAGCTGGGCGATGTCGTCGGGGCCCAGGAAGTTCGGCCCGCCGAAGGGGTCCGCGCCTATGCGGTCGGCGAGCTGCCGGGTGAGTGCGTCGATGACGTGGAAGGCGAAGTAGGGGCGGGCGAGGTTGTGCGGCAGGTTCGTGGCGCGCGCGTGGTGCCGCGCGTCGGAGGCGATGTCCGCGTCCAGGTGCAGTTCGCCGTCCTCGTGGTCGATGACGGTCACGGGGCCGGGGAGGGTCTGCCGGTCGCGGACGTAGGCGGCCAGGGCGCCGGCCATCGCCGCGCCGCCCTTGACCTCGGCGGCCCGCGGCGTGTCGGTGCCGGTCGCGGTCACGCCGGGGAAGAGCTCGCCGGGGGTGGCGAGCAGCACGCCCGTCTCGCCGAGCGAGGGCAGCACCTCCCCGATGTAGCCGAGGAAGGCGGGGTTGGGGCCGACGATGAGCACGGCGCGCCGGGCCAGCTGCTCGCGGTGGGCGTAGAGCAGGAAGGCGGCGCGGTGCAGGGCGACGACCGTCTTGCCGGTGCCGGGCCCGCCCTCGACGACGAGGACGCCGCGGTGCGGGGCGCGGATGATGCGGTCCTGCTCGGCCTGGATGGTCTGCACGATGTCGTGCATCCGGCCGGTGCGCGCCGCGTCGAGGGCGGAGAGCAGCACGGCGTCGGCGTCGGAGCCCTCGTGCCCGGTGCGCTCGGTGTCGGCGAGGTCGAGGATCTCGTCGTGCAGGGCGGTGACGCGGCGGCCCTCGGTGGTGATGTGCCGCCGGCGGCGCAGCCCCATGGGGGTGTGCCCGGTGGCGAGGTAGAACGGGCGGGCGACCTCGGCGCGCCAGTCGATGACGAGCGGGGTGCGCTCGGCGTCGTCGCGCCGGATGCCGATGCGGCCGATGTGGTGGTCGCGGCCGTCCCGGAAGGCGAGCCGGCCGAAGCACAGGCCCCGCTCGCCGGCGTTGAAGGCGGAGAGGAGCCCGGACTGCTCGGCCACCATGACATCGCGCTCCAGCCGGGCCTGGAAGGTGCTGCCGCCCTGCGCGAGGGCCTGCTCCACCGCCGTCTCGGCTCCGGCGCGCAGCTCGGCCAGGCGTTCGTGGAGCAGATCGATGAATTCTTGCTCGTTGCGCATGTCCGCGATTGACAATTCAGCTCCCACCGGGATACGATGACTTCATAAGGCTTCCCCTGCCCTGGTTCACGCAAGGCAGGGAAATATTCAATATACGCAGAGAAATCCCCCGTCCGTCAATACGGCCGGGGGATTTCCTGCTTTCCGGGCGGCTCACCCGGTGAACAATTGCCGAAGCCTCGAGGCGAGTTCGTACACCCCGTAGGCGAAGGGCGCCCCCACCCACAGCCAGCTGAGCACGAGCACCGCCTTGCGCACGGGTGTCACAGCCCCGCCCCCTTCTCCGGTACGGCCGCCGGCGGCCGGCCCCCGCCGCCGGCCGGCTCGTGGTGGCGCGGGTGCACGGGCCGGACGAGCTCGTTGGCCGCGAAGCCCACGGCCAGCAGCCCGATCATGACGAGGAAGGACGTGGTGTAGAGGCCGGGCCCCGTCCGGCCCGCGGACTTCCCGGCGTCGGCGACGGAGTTGACGATGAGCGGACCGAGGATCCCGGCCGTGGACCACGCCGTCAGCAGCCGGCCGTGGATCGCACCGACCTGGTAGGTCCCGAAGAGGTCCCTGAGGTAGGCGGGCACGGTAGCGAACCCGCCGCCGTAGAAGGACAGCACCACACCGGCGCAGGCGATGAACAACGGCTTGGACGAACTGCCGGCCAGGGCGATGACGAGATACATGAGCGCGCCCGCGCCGAGATAGAGCCGGTAGACGTTCTTGCGGCCGGTGATGTCCGAGGCGGAGGACCAGACGATCCGGCCGAGCATATTGGCGAGCGAGAGCACGCCGACGAATCCCGCGGCCGCGGCCGCACCCACGGGGGAGGAGGAGTCCGCGAAGAAGTCCGTGATCATCGGGGCGGCCTTTTCCAGAATGCCGATGCCCGCCGTGACATTCGCGCAGAGAACGACCCACAGGCACCAGAACTGCGGCGTGCGCAGGGCGTTGCGGGCCGATACCTGAGCGCTCGTGACGAGCTCCCGGGACGGCGCGCGGTCCGCCGCTCCTCCCGGCGGCCGCCGGGCATCGGGAGGCACCCGTACGAGCAGCACGCCGGGCGTCATGAACACGGCGTACGCCACCCCCATCACCAGGAACGTCCGCGCGATGCCGGAGGAGTCCGTGCCGAAGTGCGACAGCAGCGCGGACGACCACGGCGAGGCGATGAGGGCGCCGCCGCCGAAGCCCATGATGGCGATGCCGGTGGCCATGCCCGGGCGGTCGGGGAACCACTTGATGAGCGTGGAGACCGGCGAGATGTAGCCGATGCCCAGCCCGGTCCCGCCGATGAGGCCGTAGCCCACCACGACGAGCCAGTACTGGCGCGTGGCCGCCCCCAGGGCGGCCACCAGGAAGCCGGACGAGAAGCACACGGCCGACACGGACATCGCCCAGCGGGGGCCGTTGCGCTCCACGAGGGTGCCGCCGAAGGCGGCCGACAGGCCGAGCATCACGATCGCCACCTGGAAGGGCAGCGCCGAGGCCGTGCCGGACAGGCCCAGCGAGGACTCCAGCGGCGGTTTGAACACGCTCCAGGCGTAGGCCTGGCCGATGGCCAGGTGGATGGACAGCGCAGCGGGCGGGACCAGCCAGCGGCTCCACCCCGGCGGTGCGACGACACCGGATCGGGCAGGCATGGACGGACGCTACAGCGCCTTCGGGGCCCGCGCCCAGACCGCGGGTGGACCGGCCGCCGGGGAGCCGAGCGCTTCACCGGCAGCCGGGTGCATCACCTGCAGGCGCACCGCGGCCGGTCGCGCAGCTCCCCGCGCCCCTTCGGAGCGCGGCCGAACCGCACCGGACTGCGTCGGGCCCGCTCAGCCGGCGACGACCCCCACCGCGGCCAGCCAACCGCTGATCCGGGCCGCGGGGGCGATACCGCTGAAGCGGAAGCTCTCCTTACCCTTGCGCAGCAGGATCACGGTGGGCACGCCCATCGCGTCGAACCGCTCCTGCGCCCAGTCGGCCCGGTCCACATCGATCTTCACTCCGGTCAGGGCGTCGCCGCAGGCCTCGACCACGTCCTCCAGGACGGGGGTGAGCAGGGAGCACGGGCCGCACCACGGGGCGGTGAGGTCGACCAGGACGGGCACGGGCCCGGCGAGCAGCCGGTCCAGCTCGGCCTCGTCGGTGATCTCGCGCAGCACGCCGCGCTCCTGCGGCTCCTCGTCCTCCTCGTCCTCCTCGCCTTCGTCGTCCTCGAAGTCCTCCTCGCCCTCCTCCTCGTCCTCGAAGCCGCCGGTGTCCGCGGCCTCGGCGGCGGCGCGGGCGAAGAGGACCGCGTTCTCCGGCGGCGCGGAGATGCCGTTGACGCTGAGCCCGGCGGCCAGCAGCCGCTCCAGCACGTCGAGGGCGAGGTCGTGACCGGGGCGCTCGGCCACCGACACCTCGGCGAGGTGCGGCGTGAGCGCGATCAGGGCGTCGGCGAGGGTGTGGTCGACGCGGACGCCCTCGAAGGCGAGGGAGGCCAGGTGCGGCACCTCCGCCAGGACGGCCAGCGACCGGGGCTCGAACGCCGTGGTGCCGCTGAGGACGAGGGTGTCGAGGGAGCCGGCCGTCTCGGACCCGGCGAGTGCGGCCAGCCCCGCCCCGGTGAACCGGGGCGACTCCAGCACCAGGTCGGTCAGCTCCGGCATGGTGCCCAGCGCCGCGACGCCCTCGTCGGTGAAGTCGCCCGACAGCACGAGCGTCTTGACCGCCCGCTGCCCCGCGACGGCCCGGAGCATGCCGTCCGTCGCGCCGCCCAGGTCGGCGACGACGAACGCGTCGGACGGCAGCCCGGCGAGGCCGTCCGCGAGGGCCTCCTTGTCGTCCGCCCCGGCATCGGCCGCGTCGATCACGTAGACGAGCCGGGAGCCGGAGGACAGCGCCACCGGGCCGCGCGGCTCCACCTCCACGGGCTCGCCCCCGCCCTCCGTGTAGCGGACGAGGGTGCCTGGAAGGCCTTGCTCCGGGAACTGGATCAGACGCGCATGCATGCGCCCCATGCTATTCGTCGACGCTGATGACCTGGGTCGGGCACGTCATGGCGGCCTGGCGGACGTCCTCGTGCACCTCTTCCGGCGGAGCCTCCTGGAGGAGGACGACGATCCCGTCGTCGTCCTGGTCGAAGACGTCCGGGGTGAGCATCACGCACTGACCCGACCCCACGCACCGCGGGGTCTCCACGCTGACGCGCATGGCGGGGAACCTCTCTCCGGAGCCGGTCACCAGGTGACGGGCAGTTCGTAGACGCCGTAGACCATGGCGTCGTCCTTGAACCCGAGCTCTTCCAGGGGCGCGGCCAGGCGCAGGCCGGGGATGCGCCGGAAGAGGGTGCCGTAGACGACCTCCAGCTCCACGCGGGCGAGGTTCGCGCCGATGCACTGGTGGATGCCGTAGCCGAAGGCGAGGTGGCTGCGGGCCTCCTCGCGGTGGACGTTCAGCGTGTCCGGGTCGGGGAAGACGGATTCGTCGTGGTCCGCGGAGTTGTTGAGGGGGAGGATGCCCTCGCCGGCGCGGATGACGGTGCCGCCGACCTCGATGTCCTCCAGGGCCACGCGCGCGGCGCCCGAGTCCGAGATGCTGAAGAAGCGCAGGAGTTCCTCGACGGCGCGGGGCAGCAGGTCCGGGTCGGCCTTGACCGCGTCCAGCTGCCCGGGGTGCTCCAGCAGCGCCAGCACACCGAGGGCGATCATGTTGGCGGTGGTCTCGTGGCCGCCGACGAGCATCAGCCGCGCCATCGTCACGACGTCGGTGTGGTCGGCGACCTGCTCCACCCGGTTCTTCTCGATGAACCGGCTGATCAGGTCGTCGCCCGGCCGCTCCTCCTTGCTGGTGACCAGCGCGTCCAGGTAGCCGTCCAGCGCCTGGACCGCCGCTCCGTACTCCTCGGGGGCGGCGTCGTGGTTCATCATCACCGCCGACCACTCCTCGAACTGCGCGTGGTCCTCGTAGGGGACGCCGAGCAGCTCGCAGATCACGAGGGAGGGCACGGACAGCGCGAGCGCGGTCACCAGGTCCACCGGGCCGCCCGCGGCGAGCATGGCGTCGATGCGCTCGTCCACGATCTCCTGGATCCGCGGGCGCATGGCCTTGATCCGCCGCGCGGTGAACTCGGGGATCAGCATGCGGCGCTGGGCGGTGTGGTCCGGGGGGTCCATCGACAGCAGCATCAGCCGCACCGACTGGAGCATCTCCTCGGGGATGTGGAACTGGTGCGGGTATCCGGGCAGCTTGAGGTTCGAGCTCACTCGGGAGTCGCCGAGCACCTGCTTGACGTGCTCGTAGGTGGTGACCAGCCAGGCGGGCTTGCCGTTGACCTTGAGGGTGGCCCGGGAGACCGGTTCCGTCGCGCGGAGCTTGGCGTACTCCTCCGGCGGGCTGAAGGGACAGGTGCGCTTCATCGGGAACGCCGGGTGGCGCGCCCGGTCGGCGGAGTGCGTCATGGTGCCCTCTCGAACTCGGTGCGTCGTGCGGATGGTTACCAGGTGACCGGCAGCTCGTAGACGCCGAACACGATGGCGTCGTCCTTGAACTGCAGGTCCTCCGGGGAGGCGGCGAGGCGGAGGCCGGGGATGCGCCGGAAGAGCGTGCCGTATACGACGTCGAGTTCGAGGCGCGCGAGGTTCTGCCCGATGCACTGGTGGACGCCGTAGCCGAAGGCGAGGTGGCTGCGGGCCTCCTCGCGGTGGACGTCGAGCGTGTCGGGGTCGGCGAAGACGGCCTCGTCGTGGTTGGCCGCGTTGTTGAGCGGCAGGATGCCCTCGCCGGCGCGGATGACGGTGCCGCCGATCTCGATGTCCTCCAGGGCCACGCGCGCGGTGCCGGAGTCGGAGATGCTGAAGTAGCGCAGGAGTTCCTCGACGGCCCGGGGCAGCAGGGCGGAGTCCGCCGTCACCGCGGCGAGCTGCTCGGGGTGCTCCAGCAGGGCCAGGGTGCCGAGGGCGATCATGTTCGCGGTCGTCTCGTGGCCCGTGACGAGCATCAGCCGCGCCATGCTGACGATGTCCGCGTGCTCGACCGCCGGTTCCGCGCGGTTCTTCTCGATCAGCCGGCTGATCATGTCGTCGCCCGGCTCGCTCTCCTTGGCGGTGACCAGGCCGTCGACGTACCGGTCGAGCTCGTAGTGCGCCCGCCCGCGCTCCTCCTCGCCGATGTCGCGGCTCATGATCTGCCCGGCCCAGGTCTCGAACCGGGGGTGGTCCTCGTAGGGGACGCCGAGCAGCTCGCAGATCACGAGGGAGGGCACGGGCAGCGCGAGTGCGGTCACCAGGTCCACCGGGCCGCCCGCGGCGAGCATCGCGTCGATGCGCTCGTCCACGATCTGCTGGACCCGGGGCCGCAGCTCCCGCATCCGGCGGACGCTGAACTCGGGCGCCAGCATGCGGCGCTGGACGGTGTGGTCCGGCGGGTCCATCGACAGGAACGTCAGCGGGACGGCCTGCAGCATCTCCTCCGGCACGGGGACCTGCAGCGGATAGCCCGGCAGCTTCAGGTTGGCGCTCACCCGGGAGTCGCCGAGCACCTTCTTGATGTGCTCGTGCCTGGTGATCAGCCAGGCGGGCTTGCCGTTGACCTTGAGGGTGGCCCGGGAGACCGGTTCCGTCGCGCGGAGCTTGGCGTACTCCTCCGGCGGACCGAAGGGGCACCGGCGGGCCATGGGGAATGCGGGGTGCTGCTCGGCAGATGGGTTCATGGTGCCCTCTCGCACTCGGTACGTCGTACGGGCGGGCACGTGGGAAACGGGCTGCCGCCGTTCGCACGCTAAACACCCCCGGTGCGCGGGAGCACCCCCTACCGGCCCCAGTTCGACGGCACCGGCGCGGGCGCGGCGGCAACCCCTCCTGCGCTAGGGGCCGTTAGGGGTCCTGGCGCGCCGCCGCAGCGGGTTAGCGTCGGTCACGACCCCCTGCACGACGTCGAGTGAGGTGCTTGCCGTGTCCTCGGACCCCAGCGCAAAGGGAACGGTCCCTTTCGGGGAGTACCGGACCTGGTACCGGATCACCGGTGAACTCCGTGCGGGCCGGCCGGCCGTCGTCGCCGTGCACGGCGGCCCGGGCAGTACGCACGACTACCTGCTGGGCCTCACGGCCCTCGCCGACGCCGGCTGGCCGGTCGTCCACTACGACCAGCTCGGCAACGGCGGATCGACGCACCTGCCCGACCGCGGCGCGGACTTCTGGACCCCCGAGCTCTTCCTCGCCGAGCTGGACAACCTGCTGGAGCGCCTCGGTATCGCCGGCGACTACGTGCTGTTCGGCCAGTCGTGGGGCGGGTTGCTCTCCGCCCGGCACGCCTCGGCCCGCCCCTCCGGCCTGCGCGGTCTCGTCATCGCCAACTCGCCCGCCTCGTATCCCCTGTGGCTCGGCGAGATGGAGGTGCTGCGGTCGCAACTCCCGCCGGGCGTGGACGAGACGCTGCGGCGCCACGAGGCGGCCGGCACGACCGACTCGGACGAGTACTTCACCGCGATGCGCGTCTTCTACGACCGGCACGTGTGCCGGGCCCTGCCGTGGCCGCGGGACTTCCTCTCCTCCTTCATGGAGATCTACAACGACCCGACCGTGTACTACACGATGAACGGGCCGAACGAATTCCATGTGATCGGCACCCTGAAGGACTGGTCGGTCATCGACGGCCTGGACGCGATCGAAGCGCCGACCCTGCTCGTCAACGGCCGTTACGACGAGGCGACGGCGGTGACGATGCAGCCGTTCCACGACCGCATTCCGGACGTGCGCTGGGAGGTCTTCGAGAATTCGAGTCACGTGCCGCACCTGGAGGAGCCGGAACGGTTCACCGAGGTGCTGACCGGATTCCTGAAGAGCCTGTAGAGAGGACGTGGCATTCATGGCCGACCAGACACACAACACCGCCGTCGTCTTTCCCGGCATGGGCCCGTCCGCGTTCACCGACGTCGGCCGGTTCATGGTGGTGAACCCGTTCGCCCGCGAACTCGTCGCCGTCGCCGACGACGTGCTCGGCTATTCCCTGGTCGACGAATTCCGCGAGGCCGACGGGGACTATTCCGAGGCGGCGCAGGTCGCCTTCCTCGTGAACTGTCTCGCCTCCGCCGAATGGGCGCGGCAGAACCTGGGGATCGAGCCCGCCCTCTGCGCCGGGCCGAGCTTCGGCGAGAAGGCGGCGATCGCCTTCTCCGGGGCGCTGCCGGTGGCCGAGGCGATACGGATGACCGCCGAGCTGGCCCGCTGCATGGACGAGTACTTCCGGCACGAGCACCGCGACATCGTCACGCTCTCCTTCGTGCGCACCCCGCGCGAGCGGCTCGACGAGATCCTCGCCGACCTGGACGAGCAGGGCGAGTGGCACGACATCTCCTGCTTCATCGACGACGACTTCTTCATGCTCTCGCTGGCCGAGGGCCGGGTCGCCTGGTTGCAGGAGCGGCTGCGCGCCGTCGGCGGGATGTCGCTGTACACGATGCGGCCGCCCATGCACTCGGCCGCCTTCGCGGGGCTGCGCGCCAAGGCCGAGCGGGAGGTGGTGTCCACCCTGGACTTCGCCGACCCGGAGCTGCCGGTCGTCGCCGACCAGGACGGCACTCTCCTGCACTCGGCCGACGGCATCCGCACGATGCTGCTGGACAGCTTCACCCGCCCGCTGAACTGGCCGGCGGTCGTGACCGCCCTCAAGGAGGCCGGTGTCGGGCGGGTCTGCGTCGCGGGCCCGGACAGCCTCTTCGGCCGGGTCGGCCGCACGACGGACAACTTCGAGGTCATCCCGGCCAATCCGCGGCTGGCGATGACACCACGGCGCCGTGCCGGCGCCGCCTGAGCACCCTCCGACGATGGGATCCATCATGTGGGACGACCAGTTCGAACAGCTGCTGCGCAAGTTCCTGCCGTTCCTGGCACCGGACGAGCCCCTGGAGAGCGGCACCGCCCTGCGCGACCTGGGGCTGGACTCCCTGGGCGTGGTCGAGCTGCTCGGGAACCTGGAGAGCACCTATGACGTGCGGTTCCTCGACGGCGCGCTGGCCATGGAGAACTTCGAGAACCCCGGCATCCTCTGGAAGACCGTGGAGAGCATGCTGGCCGGCACCGCCGCGTAGCGGGGGCCGGGGGAGACCACGATGAACGACACCACGGACGCCGCGCTGACCGGCCGCTTCCTGCGAGGCCTGGCCCTGTCGCCGGACCGCCCCGCGGTCCGGGCCGGCGGAGCCGCGCTGACCTACCGGGAGCTGCACGAGCGCGCGCTGGCGCTGGCGGGCTCGCTGCTGTCCGGGCTGCCGGAGCGGCCGCGGGCGATCGGCGTGCTGGCGGGCAAGGGCCTCTCCGCGTACCCGGCGGTCCTCGCCGGCCTGTACACGGGGATCACCACGGTCCCGCTGCAGCCCGCCTTCCCCGCGCTGCGCACCCGGCAGATGACCGAGGCGAGCGGCGTCGGCGCACTGATCGCGGACGACGACGCGCTGCCCGCGCTCACGGCGCTGCGGGAGGCCGGCACCGAGCTGCCGGTGCTGTTCCCTCCCGGGGGGCAGCCGATGCCGGCCGTGCCGTACGACCCGGCCGCCGCGTTGGTGTCGCCGCAGCCGGTGCGGGCGTCGGACGTCGCGTACGTCCTGTTCACCTCCGGCTCGACCGGCAGGCCGAAGGGCGTGCCGGTCACGCACGCCAACACCGCGCACTACTTCGGCCTGCTCGACGAGCGCTACGACTTCGGGCCCGGCGACGTCTTCTCGCAGAACTTCGACCTCAACTTCGACTGCGGGATGTTCGACCTGTTCTGTGCCTGGGGGGCCGGCGCGACCCTGACCGTCCCGCCGCCGCAGGCGTTCCGGGACATGCCGGCGTTCGCCGCCGCGGAAGGGCTGACCGTCTGGTTCTCCACGCCCAGCGCCATCGCCCTGATCCGGCGCATGGGCGGGCTGCGGCCGGGGGCGATGCCGTCCCTGCGGTGGAGCTTCTTCGCGGGGGAGGCGCTGAACTGCCAGGACGCCGAGGACTGGCAGGCGGCGGCGCCGGGCGCGTTCCTGGAGAACCTCTACGGCCCGACCGAGCTGACCATCACGGTCTCCGCCCACCGGTGGTCCGCCGGGCGGGGGCTGCACGGCGTCGTGCCGATCGGCGCGGTGCACGCCGGGCACGGCGTGCTGCTGCTGGGCCCGGACGGCGCGGAGCGCACGGACGAAGGGGAGCTCTGTATCGCCGGGCCCCAGCTGACGCCCGGCTATCTCGACCCCTCCGACGACACCGGCCGCTTCTTCCACCGGGACGGCCGGCGCTGGTACCGCACCGGCGACCGCGTCCGCCGGGCGGACGACGGCGGACTGCTCTACCTGGGGCGGCAGGACGCCCAGGTCCAGGTGCACGGCGTGCGCGTGGAGCTGGCCGAGGTGGACGCCGCCGTGCGCTCCTGCACCGGCGTGGAGGACGCCGTCACCGTGGCGGTCGCGGCGGGCCACACCTCCGAACTGGTGGTCTTCTACACCGGATCGGCCGTGCCGCAGGTGCAGCTGGCCCGCGAGCTGCGGAGCGTGCTGCCCCTGGCGATCGTCCCGAAGAAGTACGTGCACCTGGCGGAATTCCCGCTGAACCCGAACCGGAAGATCGACCGCAAGAAGCTCGCCCTCCGGGCCGCGCCCGCAGCCGGCTGAGCCGGCCGCCCGGGCCGTGCAGGAGGGCTCTCATGAAAGGTCATACGGGGCGCAGTGAACCGTAATTCGACATCGGATACCCGTCCGCCCGCGCTGGTCCACGCGCTGCTGGACGAGGCCACGGCGGACACCGCCCCCGACGCCACGGCGGTCGGGGACGGAGCCGGGCGCTGGACGTACCGGGAGCTCACCGCGTACAGCCACGCGGTAGACGCCTGGCTGGAAGCCCGCGGCATCGGCCACGGCGACCGGGTGCTCGTGCAGGTGCCCAGCACCCGCGAACTGGTCGCCCTGTTCTACGGGACCTCGCGGCGCGGCGCGGTGTTCGTGTCGCTGAACCCGGGGATGAAGGACTTCCACCTCCGCTCGGTGCTCGCCAACGCCGAACCCCGGCTGGTGATCGCGGCCGACGCGGCCGCGGAGCGGATCGCGGAGTTCTCCCCGGCCCCGGTCGTCGGGACGGAGGAGTTCTGGAGCGGGGTCGCCGCCCTGCACGAGCGGGGAGCGCGGGCCTCGGGCCCGGTCGAGGTGTCCGCCGAGGACGTCGCGGCGCTGGTGTACACCTCCGGCAGCACCGCCGCGCCGAAGGCGGTCGTCTGCCCGCACGGGCCCATGCTCTTCGCCTCGCACGCGATCCACCTCGAACTCGGCTACCGCCCCGACGACGTGGTGTTCTGCCGCTTCCCGATCTCCTGGGACTACGGGCTGTACAAGATCCTCCTGGCCGCCCTCGGCCGGTCCGAGCTGGTGCTCGCCGACGGTGAGTCGGACCTGGTGCTGCTCAAGCGCATCCGGGAGTCGGGGGCGACGGTGGTGCCCATCGTGCCGTCCCTCGCCACCATGATCCTGACGCTGGCCGAGCGCGAGCCCGCGCCGGAGGGGACCTCCCGGGTGCGGATGTTCACCAACACCGGGGCCGCGCTGCCGAGGCCGACGGCCGACGCCCTGCGCGCGGCGTTCCCCGGCGCCGAGGTGGTACGCCAGTTCGGCCAGACCGAGTGCAAGCGCATCTCCGTCCTGCCGCCGGCGTTCGAGGACAGCAAGCGCGAGTCGGTCGGCCGGCCCCTGCCGGGCACGAGGGTGTTCGTCCTCGACGAGGACGGGGCCGAGCTCCCCACGGGAGAGACGGGCGAGATCGTGGTCGAGGGCCCGCACGTGATGCCCGGCTACTGGCGGGCGCCGGAGCTCACCGCCCGCACGTTCCGGGAGAACCCGGTCACCGGTGCCCGGCGGCTGCACACCGGCGACTACGGGCACGTGGACGAGGACGGCTTCCTCTACTACGAGGGCCGCCGCGACGACGTGTTCAAGCGCAAGGGCGTGCGCATGAGCACCACCGAGATCGAGGCCGCCGCGATGGACGTCCCCGGCGTCCGCGCCGCCGCCGTCCTGCCGCCCAGCGGGGACCGCGACCTCGCGGTGTGCGTCGAGGGCGACGTGGCCTCGCACACCGTCCTGCGCGAGCTGGCCCGCCGGCTGGAGCCCGCCAAGGTCCCCGGCCTCTGCAAGGTCGTCGAGGACCTGCCCCTGACCCTGCACGGAAAGCACGAGCGCAAGCAGCTCGCACTGCTGTTTGAAGGGAACGACCGGTGACCGGTTACACCGAGCTCGCCGAGCGCTTCGGCACCCCCGCCTACGTCTACGACCTCGACCGCATCGCCGCGGCGAAGCGCGACCTCTTCGCCGCCCTGCCCGAGGAGGCCCACCTCTTCTACGCCGTGAAGGCGAACCCGCACCCGGAGCTCGTCCGCGAGATGTGCGCCGGCACCGGGCGCGGCTGCCGGGCGGAGATCAGCTCCGTCGGCGAGCTCGCCGCCGTGCTCGCCGCGGGGGCCTCCACGGCGGACGTCCTCTACACCGGGCCCGGCAAGACCGAGGGTGAACTGACCGAGGCGCTCAAGGAAGGCGTGCGGCTGTTCTCCGTCGAGTCCCTCGGCGACCTGCGGCGCATCGGGGAGGCCGCCGGCCGGCTCGGCGTCGTCGCCGACTGCCTGCTGCGGGTCAACAGCGCCTCCGCGAGCGCCTCGACCAGCATCCGGATGACCGGCGTCCCCTCCCAGTTCGGCTTCGACAGCGAGACGCTGCCCGGCCTCCGGGACGAGCTCACGGCCGTGCCCGGGACCCGGGTCGCGGGCGCCCACTTCTTCCCGCTCAGCAACGCCAAGGACGAGGCGAGCCTGATCGCCGAGTTCCGCCACACCATCGGGGTGGCCGCCGGGCTGCAGGAAGAGCTGGGCGTGCGGTTCCGGTTCGTGGACATCGGCGGCGGCTTCGCGGCCCCGTACGCCGTGACCGGCGAGCGGCCGGTGTACGGCGAGCTGCGCGCCGCCCTGACCGAGACGCTGGACGCGCACTTCCCCGGGTGGCGCGAGGGCGCCCCGCGCATCGCCTTCGAGTCCGGGCGGTACCTCGTGGGCGACAGCGGCACGCTGCTCGCCGGGGTGGTCAACCTCAAGGAGAGCCGCGGCCGGCGCTTCGCGATCCTGGACGGCGGCATCAACACCTTCGGCGGGATGTCCGGTCTCGGGCGGATCCTGCCGGTGTCCGTGGAGCTCCACGGGCCGCAGGCGCCGGCCGAGCAGGTCGCCAGCCTCGTCGGCCCGCTGTGCACCCCCGGGGACATCCTCGGCCGTGACATCCCGCTGCCGGCGCTCGCGCCCGGGGACGTCGTCGCCGTGCCCAACGCGGGCGCCTACGGCCCCACCGCGAGCCTGCTGATGTTCCTGGGCAGGCCGGCCCCGGTCGAGATCGTCGTGCGCGGCGACGACGTCGTGTCGGCCTCCCGGATCGAGCACACCCGCGCGTACGCGCACGGCCGGGGGGAGCTGTGAGCTCCCCGGCCACGAGGGGGGCGGGGGCTGCGGATCCCGCCGGGGACCGGGCCCCCGCCCGGCGGGACGCCACCGTCGTCGTCACGGGCGTGACCTCCGACTCGCACACCTGGAACCTGGTCTTCCTGCAACTGCTGCTGGAGGAGCTCGGCTTCGGCGTCGTCAACCTCGGCCCCTGCGTGCCCGAGGAGCTGGTCGTCTCCGAGTGCCTCGCCCGCCGGCCCGCGCTGCTCGTGGTGAGCAGCGTCAACGGCCACGGCTACCGGGACGGGATGCGGCTGATCAGCCGGCTGCGCCGGCAGCCCGGGCTGAGCTCCGTGCCGGCGGTCATCGGCGGCAAGCTGGGCATCGCCGGGGCCCAGAGCACCGAGCAGCTCGGCGCCCTGGTCACCGCCGGGTACGACGCCGTCTTCGACGACGGCACCGAGGGGATCGCCTCCTTCCGGCGGCTGCTCGACGCGCTCCCGCAGCGGGCGCTGGCGTGACCGGGTTCGGCGCGTTCGTCCGCCGGGCACGCGCCGGCGGCGAACTCGTCGTCCAGCCCAGGATGGGCATGAGCGAACCCGAGCGGATGCGCGCCGGACTGCGGGCGACCAGAGCGGCGAACGGGCGGACGGTCGGCACGATCACCCTGGACAGCTACACCCGCGTCCGGGACCTGGAGTCCGCCGGACTCGCCCTCCTGGAGGGCGAGTCGCTCAACGGCTACCCGATCGTCAACCACGACCCGGCCACCACGCGGTGGGTCCTGGACGGCTCCCACGGACCGGACTTCCCCGTCCAGGTCCGGCACGGCTCGGCGGACCCCATCGACATCTTCCGGGCGCTGATGACCGTCGGACTCGACGCCTCCGAGGGCGGCCCCGTCTCGTACTGCCTGCCCTACGGGCGCATTCCGCTGCAGGAGTCCGTGGACAACTGGTCGCGCTCCTGCGAGCTGTTCGTCCGGCTGCGCGAGACCGGCCTGGAGCCGCACCTGGAGACGTTCGGCGGGTGCATGCTCGGACAGCTCTGCCCGCCGAGCCAGCTGGTGGCGATCAGCGTGCTGGAAGCCCTGTTCTTCCACCGGCACGGCCTGCGCAGCATCTCCGTCAGCTACGCCCAGCAGACGAGCCCGGTGCAGGACGCCGAAGCCGTCGCGGCGCTGCGCCGGCTGTGCGCGGAACTGCTGCCCGACACCGACTGGCACGTCGTCATCTACGCCTACATGGGCGTCTACCCGGCCTCGCCGGACGGCGCCTACCGGCTGCTGGGCGAGGCGGCGGAGCTCGCCGCCGCGACCGGCTCCGAACGCCTGATCGTGAAGACCGTCGCCGAATCCGTACGGATTCCGACGGTCGAGGAGAACGTCGGCGCGCTCGAATTCGCGGCCGCCACCGCGGCCGGGACCCGGCGGCCCGTCACCGCCGCCGGTGCGGGTGCCGATTCGCAGACGTATGCGGAAGCCGCCGCCCTCGTGACCGCCGTACTCAATATGGCGTCCGATCTCGGCGAGGCCATGCTGCTGGCATTCCGCAGGGGATATCTCGACATCCCCTATTGCCTGCACCCCGACAACATGGGGCGCAGCAGGAGTTACATCGACGGAAAAGGACGGCTCCGCTGGGCGGACATCGGCAGGCTGCCGCTGACCGGCGTGGTGGAAACGCGCGGGTCCCGCACCGTCACCTCCGGCGATCTGCTGGATTCCCTGTCCTACGTGCGCCGGAAGTTCGACCACGAGCAGGTGTCCGGCACACCGGGCAGGGGAGCGATCGGCCCCGGGGCGCACACGTCCTAGGGGTGCGTAAGGGTGTGGCCCTTGCCGGGGTCTCACTACTGTCAACGGGAAAACGGTTTCGGCCGAAAGTGGAGATGCGCGGATGAACGAGTCCAGTTCCGATTCAGCACTGGCCCGGCTGCTGGCCACCACCGCGCCGTCGGAACACCGCAGGGTGGTCCTCGACCTCGTGCACGCCCACGCGTCGGCGGCACTGCGGGCGGCCCGGCCCGACGCCCCCGGAACCCTGGACCTCACGCTCCCCTTCGTCGAGCTGGGCTTCGACTCGCTGGCGGCGGTCGACCTGCACCGCAGGCTGAGCGCGGAGACCGGCCTCGACCTGCCGGTCACGCTCGCCTACGAGCACCCGACCCCTCTCGCCCTCGCCGAGCGGCTGCTGGCCGGGGCCCTGGGCGACGCCGCGGCCCGGCCCGCGCCGGTCGCCGCGGTCACCGCGGCCGGGCCCGCCGACGAGCCCGTCGCCGTCGTGGGGATCGGCTGCCGCTTCCCGGGCGGGATCGACTCGCCGGAGGAGCTGTGGCGGCTGCTGGCCGACGGCGGCGAGGTGCTGTCCGGCTTCCCCGAGGACCGTGGCTGGGACCTGGAGAACCTCTTCGACGACGACCCCGAGGCACCGGGGCGCAGCTATGTGCGCACCGGCGGATTCCTGGACACCGCCACCGGGTTCGACGCCGACTTCTTCGGGATCAGCCCGCGCGAGGCCCCGGCGATGGACCCCCAGCAGCGGCTGGTGCTGGAGACCGCGTGGGAGGCGCTGGAGCGCGCCGGCATCGACCCGACGGGCCTGCGCGGCAGCGCGGCGGGCATGTTCTTCGGCGCCGAGGTGCAGGAGTACGGCCCGCGCCTGCACGACGCGCCCGACGGCCTCGACGCCTATCTGCTGACCGGCAACGCGCCGAGCGTCATCTCCGGCCGCGTCGCCTACGTCCTCGGCACGGAGGGGCCGGCCGTCACCGTCGACACCGCCTGCTCGGCCTCCCTCGTGGCCATCCACCTGGCCTGCCAGTCCCTGCGGCAGGGCGAGTCCTCGCTGGCGCTCGCCGGCGGCGTCGCCGTGATGGGCGGACCCGGCGTCTTCACCGCGTTCAGCCGCCAGCGCGGCCTGGCGCGCGACGGCCGGTGCAAGGCCTTCGCGGCCGCGGCGGACGGCACCGGATTCGCCGAGGGCGCCGGCGTCCTCGTCCTCGAACGGCTCTCCGACGCCCGGCGCAACGGCCACCGCGTGCTCGCCGTCGTCCGCGGCTCGGCCGTCAACCAGGACGGCGCCAGCAACGGCCTCACCGCGCCCAGCGGCGCCGCCCAGCAGCGCCTCATCCGCCAGGCCCTGGCCAACTCCGGGCTGACCGCGGCCGACGTCGACGCCGTCGACGCGCACGGCACCGGCACCACGCTCGGCGACCCCATCGAGGCCCACGCGCTCCTCGCGACCTACGGGCAGGAGCGGAACGGCGGCGAACCGCTGCTGCTCGGCTCGGTGAAGTCGAACCTGGGCCACACCCAGGGCGCCGCCGGCGTCGCCGGGGTGATCAAGATGGTCCTCGCCATGCGCCACGGCCACCTGCCGCGCACCCTGCACGTCGACGCGCCCAGCCCGCACATCGACTGGTCGTCGGGGGCCGTGGAGCTGCTCACCGAGGGCCGGCCCTGGCCCGGGACGGGCCGCCCCCGCCGCGCCGGCATCTCCTCCTTCGGCGTCAGCGGCACCAACGCGCACCTCATCGTCGAGCATCCCGAGAAGGACGCGGCGGACGCCGAGCCGGCCGGCCCCGCGCCCGCGGACGAGAGCGCCCCCGGTGTGCTGCCCTTCGTCCTGTCGGCCCGCGGCGAACAGGCCCTGCGCGCCCAGGCGTCCGCGCTGCTGCCCCTCGCCGCCGAGGCGCCCCTGGCCGACCTCGCCCTCTCCCTGGCCACCACGCGTGCCGCCCTTCCGCACCGCGCCGCGATCGTCACCGGCGACCGCGGCGAACTGCAGGAGGCCCTCACGGCCCTCGCCTCCGGCACCGCCCCCACCGGCGTGGCCGGGCCCGGCGGGCTCGCGTTCCTCTTCACCGGCCAGGGCAGCCAGCGCCTCGCGATGGGACGCGGCCTTGCCGAGGCCTTCCCGGCCTACGCCGACGCGCTCGACGAGGTCTGCGCCTACCTCGACATGCAGCTCCAACCACCCCTGAGCGACGTGCTGTTCGCGGAGGCGGACACGCCGGAGGCCGCGCGGCTGCACGACACGGAATACGCCCAGCCCGCCCTCTTCGCCGTCGAGGTCGCGCTGTTCCGGCTCCTGGAGAGCTGGGGCGTGCGGCCCGACTACCTCGCCGGGCACTCGATCGGCGAGCTCGCCGCCGCCCACGTGGCCGGCGTGCTGACGCTGGAGGACGCGGCGATCCTCGTGGCCGCGCGCGGCCGCCTCATGCAGGAACTCCCTGCCGGCGGCGCCATGGTCGCGGTGCAGGCCGCCGAAGCCGACGTGACGCCCCTGCTCACCCCGCGCACCGGCATCGCCGCCGTCAACGGCCCCACGTCCGTCGTGATATCCGGCGACGGTGACGAGGTCGCCCGCATCGCCGAAGCCCTCGCCGAGCGGGGCCACCGCACGAAGCGCCTGCAGGTCAGCCACGCCTTCCACTCGCCGCTGATGGAGCCGATGCTGGCGGAGTTCCGCCGCGTCGCCCAGGTGCTGACCTACGCGAAGCCGCGGATCCCCGTCGTCTCGACGGTCACCGGCGCCCTCACCGCCGGCGAACTGTGCAGCTCCGACCACTGGGTCGAGCACGCCCGCGCCCAGGTGCGCTTCCACGACGCCGTGCGCGGCCTGGAGGAAGCCGGAGTCCGCACCTTCCTGGAGCTCGGCCCCGACGGCGTGCTCAGCGCGATGGCCGAGGAGTGCGCCGAGGGCACCGGCCTCGCCTTCGCCCCGCTGCTGCGCCGCGACCGGCCCGAGGAGCACGAGGCCGTATCGGCCCTCGCCCTGGCCCACGGGCGCGGCGTGCACGTCGACTGGGCGCGCTTCCACGCCGGCCGCGGCGGCCGGCGGATCGACCTGCCCACGTACCGCTTCCAGCGCAAGCGGTTCTGGCTGGAGCCGGGCTCGTCCGGTGCGGACGCCACCGGCCTCGGACAGCTCCCGGCCGGCCACCCGCTGCTGGGCGCCGTCGTCGCCGTCGGTGCCGACGAGGTGGTGCTGACCGGCCGCCTCTCGCTCCGTACGCACCCCTGGCTGGCCGACCACGTCATCTCCGGCCGCGTGCTCTTCCCCGGCACGGCGTTCGTGGAACTGGCCCTGCGCGCGGGCGACCACGTCGGCGCGGGCACCCTGGAGGAGCTGACCCTCGGCGCCCCGCTGGAGCTGCCCGCCGACGGGGGAGTGGCGGTGCAGGTCGCCGTCGGCGAGCCCGACGCATCCGGGCGCCACCCGCTGACCGTCCACTCCCGGCCCGACGGAGCGGAGCCCGGCGCGTGGACCCGGCACGCCACCGGCGTCCTCGTCGCCGCCGCCGCGCCGCCCGAGGCTCCCCTGGACGTCTGGCCGCCGGAGGGCGCCGAGCCCATCGGCCTCGACGGCGTGTACACGGACCTGGCCGCCCAGGGCTATGGATACGGCCCGGCCTTCCAGGGCCTGCGCGCGGCCTGGCGGCACGGCGACGACATCTGCGCCGAGGTCGCCCTGGACCCGGCCACGGCGGCGGACGCGGCCGGCTTCGGACTGCACCCCGCCCTGCTCGACGCGGCCCTGCACGCTGCCGACCTCGGGGAGCAGGCCCGCCCGGAGGTGCTCGTCCCGTTCGCCTGGAGCGAGGTCCGCCTGCACGCGGTCGGCGCCGCCGCGGTACGGGCCCGGATCTCCCGCGACGGCAAGGACACGCTCTCCCTCCGGCTCGCCGACGCGACCGGCTCCCCCGTCGCCACCATCGGCGGCCTCACCTCACGCCCGGTGCCGGACGCCGAACTGCTCTACGCGGTACGGACGGTGCCCGCGGCCCGGCCCGCGCAGGCCCCGCCGCTGAGCACGGCCGCGCTCGGCGACGTGCTGGACGGGGCACGGTCCGGGCCGGTGCCGGACGCGGTCGTGTACCGGGCCGGGGAGCACGACGGCGACTGCGCGACCGCAGGGCGGGCCGCCGCAGGAGACGCCCTGCGCGCCCTGCAGTCCTGGCTGTCCGACGACCGCTCCGCCGACGCGCGCCTGGTCGTCGTCACCTCCGCGGGACCGGCCCACGCGCCGGTCCGCGGCCTGGTGCGCTCGGCCCAGGCGGAGAACCCGGGCCGCTTCGTCCTGGTGGAGCACGACGGCTCGCACTCCGCACCCTCCGACGCCGACCTGAGCGCCGCCCTCGCCACCGGGGAGCCCGAACTCACCCTCTCCGGCGGGGAACTGCGCGTCCCCAGGCTGGCCGCCGTGCAGCCCGCGCGGGGCGCGGCACCGGACTGGGGCACCGTACTGATCACCGGCGGCACGGGCGGCCTCGGCGGCATCCTGGCCCGGCACCTGGTGAGCACCCATGGCGTCCGCAGCCTGGTGCTGGCCGGCAGGAGGGGCTCCGCACCCGCGCTTGAGGCGGAACTCACCGCGCTGGGCGCCGACGTGAGCGTCGTGGCCTGCGACACGGGCGACCGCGCCGCCGTCGAGCGGCTCCTCGCCGCCCACCCCGTCGACTCCATCGTCCACGCCGCGGGCAGCGTGCACGACGGCGTGATCGGCTCGCTCAACGACGAGCTGCTCGCCGAGGTGTTCCGGGCCAAGGCGGAGGGAGCCTGGCACCTGCACGAGCTCACCCGCGGCCGGGAGCTGAAGGCGTTCGTCCTCTTCTCCTCCCTGGCCGCAGTGCTCGACGGCGCCGGACAGGGCAACTACGCGGCGGCCAACGCCTTCCTCGACGCCCTCGCCGACCACCGCGCCTCCCTCGGACTGCCCGTCACCGCACTGTCGTGGGGCCTGTGGGCGACCGACGCCGGGATGGGCGCCCACCTCGACGCGACGGCACTGGCCCGCATCGCGCAGTACGGGCTGCCCGGGCTGAGCGCCGAGCGGTCCCTGCGCCTGTTCGACGCCGCCGTCCGCTCCGGCGAACCCCGGCTCGTACCCGCCGAGGTCGACGCCGCCGCCGTACGGGCCCGGCCCGGCGGCATCCCCCCGCTGCTCAGCGGGCTGATACGCCCCCTGGCACGGCGGGCCGCAGCGGCGCAGGCACCCGCCCTGCCCGCCGCGGGCGGCGCACTGGCCGCACTGCCGGCCGCCGAGCGGGACCGCACGCTGCTGGAGCTCGTCCGCACCGAGGTCGCGGCCGTCCTGCGGCACGACGGCGCCGCCGCCGTCGACCCGGCCAGGGCCTTCACCGAGACCGGCTTCGACTCGCTGTCGGCCGTCGAGCTCCGCAACCGGCTGAACACGGCGACCGGACTGCGCCTGCCCGCCACCCTCGTCTTCGACTACCCCACCCCGGGGATCCTGGCCGACCACATCCGCGACACCCTCTTCGGCACCGCACCGGACACCCCGCCGCAGCCCACCGAGCTCCCCGCCGCCGCGGACGAGCCCATCGCCATCGTCGGCATGAGCTGCCGCTACCCCGGCGGCGTGCGCTCGCCCGAGGAGCTGTGGCAGCTGGTCGCCGACGGCGTCGACGGCATCGCGGCCTTCCCCGAGGACCGCGGCTGGGACACCGACGCCCTCTACGACCCCGAGCCGGGCACGCCCGGGAAGACGTACGCCCGCGAGGGCGGATTCCTCTACGACGCCGCCGAGTTCGACGCCGACTTCTTCGGCATCGGCCCGCGCGAGGCCGTCGCCATGGACCCCCAGCAGCGCCTGCTGCTGGAGGTCTCCTGGGAGGCGCTGGAACGGGCCGGCATCGACCCCGCGGCCGTCCGCGGCTCCCGCACCGGCGTGTTCGCCGGCGTCATGTACCACGACTACGGCAGCCGGCTGACGGACGTGCCCGAGGACGTCGCCGCGTACTTCGGCAACGGCAACCTCGGCAGCGTCGTCTCCGGCCGGGTCGCCTACGCGCTCGGCCTGGAGGGACCGGCCGTCACCGTCGACACGGCCTGCTCGTCCTCGCTGGTCACCCTGCACCTCGCGGCGCAGGCCCTGCGGCAGGGCGAGTGCTCCCTGGCGCTGGCCGGCGGGGTGACCGTGATGTCGACCCCCGACACGTTCGTGGACTTCAGCAGGCAGCGCGGCCAGGCCGCCGACGGCCGCTGCAAGTCCTTCGCCGCCGCGGCCGACGGCACCGGCTGGGGCGAGGGCGTCGGCGTCCTGGTGGTGGAGCGGCTCTCCGACGCCCGGCGCAACGGCCACCGCGTCCTGGCCGTCCTCAAGGGCAGCGCGATCAACTCCGACGGCGCCTCCAACGGCCTGACCGCCCCCAACGGCCCGTCCCAGCAGCGGGTGATCCGCGCCGCCCTGTCCGGCGCGGGGCTGACCGCCGCCGACGTCGACGCGGTCGAGGCGCACGGCACCGGCACCACCCTCGGCGACCCGATCGAGGCCCAGGCCCTGCTCGCCACGTACGGCCAGGACCGGCCGGCGGGCCGGCCGCTGTGGCTCGGCTCGATCAAGTCGAACATCGGCCACACCCAGGCGGCGGCCGGCGTCGCCGGTGTCATCAAGATGGTGATGGCGATGCGCCACGGGGTGCTGCCCCGGACGCTGCATGTGGACGCCCCCTCGGACCAGGTGGACTGGTCGGCCGGCGCGGTGGACCTGCTCACCGAGGCCCGGCCGTGGGAGCAGGACGGCCGCCCGCGCCGGGCCGGGGTGTCCTCGTTCGGCATCAGCGGCACCAACGCCCACGTGATCCTGGAGGAGGCCGCAGCGGAGGAGGCCGAGCCCGAGGAGGCCGCACCCGGGCCGGACGGGCCCGGCGAGGCCCCGGCCCCCGCGCTCGTGGCGCTGCCCGTCTCGGCCCGCGGCACCGCCGCCCTGCGCGACCAGGCCGCGCGGCTGCTGCCCCTGACCGGCGCCGAAGTGGCCGACCTGGCCCTCGCGCTGGCGACGGCCCGCACCGCGCACCGGGACCGCGCGGTGATCCTGGCGGCCGACCGCGCCGAGGCCGAGGCCGGCCTCGCCGCGCTCGCGCAGGGGACGTCCGCGCCGGGCCTGGTCACCGGCTCGGTCACCGAGGGCGGGCTCGCGTTCCTGTTCTCCGGCCAGGGCTCGCAGCGGCTCGGCATGGGACGCGAGCTGTACGAGGCCTTCCCCGTCTTCGCCGAGCACTTCGACCGGGCCGCCGCCCTGCTGGACAAGTCGCTGGAACGGCCGCTGGCCGAGGTCCTGTTCGGCAGCCCCGACGAGGGTTTCGACCGCGCCGGGCTGCTGGAGCGGACGGCCTGCACCCAGGCAGCCCTGTTCGCCACGGAGGTGGCGCTGTTCCGCCTGCTGGAGTCCTTCGGGCTGCGCCCGGACTGGCTGGCGGGCCACTCCGTCGGCGAGTTCGCGGCCGCGCACGTCGCGGGTGTCTGGTCGCTGGAGGACGCGGTGGCTGCCGTCTCGGCGCGCGGCCGGCTGATGCAGGCGCTGCCCGAGGGCGGCGCGATGGTCGCGGTGCGGGCGGCGGAGGACGAGGTGGCGCCCCTGCTGGACGAGCGGATGAGCATCGCCGCCGTCAACGGGCCGCGCTCGGTCGTGGTCTCCGGTGACGCCGACGCGGTCCTCGCCCTCGCGGAGGGCTTCGACAGGTCCAAGCGGCTGCGGGTCTCCCACGCCTTCCACTCCCACCACATGGACGCCATGCTGGCGGAGTTCGGAGAGGTCATGGGCGGGCTCTCGGCCGCCGACCCGGCCATCCCGCTCGTCTCGACGCTGACCGGCCGCCCGGCCACCGGGGAGGAGCTGCGCTCCCCGGAGTACTGGGTCCGGCACGTGCGGGAGACGGTGCGCTTCGCGGACGCCGTCGCCGCCCTGGAGGCGCAGGGCGTCACCACCTTCCTGGAGCTGGGCCCCGACGCGGTGCTCGCCGCGATGGGCCGGGACTGCACCGACGGCGCCGAGTTCGTGGCGGTCTCCCGCAAGGACCGGCCCGAGGTGCGCGAACTGCTCGGCGCGCTGGCCCGGGTCCACACGCGCGGCGCCGGCGTCGACTGGTCCGTGCTCCACGGCGGCCGCGCCGGGCGGCCGGTCGACCTGCCGACGTACGCCTTCCAGCACCGGCGCTTCTGGCTCGACGCCCCCGCGCGCAAGGGCGACGCGGGCGGGCTCGGCCAGACCCCGCTCGACCACCCGCTGGTCGGCGCGGAGATCCGGATGGCAGCCTCCGACGGCGTCATGCTGACCGGGCGGCTCTCCCTCGCCACCCACCTCGTGCTCGCCGAACACGCCGTGCTCGGCACCGTGCTGCTGCCCGGGGCCGCGCTGGTCGACCTCGCGATCCGCGCCGGCGACCTGACGGGGCGTCCCGTCCTGGAAGAGCTCACGCTCGAAGCGCCCCTGGTCATCCCGCAGCGCGGAGCCGTACAGCTCCAGGTGGTGGCCCGGGACGGCACCGCGGAGATCTTCTCGCGGCCCGAGGGCGCCGCGCCCGGCGCGGGCTGGACCAGGAACGCGACCGCGCTCCTCACCGACCGGGGCGGACCGCAGCCGCAGTCCCTCGCCGAGTGGCCGCCGCCGGGCGCCGCCCCGGTCGACACCGCAGGGCTCTACGACCGCCTGCAGGCCGGCGGCTTCGCCTACGGGCCCGTCTTCCGCGGCGTCCGGGCCGTCTGGCGCCGCGGCGAGGAGCTCTTCGCCGAACTCGCGCTCCCCGCCCCGGCCCGGACCGAGGCGGCCGCCTACGGCCTGCACCCCGCACTCCTCGACGCGGCCCTCCACGTCACCTCGCTCTTCGACGACGGGACCGCGGAGGACGACGGCCGGGTGCGGCTCCCCTTCGCCTGGGAGGACGTCGCCCTGCACGCCACCGGCGCCTCGGCGGCCCGCGTCCGGCTCTCCCGCACCGGCGGCGAGGGCGGCGGGGCGGCCGGGAGCGTACGGATCGAGCTGGCGGACCCCTCCGGCCGGCCGCTCGCGACCATCGGGTCCTACGCCACCCGGCCCGTCGCGGCCGGCCGTCTGACCGCGGGCCACGACGCGCTGTTCGCCGTGGAGCAGGTGCCGCTGCCGCAGGCGCCCGCCGGGAGCGGCCGCGACCGCCGGTTCGCGGTGCTGGGCACCGACGACCTCGGGCTCGGCCTGCCCGCGTCCCCGGACCTCGCCTCGCTCGGCGCCACCGCGCCCGACGCGGTCCTGCTGCCCGTACGGCCGGACTCCGGCGACGTGCCCGCGGCCGTACGGTCGGCCCTGCACGGCGTGCTCGGCGTCCTCCAGGAGTGGTCGGCGGACGAGCGGTTCGCCGCGGCGAAGCTCGTCGTGCTGAGCGGGACCGGACTCGCCGGGGCCCCCGTACGCGGCCTGGTCCGCGCGGCGCAGGCCGAGGACCCGGGCCGGATCGTCCTCGCCGGCACCGGCGACGAACCGCCGTCCCTGACCGCCCTGGCCGCCGCCCTCGACTCGGGCGAGCCCGAAGTCGTGCTGCGCGACGGCGAGGTGCTGGTGCCGCGACTGGCCGTGGCCGGTGCTCCGGACGGCGCTCCCGGCGACCGGGACGCCCCCGCCCCGGACTGGGGCACCACGCTGATCACCGGCGGCACCGGAGGCCTCGGCGCGCTGGTCGCCCGGCACCTCGTCCGGCGCCACGGGGTCCGCAGCCTGGTCCTGGCCGGGCGCCGCGGCCCCGAAGCCCCGGGCGCACGGGAGCTGCAGGAGGAGCTGGCCGGACTCGGCGCGGAGGCCCACGTGGTCGCCTGCGACGTCGCGGACCGGGCCGCCCTCGCCGCCCTGCTCGCCGAGCACCCCGTCCGCAGCGTCGTGCACACCGCGGGCGTCCTGGACGACGGCCTGATCGGCTCGCTGACGCCCGCGCGGATCGACACGGTGCTCGCCCCCAAGGCCGACGCCGCGTGGCACCTGCACGAGCTGACCGAGGGGCAGGACCTGGCGAACTTCGTGCTGTTCTCCTCGGCGGCGGGCACGCTCGACGCCACCGGCCAGGGCAACTACGCGGCCGCCAACGTCTTCCTCGACGCGCTCGCCGCCCACCGCAGGGCCGCCGGCCTGCCCGCCGTCTCCCTGGCCTGGGGCCTGTGGGACCAGCCCGGGGGCATGGGCGGGCAGCTCGACGAGGCGGACCGGCAGCGCATCGCCCGGGCCGGCATCGGCGCCCTCGAACCCGCCGACGGGCTCGCGCTCCTCGACGCCGCCCTCCTGGCCGGCGCCGCGACGCTCGTGCCCGTAAAGCTGGACCTCGCGGCCCTGCGCCGGCGGCCCGATGACGTACCCGCCGTCCTGCGCGGCCTCGTCGCCGCCCCGCCCCGGCGCGAGGCGAGCGGCGAGAGCGGCGCGGCGGACGCCGGCGGGGCGCCGCTCGCCCGCCGGCTGGAGACCCTGCCGGCCGCCGACCACGACCACGCGGTCCTGGAGGCGGTGCGCGCCGAAGTCGCCGCCGTGCTCGGCCACGACGGCGCGGCATCGGTCGAACCCAGGCGCGCCTTCACCGAGCTGGGCTTCGACTCGCTCGCCGCCGTGGAACTGCGCAACAAGCTCAACGCGGTGAGCGGGCTGCGGCTCCCCTCCACGATGATCTTCGACTACGCCACCCCGGCGGCGCTGGCGGGCCACCTGCTCACCCGGCTCGTACCGGACCGGCCGGAGCCCACCGCGGCACCGTCCGGGGACGCCGGGGACGCGCGCCTGCGCGACCTGCTGGCGGGCATCCCGCTGGCCCGGATCCGGGAGGCGGGCCTGCTGGATTCCCTGCTGGAGCTGTCCGGACCGGACGCCTCCGCCGGCCCCGCCCCGGACCCCGGCCCGGGCCCGGACGACGCCGCGGCCGCCCGGAACGTGGCGGACATCAAGAGCATGAACATCGCCGATCTCGTGCGGACCGCACTCGACCGCAGCGACGCCAAGTAATCAGGGAGCGACACCTACCGTGGACACATCCGTCGAGCAGATCGTCGAGGCGCTGCGCGAGTCACTGCTGGAGAACGAGCGGCTGCGCCGGCAGAACGCCGAGATCACGGCAGCGGCCTCGGAGCCCGTGGCGATCGTGGCGATGAGCTGCCGCTACCCCGGCGGCGTGGGCTCGCCCGAACAGCTGTGGCGCCTCGTCGACGAGGGCACCGACGCCATCGGCGACTTCCCGGCCGACCGGGGCTGGGACGTCGAAGGGCTCTACGACCCGGACCCCGACACACCCGGCAAGACCCACGTGCGCGAGGGCGGATTCCTCCACGGGGCGGCCGGGTTCGACGCGGCGTTCTTCGGGATATCGCCGCGCGAGGCCATCGCGATGGACCCGCAGCAGCGGCTGCTCCTGGAGACCTCCTGGGAGGCCTTCGAGCGCGCGGGCATCGACCCGCACTCCGTCCGGGGCAGCCGGACCGGCATCTTCGCCGGCGTCATGTACCACGACTACGGCAGCTGGCTGACGGACGTGCCCGAGGGCGTCGAGGGGTACCTCGGCAACGGCAACCTGGGCAGCGTCGCCTCCGGCCGGGTCTCGTACACCCTCGGCCTGGAGGGCCCCGCGATCACCGTGGACACGGCCTGCTCGTCGTCGCTGGTCGCCCTGCACCTCGCGGTCCAGGCGCTGCGCACGGGGGAGTGCTCCCTGGCGCTGGCGGGCGGGGTGACGGTGATGTCGACCCCCGACACGTTCGTGGACTTCAGCCGCCAGCGCGGGCTGTCCCTGGACGGCCGCTGCAAGTCCTTCGCGGCCGGGGCCGACGGCACGGGCTGGGGCGAGGGCGCCGGCATGCTCCTCCTGGAGCGGCTCTCCGACGCCCGGCGCAACGGGCACCCGGTCCTCGCCGTCGTCAAGGGCAGCGCCATCAACCAGGACGGCGCCTCCAACGGGCTCACCGCGCCCAACGGCCCGTCCCAGCAGCGCGTCATCCGCCAGGCCCTGGCCGACGCCGAGCTGCGCACCGACGAGGTGCAGGCCGTCGAGGCCCACGGGACCGGCACGCCCCTGGGCGACCCCATCGAGGCGCAGGCCCTGCTCGCCACGTACGGACAGGACCGCGAACAGCCCCTGTGGCTGGGCTCGGTCAAGTCGAACATCGGGCACACCCAGGCCGCGGCCGGCGTCGCCGGCGTCATCAAGATGGTCATGGCCATGCGCCACGGCAGGCTGCCGAAGACGCTGCACGCCGACGAGCCCACGCCCCAGGTCGACTGGGACTCCGGCGCCGTCGAACTGCTCGCCGAGGCCCGCGAGTGGCCCGGCACCGACGGCCCCCGCCGGGCGGGCGTCTCCTCGTTCGGCATCAGCGGCACCAACGCCCACGTGATCCTGGAAGGCGTCCCCGAGCCCGAACGGCCCGAAGCGGCGGCCGGGCTCACCGGGCCCGTCCCGCTGGTCCTCTCCGGCCAGGGCGAGCAGGGGCCGGCCGCCCAGGCCCGGCAGCTGCTCGCCCACCTCACCGGCGGCACCGGGGAAGGCCCGGCCGCGGCCCCGCTCCCCGACGTCGCCCACACGCTGGCGACCTCGCGGGCGGCCCTGGACCACCGCGCCGTGGTGATCGGCGACGACCGCGGGACCCTGCTCGCGGGGCTCGCCGCCCTCGCCGACGGCACCACCGCGCCCCACGTCGTCCAGGGCCGGCGGGCGAGCGAGTCCCGGATCGCCTTCGTCTTCCCCGGACAGGGCTCCCAGTGGGCCGGCATGGCCGCCGAACTCCTCGACGCCTCCCCGGTGTTCGCCGCCAGGATGGCCGAGTGCGCCGAGGCCCTCGCCCCCTTCACCGACTGGGACCTGCTCGACACCGTGCGCGACGCGGCGCCGCTGGAGCGCGTGGACGTCGTCCAGCCCGCCCTGTGGGCGGTCATGGTGTCGCTCGCCGAGCTGTGGCGCTCGTACGGCATCCGCCCCGCCGCCGTCATCGGGCACTCCCAGGGCGAGATCGCCGCCGCGTGCGTCGCCGGGGCGCTCTCCCTCGCCGACGGCGCCCGCGTCGTGGCCCTGCGCAGCCGGGCCATCGCCGACGAGCTCTCCGCCCGCGGCGGGATGCTGTCGGTCGCGCTGCCCGAGGAGCGGATCGGGGAGCGGCTCGCCGCCTACGACGGCAGGATCTCGGTGGCCGCCGTCAACGGGGCCGCCTCCGTGGTCCTCTCCGGCGACACCGACGCCCTCGACGCGTTGGAAGAGCTGCTCAAGGCCGACGACGTCCGCGTCAAGCGGCTGCCCGTCGACTACGCCTCGCACTCCGCGCAGGTCGAGACGATCCGCGAGCGGCTGCTGACCGAACTGGCCCCCGTCAGCCCGCGCTCCGCGGACGTGCCCTTCTACTCCACCGTCACCGGAGCCCTGTTCGACACCGCCGGGCTCGACGCCGGGTACTGGTACACGAACCTGCGCCGGACCGTGCTCTTCGAGCCCACGACCCGGGTGCTGCTCGCCGGCGGCTACGGCGTCTTCGCCGAGTGCAGCCCGCACCCCGTGCTCCTGCACAGCATCGAGGAGACCGCCGACGCCGCCGGCGCGGACATCACCGGCCTCGGCTCGCTGCGCCGCGACGAGGGCGGCCCGGCCCGGTGGCTGGCGTCGCTCGCCGAAGCGTTCGTGCACGGCGTCCCCGTGGACTGGCGGCCCGCCTTCGACGGCATGCCCGTCCGCCCGGCCGACGTTCCGACGTACGCCTTCCAGCGCGAGCGGTTCTGGCTCGGCCGCTCGACCGCCGCCGGCGACGTGGCCGCGGCCGGGCTCGCGGCCACCGGGCACCCGCTGCTCGGCGCCGCGGTCACCGTCGCCGACGGCGGAGGCATGCTCTTCACCGGCCGGCTCTCCACCGCCACCGCGCCCTGGCTCGCCGACCACGCCGTCGGGGAGACGGTCCTGCTGCCCGGCACGGCGTTCGTGGAGCTCGCGATCGCGGCGGGCGACGAGCTCGGCTGCGGCCGCGTGGGCGAACTGACGCTGGAGGCGCCGCTGCTGCTGCCCGCGCGGGGAGCCGTCCAGGTGCAGGTCCGCGTCGGCGACGCCGATGGAGCGGGACAGCGGCCCCTGTCCGTGCACTCCCGCCCGGAGGACGGCGACGCCGGCTGGACCCGGCACGCCTCCGGCCTGCTCGAACCCGACGCCGCGGACGCCGGGTTCGACCTCGCCGCCTGGCCGCCCGCCGGCGCGCGGCCGGTCGCCGTCGACGACGTCTACGACCGGCTGGCCGGACAGGGCTACCACTACGGCCCCGCCTTCCAGGGGCTCCGCGCGGCCTGGCGGCGCGGCGACGAGACCTTCGCCGAGATCGAACTGCCCGTGGAGGCGGAGCGCTTCGGCCTCCACCCCGCCCTGTTCGACGCGGCCCTGCACGCCGCGGGGCTCGGCGAACCGGAGGAAGGGGCGGCCCGGCTGCCCTTCTCCTGGACCGGCGTCTCGTTGTACGCGGCCGGGGCCACCGCCCTGCGCGTACGGATCACCGGCACCGACGTCACGACGCTCCAGCTGGCCGACGCCACCGGGGCGCCCGTGGCCGCGGTCGACGGCCTGGTCGCCCGCACCGTCGACCCCGGCGCGCTCGCCGCGCCCGGCCGCTCCGACGACCTCTACCGCCTGGACTGGCCCGCCCTGCCCGCCGCCGGACCCGTCACCGCCGGCCACGCCGTGCTCGGCGAAGGCGGCCTCGACGAGCTGGAGGAGGTGCCCGCGTACGCCGTCCTCCCCGTGAGCGGATCCGGCGACCCCCTCGCCGCCACGCGCGAGGAGGCCGGCCGGGTGCTGGAGACCGTACGCCGGTGGCTCACCGACGAACGCGCCGCCTCCACCCGGCTGATCGTGCTCACCCGCGGTGCCGTGGCCGTCGGCGCCGAGGACGTCACAGACCTGGCCGCGGCCGCCGTCTGGGGCCTGGTCCGCGCGGCCCAGGCCGAGAACCCCGGCCGCCTCGTCCTGGTCGACGCGGACGCCGCGGCCACGCCCGGCGACGCGGCAGCCGCGGCCGAGACGTCCGGCGAACCCCAGCTCGCCCTCCGCGAGGGCAGGGCCCACGTGCCCAGGATGGCCCGGGCGGGCCGCGGCGCCGGGGACCTCGCGCTCGACCCCGGGGGCACCGTCCTGATCACCGGGGGCACCGGCGTGCTCGGCGGCCTGATCGCCCGTCACCTGGTGACCGCGCACGGCGTGCGCCACCTGCTGATCGCCGGCCGCAGCGGCGTCCTGTCGGACGACCTCGCCGGCCTGGACGCGGACGTGACCGTGGCCCGGTGCGACGCCTCCGACCGGGACCGGCTCGCCGGCCTGCTCGCCGCGGTCCCCGCCGAACACCCGCTGACCGCGGTCGTCCACCTGGCGGGCGCCCTGGACGACGGCCTCGTCACCGGGCTCACCCCCGAACGGCTCGACGCCGTCCTGCGGCCCAAGGCCGACGCCGCCTGGCACCTGCACGAACTCACCCAGGGACTCGACCTCGCCGCCTTCGTGCTGTTCTCCTCGGCGGCCGGCACCGTCGACGGCGCGGGCCAGTCCGGCTACGCCGCCGCCAACGCCTTCCTCGACGGCCTGGCGCACCACCGCGCCGCCCGGGGCCTGCCCGCCGTCTCCCTGGCCTGGGGCTTCTGGGAGCAGCGCACCGGCATGACCGCGCACCTCACGGACGCCGACGTCGAGCGCATGGCGCGCTCCGGGGTCCGCCCGCTGGCCACCGAGGACGGGCTCGGGCTCTTCGACACCGCGCTGACCGCGGGCGAACCGCTGCTGCTGCCGGTCGGCCTCGACCTGCCCGCCCTCCGGCGCGCGGACTCCCTCCCGCCCGTGCTCCGCGGACTGGTCCGCGCCCCCGCCCGGCGCACCGCGGCGGCGAGCACGGCGGGCGGCGGTCTGCAGGACAGGCTGACCGCCGCGGCGCCCGCCGAGCGCGACGCGCTGCTCCTCGAACTCGTCCGCACCCACGTCGCCGCCGTCCTCGGCCACGACGCGGACATGGTCCTCGACCCGCGCCGCGCCTTCCGCGAGATCGGCTTCGACTCGCTGACCGCGGTCGAACTGCGCAACCGCCTCTCCGGCGCGCTCGGCCTCCGGCTGCCCGCGACCCTCGTCTTCGACTACCCCGACTCCGGCGCGCTGGTGGGCCACCTCAAGGCCGAACTGATCGGCCCCGACGACCCGGACGCGGCCGGGGCCCTGCCCGCCGCGGCGGCCGCCGGGACCGACGAGCCGATCGCGATCGTGGCCATGAGCTGCCGCTACCCCGGCGGCGTGACCACCCCCGAGGAGCTGTGGCGCCTGCTGGCCGACGGCGGGGACGGCATGTCGCCCTTCCCCGCCGACCGCGGCTGGGACCTCGACGGCCTCTACGACCCCGAGCCGGGCAAGGCCGGCCGGTGCAGCACCCGCGAGGGCGGATTCCTGCACGATGCCGCCGGCTTCGACCCGGACTTCTTCGGCATCTCGCCGCGCGAGGCCCTCGCGACCGACCCGCAGCAGCGGCTGCTGCTGGAGACCTCCTGGGAGGCATTGGAGCGCGCGGGCATCGACCCGCACGCGGTACGGGGCAGCCGCACCGGCGTCTTCACCGGCGTGATGTACCACGACTACGGCAGCAGGCTCACCAACGCGCCCGAGTCCGTACGCGACTACCTCGGCAACGGCAGCCTCGGCAGCATCGCCTCCGGCCGGGTCGCCTACACCCTGGGCCTGGAGGGCCCGACCCTCACCGTGGACACTGCGTGCTCCTCGTCGCTGGTCGCCCTGCACCTGGCGGTGCAGGCCCTGCGGCAGGGGGAGTGCACCCTGGCCCTGGCCGGCGGCGTGTCCGTGATGTCCACCGTGGACACGTTCGTGGACTTCAGCAGGCAGCGCAACCTCGCCGGGGACGGCCGGGCCAAGTCCTTCGCGGACGGCGCCGACGGCACCGCCCTGTCCGAGGGCGCCGGCATGCTGCTCCTGGAGCGGCTGTCGGACGCGCGGCGCAACGGGCACGTGGTGCTGGCCGTCGTACGGGGCTCGGCGGTGAACCAGGACGGCGCGTCCAACGGGCTGACGGCCCCGAACGGCCCGTCGCAGCAGCGGGTGATCCGGCAGGCGCTGGCGAACGCCGGTCTGTCGGCGGCCGATGTCGACGCGGTGGAGGCGCACGGCACGGGCACCACCCTCGGCGACCCGATCGAGGCCCAGGCGCTGCTGGCCACGTACGGCCAGGACCGCCCCGGGGACCGGCCGCTGTGGCTCGGCTCCGTCAAGTCGAACATCGGCCACACGCAGGCCGCCGCCGGTGTGGCCGGGGTGATCAAGATGGTGCTGGCCATGCGCCACGGCGTCCTGCCCGCCACGCTCCACGTGGACGAGCCCTCGCGGCAGGTCGACTGGACGGCGGGCGGCGTCGAACTGCTGACGGAGGCGCGGGACTGGCCGGAGGCCGACGGCCGTCCGCGCCGGGCGGGCGTCTCCTCGTTCGGCATCAGCGGCACCAACGCCCACACCATCATCGAGGCGCCGGCCCCGGCCGCGGAGCCCGGTGACGGTTCCGCAGAGCACGGTGACGGTTCCGCGGAGGCCGCCGCGCCCGCGGCCGGGGCACCCCTGCTGCCCGTCCTGCTGTCCGGGAACACCCCGGAAGCCCTCGCGGCCCAGGCCGGGCGCCTGGCGGCCGTCCAGGACGCGCCCCTTCCCGACCTCGCCTTCTCCCTGGCCACCGGCCGGGCCGCCCTCGGTCACCGGGCCGCCGTGGTCGCCCGCGACCGGGACGAACTCGCCACGGGCCTCGCCGCGCTGGCGGCGGGCACCACGGCGCCGGGAGTGGTGCGCGGCAGGCCCGTCGCCGGCAAGGTCGCCTTCCTGTTCACCGGGCAGGGCGCCCAGCGCCCCGGGATGGGACGGGAGCTGTACGCGCAGCACCCCGTGTTCCGGGCCGCGTTCGACGAGGCGTGCCGCCACTGCGACGCCCACCTCGACCGCCCGCTGCGCGACGTGGTCCTCGCCGGGCCGGACAGTGCCGGAGCCGGCCTGCTCGACCGGACGGTGTACACCCAGAGCGCCCTGTTCGCCGTCGAGACCGCCCTGTTCCGGCTCCTGGAGTCCTGGGGGATCCGTCCGGACCTCCTCGCCGGGCACTCCGTCGGTGAGCTGACCGCGGCCCACGCCGCGGGCGTGCTCACCCTGGAGGACGCCGCCCGCCTGGTCACGGCCAGGGGACGGCTCATGGAGGCGCTGCCCGCCGGCGGCGCGATGCTGGCCGTCGACGCGACGGAGGAGGAGGTGCGGGCGCACCTCGGCACGGGCGTCGGCATCGCCGCCGTCAACGGGCCCCGCGCCGTGGTGGTGTCCGGCGACGAGGACGCGGTGGCCGCCGTCGGCGCCGCCTTCGGCGACCGCAGGACGAAGCGGCTGCGGGTCAGCCACGCCTTCCACTCGCCGCGCATGGAGCCGATGCTCGAGGAGTTCGAGGAGGTGGCGCGGAGCCTGCGGTTCGCGCCGCCGTCCGTGCCCGTCGTCTCCAACCTGACCGGCGTGCAGGCCACGGACGAGGAGCTGACCTCGCCCGGGTACTGGGTGCGCCACGCCCGCGAGGCCGTCCGGTTCGCCGACGGCATCCGCACCCTGGAGGCCGCGGGCGTCCGGACCTTCCTCGAGGTCGGGCCCGACGCGGTGCTCTCCACCATGGGCGCCCAGTGCGTGGACGACGCCGAGCGTTCGCTGTTCGTCCCCGTGCTGCGCCGCGACCGGGAGGAGCCGGTCGCCCTGGCCACCGCCCTGGCCACGCTGCAGGTCCGCGGCGTGCCCCTCGACCGGGAGCGGGTCTTCGCCGCGCCCGGCGCCCGCCGGATCGACCTGCCCACGTACGCCTTCCAGCGGCAGCGGCTGTGGCTCGACGACGAGCCGGCCGCACCCGCCGGGGCAGGCGGGGTCGGGCAGACGCCCGCGGACCACCCACTGCTGGGTGCGGAGATCCGGCTGGCGGACGCCGACGCCGTCGCGCTGACCGGCCGGGTGTCGCTGGACACGCACCCCTGGCTGGCCGACCACGCCGTCGCCGGAGTGGTCCTCCTGCCGGGCAGCGCCTTCGTCGAACTGGCCGTCCGGGCCGGGGACCGGACGGGCTGCGGCCTGGTCGAGGAACTCACCGTCGAACGGCCGCTGGTGCTGCCCGCGCAGGGCGCGGTGCAGCTCCAGATGGTCGCCGGGGCCCCCGACGCGACCGGGCGCAGGACGGTCACCGTCCACGCGCGCACCGAGGGCGCCGGGGAGGCCTGGACCCGGCACGTCACCGGCGTCCTCGCCCCCGCCCCCGCGGCGGAGCCCGAGGCGCTCGGCGCCTGGCCGCCCGCGGGCGCCGTGCCCGTCGACCTGACGGGCACCTACGACCACCTCGCCGAGCAGGGCTACGGCTACGGCCCCCTGTTCCGGTGCCTGCGCACCGCCTGGCGGCTCGGCGAGGAGGTCTATGCGGAACTCGCCCTGCCCGAGGGTGCGGAGACGGCCGGCTTCGGGCTGCACCCGGCGCTGCTCGACTCGGCGCTGCACGCCATCGACCTGGTCGACGGCCAGGACCCGACGGTCATGACCCTGCCGTTCGCGTGGGAGGGCGTGACGCTCCACGCGGCGGGCGCCTCGGCGGTGCGGCTGCGGCTCACTCCGTACGGCACCGAGCAGATGGGCCTGCACCTGTACGACGGCGCGGGCTCGCCCGTCGCCGCGGTGTCCTCGCTGCGCATCCGGCCGGTGACCGCGGAACAGCTGAACGCGGCCGCCCCGGCGCCGGGAGACCTGTACGAACTGTCGTGGAAGCCGGTACCGCTGCCCGCTGCGTCCGGCCCCCTTCCCGGGACCGTGCTCTTCGCTCCGGAGCACACGGCCGAAGACGGTCCGGCCGCCGCCCGGGAAACCCTGCACACGATGCTGGCCACGCTCCAGGAGCGCCTCGCCGACGAGTCGGCCGGCGACGCGCGGCTGGTGGTCGTCACCCGGGGAGCGGTCGACCTGGAGGGCGCACCCGGCCTCGCCCAGGCCGGGGTCCGGGGCCTCGTGCGGTCCGTGGCCGTCGAACACCCCGGCCGGCTCGCGCTCGTCGACCTCGACGACGACCCGGCCTCCCGGGCCGCCCTCCCCGCGGCGGTGGCCGCAGGAGAACCGGAGCTCGCCGTGCGCGCGGGCAAGGCGTACGTCCCCGCGCTGACCCCGGCCGTCCCGGCGCCCGGCGCCGCGCCCGCCCTCACCGGGCCGGACCCGGACGGCACCGTGCTCGTCACGGGCGGCACCGGCAGCCTCGGCCGGCTGCTCGCCCGGCACCTGATCACGGAACACGGCGTGCGGCACCTGGTGCTGAGCAGCCGCGGCGGCGACCCGGGGGACCTCGGCGACCTCCGCGAGCTCGGCGCGACGGTGACCGTCGCCGCGTGCGACGCGGCCGACCGCGAGGCCCTGGCCGCGCTGCTCGCCGCGATACCGGAGGCGCACCCGCTCACGGCCGTGGTGCACGCCGCCGGCGTGCTGGACGACGGCCTCCTGCCGTCGCTGACCCCGGACCGCCTCGACGCGGTCCTGCGGCCCAAGGCCGACGCGGCCTGGAACCTGCACGAGCTCACCCGGGACCTCGGTCTCGCCTCCTTCGTGCTGTTCTCCTCCGCCGCTGCCGCCCTCGGGGCCGCGGGCCAGGCCAACTACGCGGCCGCCAACGCCTTCCTGGACGCCCTCGCGGCCCGGCGGCGCGCGGCCGGGCTGCCCGCCCTGTCCCTGGGCTGGGGCCTGTGGGACACCGCCTCGGGCATGGCCGGCTCGCTCGGCGAGGCCGAGCTGCGGCGGCTGGCCCGCGACGGCGTCGAGCCGCTGCCGGCCGACCGGGCGCTGGCCCTCTTCGACCGGGCCCTGACCGCGGACCGCGCCGTGCTCCTGCCGATGCGGGTGCGGCCCACCGAGGACGCGCCGCCGATGGTGCGGGCCCTCGCCGGCGCACCCGCCCGGCGGACCGCGCAGGCCGCGCCCTCCGTCGCCGTCGCCGCCGGCGGGCAGCACCGGACCGTGGCCCTCCCGCAGCGGCTCGCGGAACTGTCGCCCGCGGAGAGCAGGAAGCTGCTGCTGGAGACGGTGTGCGGGCACGTCGCCGACGTGCTCGGGCACGAACGCGCCGACGCCGTCGACCCGGAGCGGGGCTTCGGCGAACTGGGCGTGGACTCGCTGTCCGCCCTGGAGCTCCGCAACCGCATCGGCGCGGACACCGGGCTGCGGCTGTCGGCGACCCTGACCTTCGACTACCCGACCCCCGCCGCCATCGCCGGACACCTCTTCGGCGAACTGGTCGGGGACGCGGACGGGGCCGTGCCGGACGCCGAGGCCGAAGTGATGCGCCTCGAAGCCCTGCTGGACGCCGCGGTCGTGGACGGGGAGCAGCGGGCCAGGGTCGCGGTCCGGCTGCGGGCCCTCACGGCGAAGTGGACCGACGCCGGCCCCCGGGAGGAGGAGCGGGAGAGCGGTCCGGGACTGGAGACGGCGACCGCGGACGAGCTGTTCGGCATCCTGGACGACGAGCTGGAGACGTACAAGTGAGCACGGCGGGCGGGCCGGAAGTCCCCAGGGACTCCCGGCCCGCCCGCCTCGGCGAGGTGCGCCGTCCCTGCTCAGGCGGTGCCGCGCACCGCGGCCGACCGGCCCGCGCGGGCCGGGTCCGACGGCGTCGGTATCCGGTACTCGATCACCTTGGACGGCAGCTCGGTGCGGCTGGCGACGTTCAGCTTGCGGTATACGCGCGTCAGGTGCTGCTCGACCGTGCTGATGGTGACGTGGATGCGGCTGCTGATCTCGCGGTTGGTGTAGCCGAGCGCGGCCAGCGCCGCGACCCGGCACTCCGCGTCGCTGAGGGCCGGTGCGGCGCCGGGGCCCTCCGGCTCGGCCCGCTCCAGGCGGTTGCCGACCGGCGAAGCGATCCGGCACACCGCGGCCTCCTGGGCGGCCTGCTGCGCCAGGAGCCGGGCGCGGGCGAACTCGCCCAGCTCGTAGTGGGCGGCGGACAGTTCGCCGTAGGCGAAGGCGAGTTCCAGCCGGTCGCCGCAGGCCTGGAGCAGGTCGACCGATTCGCGCAGGAGGGCGGTGCGGTGGCGCAGCTGGCTCGCCCCGGCCAGGACGCGCAGGGTGATCGCGCGCGTCCGGGAGCCGAAGTTCCCGCGCAGCCTGAGCTGCTTCTGCGCCCAGTCCTTGGCGGCGCGCTGCTTGCCGATGCGCAGGTTTGCCTGGGCGAGGTCGGTCCGCCAGGGGATCCCCGCCTGCAGCTCCGGGCTGCGGTCCTGCATGAGCTGGCCGCAGGTCTCGAAGTCGTTGAGCGCGGCGAAGGCCCGCCCGGTGGCCAGATAGTGATGGCCCCTGGCGCGCAGGTACTGCACGCCGAAGAGCGTCTGGAACATGCTGTCCGGCACCTTGCGCTGGAGCAGGTCCGCCGCGGCCTCGTGGCGGCCGCGGGCCGTGTACGCGAACAGGGCCGTCGACAGCGGCAGGCCGGCCAGCACGCCCCAGCCCTGCGGGTGCAGCAGGCCGAGGGACTCGACGGCCTTCTCCGAGGCGGTCTCCACGTCCCCCTGCAGCAGGGCGATTTCGGCCCGCACGGCACCGAGGACGGCCTGCCAGGTGGTCGACTCGCGCCGCCCGGCGTCGGCCAGGAGGGACTCGCACACCTCCGCCGCGGTCGCGGGCCGGTCCGCGTGCGCGATGACCATCAGGGAGATCGTGGTGAGTTCGAGCCGCAGGTCGCTGAGCTGGTGGGCCTGCAGGGCCTCGGCCACGTGCGTCACGGATTCGTCGGTGACGGTGCCGCCGGCCATGAGGGCGACGCTGGCCCAGAGGCTGCTGGTGTGGTCCGCCATGGTGGGTTCGAGGGGACTCGTCCGGCCGGCGTCACCGCGCTGCAGGGCTCGCGGCATGCCGTAGAACCACTGCCTGACGAACTCCATCTCGGCCAGGAGCCGGGCGTCGGTCCGCGTGCGCAGGCCACCTAACGCGTTGATCGTCTCCGCCGCGAGATCGGTGTCGCCCTGCCACAGCATGTGGCGCAGGACGGTGGCCGTGTCGCGGGTGTCCAGGGTGCCGCTGCGCGCCGCCGCGTACAGCGGGGCGAGGTGCGGGCCCGCGGCCGCGGGGTTGACCCGCCACACGGCCCGGGCCAGGGTCGCGGAGAGCGCCTGGCGTTCCCGCGGGTCCTTGCACTCCCGCAGGGCGAGCCCGAGGAAGCTCGCGGCCTCCTCGACGTCGTCCGCGGCCAGGGCCTGTTCGGCCGCGCGCCGCAGCACCGCGGGCCCCCAGGGCTCGGGGGCCCGGCCGGCGGCCAGGAGGTGGCGCGCCACGTCGGCGAGGGGGTCGCCCGCCTCGTAGCGCAGCTGCGCCACGTCGCCGTGCAGGCGCGAGCGCTCGCTCGCGGCGAGGCTGCTGAGCACCGCGCTCGCCGCGACCGCGTGCCGGAAGCGGTATCCGTCGAGCAGCCCCGTCTGGGAGAGCAGCTCGGCCACTTGCTGCACCTCGTCCGGGGACAGGCCCGTCACGGCCGCCGCGCTCCGGGCCGAGGCGGCGTCGCCGAGAGCGGCCAGCGCCGCGGCGGTCCGCGCGTGGCCGGGCTCGGTGCGCGCCAGGCAGGCGAGCACCGCCTGCCGGTAGGCGACGCTCGCGACCGGCTCGCCGACGTCGGCGCCGAAGCGCGTCGTGTCGTCCAGGAGGGCGCGCACCAGCATGGGGTTGCCGGCGGTCATGCGGTGGTAGCGGGAGCGGGCGCCGGGCGGTAACGGCCGCTCCGACTGGGCGGCGAGCATGCGGCCCACGCCCTCCTCGGAGAGCGGCGCGAGGCGGACCCTGCGGTGCGGCCGGCGGAGGAGCTCGGCGCGGACCAGCGGGTGGGCCGGCCCGTACTGCTCCCAGCCGGTGCACACCACCAGGACCCGCTTGGCGCGGATGCGCTGCAGCAGCGACAGGACGGCCTGGAGCGAAGCGCCGTCCATGTAGTGGCAGTCGTCGATGCCGATCACCACGGGCCGGTCGCCGGCGAGTTCCACCACGGCCCGCGGGACGTCCTGGACGGCACGCGCGACGCACTTCTCCTTCTCCGGCCCGGACGGCGGGGGAGTGGCCTCGCCGGACGTGCGGCAGCGGTTGATCCGGTCCAGCACGTCCGCGGCGACCTCGCCGCTGAGCAGCAGGTCCCCCACGGTGCCCAGCTGCTGGTTCCGCCCGGTGGCGGAAGCGGTGGCGATCAGGAGCCGGGCACCCGCCGCAGCCACCGTATTGGCGAACTCGTGCAGGAGTTCCGTCTTGCCCGAGCCCGGGCCTCCACTGATGATCACGAGCTGTCCCGATCCGCCGACACAGTCGGCGAACGCCTCTCTCAAGGCTTCCAGTTCTTTATGGCGGTCGAACAGATTCATACATCGCCCCCGCGGTCAGTATTCCGAGAATCCGGGTTCACCGAACAGCACTGCGGAACTTCAACCCCTTGCCGGCCCCCGTGTACGAGATGCCGGCCCCCATGCAGTCCACCGCATGGTCTAGCCGAATCCGATAGATCCCGCGTAAACGTTTCGTCACCAAAACGGATCACGCGCCCAGCGAACCCTATCGTTCTAGGACATCAGCAAAATATGGACACGAAACTTACGTAGCGTGTCACATGGGTGTCAACGGTAGGCCGGTCCTCCAAGTTCCGGCCCTCCAACAGTATGGAAGGTCGTCCCACCGCCCTCGGTTGCCTCACTGAAGGCAAAGTCCGCCCGGCGCGCGCCGTACCCCCTGAGCGCCCCCTGAGCGCCCCTCACCCCCTGCCCGGGCTGGGGGGGATAGGGGTTGGCCGGGCCGTCCGGGGCTCCTTAGCCTCCGATGGGCGGGGGCGCGGACCGAGGAGCCCGGGAGCCCCGCGTTTTCCGAAGGCTTCTTTCGATTCCGATCGGACGGCTGCGCTGGTGAACAACGAGGACCGACTGCTCGACTACCTCCGACGGACGACGTCGGATCTGCGCGAGACGCGGCGCAGGCTGCGCGAGTCCGAGCAACGGGCGCACGAACCCGTCGCGATCGTGGGCATGGCGTGCCGCTACCCCGGCGGCGTCACCACCCCCGGGGAACTGTGGGACCTGGTGGCCGCGGGCACCGACGCCGTGTCCGGCTTCCCCGCCGACCGCGGCTGGGACACCGACTCCCTGTACGACCCCGAACCCGGGCGCCCCGGCCGGACCTACGCCCGCACGGGCGGATTCCTGCACGACGCCGCGGAGTTCGACCACGACTTCTTCGGGATCAGCCCGCGCGAGGCGCTGGCCACCGACCCCCAGCAGCGGCTGCTGCTGGAGACCTGCCACGAGGCGTTCGAGGACGCCGGCATCGTGCCGTCGGCCCTGCGCGGCAGCCGCACCGGAGTCTTCGCCGGCGTCATGTACAACGACTACGCGACCCGGATCCGGTCCGTTCCCGAGGACCTCGACGGCTACCTCGCCAACGGCAGCGCCGCCAGCATCGCCTCGGGCCGGGTGGCCTACGCCTTCGGCCTCGAAGGGCCGGCCGTCACCGTCGACACCGCCTGCTCGTCCTCGCTGGTCGCCCTGCACTGGGCGGTCCGGGCGCTGCAGTCCGGCGAGTGCACCCTGGCCCTGGCCGGGGGCGTCACGGTGATGTCGACGCCCGAGACGTTCATCGACTTCAGCAAGCAGCGGGGCCTGTCCCCCGACGGCCGCTGCAAGGCGTTCGCCGCGGGCGCCGACGGCACCGGCTGGGGCGAGGGCGCCGGCATGCTGCTCCTGGAGCGGCTCTCCGACGCCCGCCGCAACGGCCACCGCGTCCTCGCCGTCGTCAAGGGCAGCGCGATCAACTCCGACGGCGCCAGCAGCCGCCTCACGGCGCCGAACGGCCCCTCCCAGCAACGCGTGATCCGCCAGGCGCTGGCGAACGCGGGCCTGTCCCCGGCGGACGTCGACACGGTCGAGGCCCACGGCACCGGCACCACGCTGGGCGACCCCATCGAGGCCCAGGCCCTGCTGGCGACGTACGGCCGGGAGCGGGCCGGCGGACGGCCGTTGTGGCTCGGATCGGTCAAGTCGAACCTCGGCCACACCCAGGCCGCCGCGGGCGTCGCCGGCGTGATCAAGATGGTCATGGCGATGCGCCACGGCGCGCTGCCGAAGACCCTGCACGTCGACGAGCCCTCGCCGCAGGTCGACTGGGACTCCGGGGCGGTGGAGCTGCTCACCGAGCACCGCGCCTGGCCGGAGACCGGGCGGCCCCGCCGGTCGGCCGTCTCGTCGTTCGGCATCAGCGGGACCAACGCGCACGTGGTGCTCGAAGAGGCTCCCATGGACACCTCCGCGCCCGCCCCGGACGGAGCGGCGCCCTCCGAAACCCCGGACGGGACGCCCCCGGACGCTCCGCGGCTCACGGCCGTCCCCTGGATCCTCTCGGCGCGGACGCCGGAGGCCCTCGCCGGGCAGAGCCGCAGGCTGCACGAGTGGGTCTCCGCCCGGCCCGGCGCCGACCCCGCCGACATCGGCTACTCACTGGCCACCACCCGCTCCCGGTGGGAACACCGCGCGGTCGTCGTCGGCGGGGACGGCGAGGAGTTGCTCGCCGGCCTGGCCCGGGTCACCGCCGGCCCCCGCAGGGACGGTTCCCGCACCGGCGGAAAGGTGGCGTTCCTCTTCACCGGGCAGGGCTCCCAGCGCCTCGGCATGGGCCGCGAGCTGTACCGGGCCTTCCCCGTGTTCGCCGCCGCCTTCGACGAGGTGGCCGCGCTCATGGACGCGGAGCTGGAGGTGCCGCTGGCCGAGGCGATCGAGACGGATGCCGGGACCCTGCGCCGCACCGACTACGCGCAGGCCGCGATCTTCGCCGTCGAGGTGGCGCTGTACCGGCTCCTGGAGTCCCTGGGCGTCCGCCCCGACTTCCTCGTGGGGCACTCCGTCGGCGAACTGGCCGCCGCGCACGTGTCCGGCGTGCTCTCCCTGGAGGGCGCCGTCGCGATGGTCCTCGCCCGCGGCGGCCTGATGCGGCAACTGCCGCCCGGCGGCGCCATGGCGGCGATCGCGGCCGCCGAGGCCGACGTACAGCCGCTGCTCTCCGGCACGGTCGGCCTCGCAGCCGTCAACGGCCCGGAGTCCGTGGTGATCTCCGGTGCCGAGGACGACGTGGCGGAGATCGCCGCGCGGTTCGCCAGGAGCAGCAGGCTCAAGGTGTCGCACGCGTTCCACTCGCCGCTGATGGAACCCATGCTGGCCGCCTTCGCCCAAGTCGCCAAGGCGCAGGACTACGAAGCGCCGCGGATCCCGATCGTCTCGACGCTGACCGGCGCCCCGGCCACGGCCGGGGAACTGTGCTCCCCGGACTACTGGGTGGACCACGTCCGCCGCCCCGTGCGGTTCGCCTCGGCGATGCTCACGCTGCACGACCTGGGCGTGGGGACGTACCTGGAGCTGGGCCCCGACGCGGTGCTGACGGCGATGGCGCAGGACTGCGTGGCCGACGGCGAGCCGGTGACCGTCGCGACGATGCGGCGCGACTGCGCGGAGGAGCGCGAACTCGTCGCCGCCCTCGGCCGGTTGCACACCGCCGGCGTCCCGGTCGACTGGGCCGCACTGTTCGCGGGCCGCGGCGCACGCCGCGTCGACCTCCCCACCTACGCGTTCGACCGCAGCCGCTTCTGGCTGGAATCGGCCGGCAACGGCGGGGACGCGAGCGGGCTCGGTCAGCTGGCCGCCGACCACCCCCTGCTGGGTGCGGTCACGGAACTGCCCGACTCGGGCGGCGTCGTCCTCACCGGCCGCCTCTCGCTGTCCGCGCAGCCCTGGCTCGCGCACCACGCCGTGCACGGAACCGTCCTGCTGCCCGGCACCGCCCTCGTCGAACTCGCCGTCCAGGCGGGCGACAGGGCCGGCTGCGGCGTGGTGGAGGAGCTCACCCTCCAGGCGCCGCTCGTCCTGCCCGAGCGGGGCGCCGTGGCGGTGCAGGTCGCCGTCGGCCCGGACGACGGCGGCCGGCGCTCGCTGGCCGTGTACTCCCGGCCCGCGGACGCCCCCGACGCGCCGTGGACCGGCAACGCCACCGGAGTGCTGGGCACCGCCGGCGACGCCCCGCCCGCGGACATGGCGGCATGGCCGCCGGAGGGTGCCGAAGAGGTCGAACCGGGCGAGCTCTACCCGGCGCTGGCCGCGGCCGGCTACGGCTACGGCGAGGTCTTCCAGGGACTGCGAGCGGTGTGGCGGCGCGGCGACGACCTGTTCGCCGAGGCCGCCCTGCCGGAGAGCGCACGGGCGACGGCCGGCTCGTACGGCATGCACCCCGCGTTGCTCGACGCCGCCCTCCACGCCAACCTCCTCGGCCTCGGCCCTGGCCAGGCCGTCCTCCCCTTCAGCTGGAGCGGCGTCACTCTGCACGCCTCCGGGGCGCCCGAGCTGCGCATCCGCATCGGCAAGGCCGGTGAGGACGCCGTGTCGCTGGAGATCGCGGACGGCACCGGCGCACCGGTCGCCTCCGTGCGGACGCTCGTCGCCCGCCCGGTCTCGCCCGGGCAACTGGCGGGCGGGCCGGGGGAGTCGCTGTTCCGCGTCGACCACGTCCCCGTACCGGCCCCCGCAGGGCCGCCCGCCGTGGACCTGGCCGTGCTCGGCACGGACGGCCTCGGACTGGCGGCGCCCTGCCACCCCGGCCTCGCGTCGCTCGAGGGACCGGTGCCGGACGTGGTCGTGCTGCCCGTGGCTCCCTCTGCTGCAAACGATGACGTGCCCTCGGCCGTCCGCGGGACGCTCACCCCCGTACTGGCCGCCTTGCAGGACTGGCTCGCCGACAGCCGCTTCGACCGGTCGCGGCTCGCCGTGGTGACCCGGGCCGGCGATCTCGCGCACGCGCCGCTCGCCGGACTGGTGCGCGCCGCCGAGGCGGAGAACCCCGGCCGGTTCCTGCTGGTCGACACCGACGGGAGCGACGGCCTGGCCGCGGCCCTGACGTGCGGGGAGCCCGAAGTGGCCGTACGGGACGGCGCGCTGCGGGCGCCCCGGCTCACCCGGGCCGAGCCGGGCGGCCGGCCGCAGTGGCAGCCCGGGTCCACCGTGCTGATCACCGGCGGCACGGGCGGCCTCGGCGGCCTCCTGGCCCGCCACCTCGTCACCGCCCACGGCGTCCGCCGGCTGCTGCTGACGAGTCGGCGCGGCGAGGACGCCCCCGGCACGGCCGGGCTGCGCGCCGGACTGGAGGAGCTGGGCGCCGAGGTGACCGTGGCCCGCTGCGACGCGGCCGACCGCGAACAGCTCGCCGCCCTCCTCGCCCGGCACGAGATCCACGGGGTCGTGCACGCGGCCGGCGTCGTCGACAACGGCATGCTCGCCGCACTGAGCCCCGGGCAGGTGGAGCGGGTGCTGCGCCCCAAGGTCGACGCGGCCTGGAACCTGCACGAGCTCACCGCGGACCGGGAGCTCACGGCCTTCGTGCTGTTCTCCTCCACCGCCGGGCTCCTGGTCGGCGGCGGCCAGGCCAACTACGCCGCCGCCAACACCTTCCTGGACGCGCTCGCCGCCCACCGCCGGGCCGCCGGGCTGCCCGCCGTGTCGATGGCCTGGGGCCTGTGGTCCGAAACCGGCGGGCTCGCCGAGCGGATGGAGGCGTCCGACCTGGAGCGCATGCACCGGGCCGGCCTGCCGCCCCTGTCCGCCGCCCAGGGCCTGGAACTCTTCGACGCGGCCCTGGACACCGGGGACGCGCTCGTGGTGCCGACGAGGCTGGACCCCGCCGCCGTGCGGGCCCGCGCCGACGGGGTGCCCGCGCTGCTGCGCGGCCTCGTCCGGGGCGCGCCCCGGCGGGCCGCCGCGGCGGGCGCCGGAGCGGGCGCGACGTCCTGGCGGGAACGGCTTGCGCCCCTGCCGGACCCGGAGCGGGACCGGCTGCTGACGGAGCTGGTGCTGACCCACGTCGCCGCCGTGCTCGGACACGCGTCGGCCGATGCGCTGGCCCCCGGGCGGGCCTTCCAGGAGATGGGCTTCGACTCGCTCGCCGCCGTCGAGCTGCGCAACCTGCTGGGCGCCGCCACCGGCCTGGCCCTGCCGGCCACGCTGGCGTTCGACCAGCCGACACCGCAGGCCCTGGCCGCGTACCTCAAGGCCGGACTCGTCCCCGGGCCCGCCGACGCGGCCCGGGCGATGGTCGCCGAAGTGGACCGGCTGGAGGCCGCACTGGCCGCCCTGCCCGACGCGGACGGCTCGCACGCGCGCATCACCGCGCGGCTCGAAGCCCTCCTGCGGACCTGGCACGACACGCACGGCGGGCCGGCCGGCACCGCGGCGCCCGAGGACATCGGCGGCGCCAGCGACGAAGAGCTTTTCGCGAGGATCGACAACGAACTGGGAGTCCAGTGATGGAAGAGCCGGGCACCGCCGACAAGCTCCGCGACTACCTCAAGCGGGCGACGACAGAGCTGGAGCGGACCCGACGCCGCGTGCGCGAGCTGGAGGAGCGGGAGCGCGAACCGATCGCGATCATCGGTATGGGCTGCCGCTACCCCGGGGGCGTCCGGACGCCCGAGGACCTGTGGCGGATCGTCGCCGACGGCGTCGACGTGGTGTCCGGCTTCCCCGTGGACCGCGGCTGGGACATCGACAGCCTCTACGACCCCGAGCCCGGCCGCCCCGGCAAGAGCTACGTGCGGCACGGCGGGTTCCTGCACGACGCGGCCGAGTCCGACCCCGCCTTCTTCGGCATCAGCCCGAAGGACGCGGCGGGCACCGACCCCCAGCAGCGGATGCTGCTCGAGACCTCCTGGGAGGCCTTCGAGCGGGCCGGGATCGACCCGGCCTCCGTCAAGGGCACGCCCACCGGCGTCTTCGTCGGCCTGATGCACCACGACTACGTGGGCGGCACCATATCCGGCAGCATCGTCTCCGGGCGGATCGCCTACACCCTCGGCCTCGAAGGGCCCGCGGTCACCATGGACACCGCGTGCTCCTCGTCGCTGGTCGCCCTGCACATGGCCATCCAGGCGCTGCGCAAGGGCGAGTGCTCGCTCGCCCTCGCCGGCGGCGCCGCCGTGATGGCGAGCCCCGAGATGTTCATCGAGTTCAGCGAGCGGCGCGCCCTGTCGCCCGACGGCCGCTGCCGGTCCTTCTCCGAGGACGCCGCCGGTGCCGCCTGGGCCGAGGGCGCGGGCGTCCTGCTCGTCGAGCGGCTGTCGGACGCGCTGCGCAACGGGCACGAGGTCCTCGCCGTGGTGCGCGGCAGCGCCATCAACCAGGACGGCGCGTCCAACGGCATGACCGCGCCCAGCGGCCCCGCCCAGATCCGCGTGATCGAGCAGGCGCTCGCCGACGCCCGGCTCGCCCCCCAGCAGGTCGACGTCGTCGAGGCGCACGGCACCGGCACCACGCTCGGCGACCCCATCGAGGCGCAGGCCGTCATCGCCGCCTACGGGCAGGACCGGCCGGAGGGCCGGCCCATGTGGCTCGGCTCCATCAAGTCCAACATGGGCCACCCCCAGGCCGCCGCCGGCGTCGCGGCGATCATCAAGATGGTCATGGCGATGCGCCACGGCGTCCTGCCGCCGACCCTGCACGCCGAGAACCCCACCACCGCCGTCGACTGGTCGGCCGGCGACGTCGAGCTGCTGACGCGGTCCCGGGAGTGGCGGACCGAGGGCGCGCCGCGCCGCGCCGGGGTGTCCTCGTTCGGGATCAGCGGCACCAACGCCCACACCATCCTCGAACAGGCCCCGGCCGCCGACGAGCCGGAGGACCGGCCGCGCGCCGCCCTGCCCGTCGTGCCCTGGGTGCTCTCCGCCCGCTCGGCCGACGCGGTCCGCGCCCAGGCAGGCCGGCTGCTGGAGGCCGAGGCCGGGGCCGGGGCCGGCGCCGGGGGCGGCAACGACCCCTTCGACACGGGCTTCTCCCTGGCCACGACCCGCTCCCTGTTCACCCACCGGGCGGCCGTCACCGGCCGCGACCGCGAGGAACTGCTGGAGGGCCTGCGCGCGCTGGCCGACGGCCGGGAGCAGCCGGTGACGGCGGCCGGGCCGGGACGCCTCGCCGTCCTCTTCTCCGGCCAGGGCTCCCAGCGCCCCGGCATGGGCCGCGAGCTGCACGCGGCGTTCCCCGTCTTCGCGCAGGCCTTCGACGAGCTGTGCGCCGAGTTCGGCAAGCACCTCGACCGGCCGCTGCGGGACGTCCTCCTGGACCCCGGCTCCGAGCTGCTGCACCAGACGCAGTTCACCCAGGCCGGCCTCTTCACCTTCGAGGTCGCGCTGTTCCGCCTGCTGGAGTCGTGGGGGATCCGCCCCGACCTGCTCGGCGGGCACTCCATCGGCGAGGTCGTCGCCGCCCACGTCGCCGGCGTCCTGTCCCTGCCGGACGCCGTCACGCTCGTCGCCGCACGCGGCCGCCTGATGCAGGAGCTCCCGGCCGGCGGCGCGATGGTCGCGGTCCGGGCCGCCGAGGCCGACGTCGCCCCGCTCCTCACCGAGGGCGCCGGGCTCGCCGCCGTCAACGGGCCCCGCGCCGTCGTCGTCTCCGGCGACGAGGACGCGGTGCTGGCCGTCGCGGGCCGGTTCGACAAGACCACCCGGCTGCGCGTGTCGCACGCGTTCCACTCGCACCGCATGGACGCCATGCTGGAGCCGTTCCGCAAGGCGATCGAGGGGCTGGACTTCCACGAGCCACGGCTGCCCGTCGTCTCCAACGTCACCGGGCAACTGGCCACGGAACTGACCTCGCCCGAGTACTGGGTCCGGCACGTGCGCGACGCCGTCCGCTTCGACGACGGCGTACGCACCCTCGCCGCCGAGGGCGCCACCCGCTTCCTGGAGGTCGGCCCCGACGCCGTGCTCACCGGCATGGCCCAGGACGCCGTGGACCAGGTCGTCGCCACCCAGCGCCGCGACCAGGGCGAGGCCAAGGCCCTCGTCGACGCGGTGTGCAGGCTGCACACCGGCGGGCTGAGCCCCGACTGGTCCGCGCTGTTCGCCGGCGCCCGCCGCGTGGGCCTGCCCACGTACCCCTTCCTGCGCGACCGCCACTGGGAGAACGCCCCCTCGGTCACCGCGGACCGGCCCGTCGACGAGAACGCCGAGTTCTGGCAGCTCGTACGGGACGGGGACGTGCCCGCGCTCGCCGCCACCCTCGGCGTCGCGGACGCGTCCCCCGTCGCCGCCCTCGTGCCCGCGCTCGCCGCGTGGCACGGCGACCGGCAGGCCAACGCCACCGTGGACGGCTGGCGTTACCGCGCGGGCTGGCGCATGCTGTCCGCCGCGCAGGCCCCGGCCACCGCCGGGCAGTGGCTCGCCGTCGTCCCCGAGGACGGCGACCGCGACCCCTGGACCGGCGCCCTGCTCGCCGCGCTCGCCGACGGCGGCCTCGTCCTCGACGTCCTCCCGGTGCCCGCCGCCGCGCAGGACCGCGCAGGGCTGACCGCGCTGCTCACCGGCCGCACCGGCGTGGACGGCGTGCTCAACCTGCTCGCCCCCGCCGCCCCGGCCACCGCGACCGCCGCCCTCGTCCAGGCGCTCGCCGGCACCGGGACCGGCGCCCGGCTGTGGACCGTCACCCGGCAGGCCGTCGCGCACGAGGCGCGCCCCGAAGGCTTCCGGCAGGCGGCCGTCTGGGGGCTCGGGCGCGTGGCCGCACTGGAGCACCCCGACCTGTGGGGCGGCCTCGCCGACCTGCCCGAGACGCTCGAACCGCACGTCGTCGCACGGTTCGCGGCCCTGCTCACCGGCGCCGGCGACGAGGACCAGATCGTCGTCCGCGCCTCCGGGGCGTACGCCCGCCGCCTGGAGCACGCCCCCGCGCGCCCGGGAGCGCCGTGGCGGCCCACCGGCACCGTGCTGGTGACCGGCGCCACGGGAGCCGTCGGCGCCGAGGTCGCCAAGTGGCTCGCCGCCGAGGGCGCGGAGCACCTGCTGCTCACCAGCCGCCGCGGCGAACGCGCCCCGGGTGCCGCCGAACTGGTGCAGGAGCTGGCCGCGACGGGCACCAAGGTCACCTTGGCCGCGTGCGACGCCGCCGACCGCGACAGCCTCGCCGCGCTCCTGCGCACGGTGCCCGCCGAACAGCCGCTGACCGCCGTCATGCACCTGGCCGGAGTCCTGGACGACGGCGTCCTCGACGCCCTCACCCCCGACCGCTTCGGCGCCGTGCTCGCCCCCAAGGCCGACGCGGCCTGGCACCTCCACGAGCTGACCGCGGACCTGGACCTCTCCGCCTTCGTGCTCTTCTCCTCCCTCACCGCCACCGTCGGCGGCGCCGGCCAGGCCAACTACGCGGCCGCCAACGCCTTCCTCGACGGGCTCGCCGAATTCCGCCGCGCCCACGGGCTCCCGGCCACCTCGGTGGCCTGGGGACCCTGGGGCGGCGCGGGCATGGCCGACAGCGACCACGTGCGCGGCGCCGGAAGCGCCCTCGGCATCGCGGCCATGGACCCCGCCCGTGCCCTGACCGCGCTGCGCCGCGCCCTGGAGGGCGACGAGACCACGCTGACCGTGGCCGACGTGGACTGGACCCGGTTCGTACCGGCGTTCACCTCCGTGCGCAGCAGCCCGCTGCTCGCCGACCTGCCCGAGGTCCGGGACCTGAAGCCGGCCGTCGCCGAGGCCGCCGTGCCCGACGACTTCGCCCAGCGGCTCGCCGCGATGACCGCGGGCGAGCGCGAACGCGCCCTGGTGGACCTGGTCTGCGGTCAGGCCGCGCTGGTCCTCGGCTACTCGGGAGCCGGCGCGGTCGAGCCGACCACGGCCTTCCGCGACCTCGGCTTCGACTCGCTGACCTCCGTCGACCTGCGCAACCGGATCAGCACGGCCGCGGGAGTGACCCTCCCCGCCACCCTGATCTTCGACTACGCGACCCCCGCCGCCCTGGCCGCCCACCTCGGCGGGGAGCTCGGCGGTGCGGCGGCCTCCGCCGACTCCGTCCTCGCCGAGCTGGACCGGCTGGAGGCCCGGCTCCGCGAACTGAGCACCGAGGACCTCGAACAGGCACGGATCACCGCGCGCCTGCAGACCGTGCTCAACGGGCTGACCGGGACGCTGGCCGGCGGTGACGCCCCGACGGTCGCCGGACGGCTGGAGGACGCCTCCGCCGACGACGTCTTCGCCTTCATCGACAACGAGCTCGGCACGACGTGACCCGAGCCGCTCCCCCCGTCCCGCACGCCTGCAGCCGAATCTTTCCGCACAGAAGTGGCGACACCCGATGACCAACGATGACAAGCTGCTCGACTACCTCAAGAGGGTCACCGCGGATCTGCACCAGACACGGCAGCGGCTGCGGGACGTGGAGAGCGGTGACGAAGAACCGGTCGCCATCGTCGGGATGAGCTGCCGCTTCCCCGGCGGCGTCAGCACGCCGGAGGAGCTCTGGCAGCTCGTCCACGACGGCACCGACGCCATCACCGACTTCCCTGAGGACCGCGGCTGGGACGTCGACTCCCTCTACGACCCGGACCCCGACGCCGCCGGCAAGAGCTATGTGCGCCGGGGCGGCTTCCTGCACGACGCGGGCGACTTCGAACCCGACTTCTTCGGCATCTCGCCCCGCGAGGCCATCGCCATGGACCCCCAGCAGCGCCTGCTGCTGGAGGTCTCGTGGGAGGCGCTGGAGCGGGCGGGCATCGCACCGGACTCGGTGCGCGGCGCCCAGGTCGGCGTGTTCGCCGGCACCAACGGCCAGGACTACCGCGACCTGCTCGCGAAGCTGCCGCAGGACACCGAGGCGGCCCTGGGCACCGGCAGCCTCGCCGCGGTGATCTCCGGCCGCATCTCCTACACCCTCGGCATCGAGGGACCGTCGGTCACCATCGACACCGCCTGCTCCTCCGCCCTGGTCGCCCTGCACCTGGCCGTGCAGGCCCTGCGGCAGAAGGAGTGCTCGCTGGCCCTGGCCGGCGGCGCGACCGTCATGTCCACCCCCGGCTCCTTCGTCGCCTTCAGCCGGCAGCGGGGCCTGGCCCCCGACGGCCGGTGCAAGTCCTTCGCGGACGGCGCCGACGGCACCGGCTGGGGCGAGGGCGCCGGCATGCTGCTCCTGGAGCGGCTCTCCGACGCCTCCCGCAACGGCCACCGCGTGCTGGCCCTCGTCCGGGGCTCGGCCGTCAACCAGGACGGCGCCTCCAACGGCCTGACGGCGCCCAACGGCCCGTCCCAGCAGCGCGTCATCCGCCAGGCGCTGGCGAACGCACGGCTGTCCGCGTCCGACGTGGACGCCGTCGAGGCGCACGGCACGGGCACCACCCTGGGCGACCCCATCGAGGCCCAGGCGCTCCTGGCGACGTACGGCCAGGGCCGCCCCGCCGGACGGCCGCTGTGGCTGGGCTCGGTCAAGTCGAACATCGGGCACACCCAGGCCGCGGCCGGCGTCGCCGGCGTGATCAAGATGGTCATGGCGATGCGGCACGGCGTGCTCCCGCGCACCCTGCACGTGGACGAGCCGTCGGCCCAGGTCGACTGGTCGGCGGGCGACGTCCGGCTGCTCACCGGGACGCGGCAGTGGCCGGAGGCCGACGGGCGCCCGCGCCGCGCCGGCATCTCCTCCTTCGGCGCGAGCGGCACCAACGCCCACACCATCATCGAGCAGGCGCCGGCCGAGGAGGCGACGGCGGAGGCGACGGAGGCCGCGCCCGTCACAGCGCCCGGCATCGTGCCCTGGATCGTCTCCGGCCGGACCGCCGCGGCGCTGCGCGACCAGGCGGCCCGCCTCGCGGCCGTCGCCGGCCCGCTGGACCCCATGGACGTCGGCTTCTCCCTGGCGACGACCAGGACCGCGTACCCGCACCGGGCCGTCGTCCTCGGCCGCACCCGCGACGAGCTCCTCGGCGGCCTGACCGCGCTCGCCGAGGAGTCCGCGGGCGCCCTCCGGGGCCGCACCGCCAAGGGGCTGACCGCCTTCCTCTTCACCGGCCAGGGCGCCCAGCGCCCGGGCATGGGCAAGGAGCTGTACGAGGAGTTCCCCGTCTTCGCCCGCGCCTTCGACGAGGTGTGCGGCCACTTCGACGCCGGGCTGCGCGAGACCGTCTTCGGCACCGACCCCGGACCCCTGAACCGGACGGCCCGCACCCAGGCCGCCCTCTTCGCGGTCGAGGTCGCCCTGTTCCGGCTCGTCGAGTCCTGGGGGCTGCGGCCGGACTTCCTGGCCGGCCACTCGATCGGCGAGCTGGCCGCCGCCCACGTCGCGGGCGTCCTCACCCTCCCGGACGCCTGCGCCCTCGTCGCGGCCCGCGGCCGGCTGATGCAGGCCCTGCCCGCGGGCGGCGCGATGGTCGCCGTGCGGGCGGGCGAGGCCGAGGTGACCCCGCTGCTGTCCGGGCGCGTGGGCATCGCCGCCGTCAACGGCCCGGAGGCCGTGGTCGTCTCCGGTGACGAGGACGCCGTCACGGAGCTGGCCGCCCGCTTCGAGAAGACCAAGCGGCTCCCGGTCTCCCACGCCTTCCACTCCCCGCTGATGGAGCCGATGCTGGCGGAGTTCCGCGCGGTCGCCGGGAGCGTCTCGTACGCCAGGGCCGCCGTGCCCGTCGTGTCGAACGTGACCGGCCGCCTCGCCACGGACGAACTGACCTCGCCGGAGTACTGGGTCCGGCACGTCCGCGAAGCCGTCCGCTTCCACGACGGCGTCCGCGCCCTCGAAGAGGCGGGCGTCACCCGCTTCCTGGAGCTGGGCCCGGACGCGGTCCTCACCGCCATGGCGCGCGACTGCCTCGGCGAGGGGAAGTCCGCGGACGCCGTCCTCGCCTCCGCCACCCGGCGCGGGCGCCCGGAGCCGGAGACCCTGCTGACGGCGGTCGCGCAGCTGCACATCGGCGGCCACTCCCCGGACTGGGCGGCGCTCTTCGAGGGCGCGCGGCGCGTCGAGCTGCCCACCACCGCTTTCCGGCGCGAACGCTTCTGGGCCGACGTCCCGGCCTCCGCCGGCGACGTCACCTCCGCGGGCCTGGACCCGGCCGAGCACCCGCTGCTCGGCGCCACCACCATGCTCGCGGACGAGGGCGGCGCCGTCTTCACCGGCCGCATCTCGGTCCGCACGCACCCCTGGCTCGCCGACCACGTCGTCGGGGAGGCCGTGGTCCTGCCCGGCACCGGCATGGTCGAACTGGCCGTCCGGGCGGGCGACCAGGTCGGCTGCGGCCACCTGGAGGAGCTGACCCTCGAAGTCCCGCTGGTCCTGCCCGAGCGCGACGGCGTCCGCGTGCAGGTGACCGCCGGGGCCCCCGGCCCCGCCGGCAGCCGGACCGTGAGCATCTACTCCCGCCCCGAGAACGCCCCCGCCGAACAGCCGTGGACCCGCCACGCCACCGGCCTGCTCGGCACCGCCCCGGTGGCCCCCGGGGAGCCCCTCACCGCCTGGCCCCCGGCCGGCGCCGAGGAACTGGACACCACCGGCCTCTACGAGCGGCACGCCGCCTCCGGCCTGCACTACGGCCCGGTCTTCCAGGGCCTGCAGGCCGCCTGGCAGCGCGACGGCGAGGTGTTCGCCGAGGTGCGGCTGCCCGAGCGGCCCGCCGCCGACGCGAGCCGCTTCGGCCTGCACCCCGCGGCCTTCGACGCCGCCCTGCACGCCCTCGCCCTCATCGGCGACGGCTCCGACGACGAGACCGCACGCCTGCCCTTCATGTTCGCCGGCGTCTCCCTGCACGCCGTCGGCGCGTCCGTGCTCCGGGTGCGGCTCACCCCCGCCGGCGCCCACGCCTTCGCCGTCGACCTCGCCGACGCGACCGGCGCGCCCGTCGCGACGGTGACCACCCTCGCCTCGCGGCCGCTGACGAACCTGAAACAGGCCCAGGACCCCCACGCGGACGCCCTGTTCCGCCTGGGCTGGAACCCCCTGCCCGAGCAGGCCGCCCCCGCCGCCGACACCGGACACCGGCTCCTGGAGAGCACCGCCGGTACCGGCGCCGACGCCGTCCGCGCAGCCACCCGCACGGCCCTGGAGGCGCTCCAGGACGACGACCCCCGCACCCTCGTCGTCGTCACCCGCGGAGCCGTCTCCGTCACCGGCGAGGACGTGCCGGACCTGGCCGGCGCCGCCGTCTGGGGGCTCGTCCGGTCCGCGCAGTCGGAGAACCCCGGCCGCTTCGTCCTGCTCGACCTCGACGCGGCCGCCGACACCGCCGCGTCCGTACAGCTCGCGCTCGCCACGAACGAGCCCCAGGTCGCCGTACGGGACGGAGCGGCCTACGCGGCCAGGCTGACCGCCGCCCCGCCCGCCCTCGACGCCGCGCCCGGGCTCGACCCCGACGGCACCGTGCTCCTGACCGGCGCGACCGGCGGCCTCGGCCCCGTCCTCGCCCGGCACCTGGTGACCGCCCTCGGCGCCCGCAGGCTCCTGCTGCTCAGCAGGAGCGGTGGCGCCGGGGACCTCGTCGCCGAACTCGCCGCCCTCGGCGCCCACGCCACCGTCGCCGCCTGCGACGTGGCCGACCGCACCGCCCTCGCCGCGACCCTGGCGGACATACCCGCCGCCCACCCGCTCACCGCCGTCGTCCACGCCGCGGGCGTCCTCGACGACGGCGTGGTCGCCTCGCTGACCCCCGAGCGCCTCGACGCCGTACTGCGCCCCAAGGCCGACGGCGCGCTCAACCTGCACGAGCTCACCGCCGGGGCGGACCTGCGGGCCTTCGTCCTCTTCTCCTCCGTCGCCGGCGTCGTCGGCGCCCCGGGACAGGGCAACTACGCCGCCGCCAACGCCTTCCTCGACGGCCTCGCGGCCCACCGGCACGCCCGGGGCCTGCCCGCCCTCTCGCTCGCCTGGGGCCCGTGGGCGCCCACCGGCGGCATGACCAGCGGCCTGGACGGCGCCGACCGGGCCAGGATCTCCCGCGGCGGCATGGCCGAACTCTCCGAGCAGGACGGCGTGGCCCTCTTCGACCTCGCCCGCCGCACGGGGCACGCGGCCGTCGCGCCCGTACGGCTCAGCCTGCCGGCGCTGCGCGCCCAGGGCACCGCGCTCGCCCCCGTCTTCCGGTCCCTCGCCGGACGCACGGTGCGCCGCGAGGCCGCCGTCACCGAGGGCGCGGGCCTCTCCCTCGCCGAGCGGCTCGACGGACTCGGGGAGACCGAGCGCCTGGACGCGCTGCTGCAGCTCGTGCGCACCCAGGTCGCCGCCGTCCTCGGGCACAGCAGCCCGGAGGCCGTCGACCCCGAACGGGCCTTCCAGGACCTCGGCTTCGACTCGCTCGCCGCGATCGAACTGCGCAACGCCCTCTCCGCCGAGACCGGGCAGCGCCTTCCCTCGACGCTCGTCTTCGACTACCCCTCGTCCCAGGCGCTCGCCGCCCACCTCGCCGAGCAGGCCGCGGGCGAGCGCACCGGGCCCCGCAAGGCCGTCCGGGCCACTGCGGCCGTCCGCACCGACGAACCCATCGCCATCGTCGGCATGGCCTGCCGCTACCCCGGCGGGGTGACCTCCCCGGACGGGCTGTGGCAGCTGGTCGCCGACGAGACCGACGCCATCAGCGACTTCCCCGTCGACCGCGGCTGGGACACCGACCGCATCTACGACCCCACGGGCGAGCGCCCGGACACCACCTACGTACGGAGGGGCGGTTTCCTGCACGATGCGGGTGAGTTCGATGCGGGGTTCTTCGGGATCAGTCCGCGTGAGGCGTTGTTGATGGATCCTCAGCAGCGGTTGTTGCTGGAGGGTTCGTGGGAGGCGCTGGAGAGTGCGGGCATCGATCCGGGCTCGCTGAAGGGGAGCCGGACCGGTGTGTTCGCGGGGGTGATGTACCACGACTACTTCGGGAGCTTCGGCTCCGGGAGCATCGTGTCGGGGCGGGTGGCGTACACGCTCGGTCTTGAGGGGCCGACGCTGTCGATCGACACTGCGTGCTCGTCCTCCTTGGTCGCCCTCCACCTCGCCGTGCAGTCCCTGCGTCAGGGCGAGTCCTCGCTCGCCCTGGTGGGCGGCGTCGCCGTGATGGCCACGCCCGACACCTTCGTGGAGTTCAGCCGCCAGGGAGCGCTCGCCGCCGACGCCACCTGCCGGGCCTTCGCCACCTCCGCGGGCGGCACCGTCTGGGGCGAGGGCGTCGGCATCCTCGTCGTGGAGCGGCTCTCCGACGCCCGCCGCAACGGCCACCGCGTCCTGGCCGTCGTCCGGGGGAGCGCCGTCAACCAGGACGGCGCGTCCAACGGCCTGACGGCGCCCAACGGCCCGTCCCAGCAGCGCGTCATCCGCCAGGCGCTGGAGAACGCCGGCCTGGCCACCGCCGACGTCGACGTGGTGGAGGCGCACGGCACGGGCACCACGCTCGGCGACCCGATCGAGGCCCAGGCCCTGCTCGCCACGTACGGCCAGGACCGCGCCGAGGACCGGCCGCTGTGGCTCGGCTCGCTGAAGTCCAACATCGGCCACACACAGGCCGCCGCCGGTGTCGCCGGGGTCATCAAGATGGTGCAGGCCATGCGCCACGGGGTGCTCCCCAGGACCCTGCACGTCGACGAGCCGTCGGACCAGGTGGACTGGACGGCGGGCAGCGTGGAACTGCTGACGCAGGCGCGCCCGTGGCCGGAGGCGGACGGGCGTCCGCGCCGGGCGGGCATCTCCTCGTTCGGCATCAGCGGCACCAACGCCCACACCATCATCGAGGAAGCCCCGGCCGGGCCCGCACCGGAGCAGCGGCCCGCAGCCGCCCCCTCCGTACCGTGGCTGCTGTCCGCGAAGACCCGGGCGGCCCTGCCCGCCCAGGCCGGGCGGCTGCTGGCCCACCTGGACGCCCACCCGGACCTCGACCCCTCCGACATCGGCTTCTCCCTCGCCACCACCCGCGCCCACTTCGCCCACCGGGCGGCGGTCACCGGCACGGACCCCGCCGCCCTGCGCGACTCCCTCGCCGCCCTGGCCGAAGGCGCCACCGCGCCGGGCCTGGTCGAGGGGATCGCCGCCGGCGGCGCCCGGCCCGTGTTCGTCTTCCCCGGCCAGGGCTCGCAGTGGCAGGGCATGGCCACCGGACTCATCGACGAATCCCCGGTGTTCGCCGCCGCCATGAACGACTGCGCCGCCGCCTGCGCGCCCTTCGTCGACTGGGACTTCACGGCCGAGCTGCACGGCCCGCTGGACCGCGTGGACGTCGTCCAGCCGCTGCTGTGGGCGGTCATGGTCTCGCTCGCGAAGACCTGGAGCGCGTACGGGGTGCGCCCCGCGGCCGTGATCGGCCACTCCCAGGGCGAGATCGCCGCGGCCTGCGCCGCCGGCGCCCTGTCCCTGGAGGACGGCGCCCGCATCGTCACCCTGCGCAGCAAGGCGATCGCCGAGGACCTCTCCGGAGGCGGCGGCATGATGTCCGTCGCCCTGCCCGCCGACGAGGTCGCCCGGCGGCTGACCGCGTGGGACGGGCGGCTGTCCGTCGCGGCCGTCAACGGCTCCGGATCGGTGGTGGTGTCCGGCGAGACCGGGGCCCTGGACCTCCTGCAGGCACAGCTCAAGGACGAGGGGACCCGGGTCAAGCGGCTGCCGGTCGACTACGCCTCGCACTCCGCGCAGGTCGAGACCATCCGCGACCGGTTGCTCGCCGACCTGGCCGGCGTGCGGCCGCGCCCGTCCGACGTGCCCTTCTACTCCACGGTCACCGGCGGGCTCCTCGACACCACCGGGCTGGACGCCGGGTACTGGTACACCAACCTGCGGCAGACCGTGCTCTTCGAGCAGGCCACGCGGGCGGCCGTCGGCAAGGGCCACGGGCTCTTCGTCGAGTCCAGCCCGCACCCCGTCCTCACCCTCGGCATCCAGGAGACCGACGACGGCGTGACCGCCATCGGCTCGCTGCGCCGCGACGAGGGCGGCCTGGAACGGTTCACCGCCGCCCTCGCAGAGGCCCACGCCCACGGCGTGCCGGTCGACTGGAAGGCCCTGTTCGACGGCGTGCGGCCGCGCCGCGTGGACCTGCCGACGTACGCGTTCGAGCACGAGCGGTTCTGGCTGGACAGCGCGGCCGGCGGCGCCGACGTCACCTCGGCAGGCCTCGCCCCGACGGACCACCCCCTGCTGAGCGCGGCGATGACGCGCGCCGACTCCGACGGCGTGGTCCTCACCGGCCGCCTGTCGGTGGGCACCCACCCGTGGCTGGCCGACCACGTGGTCGGCGGGGAGCTGCTGTTCCCCGGCACCGGCTACCTCGAACTGGCCGTGCGCGCCGGCGACCAGGTCGGCTGCGGGCGGGTCGCCGAGCTCACGCTGCAGGCACCCCTGGTGCTGCAGGAGCACGGCGCCGTGCAACTGCAGGTGGTCGTCGGTGAGGCCGGGGACGGATCGGTGCGGCCGGTGACCGTCTACTCCCGTGCCGAGAGCGCCGAGGACGAGCTGCCGTGGACCCGCCACGCCGACGGGCTGCTGGCCCCGGCGGGCACCCCCGCCGAGCCCGAACTGGCCGTGTGGCCGCCCGCCGGCGCCGAACCGGTCGCCCTCGACGGGGTCTACGAGCAGCTCGCCGAGGCGGGCCTGGCCTACGGGGCCGCCTTCCGGGGCCTGCGCACCGCCTGGCGCCTGGGCCAGGACGTGTACGCGGAGGTGAGCCTGGGGGAGCAGGTCGACGGATTCGGCCTCCACCCGGCCCTGTCGGACGCCGCCCTGCACGCCGTCGGCCTCACCTCCGTCGCCGGTGACGACGCCCTCCTGCCGTTCGCCTGGTCCGACGTGCAGCTGCACGCGACCGGGGCGACGGACCTGCGCGTCCGCGTACGGCCCGCAGGAGCCGAGGGGACGGTCTCCCTGACGCTCGCCGACGCCACCGGTGCACCCGTGGCGACCGTCGGCTCCCTCGCCCTGCGCCCGATCCCCGCCGAACAGCTCGCCGCGGCCGCCAGGTCGGCCCGCGCCGGGTCGCTCTACCGCGTCGACTGGATCCCCGCACCGGCCACGACCGCCGAACCCGTCCGGGACCACGAGGTGCTGCGCGCCGCGGCCGGGACGAGCGCCGAGGAGGTACGGGCGGGCGTCGCCGCCCTCCTCGACCGGCTGCGCGACGGCCTCGCCGGGGACGCGCCCCTGGTCGTCGTCACCGGTCCCGACCTCGCCGGGGCCGCGGCCGCCGGCCTGACGCGCTCGGCCCGGACGGAGAACCCCGGCCGGATCGTGCTCGTCGAGACCGACGGAACGGACGTCCCCGACGACGACGCGCTGGCCGCCGCGCTCGCCGCGGGGGAGCCGCACGTGGCCCTCCGAGACGGCGCCGTCCACGTCCCCCGGCTCGCCCGTGCCGAAGCGGCGGACGACGCCCCTGCGGTGGACCTGCGCGGCGGCACCGTCCTGGTGACCGGCGCGACCGGCGCCCTGGGCGGCCTGATCGCCCGGCACCTGGTGACCGGGTGGGGCGCGCGGCACCTGCTGCTGCTCAGCCGCCGCGGCGCGGACGCCGGTCTCGTCGCCGGGCTCACCGAGCTCGGCGCGGAGATCACCACGGCCGCCTGCGACGTCGCCGACCGCGACAGCCTCGCCGGGGTGCTCGCCGGGATCCCGGCGGAGCAGCCGCTGACCGCCGTGGTGCACGCGGCCGGCGTGCTCGCCGACGGCGTGCTCTCCTCGCTCACCCCGGAACACCTCGACACGGTGCTCCGCCCCAAGGTGGACGCCGCCTGGCACCTGCACGAACTCACCGCCGGGCTGGACCTGCAGGCGTTCGTCCTGTTCTCCTCGGCCGCCGCCACCCTCGGCTCGCCCGGCCAGGCCAACTACGCGGCCGCCAACGCCTTCCTCGACGCGCTGGCCGCGCACCGCCGCGGCCTCGGCCTCCCCGCGCAGTCCATGGCGTGGGGCCTGTGGGCGCAGTCCGGCGGCATGACCGGCACCCTCGACGACACCGACCGCTCCCGCATCTCCCGGGGCGGCGTGGCCGCCCTGGAGAACGACGAGGGCCTCGCCCTCTTCGACGCGGCGCTGCGGGCGCAGGCCCCGGCCGTGCTCCCCGTCAAGCTGGACCTCGCGGCCCTGCGCGCCCAGGGCGACGGTCTGGCACCGCTCTTCCGCGGCCTGGTGCGCGGCCGCCGGCAGGCGGCGTCCGGCGGCCCGGCCACGGGCACCGACTCCCTGCGCGCCCGCCTCGCCGGCCTGCCGGACGCCGAGCGCGAGCCGGTCCTGGTCGACCTCGTGCGCACGCACGTCGCCGCCGTGCTCGGCCACCGGTCGGGCGACGCCGTCGAGCGCGACAAGGCCTTCCGCGAGCTGGGCTTCGACTCGCTGGCCGCCGTCGAGCTGCGCAACGGGCTGAGCGCGGCCACCGGTCTGCGGCTGCCCGCGACCGTGGTCTTCGACCACCCCAGCCCCGCCGGCCTCGCCCGTCACCTGCTCGCCGAGCTCGTCGGCGGACTCGACGCGGCACCCGAGCAGACCGCCCCCGCGGCGGCCGACGACGAACCCGTCGCGATCATCGGGATGAGCTGCCGCTACCCCGGCGGGGTGAACTCGCCCGAGGACCTGTGGCGGCTGATCGCCGGGGAGACCGACGCCATCGGCGAGTTCCCCGCCGACCGCGGCTGGGACCTGGAGGCGCTCTACGACCCGACCCTCGACCGCGAGGGCACCAGCTACGCCCGGCACGGCGGGTTCCTGCACGACGCGGGCGACTTCGACGCCGCCTTCTTCGGCATGGACCCCGAAGAGGCGCTCGTCACCGACCCCCAGCAGCGGCTGCTGCTGGAGACGTCGTGGGAGGCGCTCGAACGGGCCGCCATCGACCCGGCCGGGCTGCGCGGGAGCCAGACCGGCGTGTTCGCCGGCGTCATGTACCACGACTACTTCGGCAGCTTCGGCTCCGGCAGCGTCGTCTCGGGCCGCGTCGCCTACACGCTCGGCCTGGAGGGGCCGACCCTCTCGGTGGACACCGCCTGCTCCTCGTCGCTCGTCGCCCTGCACCTCGCGGTGCAGTCCCTCCGCCGGGGCGAGTGCACGCTCGCCCTGGCCGGCGGCGTCACGGTGATGGCGACCCCCGGGACCTTCGTCGAGTTCAGCCGCCAGCGCGGCCTGTCGCGCGACGGCCGCTGCCGCCCCTTCGCCGACGCCGCCAACGGCACGGGCTTCGGCGAGGGCGCGGGCGTCCTCCTCCTCGAACGGCTCTCCGACGCCCGCCGCAACGGGCACCGGGTCCTCGCGGTCGTCCGCGGCACCGCGGTCAACCAGGACGGCGCCTCCAACGGCATCACCGCCCCCAACGGCCCCGCCCAGCAGCGCGTCATCCGCCGGGCCCTGGCCGCCGCGGGCGTCTCCGGCGCCGACGTCGACGTCGTCGAGGCGCACGGCACCGGCACCACGCTCGGCGACCCCATCGAGGCCCAGGCCCTGATCGCCACCTACGGCAAGGAGCACACCGGCGACCGGCCGCTGTGGCTGGGCTCGGTCAAGTCGAACATCGGGCACACCCAGGCCGCGGCCGGCGTCGCCGGCGTGATCAAGATGGTGCAGGCCCTCCGCAACGAGGTGCTGCCCAGGACCCTGCACGTCGACGAGCCGTCCCGGCACGTCGACTGGTCGGACGGCACCGTCCGGCTCCTCACCGAGGCGCAGGAGTGGCCGGAGTACGGACGCCCGCGCCGCGCCGGCATCTCCTCCTTCGGGATCAGCGGCACCAACGCGCACGTGGTCCTCGAAGCCGCCCCGGCGGACGCGGAGCCCGCGCAGGAGCCGCAGACCGCGCCGCTCCCGGCCGTACCGTGGCTGCTGTCCGGCCACGACCAGGACGCCCTGCGCGCCCAGGCCGGACGGCTGCTGTCCCACCTGGAGGACCGGGACGACCTCGACCCGCACCGGGTCGCCGGCGCGCTCGCCGGCGCCCGGACCGCGCTCACCCACCGCGCGGCCGTCACCGGCGGCGACCGCGAGGAACTCCTGCGCGGCCTGCGCGCGCTGGCCGCCGGAACCGCCTCGCCGTCCGTGGTCACCGGCACGGCGACGGACGGCAGGCTCGCCTTCCTCTTCTCCGGCCAGGGCTCGCAGCTCGCCGGCATGGGCCTGGAACTGGCCGCGGCCTTCCCGGCCTTCGACCGCGCCCTCGACGAGGTCTGCGGGCACCTCGACCCGCTGCTGGACCGGCCCCTGCGCGACGTCCTGTCCTCCGCGGAACCGCTGGAGCGGACCGAGTACACCCAGCCCGCCCTGTTCGCCGTCGAGGTCGCCCTGTTCCGGCTGCTGGAGTCCTGGGGTGTCCGGCCGGACCTGCTGGCCGGCCACTCCGTCGGCGAGTTCGCCGCCGCCCACGTCGCGGGCGTCTGGTCCCTGGCCGACGCGGCGGCCCTGGTCGCCGCCCGGGGCAGGCTCATGCAGGCCCTGCCCGCCGGCGGCACCATGATCGCCGTCAAGGCCGCCGAGGACGCGGTCACGCCCCTGCTGACCGGCGACGTGAGCATCGCGGCCGTCAACGGCCCGGACTCCGTCGTGCTCTCGGGCCCGGCGGAGGAGGTCCGCGCGATCGCCGGCCGCTTCGAGCGGACCCGGGAACTCGCCGTGAGCCACGCCTTCCACTCGCCCCTCATGGAACCGATGCTCGACGCCTTCCGCGAGATCGCCGAGGGCATTGCCTTCCACCCGCCCCGCATCCCGTTCGTCTCCGCCCTCACCGGCGCCCGGGCCACGGCGGAAGAGCTGTGCTCGCCCGAGTACTGGGTGCGCCACGCCCGCTCGGCGGTGCGCTTCGCCGACGCCGTGCGCGCCCTCGAGGACGAGGGAGCGCGGCGCTTCGCCGAGATCGGCCCCGGCGGGGTGCTGACCGCGCTGGCCGCCGAGTGCCTGACCGGCGACGCCGCCCTGATCCCCCTGCTGCGCAAGGACAGGGACGAGCCGTCCGCGGTCGCCGCCGCACTCGGCGCGCTCCACGCCCACGGCGGCACGGTGGACTGGGCGCGGCTGCTGCCGGACGGGCGCGGCGTCGACCTGCCCACGTACGCCTTCCAGCGCCGCCGCTACTGGATGGCGAGCGACGCCCCCGGCCTCCGCGCCGCCACGGACCACCCGCTGCTCGGCACCGCCGTGGAACTGGCCGGTACCGACGGGCTGCTGTTCACCGGCAGCCTCTCCCTGCAGAGCCACCCGTGGCTCGCCGACCACGCCGTCGGCGGCACGGTGCTGCTCCCCGGCACGGCGTTCGTGGAGATGGCACTCGCCGCCGGGGCCCGCGCCGGATGCGGCACGGTCGAGGAGCTGACCATCGCCGAACCCCTCGTCCTGCCCGGGAACGGCAGCGTGCGCCTGCAGTGCACCGTGAGCGAACCGGACGCCTCCGGAGCCCGGACCTTCCGGGTCCACTCCGCAGCCGCCGCGGGCGACCCGTGGACCACGCACGCCACCGGCCTCCTGAAGGCCGGGGCCGCCCCGGCCGCGGCCGCGCCGGAGGCCTGGCCGCCCGCCGCCGAACCGCTCGGCCTGGACGGCGTGTACGAGCGGCTGGCCGCGCTCGGCGCCGTCTACGGGCCGCGGTTCCAGGGCCTGCGCGCCGCCTGGCGGCGCGGCGGCGAGGTCTTCGCGGAGATCGAACTGCCCGTGGAGACCGACGCGTTCGCCCTCCACCCGGCACTGTTCGACGCCGCACTGCACGCGATCGGGCTGCGGGAGGGCGCCGCCGAGCGCATGACCCTGCCGTTCGCCTGGACCGGCGTCGAGCTGCACGCCGTGGGAGCGACCGCCCTGCGCGTACGGATCACCGGCGACGGCCCCGACTCCGTACGGATCGAGGCAACCGACGGGCTGGGCGTACCCGTGCTCTCCGTGCAGTCGCTGACGCTGCGCGAGGTCTCCGCCGACCGCCTCGCCTCCGCCGCCGCGGGCAGGAGCGACACGCTGTTCGCCGTGGAGTGGATCAAGGCGCCCGGCGACGAGGTGGCCTCCGGCACCGGCCGCTGGGCCGTGCTCGACGACGGGCAGGGGATCGCCGGCGCCCTCGAAGGGGAGGTCGCGGCCGTCCACGCCGTCGCGGACCTCGACGAGGCCGCGGCACACCTGCCCGCCCCGGCCGACGTGCTCGTCCTGCCGCACACCGGCGGCGACGGCCCGCAGGCCGTCCGCTCCGGCACGGCCGCCCTGCTCGGCCGGCTCCGATCCTGGCTCGCCGACCCGCGGTTCGAGGCCTCGACCCTGGCCGTCGTGACCGGCGGGGCCGTCAGCACCGACGGCGAGGACGTCACCGACCTGGCCGGAGCCGCGGCCTGGGGCCTGCTGCGGTCCGCACAGTCCGAACACCCCGGCCGCATCGTCCTGATCGACCTCGACGCGCACGCCGGACCCGACGCGTACCGGCTGCTGCCCGCAGCCGTCGCGACCGGCGAACCCCAGCTCGCCCTGCGCTCGGGCGTCCTCAGCGCACCGCGGCTCACCCGCGCCGCGCAGTCCGCAGCGCAGTCCGCCGACTGGCACGGGACCGTGCTCGTCACCGGCGGAACCGGCGCCCTCGGCCGCCTCGTGGCACGCCACCTGGTCACCGAACACCGCGTGCCGAAGCTGCTGCTGACCAGCAGGCGCGGCCCGGACGCCCCCGGGGCGGCAGAGCTCCGCGCCGAACTCACCGCGCTGGGCGCCGACGTCACCGTCGCCGCCTGCGACGCCGCCGACAGGGACGCCCTGGAACGGCTCCTGGCCGAGCACCCGGTGACCGGCGTCGTGCACGCCGCCGGCGTCCTCGACGACGGCGTGATCGACTCCCTGACGCCGGAGCGCATCGACACCGTGCTCCGCCCCAAGGCGGACGCTGCCTGGCACCTCCACGAGCTCACCAAGGATCAGCCGCTGTCGGCGTTCGTCCTCTTCTCCTCGGCCGCCGGCCTGCTCGGCAGCCCCGGACAGGCGAGCTACGCCGCGGCCAACTCCTTCCTCGACGCCCTGGCCGTGCACCGCAGGGCGGCCGGCCTGCCGGCCACCTCCCTGGCCTGGGGCGCGTGGTCCGGCGGCGGGGGCATGGCCGACCGCCTCGGCGACGCCGACACCCGGCGCCTCGCCCAGGCGGGCGTGGCCGGCCTCGGCGAGGACGAGGGCCTGGCCCTGTTCGACGCGGCGTCCGGCCACGAGGAGACCGTGCTGATGCCCGCCCGGCTCGACACGGCCGCCATGGCCCGCTCCGGCCGGATCCCGCCGCTGCTGCGCGGCCTCGTCCGCTCGCCCCGGACCGTCGTCCGGGCCGCGTCGACGGCGTCCGCCGCACTCCGCAACCGGCTGGCGGGGCTGCCCGCGGAGGAGCGCACCCCGCTGCTCCTGGAGGTGGTCGGCGAACAGGCCGCAGCAGTGCTGGGGATCACCGCGATCGAACCGGACCGCGCGTTCGGCGAGCTGGGCTTCGACTCGCTGACCGCGGTCGAGTTCCGCAACGGCCTCAACGAGAGGACCGGACTGCGGCTCCCGGCCACGCTGATCTTCGACTACCCGAGCCCGCAGGTGCTGGCCGACCACTTGGCCGCCGAACTGGCCCCGGCAGAGCGGTCCGCCGCAGGTGCCGAGGGGGCCGACGGGGCCGAGGAAGCGGCTGTCCGCCGTGCCCTCGCGGGGCTGCCCCTGGCCGCACTGCGTGACGCGGGTCTGCTCGACGGCCTGCTGGAGCTGGCCGGGGTCCGCCCGCGGCCCGGCGCGGACCAGGAGGGCGAGAGCGGCGCGTCGATCGACGCCATGGACGCGGAGAGCCTGATCAGCCTGGCTCTCGAAGGTACGGCCGGGGACGACGACGCCCTGTGACAAGGAGTGGGAACGTGGCTCAGCCCGAGACACCGGACGCCAGGATGGTCGAAGCGCTCCGCGCTTCGCTCAAGGAGGCCGACCGGCTGCGGGAGCGGAACCGCAAGCTGACCGCCGCGCTGCGGGAGCCGATCGCGATCGTGGGGATGGCGTGCCGGTACCCGGGCGGCGTGCGCTCGCCGGAGGAGCTGTGGGACCTGGTCGCGGAGGGCGGGGACGGCATCACCGGCTTCCCCGCCGACCGCGGCTGGGACCCCGCCCTCCACGACCCGGAACCCGGCGTCGAAGGCAGGAGCTACACCGCCGAGGGCGGTTTCCTGCACGATGCGGGGGAGTTCGATGCGGGGTTCTTCGGTATCAGTCCGCGTGAGGCGTTGTTGATGGATCCTCAGCAGCGGTTGTTGCTGGAGGGTTCGTGGGAGGCGCTGGAGAGCGCAGGCATCGATCCGGGTTCGCTGAAGGGGAGCCGGACGGGTGTGTTCGCCGGGGTGATGTACCACGACTACTTCGGCAGCTTCGGCTCCGGGAGCATCGTCTCGGGCCGGGTGGCGTACACCCTGGGTCTTGAGGGGCCGACGCTGTCGATCGACACCGCCTGCTCGTCCTCCCTGGTCGCCCTCCACCTCGCCGCCCAGTCCCTGCGCCAGGGCGAGTGCACCCTGGCGCTGGCCGGCGGGGTCACGATCATGGCCTCGCCCGGCACGTTCGTCGAGTTCAGCAGGCAGGGGGCGCTCTCGCCCGACGGCCGGTGCAAGTCCTTCGCCGACGGCGCGGACGGCACCGGATTCGCCGAGGGCGTCGGCGTCCTCGTCGTGGAGCGGCTCTCCGACGCCCGCCGCAACGGGCACGAGGTGCTGGCCGTCGTACGGGGGAGCGCCGTCAACCAGGACGGCGCGTCCAACGGGCTGACGGCCCCCAACGGCCCGTCGCAGCAGCGGGTGATCCGCCAGGCCCTGGAGAGCGCGGGGCTTTCGGCGGCGGATGTGGACGTGGTGGAGGCGCACGGCACCGGCACCACGCTCGGCGACCCGATCGAAGCCCAGGCGCTGCTGGCCACCTACGGCAAGGAGCGGCCGGCCGATCGGCCGCTGTGGCTCGGCTCGGTCAAGTCGAACATCGGTCACACACAGGCCGCCGCCGGTGTCGCCGGGGTCATCAAGATGGTGCAGGCCATGCGCCACGGGGTGCTCCCCAGGACCCTGCACGTGGGCGAGCCCTCGCGGCAGGTCGACTGGTCCGCGGGCAGGGTGGAGCTGCTGACGGAGGAGCGGGCGTGGCCGCAGCCGGACGGGCGTCCGCGCCGGGCGGGCATCTCCTCGTTCGGCATCAGCGGCACCAACGCCCACACCATCATCGAGGAAGCCCCGGCGGACACCGCACCCGAGCAGCCCGAGCGGCCCGAGCAGCCGGGTCAGCCGGAGTCCGGACCCGTGCCGCCCGTCCTGATCTGGCCGCTGTCCGCCCGCGGCCGGCAGGCCCTGCCCGCCCAGGCCGAGCGCCTCCACTCGTACGCCGAGGCGCGGCCGGAGCTCGAACCGGCCGCCGTCGCCCGGTCGCTGGGCACCCGGCGGGCCGTCTTCGGCGACCGCGCCGCCGTCGTCGGCACCGACCGCGCCCAGCTGCTCCGCGGCCTGCAGGCCCTGGCCGCAGGCGAGAGCTCGCCCGCCGTGGTGCAGGGCACCGCGCGCATGGGCGGGCGCACGGCGTTCCTCTTCACCGGGCAGGGCGCCCAGCGGCTCGGCATGGGCGCCGGGCTCCGGGCGGCCCACCCGGTGTTCGCCGAGGCCTTCGACGCGGTGGACGAGGCGCTCGGCACCGGCCTCTCCGGCGTCCTCTTCGGCACGGACGCCGACCGGGCCGACCTGACCCTCCATGCGCAGACCGGCCTCTTCGCCTACGAGGTCGCGCTCTTCCGGCTGCTGGAGTCGTGGGGGATCCGTCCCGACCTCCTCGCCGGGCACTCGATCGGCGAGCTCGCCGCCGCGCACGTCGCGGGCGTCCTCACACTGGGGGACGCGTGCACCCTCGTCGCGGCCCGCGGGCGCCTGATGCAGGCGCTGCCCGCGGGCGGTGCGATGGTCGCGGTCCGGGCGGGTGAGGAGGAGGTCCTCCCGCTGCTCACCGACCGGGTGGCCCTGGCGGCCGTCAACGGCCCCGCGTCGGTGGTGATCTCCGGCGAGCCGGACGAGGTCCTGCGGATCGCGCAGGGCTTCGAGAAGACCAAGCGGCTGAAGGTCTCGCACGCCTTCCACTCGCCGCTCATGGACGGCATGCTCGACGGCTTCCGCGCCGTCGCCGAGAGCGTGACGTACCACGAGCCGCGCATCCCCGTCGTGTCGAACCTGACCGGGCGGCCCGCGGAGAGGGGCCTGCTGTCCGATCCCGCGTACTGGGTCCGCCACGTGCGCGAGCCGGTCCGCTTCGCGGCGGGGGTACGGGCCCTCGCGGACGCCGGCGCCACGCGCTTCGTGGAGCTGGGGCCGGACGCCGTCCTGACCGGCATGGCCCGGGAGAGCGTCCCGGAGGGGACCTTCGTCCCCCTGGGCAGGCGGCAGGGCGAGGAACCGGTGGTGCTGGCGCAGGGCGTGGCCCAGCTGTACGCGGACGGCCTCGCGCCCGACTGGCGGGCGCTGTACCCCGGCACGGCGACGGCGCCCCTGCCCTCGTACGCCTTCCGGCACCGGCGGTACTGGCTCGCGGCGGACGTCCCCCTGACCGTCGGCGCGCTCACCGCACCGGAGGAGCCCGCGGCGGCGGAGGAGTCCGCGGATGCGGAACCCCTCCAGGACCGGCTGGCGGCCGCTTCCCCGGCCGGGCAGGCGGAGCTGCTGACCGGTCTCGTACGGGCCCGCACGGCCGCCGTGCTCGGCCACACCGGCCCTGAGGAAGTCGACCCGGAGACGGGGTTCCTGGAGGCCGGGATGGACTCGGTGTCGGCCACGGAGCTGCGGCACGCGCTCGCCGGCGCGACCGGGCTGACGCTGCCGGCCGGAGTCGTCTTCGAGCACGGCACCCCGGCCGCGCTGGCCGCCCATCTGCGCACCAGGTTCGCCGAAGGCGGGCGGGCGCCCGCCGCGGAGGAGGCCGCGGAGTCCGAGTCGATCAGCGGGCTGCTGCGCCGCGCGGCGGCCGGCGGGAACATGATGAAGGGGATGGCCCTGCTCAACGCCGTCGCCGAGATCTTGCCCGGCTTCTCCTCCGCGGCCGAACTGGGCGGTCCCGAGAAGCCCGTACGCCTGGCGCAGGGCGGCGAGGGCCCCAAGCTGATCTGTTTCCCCTCGCCGATGGCGCTCGGCGGCGCCCAGCAGTACGCGCGCTTCGCGGCGCGCTTCCGGGGCCGCCGGGAGGTCGTCGTGCCCGCCGTGCCGGGCTTCGGCAAGGGCGACGCCCTGCCCCTGTCGGTCGACGCGGCCGTCGAGGTGTTCGCCGAAGAGGTGCGCACCGCGGCCGCGGGCGAGCCCTTCGTCCTGGTCGGCTACTCCTCCGGCGGGCAGTTCGCCCACGCGACCGCGGAGGTGCTGGAGAAGGCGGGCACCCCGGCGCGGGGCGTCGTCCTGCTGGACACCTATCTGCCCGGCGACGACGGCAAGGACGAGCTCTGGCGTCAGATGTTCCAGGGCATGCTGGACCGGGAGTCCTCCTTCGGCCGGTTCAGCGCCGCCCGGCTCGCTGCGATGAGCCGCTACAGCGACCTCATCGCCGGCTGCATGCCCGGTGCGCTGTCCGCGCCCGTCCTCTTCGTCCGGCCGGCGGAGTCGTTCGCGACCGGAGCGGGGACGGACGACTGGCGCGCCTCGTGGGACGGCGAGCACGTGCTCCGCGAGGTGCCGGGCAACCACTTCACGATCCTGGAGGAGTCGGCCGCGTCCACCGCCGCGGCGGTGGACGCCTGGCTGCCCTCCCTCGGCGACTGACACCTCCCATCTGACGAAACGTCATCGGCGCTGTCCGGCACCGCGATCCGCGGTGCCGGACAGCGCCGATGTGCGTCAGTTCGGCCGGAGCGTCAGCAGGCCCGCGGCGAGGAACTCGCCCACCCACCCGTTCAGTTCGGTGCGGATCCCTTCCTCGTCGCCGCCCCAGAGCGGGGCGAGCTCCGCCGCCGCCCGCCCGGGGTCCCAGTCGTTCTGCTGCAGGGCGATCCACATCGACGTGCCCAGCGGCCCGCACCGGTGCCGGATGCCCGTGCGCGGCGAGAACAGGTCCAGCCGGCCGTCGGGCAGGACCCTGGCCATCAGATCCGGCTCGGCCCGTAAGCCCTCCACCACCGCCTTCTGCGGCGGCTGTTCACCGCCGAGGCGGCGGGCCGTTCGGCGAATCGAATGCAACACCATGGATCCTCCCGGCTGGGACGCAACCTGGACGGGCGCCCTCGTGGGTCCGCACCGCCCGTGCGGCGGCCCGCATCGCTCTCGACGCTACCGACGGTCGCCTCCGGGCGGAACCAGGCTGACTGAACTCGGAAGATAGAGGAAACGGGTGCCAGGAGGTAGAGAAACCTCTACTCCCAAGACACCCTTCAGCGTCATTCTTTCGGACCCGCCCGGCTCCTAGCGTTGTCACCAGGTCACGCGGGGTGCGTGACAGTCCGGTGGGGGAGTCTCGGTGCACACACGAGAAGACGTGCGATCAACGACCGCAGTGCGGCTGGAAGCGGTCCGGAAGATCTACGGCAAGGGCGACAACGAGGTGGCCGCGCTCAAGGAACTGAGCATGTCATTCGGCACCGGCACCTTCACCGCCGTGATGGGCCCCTCGGGCTCCGGGAAGAGCACCTTCCTGCACTGCGCCGCCGGCCTCGACCAGCCCACGTCGGGTTCGGTGACGGTCGGCGACGTGGACCTCGCCGGGCTGGACGAGGTGCAGCTGACCAAGCTGCGCCGCGACCGCATCGGCTTCATCTTCCAGTCCTTCAACCTGCTGCCCGCGCTGACCGTGATGCAGAACATCATGCTGCCGCTGAAGCTCGCCGGTAAGCGCCCGAACAGGAACCAGATCCTCATGGTGGTCAACCGGGTCGGCCTGGCCGAGCGGATCAACCACCTGCCGGGCCAGCTCTCCGGCGGCCAGCAGCAGCGCGTGGCCATCGCCCGCGCCCTGGTCACCCGGCCCGACGTCATCTTCGCCGACGAGCCCACCGGCGCGCTGGACACCCGCACCGCCGCCGCGGTGCTCGCCCTGCTGCGCGAGTCGGTCTCCTCCATCGGCCAGACCCTGGTGATGGTCACCCACGACCCCGTGGCCGCCTCGTACGCCGACCGCGTGGTCTTCCTCGCGGACGGGCGGTTCGTCGGCGAGCTGCACCGGCCGACCGCCGAGGCGGTCGCCGCCCGGATGACGCGCCTGGGCGCCTGGGACGACGAGACCCACGAGCCGTCCGCGACGGTGGCTGGGGGCCTGCACTGATGTGGTCCCTGGTCTTCCGTACGCTGAAGTTCCGTAAGACGGGATTCATCGCCACCTTCCTCGCGATGTTCCTCGGCGCCGCGATCGTCATGGGCTGCGGCGGTCTCCTCGAGACCGGCATCCGGATGGCCGCACCACCGCAGCGGCTCGCCGCCGCACCGGTCGTGGTGACGGGCCAGCAGAAGCACGACGGCACCGCGCTCAGCGAGCGCAACCGCATCGACCCGGGCCTGGTCGACACCGTCCGCTCGGTGCCCGGGGTCCGGCAGGCCGTCGCCGACGTGTCCTTCCCCGCGACCGTGCTCACCGGCGGGAAGCCGGTCGCCGGCGGCTCCGGCTCCGCCGGGCACAACTGGGACAGCGCCCAGCTGACCCCGTACGCCCTCAAGGAGGGCGCGGCCCCCGCCCGCAACGGCGAGGTCGTCCTCGACTCGGGCCTGGCCTCCCGCTCGGGAGCCTCCGTCGGCTCCAGCGTCGACCTGGCCGCCCACGGCACCACTCAGAAGTACGTCGTCACCGGCATCGTGGACCGCAAGGGCGGCAGCAGCACGGATCCGGCGGTGTTCTTCTCCGGCGCCGAGGCCCTGCGGCTGGCCGCGACCGACGGGAAGATCGACTCCATCGGCGTGCTGCCCGCACCGGGCACGAGCACGGCCGCGCTCGGCAAGGCCGTGGAAGCCAAGGTCGGAAGCGGTGCCACCGTCCTCACCGGCGAGCGGCGGGGGCTCGCCGAACTGCCCGGCACCATGGCCAGCCAGCAGACGGTCACCATCCTGGCGTCGATCTTCGGCAGCTGGGCGATCCTCATCGTGATGTTCGGCGTGGCCTCCACCCTGGGGCTGTCGCTGCAGCAGCGCCAGCACGAGATGGCCCTGCTCCGCGCCATCGGCACCACCTCCCGGCAGGTGCGCCGGATGATCCTCGGCGAGACCGCCGTGCTGTCCGTACTGGCCACCGTCCTGGCGGTGCTGCCCGGCCGGTACCTCGGCGAGCTGCTCTACGGCCAGCTGACCGGGCACGGCGTCGTGTCGGACGCGGTCGCCTTCCGCGAGGGCTGGATCCCGGTCGCCGTCGGCGCGGTCGCCGCCATCGCCGCGGCCCTGGGCGCGACGCTCTTCGCCGGGCGGCGAGCCGCCCGGACCAAGCCCGTCGCCGCGCTCGCCGAGAGCGCGACGCAGACCCGCTGGTTCACCGTCCCCCGGCTGCTGCTCGCCCTGTTCTTCTTCGCCAACGGCATCCTCCTGTCGATCGTCACGGCCACGGTGATGGAGGACGGGCCGTCCCTCGCGAGCACCGCCGGCCCCGCGTCCGTCCTCTTCGCCATCGGCCTCGCCCTGCTGGCCCCCGGCATCACCAAGGGGATCGTGACCGTGCTGCGCCTGCCGGTCCGGCTGCTGACGGGCCTCTCCGGCGAACTCGCCCTGCACAACGCGGCGACGCGCAACGTCCGCATGGCGGGCGCCGTCGCCCCGATCATCCTGCTGATCGGCATCGCCACCGGCACCCTGTACATGCAGTCGACGGAGGACAGCGTCTCCGCACGCAGCTACTCCAAGAACGTGCTCGCCGACTACGTGGTCGATTCGTCGGCCGGGGGCTTCGGCCCGGGCTTCGTCGAGCAGGTCCGCGGCGTCCCCGGGGTGGCCGGCGCCTCCGAACTGGTCTCCTCGGACGGAAAGGTCGAGAAGAACGGCGGCTCCGACATCGCCCTGCGCGGCGTCTCCGGGGCCGACGCGGACAAGACCCTCGCGGTCGGCCCCGTCGCCGGATCGCTCGACGGACTGCAGGGCAACACCGTGGCCCTGTCGGACAAGCAGGCGCAGAAGTTCGGCGTCCGCGTCGGGGACACGCTGCCGGTCCGTCTCGGCGACGGCACCCGCACCGACCCGAAGGTCGTCGCGCTCTTCCCCGACAACCCCAAGCAGCAGTACCTCCTGCTGCCCTCCGCGGTCCTGGCCCCGCACACGACCGCCGGCCTGCCCGAGCAGATCCTGGTCCGTGCCGACGCCGACGCCGACCGCGGCGCCCTGCAGGCGAAGCTCGACCGGCTCGCGGCCGCCCAGCCCGGCGCCGAGGTGGCCGGGCGCGCCACGCTGACGAGCCAGAACAACCAGATCCAGCAGATCCTGGTCTCGGCGAACTACACGATCGTCGCCATGATCGTCGGCTATGCGGCGATCACCGTGATCAACGCCCTGGTGGCGGTGACCCGGCAGCGCAACCGGGAGTTCGGCCTCCAGCGGCTGACCGGCGCCACCCGCGGCCAGGTGATCGGCATGCTGAGCGTCGAAGGCGGCCTGGTCGCCGTCATCGGCACCGTGCTCGGCACCGTCGCCGCCGCCACGACCATCGTCCCGTACAGCCTCGTCAAGAACGGCACCCCGATGCCCGAGGGATCCATCGGCATCTACCTGGCGATCATCGGGGGAGCCCTGGTCCTCATCTTCGGCGCGACGCTGGTTCCGTCCTGGCGCGGGATGCGCACCCCGCCGATCGAGACGGTGACCAAGCCCGCCTGACCGGACGGCGGCCGGCCGGCCGCCGTTCCCCACGGACGTCTTTCCCGGGCGGTGCACCCGTAGCCGCCCGGGAAAGACACGTCTCCAACGGGCGCTCCACATAGGCGCATTGTGGACACCAGTAGCTTCACATAGCATGCGGATACCGAGACCACCTATCCTGATGAGGACGACCGGGACCTTGACCGACGCTCTCGGCGCCTGGCGCGCCCGGGCCCGCCGCGCGGGCGCCGACATGGCGGTCGGAGCGGCGATCGCGGCCGGATCGATGGCGGCCTTGTCCCTCTTCCTCGTCACCGCCTACTTCGTGATCCTCTTCGTCATCGGCATCGGCGCCGTCGCGCTGCCGATCGTCACCAAGGGCGTCCGGTGGCTGTGCAACCTCAACCGCCGCGCCGCCGGCCGGGTGGGCGTCCCGGTCGCCGTCCCCTACCACCCGGAACCCCCGGAGTTCGAGAAGGACATCGTCGGGTGGATGCGCCGCTGCAAGTGGATCCTCATGGACCCCGCCACCTGGCGCGATCTGCTGTGGCTGCTGCTCAACACCGCGGCCGGGATGATCGGCCTCGTGCCGGCCGCGGTCCTCTACTACGCCCTGGAAGGGCTCGCGGTGGGCGCCGGCCTCTGGCAGCCCATCCTCGACGCGAACGGCAGCGGCCGGTGGTACTGCTTCATCACCGTCGACAGCTGGCCGAGCGCCCTCCTGGCCCTGGCGGCCGCGGGCGGCCTGCTGTTCGCCTGGCTGTGGGTGAGCCGGCCGGCCCTCAAGGCGCACGCCTACTTCACCCGCTTCCTCCTCGGCCCGGCCGAGCGCACCGTGCTCGCCTCCCGCGTGCGGCACCTGGCCGAGACCCGGAGCACCGCGCTGGACACGCAGGCGGCCGAGCTCCGCCGCATCGAACGGGACCTCCACGACGGCGCCCAGGCCAGGCTGGTGGGCCTCGGCTTCACCCTCGGGGCGGTCGAGCGGAACATGGACCGCAAGCCGGAGGAGGCGCGGCGGCTGCTGCGCGAGGCACGCGAGTCCTCCGTCCTGGCGCTGAGGGAGCTGCGCGACCTCGTCCGCGGCATCCACCCGCCCGTGCTCGCCGAGCGCGGCCTCGCCGACGCCGTGCGCGCCCTGGGCATCGACAGCCCGCTCGAGGTCGTGGTGGAGGCGGACGTCCCCGGCGCGCTGCCGGCGCCGGTCGAGTCCGCCGTGTACTTCTCCGTGTCGGAGCTCCTGACCAACGCCCTGAAGCACTCCGGGGCGGACCGCGTCGAGATCGCGCTCCGGCACGAGGGGGACGTCCTGCACGCCCGCGTCGCCGACGACGGCCGCGGCGGCGCCGACCTCGGCGGGGGCACCGGGCTGCACGGCATCCGCCGCCGCCTGGCGACTTTTGACGGAACCCTGGACATCAGCAGCCCCGTGGGCGGTCCGACCGTGACGAAAATGGAGATACCGTGCGCGTTGTCCTCGCCGAAGACCTCTTCCTCCTGAGGCAGGGGCTCATCCAGCTCCTGGAGGCCTACGACTTCGAGGTCGTTGCCGCCGTGGACAACGGCCGGGACCTGTCCGCGGCCCTCGCCGAGCACCGGCCCGACATCGCGATCGTGGACGTCCGGCTGCCCCCGACGTTCACCACCGAGGGCCTCCAGGCCGCGCTGCAGGCCCGCCGCGACATCCCGGGGCTGCCGATCCTCGTGCTCTCGCAGAACGTCGAGCAGATGTACGCCAGGGAGCTGCTGGCGGACGGCACCGGCGGCATCGGCTATCTGCTGAAGGACAGCATCTTCGACAACGACCAGTTCATCGACGCCATCAGCCGGGTTGCGGCCGGTGGCACCGCCATGGACCCCGCGGTGGTCGCCCAGCTGATGGTCAGCCACGCGCGCGACGAACCCCTCGGCGCCCTCACGGCGCGCGAGCGGCACGTCCTGGAGCTCATGGCCGAGGGCTGCTCCAACATGGCCATCGCGCAGCGCCTGACCATCAGCGAGGGCGCGGCGGCCAAGCACATCTCCAACATCTTCGCCAAGCTCATGCTGCCGCAGGACAGCGACAGCAACCGCCGCGTCCTCGCCGTTCTCGCCTACCTCAACGCCTGACCGGCCGTGCGGTCAGTGGATGCGGACCATCCGGACCGGTGAGCTGCGCACCACGTCCGGATGCGGGTCCCCGGGTGCGCGCAGGCCGTAGAGCACGCCCCGGACCTGCAGCGCGCCCCGGTGCCGGGCCCGTACCCTCGCCTCGACCGTCGCCCCGGACCCCGAGGACACCGTCCGGCCGCAGCCGGCCGTGCGCCAGGCGGCCGCGCCGAGCGCCCGCTCCTGGACGCAGGCGCGCAGGTAGCGCGCCCGGTCGTCGTCGCCGTCCCCGCTGATGCGCAGGGCCTGCCCGGCGCGGACGGGACGGCCGGGGGCGGTGATCGCCATCACTCCCTCGGCGGCCGCGGGGCCCGGGGCGAGGGAGAGCGCGGCGACGCCGAGGAGCGCGGCCGCGGCGGCGCGGGGGAGGAGGCGCTTGGGGTCGAGTGTCATGGCCCACCCTTCTGCGATCCGGTCGTTCACATGGAATTTTTCCGGGGAATTCATATTTTCCGCGCCAACTCCCCTTTGAACCACTGTTATTGGTACGGTCCGGGCGAATGAGACGATACGTTCCCGGGAGGCGCCGGCCGTGGACACTTCGCCCTTCTCCGGCCACCCGCCCGGGACCCGTGCGACAGTCCGGAAATAACACTTGCTATATTGCGCAACTGTGAAAGTTGCGAGGTCGTCGCGGGCGCGGCGGCCGGACCGATGGGGAGCACGTATGGGCCGTAGGCGGACCGAGACGCCAGGGAGGGGGACGCGGCGGGCCGGCACGGCACTGCTCGCCCCGGGAGCGCTGCTCCTGGCCGGCGCCGTGGTGGACGAGGCGGCCGGGGCGGGCCTCGGCTGGATCTTCGCCCTCTGCGCCGCGGCCGCCGCCGCCCTCGCCGCGGTGCTGTGCGCCCGCGCCCACGCGTGGTGGGTGCTCGCCGCACCACCCCTGGTGATCGCGGCGGTGGCCGTCGGTGCCCAGCTGGTCGCGGCCCCGGCCGGCCCGGGCGGCGGCACCCTCGCCGCGGCGGTGCACTGGGCCCTCGACACGTTCCCCGCCATGGCGGCGGCGGAGGCCGCGGCGGCGCTCGTCCTGGCCGTGCGCACCTTCCGCCCCGGCCGGGGAAGGAGGGCCTGCCATGCGTGAGCCGTACCGCCGCGAGCCCTACCGGCCCGACGGCCGGACCCGCTCCCCGGGCGGAGGCCGCCCCGGCCGCCCGGCCACCCGCCCGGCACCCCGCAGGCGCCGCGCCGGGCGCCCCCTGCGGCCCGGCCGCGCGGTCCGCATCGCGATCTGCCTCACCTCGGCGGCCGTCATGCTGACCAGCGGCGTCGGCTGGTGCGCGTACCACTGGCTGGACCGCGGGGTGAACACCTCCAGCGCCCTGGACGCCCTGCGCGGCGACGCGCCGCGGGGGCGCGGCGACGCGGTGAACCTGCTCCTGATCGGCCTCGACAGCCGCAAGGACATGAACGGCAACGACCTGCCCAAGGAGTTCGTCCAGGACGAACTGCACGCCGGCTCCAGCGACATCGGCGGCTACAACACCAACACCCTGATCCTCATGCACATCCCGGCCGGCGGCGGCAAGGTGACGGCCTTCTCGATACCGCGCGACGACTACGTCGAGATCGCGGGCGGGCGCGGGGAGCACAAGATCAAGGAGGCGTACGGGATCGCCAAGGCCGAGGCCGAGGAGAAGCTGTCCGCCCGCGGCGTCAAGGGCGCCGAGCTGGAGCACCGCGGCCGCGAAGCGGGCCGCGAGGCCACCCTGGCCACGGTCCAGCGCTTCCTCGGCGTGCCCATCGACCACTTCGCCGAGGTCAACCTGCTCGGCTTCTACGACATCGCCAAGGTGGTCCAGCCCGTCCAGGTCTGCCTCAAGCACCCCGTGCGCGACCGGTACTCCGGCGCGGACTTCCCCGCCGGGCTGCAGGAGCTCGACGCCCGCCAGGCGCTGTCCTTCGTGCGGCAGCGGCACGGCCTGCCCGGCGGCGACCTCGACCGCACCCACCGCCAGCAGGCGTTCCTGTCGTCGGTCACGCACAAGCTCAAGGAACAGGGCGTGTGGAGCGACTTCGGCCGGCTGCAGGGGCTGTTCGACGTGATCAAGAAGGACGTCGTCATCGACAACCGCTGGAACATCCTCGACTTCGCACGCCAGGCCCCCAACCTCACCGGGGGCAACGCCGAGTTCCACACGCTGCCCATCGAGGGGTTCGCCACCCGCAAGGGAGAGGCGGTCAACCTCGTCGACCCGGAGAAGGTCAGGTCCCTGGTCCAGGCGATGACCGGGCGGAAGGCGGGGCAGAAGGCCGGTCAGGGCGACGGCGGGCAGGTCGCCGGTCCCCAGCACCAGGGCGGCGGCCCGGGCGGCACGAAGGGATCAGGGAGCGGCGACGACGCAAAGGGCGGCGGCTCGGCCCCCGTCTCCTCCGACTCCTTCCAGGGCCCGCCGGTGAAGATGGGCGGCGTCCCCTGCGTCGACTGACCCCCTCGGGGAGCGCGCCTACGCCCTCCCCTTGGTGACGACGAGGATCCGCTCGTAGTGCTTCATCTCCTCGATGTCGTCCACGAACGGGCGGATCTCGGCGAAGAACGGCCGGAAGTGCGGCCCTTCCCGGAACCCGTGTTCGTGGTCGTGCACGGACGTCCACTCGATCCGCAGGACGAACCGCTCCGGCTCCTCCACCCCGTGCGCGAGCTCGTAGCCCAGGCACTGCGGGGCCGCGTACAGGTGCTCGGCGGCGGCCGCGTACGCCTTCTCGAAGGCGGCGCGCCGCTCGGGATCGCCGATGCGGTAGCGGATGTACTCGACGGTCACGGGGCCTCCTCTTGCCGCGCCCTGCGTCAGCTGCCGAAGCCGACGTGCACGTGGTCGTGGTGGGTGTCGTCGGAGAAGAACGGCCGCCCCGGGCTCCCGCCGGCCGGCAGGACCGGGCCCCCGACGTTGTACGAGCCGGTGGCAACGGCGTCGCGCATGAACGCCTCGATCAGCGCGCGCGGCGTCGCCCGGTCGACCACCGCCCGGTCGTCGATCCGCCACACGTCGAACGCCCGGCCCGGCGGGTGGTCGCTGGGCCGGTCCGTGCCGAAGACGTTCAGGGGGTGGCCGGAGCGCACGACGCTGACGTCGAAGCGGTAGCGCTCCGCCAGCTTCAGCATCGACCGGAGCACACCGGCGTGCACGCCCCCGTTGCGGATGTCGGCCTCGGCGGCCGAGGGCAGCCGGATCCGCCGCTCGGCCAGCACCCGGCGCGCCTCCTCGGGCAGCGAACCGGCGGCCGGGCCCGGGTCGGCGGGGTGCAGCCCGCCCACCGACCAGGGAGCCCCGGCCGTCGCACCCTGCGCGAGGCGTACGTCCACGGTCGTCCCGCCCGTGACCACGGGCCCGCCGCCCTCGCGCGTCCACTGCCGGCACAGCACCAGAATGCTCGCGGAGTCGGCCAGGATCCCGCCGTACTGGGCGTCGAGCACCTGAACGACGGCCTCGTCCGCCCCGGAGAGCAGCGGGCCGGCCTGCCCGGCGAGCCCGGGCGGCAGCCCGAGCGCCGCCACCCGCTCCCTCGCCTTCTCCGTGCCCCCGGCGCCGCGCCCCCAGGTGCCCAGGGCCTCGACCAGCCGGACGGCGCGCAGCTTCACGTCGGGCCGGATGTCGGAGGCGGCGGGGCGCCAGGCCGCGGGGCGGGGGAGCCCGGCGGCCGGTGACGGCGGGGCGCTGCCCATGGTGTTGCGCGGGGGCGCGGTCCCGCACCCGGACACGCCGAGGACGAGCCCCGCGGCTCCCGCGAGGACGGCCCGGCGGCCCGTCCCCACGGGGCTCGTGGCGGCGGCTGCGGGGCGCGGGTCGCAGGGCATGCGCCGTTCCTCCTCCAGGCTGCGTCCGGCCGGGGCTGGCTCAAGTCTCGGGCCCGGCCGCGGGCGCCGCATCCGGCACTGCGCCACCCGGGAAATACGCTCCGGCAGGCCCGATTCACCGGCCCGGGAGCCGGGTCGCGGGGATCTTGCCCGCCCGCTCCGCCGTCGGCTACCGTCGATTGGTGCAAGGGGAAAGTATCTGAATGTGCGGCAGAAAAGACAGCATGGCGATAACCGGCTCCCGGCACAGGAGAGGCCTATGCCCGCCAGCCAGACCAGCACTCCGTCCCCCACGACACAGCTGATCAGCGTCGTTCTCCCCTGTTACAACGAAGAAGCGGTCCTCGGCCGCACCCACGACCGCATCGCCCGCGCCCTGCGCCCCGCGGAAGGCGTCCGCTACGAGGTCATCTACGTGGACGACGGCAGCGCCGACGCCACCTGGAATCTCATCCGCACGTTCACCCGGGAGTCCCCGATGGTGCGCGCGGTCCGGTTCAGCCGGAATTTCGGCCACCAGGCGGCCTGCCTCGGCGGTCTCAAGGAGGCCCGGGGGGATGCGGTCGTCCTCCTCGACGCCGATCTGCAGGACCCTCCCGAAATCATCCCGGAAATGGTGGCGCGCTGGCGCCAGGGCTGGCGGGTGGTCTCCGCACGGCGCACCGCGAGACACGGCGAGAGCGCCTTCAAGAACTTATCGGCCTTCGCCTTCTACCGGCTCCTGGACAGGCTCTCCGACCATCCCGTGGCATTCGACACCGGGGACTTCCGGCTCCTCGACCGGGAAGTCGTGGACCTGCTCACCGGGCTGACGGAGCGGGAGCTCTTCCTGCGCGGCGCCGTCAGCTGGGCGGGATTTCCCGAGACCGCGATCGAATACCAGCGGGAGGCGCGGGCCGCCGGCGCCTCCAAATACACCCTGCCGAAAATGCTCGCCCTCTCCCGCAGCGCCTTCCTCGCCAGCGGATCCGCCCTCCCGCTGCGGATTCCCCTCTGTACGGGCGCGGCCTCGCTCGCCGGTGCGCTCGTCATGGCGCTGACCCGCCGGGGCCGTCCCAAGGCCCTGCCCCTCGCCCTGTTCGGCGCGCAGTCGCTGGCGGTCGGCGTCGTGGGGGAGTACCTGCACGCCGTCCTGCGGCAGGGGCAGGGCCGGCCCGCCTACGTGATCAGCGAACGGATACGGAGCACGATTCCCGGGGCCGTCCTCGCCTCGGTCGAGGAGGTCGCGTGATGCACACGGACGTCATCGTCGTCGGTGCCGGATTCACCGGCCTGTCCGCCGCCCTGGAGCTCGCGGAGCTCGGCCACTCCGTACAGCTCCTCGAACGCGACCCCGACATCGGCGGCCTCGCGGGAACCTTCGCGGTCGGCGAGCGCCGCCTCGAACGCTTCTACCACCACTGGTTCGCCTCCGACGAGGAAATGCTCCGGCTCTGCGCCCGGCTCGGCATATCCGACCTGATGGAACCCCACCTGACGCGCACCGGCATGTATTACGCCAACTCCGTCTACCGCCTGTCCAAACCGCTCGACCTGCTGCGCTTCGCCCCCCTGCCCCTCGTCGACCGGCTCCGGCTCGGCCTGCTGACCGTGCGCGCCCAGCGCGTGCGGGACTGGCGCCTGCTGGAGCACCGCACCGCCGAGGAGTGGCTCATCTCCCTCGGCGGCCGCCGGGTCTACGACGTCGTCTGGCGGCCCCTGCTGGAGGGGAAGTTCGGCGACCACGCCGCGGAGGTCGGCGCCACCTGGATGTGGACCAAGCTGCACCTGCGCGGCGGCAGCCGCACCCGCTCCGGCAGCGAGACCCTCTACTACCTGCGCGGCGGCAGCGACGTCCTGCTCACCGCACTGCGCAAACGCCTCGCCGACCACGGCGTCGACATCCGCACCGACACCGCGGTGCAGGGCGTCGTCACCGACGGGCGCCGGGTCACCGGCGTGCGCACCGGGGACGGGGAGTTCCACCCCGCCCGCCGGGTCCTGCTCACCGTCGCCCCCGAGCTCGCCGCCGGGATGCTGGAGGAGCAGAGCGACACCCACCCCTCCGTGCCGCCGCTCCTCCGGCAGCTCCGCAGGATCCGCTACCTGGCCAACATCTGCCTGGTCCTGGAGAACAACCGCCCCCTCTCCGACACCTACTGGCTCAACGTCAACGACCCGTCCTTCCCCTACGTCGGAGTGATCGAGCACACCAATATGGACGATCCGGCCCGCTACGGCGGCCGGCACATCGTCTACCTCTCCAAGTACCTCCCGGCCGACGCCGAGCTGTACCGGATGGACGACGAGCAGGTGTTCGAGCACAGCCTGCCGTACCTGCGGCGGATGTTCCCCGGCTTCGACCGGAGCTGGGTCGACGCCCACCACGTGTGGCGCGCCGACCACGCCCAGCCCGTCATCACCCCCGGCTACACCCGCGTCATGCCCCCGGTGCAGAGCCGCGTGACAGGCCTCTACCTCGCCGGAATGGCACAGGTCTTCCCCGAGGACCGCGGCACCAACTACGCCGTCCGGGACGGCCGCCGCGCCGGGCGCCTCATCGCCGACCGGCTGCGCACCGAGCCCGGCGACCGGCACGCCTTCCCCGAGGACACCCACGCCTGAACACGAGGACATCCATGCCTGAGCACGAGGACGCCCATGCCTGAACTCATCTCGCTCGACCAGGCCGAACACCTCGGCATCGACCAGGTCCACGCCCTCTACGAGAAGTACGTCAGCCGCAGCCAGGTCTCGCTCATCGGCTCCTTCGGCTTCGGCCGCGACCTCGTCGACAGCGCCGAGGGGGCCTGGATCACCCTCCGCGACGGCCGGCGCATCCTCGACTTCACCGGCGGCATCGGCGTCCTCAACCACGGTCACAACCACCCGCGCATCCTCGCCGCCCGCGACCGCTTCCGGCAGCGGCGCCGCATGGAGGTCCACAAGAACTACTTCTCGCCCTACGTCGCCGCCCTCAGCCACAACCTGGCCGCACTGCTCCCCGGTGACCTCGACGTCTGCTACTTCCCCAACTCCGGTGCGGAAGCGGTCGAAGGCGCGGTGAAACTCGCGTACAAATACCACGGCGGGCGGCGCGGCACGGTCCTGCACACCGACATCGCCTTCCACGGCAAACTGCTCGGCGCCGGCAGCCTCACCGCCTCGCCCGAGATCCACTTCGAATTCCCGCGGATCCCCGGGACCGACTCCTTCGCCTTCGGCGACCTCGCCTCCTTCGAGCTGGCCCTGGAACGGCACCGCGACGCCACGGGACGCAGCGACGTGTACGCCGTCGTCCTCGAACCCTTCAGCGCCTCCGCCCTCCGCGAGAGCCCGCCCGCATTCCTGCGCGAGGTCCGGCGGCTGTGCACCGAGCAGGACATCGTCCTGGTCTTCGACGAGGTGTACACCGGCTGGGGCAAGACCGGCGAGCTCTTCCACTTCATGCGCTGCCCGGGCCTCGTCCCCGACGTCCTCACCATGTCGAAGTCCTTCGGCGGCGGGAAATCCTCCATCTCCGGATACGTGGCCCGTGAACCCGTCTTCCGGAAGGCCTACGACAACCTCGGCGACGCCACCTTGCACAGCACCACCTACTACGGATTCGGCGAGGAGACCGCCACCGCACTGGAAGCGGTCTCCGTGGCCGTCGAGGAGGACTTCCCCGGCCGCGCCCGCAAACTCGACCAGCTGCTGTCCGCCGGTCTCGCCCGCATCGCCGAGCGCCACCCCCGCCTCGTGGCCTCCACCACCGGCCGCGGCGCCCTCCACGGCGTCTTCCTGCGGCCCGGCCCAGGTATCCCGGACCGCATCCGCACCGCGCTCCCCGCGGCCGCCCGCGACCCCCAGGCCGTCCCCAAGCTGCTCACCGCCGCCGTGATCGCCGCCCTGTACCGCGACCACGGGATCCTGACCTTCTTCGGCTCCAACCGCGACATCGCCCTCGTCGTCTCGCCGCCCCTGGTCGCGGGCGAGGAGGAGACGACCGCCTTCCTGCACGCCCTGGACGCCGTGCTCGCCAAGGGCGCGGCCCGGCTGCTGGCCGCATTCCTCAAGGAGAAGGTGACCGGATGATCCGCGGCGCACTGCGCGCGAGCGGCCTGCGCTCGTACTGGCTGCGGCAGTACGCCTGCCTGGGCGACCCCCGGGCCCGCACCGCCGCCGAGACCCACGTGACCGAGACCCTGAGCACCCTCCCGCTGCCCTACCGGGCCGGCTACGCCCTCGCCCTGCGCCTGCTGCCCGCGGCCTTCTTCGTCGTCACGGGGCGCGGGCTGCGGAGCGCCTCCGCCGCCGAGGGCCGCCGCGGCATGCAGCGGCTGGCCGCCCTGCCGGGCTTCGCGGACGTCGTGCGCTCCGGCACCGCGCTCGCCCTCCTCGGCGCGCTCGACGGCCGCCCCGCACAGCAGCCGACCGCACCCGCGGGGGCGAGCCGGTGAGCCTCCGGTCCTCGCGCAAGGCGCACACCTGCGACAGCGACGTCCTCGTCGTGGGGTCCGGCGCCGGCGGCAGCGTCGTCGCGCGGGAGCTGGCGGCCGCCGGGCGGCAGGTGACCGTCCTCGAAGAGGGCCCGCGCGTCGGCACCGACCGCATCGCCGCCGCCACGCCCGCCGAGAACATGCGCCGCCTCTACCGCCAGGGCGGCCTGACCCCCGTCTTCGGCACGCCCACCCTCGCCTACGGCGAAGGCCGCTGCGTCGGCGGCACCACCGTCGTCAACGGCGGGCTGCTGTGGGACCCCCCGCCCGCCCTGCTCAACCGCTGGGCCGCGGAAGCCGGCATCGGCGGATACCGCGCCGCCGACCTCGCCGGGCACCTCGCGGCCGTCGCGCGCCGCCTCGGCGTCGCCGCCCAGCCGCACGGGGACGGCAACCGCGACTCCCGGCTGCTCGCGGCCGGCGCCGAGCGCCTCGGCTGGCGCTGGCAGCCCTCCCACCGCGCCGTGCGCGGCTGCCTCCACCGCAACCGCTGCACCACCGGCTGCCCCAGCGGCGCCAAGCAGAGCATGGCCGTCAGCTACCTCCCCGAGGCCGAGGCTCACGGCGCGCGCATCGTGCCCGGCACCCGCGTCCTGCGGATCCTGCACGAGGACGGCGAGGCCCGCGGCGTCCTCGCGGCCGGGCCCGGCGGCCGGACGCTCCTCCACCGCGCCCGCGAGGTCCTCCTCGCCGCGGGTCCCCTGCAGACGCCCGCGCTCCTGCAGCGCAGCCGCATCCACCGGGAGACGGCCGGGCGCGAGCTCTCCCTGCACGTCAACCTCCGGACCGTCGCCCGCTTCGACGAGCCCGTCGACGCCGACCGGGGCACCATCTTCACCGCACAGGTCCACCACTTCGCCGACGACGGGGCGCTGATGATGCCGTCGAACGTCACCCCCGGCACGCTCGCCGCCACCCTCGCGAGCCGCCCCCCGCAGCTCCTCGACCGCCTCCTCGCCGCCTTCGGCCTGCTCGGTTCGTACACCACGCAGGTCCGGCTGCAGGGCAAGGCCCGGCTGCGGGCCGTGCCGAGGGGCGGGCTGCTCCTGCGGCACGGCATGACGTCCGCCGACCACAGCCGGCTGCGCGAGGCGTTCCGGCGCACGAGCGAGCTGCTCTTCGCCGCAGGGGCACGGGAGCTGATCCCGCCCGCGGCCGGAGCCCGCCCCCTGCACACCCCCGCGGAGGCGGAGGAGTTCTGCCGCCGCGTGCGCCCCGCCGACTGGGAACTGGTGTCCGTGCACGGCATGGCGTCCGCCCGCATGGGCCTGCCGGAACGCGGCGGCGTCTGCGACGAGCACGGCCGCCCCCACGGCTTCCGGCGGCTGAGGGTGTGCGACGCGAGCGTCCTGCCCGGCGTCACCGGCATCAGCCCGCAGGGCACCGTCATGGCGTTCGCCCACGAGATCGCCGAACGCTTCCTGGACGCCGGGGCGGGGTGCCCGTGACGGACCCGGCCACGCGGGCACCGGCCCCCGCGCAGCAGGGCGGCGGGAGCACCGCCCCGATGTTCACCCCGGCCGCCGTCGCCGCCTCCTGCGCGGGCTTCGTCCTCATCGGCGCGCTCCAGTCCCTGTACGGGCCCGCGATCCCCGCCCTGCGCGAGGAGTTCGGCCTGTCGCCCTCCGCCGCGGGGCTGGGGCTCAGCGCCCACTTCGTCGGCGGCGTGACCGGCGTCCTGCTCTTCAACCGCGTCCACGGGCGCACCGGCAACCGCGTGCTCCTCGGCGCTTCCTACGCGCTGATGGCCCTCGGCAGCGCCGCCTTCGCCTTCGCCCCGGTCTGGCCGGTCGCCCTCGTGGCCGCGCTCGTCACCGGCCTGGGCTTCGGCGGCATCGACTACGGGCTCAACCAGCTGTTCGCCGTCGGCTTCGGCCGCCGCAGCACCGCCATGCTCAACGTCCTCAACGCCCACTTCGGCATCGGCGCCGTCGCCGGTCCCGCCCTGATCGGCCTGCTCGGGCCGGACCGCTACCCGGTGGTCTTCCTCGCCTTCGCCGCCCTCGCCGCCTCCCTCGTCCTCTTCCTGAAGGGCGTCGGCAACAAGGACCCGGCCGCGGCCGGCGCGGCCACCGGCCCCGGCAGCCCGCCGCAGGCACCCGGGCGAACCGGCCGGGCGGTGCTGCTCCTGGGCGCGTTCGTCCTGCTGTACGTGGTGCACGTGGGCGTCGAGGCGGGCGTCGGCGGCTGGGAGCCCACCCACCTCGAAACCGTCGGCTACGGCGCCGCCACGGCCGCCTCCGCGACCTCCGTCTACTGGCTGATGCTCACGGCCGGCCGGTTCCTGGTCGTGCCCCTGGCCGTCCGCCTGTCCGAGCCGGTGATCGTCGTCGTCAGCTGCGCCGGCATGACGGTCTGCGCGGCGGCGGCCGCCCTGCCGGGCCTCGCCCCCTACGCCTACGCGGGCGTGGGCCTGTTCATCGCGCCGGTCTTCCCCACCGCCCTGCCGTGGCTGGGCCGCACCGTCCCCACCGCCCGCCGCGCCGCGGCCTACGTGATCGCCGCGTCGATGGTGGGCGGCGTCGCCGCGGGACCCGCGCTGGGCAGGGCGATCGAGCTGTCGGGCGTGCGGGCGGTGCCACTGGTGCTGTGCGGCATGACGGCGGTCTGCACGGTGGCCGCCCTGGGCCTCGCCCGGGCCACCCGCTCGCCGCGGCCGGACCCTCCGCTCGCCCGTGCGAGTGATATATAGCCGACCGGTGACGGTGTAGAGCCGCCGCCGGCCCTGCGGCGCGCGACGATGCCGGGGCGGGGGTTTCGTACGCATCCGCCCCGGCCTTGAACCGTTTCCCCTTGCGTGGAGGTGCCGTGTACACCACCGAGCCAGTCGCCAACACCCTTGCCCCGTCTCCCCAGGAGGACCAGCTGGCCGAGGACTACGCCAGCGTCCTCGGCACCCTCTCCCGCATCGACGAGGCGGTGCGCGAAGGCGCCTGGCAAGGGGTGCGCGACGAACTCGACCAGCTCATCAGCGCCGCCGAGGACATGTGGTCGACCCTGACCGACCCCGACCCCAGCGCCGATGACGCGGACGCCGACCGGCGCCGCTTCCCGGTGACGGCCGACCCCGCCACGGTCCGCCGCTTGGTCACCACCTACGCCGAGCCCTACCCGATCGGCCGCCTCCTCTACCCGTCCAACGGCGCCACCCCACCCGAACTCCGCCCCCGCCCCGCCGCCGAGGACGCCGCACTCCACGACGCCCGGCCGGAGGCGTTGACCTGACCCACCGGCATTTCCGGACGACGGCGGCCCCCGTGGGCCGCCGTCGTCGCATTTAAAAAACTTTTTGCCGAAGTGAAACCCTTTGCGGCATACTGATCATTCTCCCCCCACTTCATCGACCACCCCCCTTTTTTCTTTCTGTGTGAGGGCCCCTGCCCCATGGGCGTCTTTCTGCGTGCCCTGCGTGCACTCGTTCTGCTCGCGGGTTTCTATCTCCTGTGCTTTGCCGTACTCGGCGTCTTCGCCGGAATCGGTGCCGCCGCTTATTGGCGGGGGGTAAATCCCCTCGCCCTCAAAATCACCGTCGTCCTCGCGCTGCTGGCGTTCCCCGTCGTCCGGGGAATGCTGCTCCTCCGCACGCCCAAGGACGACGGCGAGGACGGGCTGTCCGTCGCCGAGGCCCAGCAGCCACGGCTGTGGGCCGCCGTCCGCGAGGTGGCCGGCGCCGCCGGCACCCGCACGCCCGACGAGATCCTCCTCACCGGCGACGTCAACGCCGCCGTCACCGAGAACGCCCGCCTGCTCGGGCTCCTGCCCGGCCGCCGCCGGCTCTACCTCGGCACACCCCTGATGACCGGCCTCGACGAGGCACAGCTGCGCGCCGTCCTGGCCCACGAGTTCGGCCACTACGGCCATGCCGACACCCGCCTGTCCGCCATCACCGCCCGCGGCCGCCACGCGATCGCCCGCACCGTGAACGCCTTCACGGAGAAGGCCGAGCAGCAGGCCGAGAAGGAACGGCTGCGGCAGGAGAAGGCCGCCGCCAAGGCCGTGCGCAAGGGCCGGAAGGCCAAGGAGATCGACACCTCCGGCGCCGGGTGGACCTACCGCCGCATGGGCAAGCTCTTCATCGCCTACGGCCTGTTCGCCCTGCGGGCCACCCGCAGCGACGGCCGCCGCCAGGAGCTCGCCGCCGACCGGCTCGCCGTGCGGATCGCCGGCCGCGACGCCACCGCCTCCGCCCTCCGCGAGACCGCCGTCCTGGCCGCCGCCCACGACTTCTACCTCCGCGGGTACGCCACCTGCGGCATACCCGCCGGCCTCCTGCCCCCGTACGGCCAGTTCCACGGCGGCCTGGCCCGGCTGCTCGCCGAACCCGCCCGCCAGGCGGAGCTCGACGAGCTGCGCCACGACCTCCCCGCGGGGGAGCCCTCCCCCTACGACGCACACCCGCCGACCGCCGAGCGGATCCGCCTCATCGAGGCCCTGCCCGACGACGGCCGCGGCGGCCACCCCGCCGGGGCCGCCCTGGACCTCCTGCACGACCCCGGGCGCGTCCTCGCCGAGCTCGAAGCGGCCACCCTCACCGAGGAGGCCCTGCACATGCGCCGCGCGGACTGGCCCGAGCTCGTCCACCTGGGCATCCGCGCCCGCCACGAAGCCGACGCCGAACCCCTGCGGGACGCCCTCGCCCGGGTCGCCGGTGGCCACACCGGCCTCCACGCCCTCCTGGACGCGGCCGACCGCGGCGCCCTGTGGCAGATAGCCGACGGCCTCCCCAAGTCGCGGACGGCCGAGCAGGCCAGTGGCCGGGCCGCACGCGAATTCCTGCGCCCCGCCCTGCTCGACGCCCTCTCCAGCCTCGTGCTGCTGGAGCTCGCCGACGCCCGGATGGCCTGGTGGGAGATGTCCTGGGCCGAGAGCGCGCGCCTGCGCCTGCCGGACGGGTACGACACCTGGCTGCAGCCGGCCCTGGAGGCGCTCGTCGCCGACGTCCCGGACACCGCACCACTGCGCCGGCTGCTGCCGCAGGCCTCACCCGCCTGACGCCCCGCCGGCCACCCCCCACCCCCCTCTTCTCACGAATCGAGCCGAACCCCCGTGGCACGACTGCTGCCCCTCCTCGTCATAGCCCTCGGCATCTTCTTCTGGTACAGGTCCCGCAGGAGCGCCGCCGGCCGTCCCGGGGCCGCCGCTTCCTCCGCACCGGGCCTGTCCAAGGAGGCCGCCGCCCTCGGTCTCCTCCCGCAGGACCGGCAGGTCGCCGACCGGCTGATGCGCGATCCGCAGATCGACGGCGCACGGGAAGCGGCGGAGCGCGGCGCATGGGAGCCCGCCGCCGGGGCCATGGCCGCCATCGGCCGGGACTGGGAGCGCCGCACGGCGCTCGTCATCGCCCTCGCGCGCGTGGCGGCCGAGGAGGACGCCTGGCTGACGGCCTGGGAGGCCGCGTGCCCCGGCGACCCCGGCGCCGCCGCCGTCCGCGCCCGCTCCACCGTCTTCCTCGCGTGGGAGCTCAGGGGCGGCAGCTCGGCGAAGGAGACCTCCGCCGAGCAGTTCGAGGGCTTCCACCGCGTCCTGCTGCGGGCCCGCGAGGACATCGCCCGGGCCGTGGAGCTCGACGCCGAGGACCCCTCCCCGCACGTCTCCGACCTCTGGGCCGGCCTCGGCCTCGGCTACCCGCACGCGTACGTCGACGAGCTCTGGACCGAGATCACCACCCGGGCGCCGTTCCACTTCGAGGCGCACTACGGCGCCCTCCAGTACTGGTGCGCGAAGTGGCACGGCTCGGCGGAGCTCGCCCGCGACTTCGCGGACAAGGCCGCCTCCGGCGCCCCCGCCGGCACCCTGCTGCCCGCGCTGCGGCTGATCGCCCACTTCGAGCACCTGGACCGGCCGCTCAACGGCAAGCACTACGGCACCCCCGAGGTCACGGCCATGACCGACGCCGTGCTCGCCGACCTCCCGGCCGTCCGGCCCGACCACCCGCGCCTCGCGGAGGTCCGCCACCTGCTCGCCTTCTTCCTGGTGCAGCAGAAGCGCCACGCGGAAGCCCTCGAACAATTCCGTGCGGTAGACGGGTACGTCGGCGCGCTGCCCTGGGACTACTTCGGCAATCCCGCGAAGTTGTACTGCGATTACCGCGAACGAGCCGTTCAGGGCGCCCGGTAGTCACGCGCCGTTCAACCGGGACGCATCCTCCTGCGGCCCCGGCACAACCGAATGAAGAAGCAGAGCCCAATCCGTTTCCGGCCTTGCGCAGCGTGAACTCATCGCTGCCGTCGGCCACTTGACGGATTGGGCTCAGTTGTCTTGCCGCTGCCCGGTTTACTGGGCAACGCTCGGAACCAGCCGGTCGGGCGCTGGAGCGCACCCGCGATGGATCTGGAGGAGAAATGACGACAGCGCCGTACGGGCGGGAAGAACTCCCCTTCGGCCAGGACGGCGTCGTGCCGGCCGTTCTCAAACCGGGTGACGGAGTGCAGCGGCTCTGGGGGAAAGGATCCCTGGTCACCGTGAAGCTCACGGCCGAACAGACCCGGGGCGCCATGGGAATGACGCATTTCGCGGCGAAGCTCGGCGAGCGCTCCCCGAGCCACATCCACACGCTCGAGGACGAGATCTTCATGATCGGCAGCGGTGGCGTGCGCGCCACGGTGGGCGACCGCACCGAACTCCTCGAAGGCGGCAGCGTGCTCTTCCTGCCGCGCGGAATTCCGCATTCGTATCTGGTGGAGAGCGAGACGGCCGACCTCTACGTGCTCACCTGCCCCGGCGGATTCGAGCGCTTCTTCCTGGAGGGCGGATACCCCGTGCACATGGGGGCCGACGCACCGGTCGGCGACCGCTGGTCCGTCGAGCGCACCCACGAGGTCGCAGAGAGGCTCGGCCTCGGCATCACCTGGGGCACCTGACCGGCGCAACCACTCGGAACGCACAGAGAGAACCATGGGCATGCTGAACAGACGAACCATGCTGACCGGCACCGCCGCCGCCGTGGCGGGCGCCGCCGTGACACAGACGGGCCTCGTGCCCACCCGGGCCGCCGCAGCGGGCACCGGCGCCGGGGCGGAGGCCGGCGCGGGTGCACCTCCTGCGGTCACCGTCCTGCCGGACGACCCGCGCTACGCCGACCTGGTCGTCGGCAACAACACCCGCTGGGTGGGCCGTCCCGATTCCGTGCGCATCGTCCACACCACCGAGCAGGTCGTCCGGACCGTCCAGGAGGCGGTCCGCGCCGGCAAACGCCTGTCCATACGCGGCGGCGGCCACTGCTACGCGGACTTCGTCTACAACCCCGACGTGCGCATCGTCATCGACATGACCACGATGGACCAGGTCACCTATGACGAGCAGCGCAAGGCCTTCTGCGTCGAGGCCGGGGCCACGCTGCTGCACGTCTACGAATCGCTCTACAAGGGCTGGGGGGTGGCCCTCCCCGGCGGCATGTGCTATTCCGTGGGCGTCGGGGGTCACATCAGCGGCGGCGGGTACGGAATGCTCTCGCGCAAGCAGGGCCTCACCATCGATCACCTCCACGCCATCGAGGTCGTCGTCGTGAACGCCGACGGCACCGCGCGGGCCGTGGTGGCGACCCGCGAGGCCGACGACCCCCACCGCGACCTGTGGTGGGCGCACACCGGCGGGGGCGGCGGCAACTTCGGCGTGATCACCCGCTACTGGTTCCGTTCCCCGGGCGCGACCGGAAGCGACCCCGCCAAGCAGCTGATGCACCCGCCGAAGGACGTCTTCGTCAGTGCCGTCTCGCTGCCCTGGAGCAAGCTCGACAAGGCGCGCTTCGCCACGCTGGTGAAGAACTTCGGGACCTGGCACGAGAAGAACGCCGGCCCCGACTCGCCCTACGCGTCGCTGTGCAGCTTCCTGATGATCAATCACAAGGCGAACAACAGCATCGGGCTGCTCACCCAGATGGACGCCGGCGTCCCCGACGCCGAGAAGCTCATCACCGCCTACGTCGCCTCCATCACCTCCGCCCTCGGCATCAAGCCCGAGCCGCTGACCTCGGCCGTCGGCGAGCAGGGCCCGATGCCCGACTTCTTCACCCCCCAGCGGGTGCCCTGGCTGGCCTCCGTCCGCTTCCTGGGCACCAACAACCCCACGCTCACCAACCCCACCCTGCGCGGCATCCACAAGTCCGCGTACCTGCGCAAGAGCTTCGACGACGCCCAGATCGCGTCGATGTACAAGCACCTCACCCGCACCGACCTGCAGAACCCCAACTCCATGGTGGTCCTGCTCTCCTACGGCGGAAAGATCAACACCGTGCGCTCCGGCGACACGGCCTCCGCCCAGCGCGACTCCATCTTCAAGGGCCTCTTCCAGAGCTTCTGGCCCGACAGGAAGCAGGACGCCCAGAACCTGGCCTGGACCCGGGAGATCTACACCGAGGTCTTCGCCTCCACCGGCGGCTACCCGGTCCCCGGGCCGGCCACCGACGGCTGCTACATCAACTACCCCGACAGCGACATCGCCGACCCGCAGCAGAACAAGTCGGGCGTGCCCTGGTACACGCTCTACTACAAGGACAACTACCCGCGCCTGCAGCGGGTGAAGGCCGCGTACGACCCCCGGAACGTCTTCCGGCACTCGCAGTCGATCGCCCTGCCCAAGTCCTGACCCCGTCCGAGCCCCGGCCCGGCCGGCGGAACACCGGCCGGCCCGGGGAGAACCCCAGTTGGAGGAGAACCAGATGACCGCACAGTTCGAAGGCAAGGTCGCCCTCGTCACCGGGGCGGGCTCCGGCATAGGCCGGGCCAGTGCCCTGGCCTTCGCACGCCAGGGCGCCACGGTCGTCGCCGTCGACGTCGCGCTGGAGCCCGCCGTGGAGACCGTACGGCTCATCGAGGAGGAGGGCGGCAAGGGCAGCGCCGTGGCCGCCGACGTCACCAGCGCCCAGGACGTCGAGGCGATGGTCGCCACGGCGGTGTCCCGCCACGGCGGCCTGCACATCGCGCACAACAACGCCGGGCTCTTCGCCCGGCCGACGCCCCTGGCCGACACCGACCTCGCCTCCTGGCACCGGCTCCTGGGCGTCAACCTCACCGGCGTGATGCTGTCGATGAAGTACGAGATCGCCCACATGCGCGAGCACGGTGGCGGTGTGATCGTCAACGCCTCGTCCAACATCGGCTTCCACGGCCGCCGCCCCGGCATGGCCGCCTACGTCGCCTCCAAGGCGGGCGTCAGCGCGCTGACGCGCGTGGCCGCGCTGGACCACATCAAGGACGGCATCCGCATCAACGCCGTCAGCCCCGGTGCCTCCAACACCGCCATGTCCTTCCGCCCCGGCGAGACCGAGGCCGACCGCAACGCGCGGGTGGCCGGGACGGTGCCGATCGGGCGCGTGGCGGAGACGGAGGAGATCGTCGCCGCGGTGCAGTGGCTCGCCTCGGATGCCGCGAGCTTCGTGGTCGGCCACGACTTGGTGGCCGACGGCGGCATGACCGCCTGACCCTCCGGCCCCGGGGCGCGGGGTGCCCACCCCGCGCCCCGGGGCACTGCGCGTCTCACCACCTCGGGCCGCCCGGCAGCGCGGTGCTGCCGGGAACATTGCCGGGCAGACTGCGGCGGGCCTCGCCGAGGAGCTCCTCGGTGATCTCGTACGTCGCGGAGGCGTACAGCCCTCGGGCGCGCCGGGCCGGGTCGGGGTGGGGATTGCGGTACAGCTGCACCGACAGGTCGCGCAGCTGCAGCATGGTGGGGACGGCGGCCTGCATCACCGCCGGATCCCGGGTGAACGCCGCCTCCAGCACGCACAGCAGCCGGGCGTAGGTCTCGTTGAAGCGCTCGGCGGCACGCCGTACCGCGCTGCCCGGCGGATAGTGGGCGACCTTGGCTTCGGGGTCGACGGGGTAGGCGTCCTCCCAGCTGACGTCGAGGGCCGGGCCGGTGGGCCCGGAGGCCGGGGTGTCGTGCGGGCCGTAGCGGCGCCGCCGGCGGATCTCGTCGAAGCGGAAGTAGTGCGCGGGCTCGCGGGCCTCGCCGAAGAGCTGGTCGTCGGTGTTGTAGATGGTGCGGCTCACGCCCTCGCCCTGCTCGGTGATCACGCGCAGGGCCTTGAGGGCGGAGGCCCGCCCGGTCACGGGGAAGACCTCGCCGCCGGAGTTGTAGAAGTCCTCCGGGCCCACCTGGCGCCGGGGGTCGCCCCGGAACAGCTCGGCCTCGCCCAGCTCCTCCGTCAGCCGGATCAGCCCCGTGCGGATGGTGTTGTAGAACTGGCCGATCGACGTCCAGCCGGTGTCGCCCGCCACGGAGGGGTGGCCGGGCGGCTCCGCCACGTACTCGGGCCGCTCGATGTACAGGAAGGTGTCCAGCGCCGCGGTCCCGAAGTGGCGCAGGGCGATGGGGACCTTGTCCCGGCTGTAGGGGAGCAGGGCCGGATAGCCGGTGACGAACCGGGAGTGGGCGACCAGGGGCTTGCCGCCGACGGCGTTGAGGAGGTTGGCGACCAGCGTCATGTGCAGCATCTCTTCGAGCACGACGGCCCGGATCGCGTAGAAGGCCGTCCGGTTGGTGCCGGGGCGCAGGGTGTACATGGCCGTCAGGTAGGGCGGGATGGTGAGGTGTTCCAGCGTCAGCGCGGCCTGGAGGAAGACGTGCAGGTCGGCGCGGTCGCGCGGGACCCGGAACGGCGGCTCCTCGACCCGGGACGGCTCGGCCGAGAGACCGGCGAGGGCCGAGGGCGGGGGAAGGGTGCTCATGCCCGGCCCTCCTTCCGGCCGTCCGCAGCGGGCGCGGCGCCGGGCGGCCCTACGGCGGCGGGCCGGTGAGCCTCCGTCAGGTCGCGGTGGATGCGCTCGCTGCTGCGCAGGGCGAGGGCGGCCATGGTCAGCGAAGGGTTGGACGTGCCCATCGACGGCATGCTGCCGCACCCCACGGCGTAGAGGTTGGGGTGGTCCCAGCAGCGCTGCCAGGCATCGACCACGGAGGTGCCGCGGGAGGTGCCCATGATGTGCGTGCCGCCGCCGTGCCCGGCGCCGTTGAAGGTGAAGCCGCGGCCCTCGAAGCGGAAGTGGCCGGGGGAGAGGGGGCCTGGTGCGTAGGCCGTGCGGTCCTCGGCTCCCAGCAGGCGGAAGATCTCCCCGGAGACGGTCCTCGCCGCGGCCATGCCGCGCTTGACCCGGTCGGAGAGGTCGTAGGTGATGACCGGGCGCGGATTGCCGAGCCGGTCGCGGTGGCGCGGGTCGACGGTCACCCTGTTGCGCTCCTCGGCCTCCTGCTCCATCAGGAACTGCACGGAGACCTGTCGGCCGATCTCCTCGCCCAGCGCGGCGCGCAGCCGGGCCCCGAAGACGCCCTTGCCGCGCGGCTGCGCGGAGTCGGCCCCGATGCCCAGCAGCCGGGCCACGTCACTGCCCGGGGAGCCCGTGGGCCAGCCCCATCCCCAGTTGCTGATCTCGATGCGGAAGGGCGCCCGCTCGCGCCGGGCGGGGCCGGTGCGGAAGCTCTCCAGACCGGCGGTGGACGCGGGCCCGCGGAATGGTCCGACCGGGTGGCCCGCCAGCCCCCAGCCGAGCAGGACCGGGTGGTCCATCAGGTTCCGCCCGACCTGGTCGCTGTGGCCGGCGAGCCGGGAGACGAGGAGCAGCCGGGCGTTCTCGACGGCGTGCGCGGCCAGGACGACGACGTCCGCCTCGGCCGTACGGGTGGTGGCGACGGGGGTCGCCGGGTCCTCGTACTCCTGGTACTCGACGCCGAGGGCGCGGCCGTTCCCGTCGGCCAGGACGCGGCTGACGACGGCGTGGGTGAGGAGGCGGACCCGCCGGCGGTCCCACGCGGCCTGGGTCTTGAGCGGGGTGTACTTGGCCTGCACGGGGCAGATCGGCACGCAGGAGGCGTTGCCCACGCAGCGCTCCCCGTAGTTGGGCAGGCCCGCCGCGCCGGCCGGGCGGTAGCCCAGGCCGCCGTCGTAGCGCCGGTCGGGGGTGCTGTTGCGGGCGTGGGGGGTGCCGACGACCCGCAGGGTGGTGCCCGGGGCGCCGGGGGCCTCCCGGACCGTGGCCCCGTCGAGGCGGGCGGCGAAGACGTCGTCGACGTAGCTGCGGGGGATCTCGTGCATCGGGTAGACGTAGCCGTCGGGGAAGGGGAGGCCGATCGCGGCGGCCTGCTCGGCGGCGTTGCCCGCGACGCCGAGGGCCCGTTCGGCCGCGCGGTAGTGGGGCTCCAGGTCGTCGTAGCCGAGGGGCCAGTCGCGGCCGTAGCCGTAGGCCCGGCGGGTCCTGAAGTCCTCGGGGTGCATGCGCGGGGTCAGCCCGAGCCAGTGCAGGACGGTGCCGCCGCGGGCGCGCAGGTAGTCGGTGGCGTAGGGCAGGGGGCCCTGCTGGACGAAATAGCCGTGGGCCCGGTAGCCGCCGGAGGGGAGGCCGGTGAGGTCGAGGACGTCGGGGGAGGGGGCCGCGGCATTGGGCCGGTAGGGGGAGTTGGGCACCTTGGCCAGGGCGCCGTAGAAGGTGTCGAGGGCGTCGAGGTGGCCGGGCCAGGTGTCCAGGGTGCCGGTGCCGGCCTCCAGGACGAGGACGCGCCAGCCCTTGTCCCCCAGCTCCTTGGCGACGAGCGAGCCGGACAGGCCGGCGCCCACCACGATGACGTCGTACCGCCCGCGGCCGTGGCGCGGCGCCGGGCTCATGAGCCGTCCCCGCGCGGGCCGGGCGCGCCGCGGAAGCGGTCACCCGCCCGGGCGACGGCCGGGGCGCCGGGCGGCGGATCGGCCCAGGTGCCGAAGCCGGGGGGCTTGGCCCCGGCGGGGTGCCCGTGGAACGTGCGCCACACCAGGCCCTCCGTATGGGCCTCGGGGGAGACGGTGAAGGCGGTGTTGGCCCGCTCCCGGCCGAGGGCGGTGTGGACGGACCCGGCGAGCTGCGGCCACACCCCCAGGTACCAGGTGTGGGCGAGGGCGCGGGCGATGTCGCGCGAGGTCTCGTCGGCGATGCCGTCGGGGTCGCCGCCGGCGGCGGCGAGGGCGTCGAGGAAGCGGCCGAGGGCCGGCTCCCCGACCTGCTCGCGTGCGGTCGCGTGGTACAGCTCGGCCATGCCGGTGCCGTGGAGCTCGAAGGCGTCGAAGCCGGTCAGGGCGGCCGAGGCGGTGAGGAAGTCGTCGAGGGAACGTGCGGACGTGCCTGTCTTCGGTGCCATCCGTGACCACCCATCCGTGGGACCTGACGCATGTCTATCGGAGACTCCACGGTGAGTGAAGAGGAAACAAATCCCCTTCACTCGTATGAGTGTTCGGTGGGGCGGGTGCCGGACGGGATGCCGGGAGGCGGCGGCGGGACGGCCCCCGCGCTCGGGGTGCGGGGGCCGTGGGACCGCGGAGCGGAGGGGTTCTCCGGGTCCGCTCAGGTGCCGGGCTTGCGGCCGTAGACGAAGACGTCGTCCCCGTTGCCCAGCATGGACCAGTACGTCTTGGCGTCGGCGGTGCGCATGTTCACGCAGCCGTGCGAGCCGGGCGGCGACCAGACGCTGCCGTCGATGGCGTGGAAGGCCTGCCCGCCGTCGAAGAACTGCGCGTAGGGCATCCGCACCTTGTAGATCGTCGACCAGTGGTCGGCCGAGCGCCAGTAGATCTTCTTGGTGCCGGTCCGCGTCTCGTAGCCGTCACGCCCGGTGCGTACCGGCACCGGGCCGAACCTGAGGGCCTTGCCGTCCTGTATCCAGCTGATCTGGCGGCTGAGGTCGACGCAGGCTATCCGGCCCTTGTCCACCGGGCACTTCCCGGCGGCGTTGGGGTCCCGGCGCGTGATCTCCTCCTGCATCACCCCCCAGGTGATCGGCCCCGCGAAGCCGATGTTCGGGGTGATGCGGCGACTGGTCTGGAAGTCCTGGATCGCCTTGCAGTCGGCGGGCGACTGCTGTCCGTCGACCGGTCTGCCCAGGAACTTCTCGGCCTCCTTCTGATAGGGCCCGGTCCTCGTCGTGCAGGAGGGGGCCGCCTCGGCGGACCCGCCCATCGCGAGCGTCAGCGGCGCCGCCAGCCCGAGGGCGCCCAGCAGCACCCCGAGCCGGCGTGCCGCTACCGGCCGCGCCGTCGTCCTTCTGCTAAGTGTTCCCATATGACGTAAGACTGATAGCACCGGCCGGTGGTTGCAGCCGGGACCGAGGGGGCCGAGGGGCCGGAGAGGGCCCGCCGCCGTCCCGGACGGCGGTCCCTCGAACGGAGCAGCGGGCGCTAGGAGATGGCGGCGCCCGTGGGGATCGCGTTCAGGGCCACGGGGGAAATACTGACGATCTTGTTCCAGTCGAAGTAGTACTTGTCCATCGCGGCCGGGCTGGTGATCCACCGCTTGATGCCGTTGCTCACCAGATACACCGCAGGACCGTCGGGAGATTTCGCGAGAATGGCGCCGTCGGACAGCTGGCCGCCGTCGTCGATGCTCGCGATGTCGACGACGGTCTGAATTCCGTTCCAGTTCCGGAACAGGTTGTTGTACGTGGCCGGGTTGGGGATCCAGCGCCGTTTGCCGTCCAGGATCAGATAGACGGCGGGGCTGTTCACCCCTTTCAGCCGGGCGCCGTTGAGTTCGGGGTGCCGTCCGCGGAGCTGCGCGCCGGAATCGCGCGCGACGGCGGTTGCGGCCGCGGTTTCTGACGCGGTGTCGGCGGCGGCCTGGGCCGCGGGCGCCGCGGCGAGGCCGGAAACGGAGGCGGCCACGAGGGCCAGGGCAGCGAACCACGAGCGTCTGGACATATTTCCTCCAACCGTGAACGGAAGTGGGGGAAGAGCTCAACTCGCCGGGAATGCCGTGCCTTTTGCCTGCCGGCCAACCCTTACGGCGCCGTGCCCGCTTGTCAATGTCCGCTCGAATATCGGTGCGGACGGCCAGCGATTCTGCGCCACCGGTGCGCCTGTGCCCCGTCCGCCCGCGATCGGCAGAAGATGGAAAGGGTATTCCGGATCCATCCCCCAGGAATACCCGATTCCGCAGTGCGGCACGAAAGGAGTGACGGCGTGCGGAGTTTTCCCGCCCTCCTCTTCGCCCTGCTCGCCGCGGCCGCCAACGCCCTGGCGATCGTCCTGCAGCGCCGGGCCGCGCGGACGGTCCCCCTCGCCCCGGGCCTGCGCCTCTCCCTCTTCGCCCAACTGCTGCGGCGCAAGGCCTGGCTCGGCGGAATGGCCGCCGTCATGGCCGCGGCCTGCCTCCAGGCCCTCGCGCTCTCGCAGGGCGCCATGGCCGTCGTCCAGCCCGTCTTCGTCCTGGAGCTGCCGTTCGCCCTTCTCCTGGGCGGTCTCCTGCTGGGCCGCAAGGTCACCCGCCCGGCGTGGCGCGGAGCCGTCTGCATCGCCGCCGGGCTGGGGCTGGCCCTCGCGGCCGCGGCACCCTCGCCCGGCACCGGGCGGCCGCCTGCGGACCGCTGGGTGATCGCCCTCGTCTGCTGCCTCGCCGTCATCGCGGCGCTGACCGCGACGGCGCTGCGCCACCCCGAAGGAGGCCTGCGGGCCCTGTGCTTCGGCACCGCGGCCGCCGTCGGCTACGCGCTCACCGCCGCCCTGATGAAGGACGCCACGCACGCCTGGCAGGACGGCGGCATCACCGCCTTCTTCCTCTCCTGGCAGACGTACGGATTCGCCGTCGTGGGCGTGACGGCGCTGTTCCTGCTGGAGAACGCCATGCAGTCCGGCCCCCTGACGGCCTCTCAGCCCGCCCTCACCCTCGGCGACGCCCTGGTGAGCCTCGCGCTGGGCATCACCCTGTACGAGGAGCACGTCCGCGGCGGCTGGTGGATCCTGCCCGAAGCGCTCGGAGCGGCCCTGGTGCTGTACGGGGCGGTCACGCTCTCCCGCGTCGCCCTCGCGCGGGACCTGGTGGCGCCGGACCGCCCGGGGGAGCCCGCACGGTCCTGAGCCGCGGGGCGCCGGGCCCCGGCCGTCAGCCGGCCGAGGGCTCCAGCACCCGGACGACCCGCGCCGGATTGCCGACCGCCAGCACACCGGCCGGCAGGTCCGCGACGACCACGGAACCGGCACCCACGACCGTGTTCTCCCCGATGGCCACCCCGGGGCACACGATCACGCCGCCGCCCAGCCAGACGTTGTCGCCGATCGTCACCGGCATCGCCTTCTCCCAGCCGGCCCGGCGCCGCTCCGCGTCCAGGGCGTGGTGCGGGGTGAGCAGCTGGACGTTGGGCCCGATCTGGACGTCCGCCCCGATCGTGATCGGCGCGGCGTCGAGGAGGACCGCGCCGAAGTTGACGAACGTCCGCGCGCCGATGCGGATGTGACGGCCGAAGTCGCAGCGGAACGGCGCCCGGATCCGTACGCCCTCGCCCACCGACCCCAGGAGCCGCTCCAGGAGGGCGAACCGCTCCGCGTAGGGGAGCCGCTCGGCCGCGTTGAAGTCCGCGCAGAGCCCGATGCAGCGCCGGTGATCGTCCGCGAGCTCCGGATCGTCCGGCAGGTACCAGTCACCGGCCAGCAGTCGCTGCTTGTTCTCCCCCACGGAAGGCCCCCTCCTCGGTCCGGCCGGCGAGCGCGTACGTCTCACCGGTCACCCGGACAGCGTAGGCCTCACCGGTTCGGCCGTCCGGGTGACCGGGCCACCCGCCGGGCCGCCGCTCAGCGGTTGCGCGGCGTGAGCTCCGCCATCGCGGACCAGCCGTTGCCGGGGGCCTCGGTGCTGATGATCTGCGGCGTGGTGGCGATGGCCTCCGCCATCGTGTCCATGGCGGTCTTGAAGTGCACGGAGTTCACGTGCGCGTCCCCTGCCTCACGGGAGGCGAAGCCCTCCACCAGGACGAACTGGCTGGGGTTGTCGACGCTCCTGGACCACTCGAAGAAGAGGTTGCCCGGCTCGTCACGGGTGGCCCGGGTGAAGTCGCCCACGAGCTCGAGCCACTTGTCGGTGTACTCGGGGCGGACGGTCATCTTGACGACGATGAAGATCATGGAGGCTCCTGCTCGTATTGCGGGCGTCGTGCCGGAGGCACCGGCACCGGGCCGGTCGCACCGACGGCGGCGGGCCGGAGCGCCCGCGCCGGTGCCCACGGTGGCGGAGGCAGGGGCACCCGGTGAAACGGGGGCGACAGTGATTCCGGCCCTCCCGGAAAATTGCACCCCGGAGACGACGGAACGGCCAGTCGGACGGGGGCGGGGCCCCTGTCCGGCCGGCCGTTCCGTCGTGCGGATCACGAACCCGTACGGCAGGGTGTGCTACGCGGCGGCGGGACGGTCCACGGGTGCCGGAAGGGTCTGCGCGTCCGTCGGCCGGGTCTGCGCGGGGGCGCCGAGCTGATCCGCGCCCTCCGGGACGGGCACGGAGGCGAAGATCGCGTCCTGCTGCTCCTGGAGCTCGCGGGCCCTCTCCGGGGAGGTGCTGGGCAGCCGCTGCTCCTCGTACAGCTTGTGCGTCGCCTCCTGGGCCCACTTGCTCGACGGGGTGTGGAACTGCACCTCGAAGACGTGCGCGGAGCGCGGATCGCGCCAGGCCGAGTTGATGCCCTTGTAGCCGTGCTTCCGGCCCCAGGTGTTGGACCACTTGACGCTGTCGTTGCCCCAGAGGGCCAGGGCGGAGGAGGCGATGGCCACGCCCCGGCTGTAGCTGCCGTCCGGCCACTGGAGGGTGTAGCGGACGGAGTCGCTGATCCTGGACAGGGCGGTGTCCACGGACTGCCCGGGGGCCTCCTTCATGGCGGAGGCGACCTTGCGCTTGAGCGAGTCCGGCGACTTCAGCCGGTGGTCGAAGCCGATCAGGTTCGCGTGGCTGATGCGGGCCACGGCCTGCATCTCGGGGCTGACCGTCCGCTCCGCGGACCGCGCACGGGCGAGGAACCGGTCGACCTTCTTGTTGTCCGCGGCGTTGAGGGAGAGGCCGTCACCCTGCCACCCGCCCTCGTCGCCGGGCGGCAGCTCCGCCTTGGCCACCTTGTCGGCGTAGGCGTGGTGCGACAGCGCCCCGGGCCGGGCCGTCCTGCCGTCGGCCAGGGCACTGGGCACGGCCCCGACGCTCAGTGCGGCGGCCAGCGCCGCTGCGGCCGCGAGTCGGTGGGCGATGCGGTTGTTGGTCATCCGTGTGATTCGTCCTTCGGCACGTGAGGTGTCATCCGGCGACCCATACAACCGGCGCGGCACCGCACCGGTCACTGGACCCGCCGCCGCGCGGGCCGCTTTTGGCCGGATGGCGCGGTTGCGGGGCGGAAACGGGCACGGCGCCGGTGACCAGGGGTGATCGCCCGATGCGGTCCGGTCGGTTCATATGCCTGTCGTACGGCCGTATGGGCTGGGCGGGTGATCGGGGGGTGTGTTGGGCGCAATCGTCAGATGATCGCTCCGGTGCGTTGTTACGTTTTGCTGACTAATAACCCCTTTGGTGGTGGTTCCGGCGGCGGGGGAGCGGGTGGTGGTTGTGGTGGTGGGTGGAGTGCGGGTGTCGGGGCGCGGTGTGGTCGCCGACGAGGGTGCCGGTGGCGCGGGCGCCGTGCCGGGGCCCGCGGGGGAGCGGGGCGTCGTGTCCCCTCCCGTGGACCCGGGTACGGGCGGCACCTACGACTACGACGGGTTCAGCCGGCTGGCGGGAGTGATGGAGGAGCCGCCGCCGCTGGGGACGTACCGGGTGGGGTTCCGGCGGCTGCCGGGCCGGGAGGGGGCGGTGAGCGTATGGGTGGGACTGCTGGTGGCGCTGGCGCCCCTGATGGCGGCAGGGGTGTTGGTGTGGTTGATGTGGCCGGGGCACTGGGTGGTGCGGGGCGGATGGCTGGGGGTGGGGGACGGGGTGATGCTGGCGTCGATGGGGCTGGTCGAGGTGTTCCGCGTGGTGAACGTGGTCTCGGTGGCCCACGCCTCCTGCGCGGCCCGCGATCCGGTGCCGGTGCGGGCGCAGCCGGGTGCCCGGGTGGCCTTCTGCACGACGTTCGTGCCGGGGAAGGAACCCCTCGCGATGGTGTCGGCGACGCTGGAGGGGGCGGTGCGGGTCTGCTACGACGGCCTGGTCGACGTGTGGCTGCTGGACGAGGGCGACGACCCCGGGGCGCGGGCGCTGTGCGCACGCCTGGGGGTGCGTCACTTCTCCCGGAAGGGCGTGGCGCGGTACAACCGGCCGTCGGGGAAGTTCCGGGCCCGGACGAAGCACGGCAACTACAACGCGTGGCTGGACGCGCACGGCGACGGTTACGACTTCGTGGCGTGCGTGGACACGGACCACGTGCCGCTGCCGAACTTCCTGGAGCGGATGCTGGGGTACTTCCGTGACCCGGACGTGGCGTTCGTGGTGGGGCCGCAGGTGTACGGGAACTATTCGGCCCGGGTGACGAAGGCTGCGGAGAGCCAGCAGTTCCTGTTCCACGCGCTGGTGCAGCGGGCGGGCAACCGGTACGGATCGCCGATGTTCGTGGGGACGTCCAACTGCCTGCGGGTGAGCGTGCTGCAGCAGATCGGCGGCTTCTACGACTCGATCACGGAGGACATGGCCACGGGCCTGGAGATCCACCGGCGCAAGAACCCGGTGACGGGCCGCCGCTGGCGCTCGGTCTACACCCCCGACGTCCTGGCGGTGGGCGAGGGCCCGTCGTCGTGGACGGACTTCTTCTCGCAGCAGCTGCGCTGGTCGCGGGGCACGTTCGAGACCCTCCTGCGGCAGTTCGGGCGGGCCATGTGGTCGCTGTCCCCGGGCCGGCTGTGGAACTACTGCATGCTGATCGCCTACTACCCGATGGCCGCCATGACGTGGGTCCTCGGCGGAGTCTCCTGCGTCCTCTTCCTCGGCCTCGGGGCCTCGGGGATCAACGTGCCCTCGCAGGTGTGGCTGATGCTCTACGGCGATGCGGCCGTGCTGCAGATCTGCCTGTACGTCATCAACCGCCGCCACAACGTCAGCCCGCACGAGCCGGAGGGCTCCTCGGGAGTGGCGGGGATGGTGATGTCGGCGGTGTCGGCGCCGCTGTACGCGCGGGCGCTGACGCAGGCGCTGCTGCGGCGCCGGTCGGGCTTCGTGGTGACGCCCAAGGGCGCGTCGGTGTCCGGGGACTGCGCGGCGACGTTCCGCACGCACCTGTGGTGGGCGGGCGTGTTCGGGGCGTGCCTGATGGCGTCGGTCGTGCTGGACCACACGTCGGCGGCCATGCGGGCGTGGGCCTGCCTGGCGCTGCTGACGGCGCTGGGCCCGGTGGGGATGTGGCTGGCGGGCCGTGCCCGGGGGCGCTGGCCGAGCGGGCGCGGCACCGGCGGTGGCGGCCCGACCATCTCCCGGCCCCGCGCCCAGCACAGCACCGTCTGACCCGGGCCTGCGGGGCGCCTTCCCGGGCGGCGCCCCGCAGGCAGGACCGAAGGAGGCAGGACCATGGCCACCGGCACCGCACCCGGCCCCATGCGCGTACTCGTGCTCGGCGCGTCGCTGCGCAGCGATTCGCTCAACGCCCGGCTGGCCGCGCTCGTGGCCCGTCTGGTCCGCGACGAGGCCGGGGCGGACGTCGACCACGCCCACATGGACGAGTTCTCGATGCCGCTCTACAACGGTGACGCCGAGATCGCCGAGGGCGTGCCGCCCGGAGCGCTCGCGCTGCGCGACCGCCTGGCCGCGTGCGACGCCCTGGTGATCTCCTCGCCGGAGTACAACGCCTCGCTGCCCGGCGGGCTGAAGAACGCCATCGACTGGGTCTCCCGCGTCCGCCCCCAGCCGTTCAAGGACAAGCAGGCCCTGCTGGTCTCGGCGTCACCGTCCATGGTCGGCGGGAACCGCGGGCTGTGGGCGCTGCGGATCCCGCTCGAACACCTGGGGGCGCGCGTCTACCCCGACATGTTCAGCCTCGCCAAGGCGCACGAGGGCTTCACCGCCGACGGCGACCTCGCCGAGAGCGCGCTCCACGAGCGGCTGGTGGAATCGGTGACGTCGTTCCTGCGGCTGGTCGAGGCGGACACGCGCTACGTCTGCCTGCGCCGGCGCTGGTACGAGTTCCTCGGTGACTGCACGGACGCCCCGGTCACCCAGCGGGCCCAGGACTGACGGGCAGGGCGGGACGGAAGGGCGGGGTTCAGCAGCCCGCCGCGTTGGCGAGCTCCGCCACCGCGAGCGCGCAGCCCCACGACACCGTGACGCCCGCGCCGCCGTGCCCGTAGTTGTGAATCAGCCTCGCGCCGTTCGGCAGCCGGTCGGTTTCCAGCCGCGCCGGGGAGCGGGCCGGACGCAGCCCGACCCGGTGGGCGAGGACGCGCGCCCCGGCCAGACGCGGATGCGCGCGGGCGCAGCGGCCGACGATCGACCGCGCCGTGCCGGGCGAGGGGGTGCGGTCCCAGACGTGCGCCCGCGCGGTGCCGCCGAGGACGACCCCGTACGGCTGCGGGAGGACGTAGAGGATCTCGCCCGTGCCGTGGTCCTCCGCGGCCAGCCACTCGTCCACGCCGGGGTTCTCCACGACGACGACCTGACCCTGCACGGGGTGCACCAGCGGGTCGGGCACCAGGTCGCGGGCGCCGAGGCCGGTGCAGTTCACGACGAGCGGTGCCGCCCGCCCCGCTTCGGCCAGGTCCGGCACGTCCCGGCCGGTGACGGTGCCGCCCGCGGCCGTGAGCCGGCGCTGGAGATATCCGAGATATGCCGTCATGTCCACCAAAGGGGTGCGGGCCCGGAGGCCGTGGCCGTACCCCGGGGGCAGCTCTCCGGGCCCGGCCGGCCGGAGCCCGGGGACGCCGGCCGTCCAAGGCCCCTGCTCTTCCGGTGCCGTGCTCGCATGGGTGCCGTCGACCAGCCGGACGCCCGTCTCCCCGGGCCGCGCGGCGAGGCCGGACAGCACCCGGAAGGACTCCAGCGACCAGGCGGCGACCGCCTCCTCGGGCTCGATCCGGTACGGCCACCAGAGGCCGCCGGCCACCGCGGACGTGGTGTCCGCGGCCCGCTCGCGGCTCCACACCCCGACCCGCCGCCCGGCCTCCGCCAGCACCACGGCAGCGGTCAGCCCGATGACCCCCGACCCCACGACGATCGCATCGCCCGCCATGCCCACACCGTACCCCCGTGTCCGGAACCTCTTTCCCCGGTTATCGGTGCTGTTGACTTCTCCGCCGCCCTGTGGAATTGATTCCCCACCCGGATCCGGCTTTTCGCCATTCCCCGGATTCCTCAGATTCCTCTCGTTCCCCGTCCCCGGTCCCCTGTCCCCAGCCACAGGAGCGACATGTCCAGATCCAGAGTTCTCTTCCTCTGCGGCGCGGCAATAGCGGCGATATGCGGCCCGGTGCTGCCCGCGCACGCGGCGGCCCCCGGGATCACCGTGCCGCCCGATAAAATCGTGATCGAGGTCGCCACGGTCAACGGTTCCGGGTGCCCCGCCGGCTCCGCCGCCGTGGGCGTCTCCCTCGACAACACGGCCTTCACCGTCACCTACAGCAAGTACCTCGCCCAGGTGGGCCTGGGCGCGAAGCCGACGGATTTCCGCAAGAACTGTCAGCTGAATCTGATCGTCCATGTGCCGCACGGATTCACGTATGCCGTCGCCAGCGTCGACTACCGCGGATATGCCCAGCTCGAACCCGGCGCCACGGGCGAGCAGAAAGCCTCGTACTACTTCCAGGGGCAGTCGCAGACCACGGCCAAGTCCCATCAGTTCAAGGGCGCGCTCGACGACAACTGGCAGGCGACCGACACCAACGAAATCGCACAGTACGTGTGGGCGCCGTGCGGGGAACGGCGCAACTTCAACATCAACACCGAGCTGACGGTCAACGCCGGCACCTCCGACCCCACGAAGACCACCAGCTTCATGGCCATGGACTCCACGGACACCGCCATCAACACCCTCTACCGCCTCGCCTGGAAGGAGTGCCCGCCGAAGCGGTAGCCGCCCCGGGGTTGTGGGAACCGCACAGGTACCCCTCGCCGGGACTGGAGCCGGCCCCGCTGTCCGGAAACGCGTGGGACGGACGAGGATGAACGGGTGCTCGATACCCTCGATCCGGCGGACCCCGACTTCGCACGCGACCCGTACCCCTACTACGCACGGCTGCGCACGACGGGCCCCGCGGCGCGGGTGGCGCTGGCCAACGGCACGGAGGCCTGGCTGGTCACCGGCTACCGGCAGGCCCGGGAAGTGCTCGCCGACCCGCGCTTCTCGAACGTGCCCCCGCGCGCCGCGGGCCGCCCCAAACCCGACTCGCCGGCACAGCGCGCCCGCGGCTGCCTCGCCCGCCACATGCTCAACACCGACGCCCCGGACCACACCCGGCTGCGCCGGCTGACCACGGCCGCGTTCACCCCGCGCCGGGTCGACGCCCTGCGCCCCCGCATCGAACACCTCACGGCGGAGCTGGTGGCGGACGTGGCCGCGGGGCTGGCCCGCGAGGGCACCGCCGACCTCGTCGACGCCTTCGCCTTCCCCCTGCCGGTCCTCGTCATCGGCGAGGTGCTCGGCGTGCCCGCCGCGGACCGGGCGGACCTGCGCACCTGGACGTACCGCGTCGGCTCGCCCGCCGACGCCCTGCCCGCCGGAGCCGTCGACGAGGCATGGACATCCCTCCATGCCTACTTCACCGCCCTCATCGCGCACAAGCGCCGGATACCCGGGGACGACCTCTTCAGCGCCCTGATCCACGATGCGGGCGAGGGCGGGCTGGACGACGGCGAGCTGCTCGCGATGGCGTTCCTGCTGCTCTTCGCCGGCTACGAGACGACCATGAACCTGCTGGCGTCCGCCTCGCTCCTGCTGCTCACCCACCCCCGGGAGCTGGTCGCCGCCCGGCAGGGCGGCCCCGGGGCCTGGGCCGCCGTGGCCGAGGAGGCCCTGCGGCACGCGAGCCCCCTGGAGGGGACGACGTGGCGGCGCACGACCGAGGAGATCGACCTGGGCGAGGGCGTGGTCCTGCCGGCCGACGCCTCGGTCCTCGTGGTCCTCGCCGCAGCCAACCGCGATCCGGAGGCCTTCCCCGAACCGGACGCGTTCCGGCCCGCCCGCTACGCCGCAGCCGGCGAAAGGGGCGGCGACGGGACTGGCAACAAGGCCGGCGAAAGGGCCGCGCCCCACGCCGCCTTCGGTCACGGCCCGCACTTCTGCCTCGGTTCGCGACTGGCCCGGCTGGAAGCGGAGATCGCCCTTCCGATGCTGTTCGGCGAGGGCTCCCGGATGCCGGAGTTCTCCCTCGCGGCCGACCCCGCCCTGCTTCCCTACCGCCCCGGCCTCCTGGTCCGCGGCCCGCGGCACCTCCCCGTCCGCGCGACGCCGCCCGGCTGCACACGAACCGGCTGATTCCGCCCCCGGGTTGACGTGGGCCGGCCGCCCGCCGGCCCACCGTCCGGGGTGGCGGGAGGGACGTTCTTCCCCTGCCCGTGCCCATGGGCTCTACAGTGGCCTGTGCCTTTGTGTGCTGCCAGGGAGGAAGTGCGTAGTGGTCGACACGGCCCGGGGTTGTGTGCTGTTACTGGACGGTACGCCTGACCGGCGACGAGGTGTCCTGCCGAATCCGACCGCACATGCCATTGCGGGCGCCAATCCCCGCCGCTTCCTCGCCGCGGGCGCCGTCGACGTCGTGCAACTGCCCGCCGTGGAGGGGCCGCAGAGCGCCCTGGCCTATCTGCAGCACGCCGCGGCCGTGCCCGGCCCGCTCCTGGTCTGGGTGACCGGACGGCTGATGATCCCGGCCCGCCGCGGCGGCGAGCTCCACCTCGCCCTGCCCGGCAGCACCCCGGCCACCGTCCGCTACACCGGCCTGCCCTGGGCCTGGCTGCTGCGCACCCTGCAGGCCCACGCGGGCCCGGTGCTGGTGCTGGCCGACCTGGAGGCCGACCCGGCCTCCCGGCCGCACGTGGAGAGCGGCGCGCACTCCGGGGAACTCTCACAGGGCGTCCCGCTGTTCGGCGTCGTCCACCCCGTCCCGCCGGTCGCCGCGCGCGAAGCGGGCCCGTACACGCGGGCGCTCCTCGAAGCGCTGCAGACCGGAGACCCCCGTGCCGGCGCCGTGCTCGACGCGTCCGCCCTGCACCAACGGGCCCTGCTCGGGGCGGGACTGGGCGCGGAGACGCTGCCCCTGCAGTGGGGCGTGCCGGGACCGGTCCTGGCCAACGTCGCCGCGGCCGCCCGTCCACGCCCCCGGCCCCGGCCCCGGCCCCGGCCCGCGGCGGCACCTGCCCCGGCCCCGGTGCCGCACCCTGCGCCGGTGCAGCAGCCCGCGGCCCGCGCGGTGTCCGTGGCGCCCGCCCCCGCCCCCGCAGAAGAGCAGGTCCCGCCCCAGGACGACCTGCTGCCGGTCATCCTCGCAGCCGCCCACGCCGGGCGGCACAACGAGGCCGCGGCCATGGCCGCGGCGGGCGAGCAGCAGGCCTTGCGCCGCCACGGCCCGGACAGCCCCGAGGCGGGTCTGTGGGTCGAGGTCCGCGCGGACCTCGCGCGCATGGCGGGCGACCACGCGCGGGCCGCCGAGCTGTGGATGACGGCCGCAGGCGTACGCCTGGGCCGCAGCGGACCGGCCGACGAGGAGGCCCTGGCCGCGGTGAAGCGGGCGCACTACTGCTGGCAGCACAGCGGCGACGGGGCGCTCCGCCTTGCCCCCGCCCTGCTCGCGCTGTGGGAGCGGATTCCCGGGGGCGAGGGCGCGGCCGAGCACATCCGTACGCGCCTGCAGGAAGCGGAGGAGTCCTGGCCCGGGGTGGCTCGCTGATGCCTCGTCAGGCGCTGCGGCTCTCCGGTACGGCGGCCAGGGCCTGCGGCCCGCGCACGGCCTCACGCCGCCGGAGCTCGTGCAGGGACCTCATGACGGGAGCTTGTAGAGCCGCCGCGCGGTTTCCGATCCGATCAGCCCGGCGATCCGGGGCACCTCGGCTGCGGGCCACGCACCCTCACCGGCCCACGTCTCCGTCAACTGCCCCAGCGCGCGGGTGAACAGGCGGGCGCCGACGACGTACAGCTCCGGCAGCCCGTAGGCGTCGGTGGAGAACATGACCTTCCCGAACGGGGCGAGCTCCAGCACCTCCGCGAGGACGGCCGTGGCGCGCGCCCCGGTGTACGAGAGGGTCAGTCCGACGTCGGCGTGGACGTGCGGGAACACCTGGGCCAGATAGGCCGCGTTGCGGTGGTACGGGTAGGCGTGCAGCAGGACCAGCGGGCAGCCCGTCGGCCGCACCGCCTTGATGAAGCCGGTGAGGAGCGCCGGGTCGCTGCGGTGGAGGCTCAGGTCGGGGTCGCCGAAGCCGGTGTGGATCTGCAGGGGCAGCGCGGTCGCGGCCGCCGTCCACAGCAGGTGGCGCAGGAGGACGGGGTCGTGGAGGCGGCCGCCGGGCTCCCGCGCGGCCAGCCAGCCGTCCGTGGCGGCCCGCAGCTCCCCGGGGCCCGGCGGCGCCGGGTCGAAGTCGAGTCCGTGGCGGTAGGCGGCCACCGACTTGAAGCCCGCGGCGGTGCGGGCCGCCGCGTGCACCGCTTCCTGCAGGCCGTCGAGGAACTCCCGGCCGGTTCCGGCCTTGTCGGCCGTGTGCTCGGCGAGGGTCTCCAGCCGCACGATCTCGTGGGCGCGTCCGCCGCCTGCGCGGGCGAGCTCGTGGTGGGTGGTGAGGTCGTCGGCCAGGCCGGTGTCGACGACGTAGTCGGTGATGCCGGTGGCGCCGAGCAGCCGCCGGTTCACCTCGTCGGCGCCCAGCTCGGCGCGCCGGGCCAGGTAGTCGGCGGGCGGGCAGTGGGCCGGGAGGCCGAGGAGCGGCGGGCACCAGCGGCGCACGGCGAAGCCCAGCTGGCTGTCGAAGAACGTGGTGCCGTCGGCGGCCGGTGCGTCGGACTCCGTCAGGTACGCCGTGAAGCGGGAGCCGGTGAGCGGGCCCCGGGCCACGCCGTGGCAGTGGTGGTCCACCAGCCCGCCGCCGGGGGGCTGTCCGGCGGGCGGTGCGGTCGCTGTCCGGTTCGCCATGGCTGCCGCCTTCTTCACGACGTCGGGTAGGGACGGATCGGTCGGGGTCGGTGGCTTCGGGCCGGTACCGGGTCAGTAGCGGTGCCGGAGGTCCGCGACGACGGCTTCCGGGGCGTGGTGCTGCAGGCGCGCGTGCTCGCCTTCGCGGACGGCGAGGAAGGCCTCGTAGAGGGGCTCTCCGAGGGCCTCGCGCAGGAGGGCCGAGCCGCGGAAGTGCTCGAGCGCCTCCGGCAGGCCGGCCGGCAGGCGGGGAACCCCGGCGTGCGTGACCGCCGGATCGCCGCTGACGGGGGCCGGCAGGGTGTCCTGACGGTCGATGCCGTCGAGTCCGGCGGCGATGACCGCGCCGGCCACCAGGTACGGGTTGGCCGTCGCGTCGATGCACTTGATCTCGGCGTTGGCGCCCTGGAGGTCCTTCGCCGGGCCGGGAATGAAGCGGAGGGCGGCCTCTCGGTTCTCGGGCCCCCAGCACTGGAAGACCCCGGCCCACATGGACGGCGCGAGCCGCAGGTAGCCGGCGGGGTGCGGGGAGGTGACGGCCAGCAGCTCGGGAAGCGCGCGGAGGACGCCGGCGAGGAACGCCTCGCCGGTCCGCGTCATCCCCAAGGGGCCGTCGCCGCCGCGGCACAGATTGGCGCCGTCCTTCCAGAGGCTGAGGTGGAGGTGCGCGCCGTTGCCCACGGCCCCGTGCTCGACCACCGGGGCGAACGTGGCGTGCAGGCCGTGGTGCGCGGACACGGCGCGGATCGTCTCCCGTACGAGAACCGCGTCGTCGGCGGCGGCCACCGGGCCCGACGGGGCGGTGGAGACCTCGAACTGGCCGGGGGAGTACTCCGGATGGATCTGCAGCACGTCGATGCCCTGGGCGGCCAGGGCCTGCAGGACGTCGCGCACGTAGCCGGAGAGACCGGTGATGCGGGTCATGCCGTAGGCCGGGCCGGGGCCGGCGTAGCGCCGGGCGTGGCCGGGTGCCTCCGGCCCGTCCCCCTCGCCGTCCGCTCCCGTCGCGTGGGTGACGACCCATTCGGTCTCGTAGCCCATGCGCAGTTCGAGGCCGGACCGCGCGGCCCGCTCGGCCATGCGCCGCGCGAACCCGCGCTGACAGGCCGCGTAGGGAGCGCCGTCCTGTTCGAAGCGGTCGGCCGGGGCCCAGGCCCAGCCCGGCTGGGCGGCCAGGACGGTCAGCCGGTCGAGGTCGGGGAAGAGGCGCAGGTCCCCGTCGGGCCCGCCGATGTGGGCGCTGGTGACGGCGGAGTCGTCGCTGAGGTACACGTCGAAGACGGGGGACATGCCGACGCCCCACTGCGCCGCGTGGGCGAGCCGGGCGGTGGGGACGGCCTTGACGCGCACGATGCCCGCGTTGTCGACCCAGGTCAGCGCGACGCCGTGGATGTCCTTGGCCGTCAGGCGCGCCGCCTCCTGGCGCGCTGCCGAGGCCGCGGCCTCGTGCGGTGGTGTGTCCAACGCTCGCTCCCGGGTGCCGGTGCCCTCAACTGCCCTGTGCGGGCCATTACACCGTACGGTGGCGGGCCCGGCGGGCAAAGGACGCCCCGGGAACCGCAGGCCGGGGCGGTCACGCCGTGATCGGGTGTTTGGGCCCGCCGGGACGCGGTATCCGCAGGGCGAGGTTCTCCATGACTGATGAGGCAGACACACCCGACGAGACCGGCACGGGCCCGGAAGCGGGAACACGGCCGGACCTCACCGCAGCCCAGGTACTCCGCGCGGCCCGCGAGCAGTTCGCCGAACTGACCGGGCTGCAGCCCGAAGGCGTCTCCCGGTTCGAGCGGACCGAGGACGGCTGGACGGTGGAGGCCGAGGCGGTCGAGGTCGCCCGGATCCCCGAGACGATGAGCGTCATGGCGCTCTACGAGCTCACCCTCGGCCCCGACGGCCTGCTCACCGGCTACCGCCGCGTCCGGCGCTACGAGCGCGGCAGGTCCGACGCCCGCTGAGCATCGTGCTTGCGGGCGAGCCGGGCGGCACGAGCCCCCGGGCGGTCCGGGCCGCCGTGCGCCGGTCGCGTCGCGACGAGAGAACAATGACGAGAGGAAACCGCCCGAGATGAGCGTTGTCCCTGCGCAACCGGGCACCGGCTCCGCCGGCGGCACCAGCGGTCTCTACGACGTGATCGAACTGGTGCTGGACCGCGGGCTGGTCATCGACGCGTTCGTACGCGTCTCACTGGTCGGCATCGAGATCCTGAAGATCGACGTACGCGTCGTCGTCGCCAGTGTCGACACCTACCTGCGCTTCGCCGAGGCCTGCAATCGCCTCGACCTGGAATCCGGACCCCACAAGAGCGCCGGCCTGCCCGAACTCGTGGGCGAGGTCACCGAGAGCGGCGCCCACGGCAAGACCAAGGGCGCCCTGTCCGGCGCCGCGCAGACCGTCTCCGACGCCCTGCACCAGGTGCGCGACCGCGGCGAGGAGACGAGCCGCAGCCGCCGCTCCACCTCCCGCAAGAAGGAGGACACCGAGTGACCACCTACGTCTACGGCATCGCGCGCGCCGGCAGCACCGACCTGCCCGACGGCCTCACCGGCATCGGGGACCCGCCACGCCCCGTACGGGTGGTGAGCCGGGACGGACTGGCCGCGGTCGTCAGCGACTGCCCCGAGCAGCTGCGCCCCAAGCGCCGCGACCTGCTGGCCCACCAGCAGGTGCTGGCGGCGGCCGGCCGCCGCACCCCCGTGCTGCCGATGCGCTTCGGCAGCGTCTCCGACAGCGACGACAAGGTGGCCGAGGTGCTGTCCGAGCACTCCGGCCGCTACGAGGAACAGCTCGACCGGCTCGCCGGCCGCGTCGAGTACAACGTCAAGGTCCTGCACCGGGAGGACGCCGCCCTGCACCTCGTCCTCGCCGGGAACGCCGGTCTGCGGACCCTGGCCGAGGCCAACAGGGCCGCCGGCGGAGGCTCCTACGAACAGCGCCTGCGCTTCGGCGAGATGGTCGCGAACAGCATGCGCGAACGCGAGGCCCTGGACGCCGGGCTGGTGCGCGACGCGCTGGTACCCCTGGCCGAGGAGCACTGCGACGGCCCGGAGAGCGCGGGCTGGTTCCTGAACGTGTCCTTCCTCGTGGAGGAGTCCGCGGCCCGGCGGCTGCTGGAGGAGGCCGGGCGGCTCGGCGAGCGCCACCCGCAGCTGGACATCAAGGTCAACGGTCCGCTCCCGCCGTACAGCTTCGCGACGTGATCACCTTCGTGGGCTGGGTGCTGCGCCGGGTCGTCGCCGAGGCCGAGCGCCTCCACCACGACCCGGCGGCCGTCCGGCGCGAACTCGAGGTGCTCGAGGAGCAGCTGGTGAGCGGCGCCATCGACGAGGAGGAGTTCGACCGGCGCGAGGACGCCCTGCTGGACCGCATGGAAGCGGTCCGGCAGCAGCCCGGAGGAGGTGCGGCATGACCGGCCGGTCCCAGACGTCGCTCTCCGGCGGCGGCAGCTCGGCGAACCTCGCCGACATCCTGGAGCGCGTGCTCGACAAGGGCATCGTCATCGCCGGCGACATCCGCGTCGACCTCCTCGACATCGAGCTCCTCACCATCAGGCTGCGCCTGGTCGTCGCCTCCGTCGACAAGGCCAGGGAGATGGGCATTGACTGGTGGGAGAGCGATCCCTCCCTGTCCTCGGGAGCCCGCCGGCGCGCCATGGACGCGGAGAACGCACGGCTGCGGTCCCGTATCGCCGAACTCGAAGCACACGACGGGCTCGAAGAGCTCGAAGGACCCGAAAGGAGGAGTTCCGGTGAACCGTGACCGTACGGAACTGCTGTACGCCTATGCCGTCCTGCGGGACACCGGTGCCGCCGGGAGCCGGCTGGAGACGGTCACCGGCGTGGCCGGCGAGCCGGTGCGTGCGGTGCGGGAAGGCGGTCTCGCGGCCCTGGTGGGGCCCGTCCCCGTCGCCGAGTTCGACGAGGAGGGGCTGCGCGAGCGGCTGGAGGACCTCGCCTGGCTGGAGCACGTCGCGCGCGGTCACCAGCGGGTGGTCGACGCGGCGTCGGCCGGTGCCCCGTGCGTCCTGCCGCTGCGGCTCGCGACCGTCTACCGCGACGAGGCCGGCGTGCGCAGCATGCTGACGTCCCGGCACGCCGCGTTCGGTGCCGCCCTCGACCGGCTGGAGGGCCGCGCCGAGTGGGGGGTCAAGATCCACACGGTGGCGGAGGGCGCCGGCGGGCCGCCGGCCGCCCCGCCCCCGGGCCCGCCTTCCCGGGCCCGCCGACGAGCGCCGCGCGCCGCCACGTCCGGCCGCGACTACCTCCGGCAGCGCGCCGCGGAACGGCAGGCGCGCGAGGAGGAGTGGCGGCACGTGGACGAGGCCGCGCGCGGCATCCACGCCGCCCTCGCCACCCTCGCGGAGGAGACCCGGCTCTACCCTCCGCAGAACCCCCGCCTCACCGGGCACCCGGGCCGCAACGTCCTCAACGCCGCCTACCTCGTGCCCCGAGAGCGCGGCCCCGCCTTCACCGCCGCCGTCGCCGGGCTGGCCGGCCGTGCGCCCCGGGACGGGCTGCGCGTGGAGCTGACCGGGCCGTGGGCGCCGTACTCGTTCGTCACCGGCGAGCCCTCGCGGGAACCCGTCCACGACGCGGGCACGCCGTGACCGGCGCCGGCGGCGGCCCCCTCGCCGAGCGGCGCCTGTCGCTGCTCGACCTCCTCGACCGGCTGCTCGCGGGCGGCGTCGTGCTGGCCGGGGACCTCACCCTGAGCATCGCCGACGTCGACCTCGTCCGCGTCGACCTGCGCGCCCTCATCAGCTCGGTCGACGGGGAGGAACAGCCATGACGACGCGCCGCCTGGAGCTCGACGAGGAAGCCGTCGAACGCGACCTCGTCACGATCGTGCTGACCGTGGTGGAACTCCTGCGCCGGCTGATGGAGGCGCAGGCGCTGCGCCGGGTGGAGCTGGGCGGGCTGGGCGAGGAGCAGGAGGAGCGCCTCGGCCTCACGCTGATGCTGCTGGAGCGGCGCATGCAGGAGCTGTGCGCGCACTACGGCCTGGAGCTGCGCGACCTGAACCTCGACCTCGGCCCGCTGGGCTCCCTGCTGCCGCGCGAGTGAGCCGCCGCCCCACCCGTCCGAATGGCCCATCCCTGGTTTGTGCGACCGCGGCCACGGCTACACACGTGGCGCCCGCCGCAACGGGCACGGGCCCACGGAGGGGCGATGCCGCAGCTGGAGCAGGAGAGACCCGAGGGGACGGCGGAGACCGCCGACAGTCCGCACCTCCGGCTGGGCAACAGAATGCTCACCTACCTCACCACCACCGATCACAAGGTGATCGGAAACATGTATCTGGTGACCGCCTTCTGCTTCTTCCTGTTCGCCGGGCTGATGGCGATGGTGATGCGGGCGGAGCTGGCCCGGCCGGGGCTGCAGATCGTCAGCACCGCGCAGTACAACCAGCTGGTCACCATGCACGGCACCGTCATGATGCTGCTGTTCGCCACGCCCATGTTCGCCGGGTTCGCCAATGCCGTGATGCCCCTGCAGATCGGCTCCCCGGACGTGGCCTTCCCCCGCCTCAACGCGATGACCTTCTGGCTGTTCCTCCTCGGCGGCCTGATCGTCGTCTCCGGATTCGTCGTGCCCGGCGGGGCCGCGTCCTTCGGGTGGTTCGCCTACGCCCCGCTCAACAGCGCCGTCTTCTCGCCCGGCGCCGGCGGCGACCTGTGGGCGATGGGCCTGGTGGTCGCGGGCCTGAGCACCACCCTGGGCTCGGTGAACTTCATCGCCACCATCGTCTGCCTGCGCGCGCCCGGCCTCACGATGTTCCGCATGCCGGTCTTCACCTGGAACATCCTCTTCACCTCGATCCTGGCGCTGCTCGCCTTCCCGGTGCTGACCGCGGCCCTGCTGGCCCTGGAGGCGGACCGGAAGTTCGGGGCGCACGTCTTCGACGCGGCCAACGGCGGCGCGGTGCTGTGGCAGCACCTGTTCTGGTTCTTCGGCCACCCCGAGGTCTACATCGTCGCCCTGCCGTTCTTCGGCGTGATCACCGAGATCATCCCGGTCTTCAGCCGCAAGCCGCTCTTCGGCTACGCCGGAATGGTCGGCGCGACCATCGCCATCACCATGCTCTCGGCCAGCGTGTGGGCGCACCACATGTTCGCGACCGGCGCCGTCCTGCTGCCGTTCTTCTCGCTGATGTCCTTCCTGATCGCCGTCCCCACGGGAGTGAAGTTCTTCAACTGGATCGGCACCATGTGGCGCGGCAGCGTCTCCTTCGAGACCCCCATGCTGTGGGCGGTCGGCTTCCTCGTCACCTTCCTGCTCGGCGGGCTCAGCGGCGTCCTCATCGCCTCCCCGCCGCTCGACTTCCACGTCACCGACTCGTACTTCGTCGTCGCGCACCTGCATTACGTCCTCTTCGGCACGGTCGTCTTCGCCATGTTCGGCGGCTTCTACTTCTGGTGGCCCAAATGGACGGGGCGGATGCTCGACGAGCGCCTCGGCAGGATCCACTTCTTCACCCTCTTCGCCGGCTTCCAGATCACCTTCCTGGTACAGCACTGGCTCGGCGAGGAGGGCATGCCCCGGCGCTACGCCGACTACCTGGCCGCCGACGGATTCACCCTCATGAACACGGTCTCCTCCATCGGGTCGTTCCTGCTCGGCATCTCGACCCTGCCGTTCCTCTACAACGTGTGGCACACCGCCCGCCACGCGCCGAAGGTGACCGTGGACGACCCCTGGGGCTTCGGCCGGTCCCTGGAGTGGGCCACCAGCTGCCCGCCGCCGCGCCACAACTTCCACGCCCTGCCGCGGGTGCGGTCCGATTCCCCCGCCTTCGACCTGCACCACCCCGAAGCCCTGGAGGCGGCGGAGACGAGGAGCATCCCGAAGTGAAGACAGAGGCGGTCCTCTTCGCCGGCGTCGCCGGCTTCTTCCTCGCCACCGGAGCCGTCTACGTCTGGCTCTCCGGCCGTGAGCCCGCGGGGACCGCGGCGCTGGCGGTCTCCTTCGTCATGGCGTCGCTGATGGCGTTCTTCTTCGCCATGAACTACCGCCGCCGGGGCGCCCGGCCGGAGGACCGGAAGAAGGCCGACATCGCCGAGCGGGCGGGCCCCCTGGACTTCTTCCCGCCGCGCAGCGCCTACCCGGCCCTGACCGCCCTGGGCGCCGCCCTCTCGGCGCTGGGCATCGTCTTCGGCCTGTGGCTGTTCCTCATCGGCTTCGGCGTCCTGGCCGCGGGCGTGGGCGGGATGTCCTTCCAGTACGTCCAGCGCGACTAGGCGGAGCCGGCCGAGGCCGCCGGGCCGGCGGAGCGGCTACGTGCCCCGCTCGGCCGGCGCGTTCGGTCCCGCGGGCGGGGCCGGTTCGCCGGGCTCGACCGGGGCGGCGGTGCGTTCCTCGATCGCCCGCCGCTGCTCGGGCGTCACCGGGATCTCGACGCGGTCGCGGTAGTACCAGGAGCTCAGGGCCAGCCGCAGCCGCTGTCTGCGGGGCAGCTCCCCCGCGGGGGCCGCGAGCGGCCGCGGGATCTCACGCACCATCAGGCGGTAGCCGCGGGCGGCGGACAGCGGCTTGTGGCCCTCGCCGAGCCCGCCCTGGACGTCCTGCTCGACGTTCCCGCTCTCGTGGCCCTCGGTCAGCAGCGTGCGGTCGTGGGCCTGCAGGGCCAGACAGATCCGCCGGGTGGCCCAGAAGGCCAGCACCGGACCGGCGACCACCGCGATGCGGAAGATCCAGGTCAGGGTGTTGACGGAGACCCGGAAGGAGAACGCGATCACGTCGTTCCCGCCGGCGGCCAGCAGCACGGCGTAGAAGACGATGCCGGCCACTCCCAGGGCGGTCCGGGCGGGCTGGTTGCGGGGGCGGTCGCTCAGGTGGTGCTCGGTGCGGTCGCCCGACACCCATTTCTCGATGAAGGGGTACAGGTAGAGGGCCGTGAACAGCACGCCCGGCAGGACGACCGCAGGGATGAGCACGTTCCACATGAAGGTGTGCCCCCACAGCACGTTCTCCCACGGGGGCATGACGCGCAGGGCCCCCTCCAGGAACCCCACGTACCAGTCGGGCTGGGCGTCCGTCGCCACCTGGTCGGCGCGGTAGGGGCCGTAGGCCCACACGGGGTTGACCTGCGCGAGCGCGCCGAGCGCGGTCAGCAGGCCGAACAGCATCAGGAACAGCCCCGAGGACTTGGTGGCGAACTGGGGGAACATGGGCGTCCCGACCGCGTTGCGGTTGGTCCGGCCGCGCTCCGCCCAGTGGGTGTGCTTGAGGTAGACCACCAGGAGCAGGTGCACGGTGATCAGGGCGATCAGCACGCCGGGCACGAAGAGCACGTGCACGACGTACAGCCGGGGCATGATCACGTGTCCCGGGAACGGCCCGCGCCAGATGAACGAGCTCAGGTACGTGCCCACGACGGGGATCGACAGCACGATCGTGTGCGCCGTCCGCAGCCCGGTCCCGGACAGCAGGTCGTCGGGCAGCGAGTAGCCGGCGAACCCTTCGAGGAGCGCGAGGACGAAGAGCGTCAGCCCCACGATCCAGTTGACCTCCCGGGGCCTGCGGAAGGCGCCCGTGAAGAACACCCGCAGCATGTGCACGGCGATCGCGGCCACGAAGATCAGCGCGGCCCAGTGGTGGACCTGCCGCATGAGCAGCCCGCCGCGCACCTCGAAGCTCAGGTCGAGCGTCGAGAGGTAGGCCTGCGACATCCGCAGCCCCCGCAGCGGCTCGTAGGGCCCGTCGTACACGCTCTGCGTCATGCCCGGATCGAAGAAGAGCGTGAGGTAGGAGCCGGTGAGCACCAGGACGACGAAGCTGTAGAGGGCGAGCTCCCCCAGCAGGTACGACCAGTGGTCGGGGAACGCCTTGCGCAGCAGGGCCTTGGCCGCCTCGGCGGCCGGCAGGCGCCGGTCCAGCGCCACGAAGCCGGTCAGGGCCGCCTCCCGGACCTTCTCTTTCACCCGTCACGCTCCCTGTCGGATCCGGCTCCGGCACCCGCTTCCGCGCGCGGGACCGCGGCTGATGGGTAACCGGCGCGCCGGGAGCTCAACCGCGTGATCGCCGGGTGTCACCCGGAGCGCGCGGGCAGGAGGGGGCGGACGCCGGGTCGTCCGGCGTCCGCCCCCTCCCGTCACCTCACCGTCAGGAGGCCTGGCCGGGGATCTCGGCCCGCACCGTGCGGGCCGCCGTGACCAGGTTCTCCAGGGCCGCCCGGACCTCGGTCCAGCCGCGGGTCTTCAGGCCGCAGTCGGGGTTGACCCACAGGCGCTCGCCGGGGATCGCCTCCAGGCCCTTGCGCAGCAGCGCCGCCGCCTCGTCCGCCCCCGGGACGCGCGGGGAGTGGATGTCGTAGACGCCCGGGCCGACCTCGCGCGGGTAGCCGGCGACGGCCAGCTCCGCGGCGACCTGCATGTGCGAGCGGGCGGCCTCCAGGCTGATGACGTCGGCGTCGAGGTCGTCGATGGCCTGGAGGACGTCGCCGAACTCCGCGTAGCACATGTGCGTGTGGATCTGGGTGTCCGGCCGGACGCCGCTGGTGGACAGGCGGAACGACTCGGTCGCCCACGCGAGGTACCCGGCGTGGTCGGCTGCGCGCAGCGGCAGCGTCTCGCGCAGGGCGGGCTCGTCCACCTGGATCACCGACGTCCCGGCGGCCTCCAGGTCGTTCACCTCGTCGCGCAGGGCGAGGGCCACCTGGCGGGCGGTCTCGCCGAGCGGCTGGTCGTCGCGGACGAACGACCAGGCGAGCATGGTGACCGGGCCGGTCAGCATGCCCTTGACCGGGCGGCCCGCCACCGACTGGGCGAAGCGGGTCCAGCGCACGGTCATCGGCTCGGGGCGGGAGATGTCGCCGGCGAGGATCGGCGGGCGGACGTAGCGCGTGCCGTACGACTGGACCCAGCCGTGCTGCGTGGCCAGATAGCCCGTCAGCTGCTCGGCGAAGTACTGCACCATGTCGTTGCGCTCGGGCTCGCCGTGCACCAGGACGTCGATGCCGGCCTTCTCCTGGAAGGAGATGACCTCGCGGATCTCGGCCTCGATGCGCCGCTCGTACGCGGCCTCGTCGATCCGCCCGGCGCGCAGGTCGGCGCGGGCGGTGCGCAGCTCCGTCGTCTGCGGGAAGGAGCCGATGGTGGTGGTCGGCAGCAGCGGCAGGCCGAGGTGGGCGCGCTGCGCGGCCGCCCGCCGGGCGTACGGCTGCGAGCGGCGGCCGTCGGCGTCGGTGACGGCCGCGGCGCGGGGGGGGCGCGGGGGGGGGGGGGGGCGGGGGGGGGGGCGGAGCCGGCGCGGGAGGCCAGGTCGGCGCGGTTGGCGGCCAGTTCGGCCGCGATGGTGTCGGTGCCCTGCGCCAAGCCGCGGGCCAGGGTGACGACCTCATCGCGGCCGAACTGGCCGCCAACCGCGCCGACCTGGCCTCCCGCGCCGGCTCCGCCCCCCCCCCCGCCCCCCCCCCCCCCCGCGCCCCCCCCGCGCCGCGGCCGTCACCGACGCCGACGGCCGGGTCACGGGTGATGGCCGAGCCGGCGCGGGAGGCCAGGTCGGCGCGGTTGGCGGCCAGTTCGGCCGCGATGGTGTCGGTGCCCTGCGCCAAGCCGCGGGCCAGGGTGACGACCTCGGCGGTCTTCTGCCGGGCGAAGGCGAGCCAGCGGACGATCTGCGGGTCGATGTCCCGCTCGGCCGCCGCGTCCAGCGGGACGTGCAGCAGGGAGCAGGAGGAGGAGACGTCGACCCGGTCGGCGAGGCCGAGGAGGGTGCCGAGGGTGGACAGGGACTTCTCGAAGTCGTTGATCCACACGTTGCGGCCGTTGACGACGCCGGCCACCAGGCGCTTGCCGGGCAGTCCGCCGGCGGCCGCGAGGTCGTCGAGGTTGGCGGCGGCGGGCCCGGTGAAGTCCAGGGCAAGGCCTTCGACGGGGGCCTTGGCGAGGACGGGCAGGGCCTCGCCGAGCCGGTCGAAGTAGGAGGCGACGAGCAGCTGGGGCCGGTCGGCGACGCCGCCCAGGTCGCGGTAGGCGCGGCCGGCGGCGTTCAGCTCGGCGGGGGAGCGGTCCTGGACCAGGGCGGGCTCGTCGAGCTGCACCCAGGCGGCCCCTGCGGCCCGCAGGTCGGCGAGCACCTCGGCGTACACCGGCAGCAGCCGGTCGAGGAGGGTGAGCGGTTCGAAGTCGGCGGCGACGCCGGGCGCGGCCTTGGCCAGCAGCAGGTACGTGACGGGGCCGACGAGGACCGGACGGGGGGTCAGGCCGAGCGCGAGGGCCTCCTTCACCTCGGCGACCTGCTTGGCGGAGTCCGCGGTGAAGACCGTGTCGGGACCGAGCTCGGGGACCAGGTAGTGGTAGTTGGTGTCGAACCACTTGGTCATTTCCAGCGGCGCCACGTCCTGGGTGCCGCGGGCCATGGCGAAGTAGCCGTCGAGGGAGTCGGCTTCGACGGCCGCGCGGTGCCGCGCGGGGATCGCGCCGACCATGACGCTGGTGTCCAGGACGTGGTCGTAGAGCGAGAAGTCGCCCGTGGGCACTTCGTGAACGCCGGCGTCGGCCAGCTGCTGCCAGTTGGTGCGGCGCAGTGCGGCGGCCGTGTCCCGGAGGTCGCCGGCGGTGACGCGGCCCTTCCAGTACCCCTCGATCGCCTTCTTCAGTTCACGGTTGCGGCCCTGACGGGGGTAGCCGTACACGGTGGCCTGGGCTGCCGCGGCTGCGGACTTGCTGGTCACGGAACTCTCCTTCGCGAGCGTGCGTGCGTCCATGACCCCGGGGGACGGGCGGAAGGCGCGAAGGAACGACGGAACCGGGCGGGTTGCTGCCGGAACGCGGTCGCGTGTGCGCCGCCGTCCGTGCCCGCCTGATGTGCGCCGACCCGCCCTCGAGGTCACCGGGATCTCCGTGCGCTCGGCAGCGCACGGGCAGTCGGCAGGTCTTCGGACTCGCGGGCACGCCGTGTGGCACCTACTGGCCGTCGCTTCCCGGATCCGTACGGATCCAGTGCGTATGACGGCGGTCGTTCCCGCTCACCGCTGCGGGGCAGTCCCGGATTCCCACCGGGTTCCCTCTTACGACGCGCCTGCCTGGCGAGCAGGGCGAACCAGCTGCACCGTCACCATATGGTGCCGGACGGGCCCACGGACAGACCTGTTCGAATACCGGACTGTGGCGTCGGACACGCGATGCGCGAACGGACGTTCCTCAGGAGGCTGTTCGCGTGTCCAGTCGCAGGCGCAGCTCCATCTCGTGCTCGCCGGAGACGTGCCCCCGGTGCTCGACGGCGAAGGCCCGTTCGAGCTCCTCCTTGACCTGGCGGACGGGATCCGCCGCGCCGAAGAGGTCGGCGGTCACCGCGCCCGAAAGAGGCGTCCCCTCCGGCTGCACCGCGTCGCCGCCGGTGCGCGTCCGGGTGTCGACGCTCATGCACCAGATCATGGGGCCGGCGCCGGGGGCGCCGGGCCCGGTCTCGCTGCGCGGCGGCCCGGCCTCGGGGAAGACGGCCTCGAGGACGCCGAAGACGGCACCCGCGTCCTGGTGGCCGCAGTCCGTCAGATGCACGCTGACGTGGTCCGCACTCTCCCGGGCATCCGTCACTGCTCCTCCTTCGCCGTCCTGGCCGTGTTCGGGGTCCGCCGCCGCGCGGGGGAGGCCCTGCCTCGACCGTACGGCGCGCCCGGGTGCTCTGGCGCGGGCTGTGCGACCATCCGGGCCAGGTACCCGGCTCCCGCACGAAGATGCAGCGTCCGATTCAACGTCCTCACCCGAACGGTGGAATGCGCCGAAAGTAATTGACTGATTACGCTTAGTGCATGAACCTGTGGAGTCCTGCGCCGCTGCCGTGGCGGCCCGCCGTGCGGGCCGCGGTCGCCGTGCTGGTCTCCGTCCTCCTGCTGTTCTCCGGAGGGAGCGGCACGGTCTACGCCCTGGGCCCCCAGGAGGAGAGCTCCGTCTCCGTGGAGTTCGCCGCCACCGACGACTGCGTCGCGGACGCCCGTTCGTCCCGCTCCTCGGCCTCGCCCTCCAGGCGCTCCTGCCTTCCGCCCTTCCGGGCGTCCGCCTCGCCGGCCGCCCCGCTCCGCCCGCTGTCGCCCGCGGGCGAGCCCGAGGGCCCCGCGGCGTCCGCCGGCCCCGCGCGCAACGACGTCCTGCGCTGCTGAGAAGGCCCGCGCCCGCCCCCGGCCGTCCGGGGCGGACGCACGTGCGGAACTTCCCTTCACATCGGCAGGCACGAGAGCAGAGAGACGTCATGCCCCTCGATCCCGCGCGTGTCCTGAGTGCGTATCTGCGTGCCCAGGTCTACCGCGCCCACGGCCCAGACCCCAAGCCCGCCTCCACCGACGGTGAGCACCCTCCGGGCACCACGAGCCCCCTGCGCGGTGCGGACCCCGCGTCCCCGGCCGGGGAGAAGCCCCCCGTCGGACCCGGCGCGAGCGTCCCCGTCGCGGAGGCCGAGCCGGCCGCGCCCCGCGGAGCACCGCCCGCCCGGCCCGGCCTCTTCGCCCGTCTGCTGCTGTACGTGCGGCAGGAGTAGCAGGGCCCGCCCGGTGGGCCGTCCGCTCCCGGCGCCGGGAGCGGACGGCCCGTGTGCTCCGCCTGCCGGCGCCGGACCCGTCCCCTTTCAGGTGAAGGGGCAGGCCCGGCCCGTCGGTGGCCTCCCGGTGCCGGGAAGGGGATGCCCGTCGACGCTGACGAGGGAGAACCCATGCCGACCGACGATGTCGCGCGATTCCTGGCGGCCCTGAGCCCGGCTCACCGCGAGGAGGTCGGCCGGCAGCCGCGCGAGCAGCAGGAGAAGCTGGCCGCCGCCTGGGAGAAGGAACTGCGGGAGGACACCGACCTCGACACGCTGAGCGAGCTGTCGCCGGCCGCCGCCGAGAGCGAGGCGGCCCGGCGGGTCGTCGAAGGGCGCTCGTAGGTACGGGAGCGGGGAGCCTGGGGGCAGGCCGGGCGGTCCCCCGCACGGTGCCTTATTCCGTGGCCGTCACCCGTCCCAGCGCCTCGTCCCGTACGTCCGGGTGCGGGTGCCGGCGCAGCGACCGCAGTTGCTCGCGCCAGGGAGCGGACCAGTTGGTGCGGCGGCCCCCGAGCGCGGTGAGCGCGAGCGCGAAGAGCCCGGTGGCCAGATCTCCGTCGTCCGCGAGGGAACGGGCCGCGTGGGCGAGCGCCGCGTCGCTGCCGTCGCGGCTGCCGAAGCGCCCGGCGAGGGAACCGGCCGTCCGCGCCGCGAGCACGGGCCGGCCCTCGTGCAGCCGGGCGAGGCGCTCCAGCTGCGCCGTCAGGGCGTCCGGCGCGGCGGCCGGGTCGAGGACCCGGAGCATCAGCTCGACGGCATCGGGGACGTGGTCCCCCGAGCCCGCGAGGAGCTCGGCCACCACGGGCGCCGCCTCCCCGACGGCCCGGGTGTGAAACCGGCTCCTGCCGGCCAGGCCGGTGACCAGGCGCCGGATGCGCGCGCGGGCGGGCCGGTCGCGGCCGGGCTCCGCGTCGGGCGTGCCCGGCAGGGCGTCGGCGTGCACGAGAGCCGTGAACGCCCGCACGAGCGGGGCGAGGTCCGGCGATCCGGACGGCGCCAGCGCCACGACGCTGCACAGTGCGTCGGCGGCGTGGCTCCAGCTCGTCCGGTTCTCCAGGTCGGTGACGGCCGTCACCAGGACGTCCGCTGCTCCGGGCGCCCAGGGCGACCACCGGCCGAGCGCCGCGTACGCCTGGCGTGCGACCTCGGGGTCGTCGGTGTCGCACACGGCCCGGATCAGCGTCGCGTAGCGGCGCCGGTGCCGCGCGGGCAGCCGGCGGGGCACGGTCGAGAGCACGGCCGTGCGCAGCTCGCGCCGCCCGGTGGCCGCGGTCTCCAGCAGCCCCCAGGCCTCCTCGTACGCGAGCAGGTCCGTCGTGAACGCCACGCAGGTGGCCTGCACGTCGTGGTGCTGGCCCGGGAGCGTGCACGCCTCGGCGAGGAGGGCCACTGCCTCGGGCGCGGGCAGCACCGTGGCGGCGAGCCGTGCGGCCTCCTTCCGGCTGGTCACCTTCACCCCGGTGGCCGCGGTCAGCAGCCCGCGCAGCATCCCGGCCAGCGCGGACGGCGCGACGAACCGGGCCGCGCGGGACGCCGCCGTGACCGCGACCCGGGCCCGGTCCCCGCCGGCGTGCGACAGCAGGAGCCCCACGTGCCGCCCCGGGGTGTCCGTCCATGCGAGGGCGGCCAGGGCGGCCTCGGCGAGCGGGACGCTGTCGTCGCCGGCCCGGCGTACCAGCAGCTCGGTGCCGTACTCCGGGATGCACGCGGCCCGCCGGAGCGCCTGCACGCGCTGATGCGTCGTGAGCGTCGCGTCCTCGGCCGCACGCTCCAGCAGCCGTGCGGCCGCGGCCTGCTGGCGCGGCAGCCAGTGCGCCGTCTCCCGGCGGACGGGCGGCAGCCAGTGGCTGTCCTTGGTGAGGAAGCGCCCGTAGGGAGGGGTGTCGCCCAGGACGGTGTCCAGCAGGTCCGTGCGGCGGCGCACCAGCATCGCCTCCACGGCGGGGAGCGTGGCGGCCGACGCGTCCAGCGCGAGGAGCTCGGTGACCCGGGCCTCGCGCGTCCGCGGGTCGCCGAGCCAGTACGAGGCGGCGTTGCGGGCGGTGCCGGAACTGCCGTGCTCGACCGCCCGCCGCAGCAGGGCCTGAAGTCCCGGTACGCCGTGGGCGCGCTCGCCGAGAGAGCCCGCCAGTTCCAGCGTCCCGCCGAAGTCCGCCCGGTCGGCGGCCGCTTCGAGCGACGGGCGGAGAGCCTCGAAGATCCGGTGCTCCTGCCCGTGCCGCAGGTGCCCGAGGGCGCCGGCGGAGTCGGGCAGCTGCGCCAGGGTGCGCAGCGACCAGGCGGTGGGCTCGCTCTCCTCGCCGCTCTCCCCGGCGTTGCCGGGCTCGCGCAGCAGCGCGTGGGCCAGGGAGCGCAGGGAGTTCTTTTCGAACCACGAGAAGTCCCGTGCCTCGATCGCATACGTGGCGAGGCGGTCCAGGTGGGGAGCGGCCTCGTGGGTGAACAGCGAGGGGTGGACGGCGGCGAGCGCGGCCAGGGCGGCGGACCGCACCGGCTGCTGTTCGTTCCGCAGTCGGCCCAGGCCGGCGAGGAGTTCCGTGACGACGGCAGGGTCGCGGGCGAGAGCGGCGTTGCGCACCAGCAGCCCGTACGCGTACGCCCGGTCCTCGGCCACCGGGCGGCGGGTGGCGGCCAGCAGCTCCTCGCGGACCTCCGCCACCGGCAGGTACGACAGCGCCGACAGGACCGTCCGCCAGTCCGCCCCGCGCTCCTCCGCCTGCGCGGCCATGCGCCGTGCCTCGGCCTCCCGCCGTGCCCGCGGCAGCAGCTCCAGGATCCTGTCCGGCAGCACGGCACCGCCCGTGTCCTGCCCTCGCATCGCGGCGTCGTAGCACTCGGCGCGCTGCGACGGCGGCATCAGACGCAGCAGGCCCGCGAGCGCGGGCTCGTGGCGGGCCAGCGCCCGGGCCAGGTCGTCGAAGCCCGGCGGCCGGTGGCGGACGAGCGTACGCAGCACGGGCCTCCCCAGGCCGGAGAGGTCCGCGTCCTCGCGCTCGGGCGCCACGAGGAGCCGGATCGTGCCGGCCGGGTCGGCGGCCGCCAGCCGGCCCATCCGGCGGTGCACCTGCCGGGGCAGCTTCCCGTGGCACAGGCGCTGCAGCAGGTCGAGCACCCGCAGCGGCTCGACGTCCACGGTCGCCGCCACGACGGACCCGTTCGACAGCCACCACCGGCGCCGGTGGTCCTCCGGCAGCGCGGTGAGCCGGCGTTCCGCCTCGTCGAGGATCACGGTCGCGTGGCGGCGTGCCAGCCGGGCCCAGGGAACGGTGGTGTGGAAGAGGGCGGGGAGCAGCTTTGCGACGGTCCCGGGCTCGCAGACCGGCAGGAGCTTCGCCGCCTCGGCGTCGCCCCAGCGCTCGCGGACCGGCCGGACGAGGGTCTCCGCGAGCGCGGTCCGCTGCCCGGCGACGACCGCGCGGACGAGCTCGCGGCGGATCGCCGTCGGGGCGTCGTCGAGCGCCGCCGCCACCGCGGCGTCGGGTATGAGGCCCCGGCGCACGGCGGCGACGGCGTGAACCCGCGCCGCCGGGTCGGGATCGGTCAGCCGGGTCTGCAGCCAGGCGACGTCACGGCCGACGCTCGCAGCCAGGCCGGCGACACCCAGCTCGTAGCGCCCGCGCCCGGACAGTTCGGCCACCACCGCGCCCAGCTCCCCGCGGGCGCCGAGCTCCCGGGCCCACCGGGCGAGGTGCCGCACGCGCCCGGGGAAGGGGAGGGGGTCGAGAGCTGCGAGGAGTTCGTCGGCACGTGCGGGTGCGGAGGTTTCGGTCACGGGGTGATTCTCGCGGAGGGCACCGCTCCGTCAGGCGCCGGGGCACCGCTTGCTCACGGTGATTGCGCTTCGCCCTCGCCGTAGCCGGGGTGGCTGGTTTGCAGTGGGGACTGCGGGTCCGGCGTGGCCTAGCGTGTGGTGGGCGCTGCGGCCCGCTCTTCGGGGAGGAGCTCGGATGGGAACGGCGAGACGCGGATCCGGCGCGTACGAGCGCGCCTACGACCGTGACAGGCTGCGGCGGTACCTGTCGGGAGAGGCGGTGGGGGAGGGGATCTCCCGCCGGGGCGTCCTGCGTCTCCTGGGAGCGGTGAGCGCCTCGGGGGCCGTGGCTTCGCTCCCGGGAATCGCCGTCGCCGGGCCCGCGGCGGCTGCGGAGGCGCCGGGCGCTCCGGGGATCGTCAAGCCGCTGCCCGCCGGACTGCTGACGGTCCGGGGCACGAACGCGGAGACGAACTGGGCGGCGCTGCGGGGCACGGGCTACCACACCCCGGTCGACCGGTTCTTCGTCCGCAACCACACGGCGACGCCCCTCCTGGACCCCGCGCGGTGGCGCCTGACGGTGTGGGGCGGCGGGCTGCGCGGCGGTGCGGTGGAGTTCTCGTACGCGGACCTGCGCGCGTTGCCCGCCGTGACCTCCAGCGTGTGCCTGGAGTGCGCGGGCAACGGCCGGAGCTACTTCGCCACCCAGCAGGGCGACCCGGTCACCGGCACCCCGTGGACGATGGGCGCCGTCGGAGCGGCACGCTGGCGGGGCGCGCGGCTGTCGGACGTCCTGCGCCTGGCGGGCCTTTCACCGCGGGCGGTGGACGTGATGCCGCGCGGTCTGGACGCGGCGTTCGTCACCGAAGGGACCGACCACGGGCGGGTGCGCCGGCCGATGCCGGTGCAGAAGGCCCTGGACGACGTCCTGCTGGCGTACGAGATGAACGGCCGCCCTCTCCTCCCCGACCACGGCAGTCCGGTGCGGCTGGTGGTGCCGTCCTGGGCGGGCATCGCGTCCGTGAAATGGGTCGGGGACATCGAGGTGTCCGACCGTCCCCTGTTCTCGCCGTGGAACACCGTCTTCTACCGGCTCTTCGGCCCCGCGCACCCGGCCGGCGGCAGCGCTCCGCTGTCCCGTCAGCCGGTCCGCAGCGCCTTCGAGCTGGCGCCCGGTGCGGTGTTCGCCGCGGGCCGCGGGCACAGGCTGACGGGGCGGTCGTGGTCGGGGCAGGGAGGGATACGCCGGGTGGAGGTGAGTACGGACGGCGGCGGCGCGTGGCGGCCGGCCCGGCTGCACGACGCCCCGCGTCCGGGCGGCTGGGTGCGCTGGAGCACGCCCTGGCACCCGCGCGGCACGGGCCCCGCCCACCTGCTGGCCCGGGCCACGGACACCGCCGGCAACGTCCAGCCCGCCCGCTCCGTGCCGAACGAGCAGGGCTACTTCTTCGACGCCGTGATCCGCCACGCCGTCGAGGTCGTCTGACCCGGCCGCACGCGGCGTGCGTCGTCCGGCCCCGGCCGCAGGCGGCGTCACCGCGGCGGCCCGCCGCAGCGCTGCCCCAGTAGGGTGCCTGCTCATGACCGAACCAGGCTTCCTGACCACCACTCGGGCGTTCTACGACGCCATCGCCACCGATTACGCCGACCGCTACCGCGACCTGCTGGACGCCCAGCCGCTGGACCGGGCGATGCTCGGCGCCTTCGCCGAGCTCGTGCAGGGCGCCGGTGAGGGAATGGTCGCCGACATCGGGTGCGGCGAGGGCCGCGTCACGGCATACCTGAACGCTCTCGGTCTGCCCGTGTACGGGATCGACCTGTCGCCGCAGATGATCGCCCTGGCCCGGCGGACCCACCCGGAGCTGCGCTTCGAGGTGGGCTCGATGCCTGCGCTGGACATACCGGACGGCGCGCTCGCCGGGGCCGTGGCCTATTACTCGATCGTCCACACCCCGCAGGAACTCCTGCCGGAGGTCTTCGCCGAGCTCCACCGCGTACTGGCCCCGGGCGCACCCCTGCTGCTCGCCTTCCAGGTGGGCGACGAACCCCTGCACATCGACCGGCCCTTCGGCCACGAAGTGTCCCTCGACTTCCACAGGCGGCAGCCGGACCGCATCGCCGAGCTGCTCGGCGGCGCCGGACTGGTCGTGCGCGCCCGGCTGGTGCGCGAACCCGAGGAAGGCGAAGGGACCCCGCAGGCCTGTCTGCTGGTACGGAAGCCTGCCTGACGCCCCCTGTCCGGTCCGGCACAGGCCCGGCCCCGGCCGGACAGGCGGGCGACGGGAGCACGGCGGAATCCGCACGGGGAGCCGCCGTGCTCCGGCCCGTCACCCGGGGTCAGCGTTCGGGGCGGGCGCGCCAGAACTCCAGGACGGCCGCTCGCAGGGTGCGCCCGGTGGTCACCGTGGAGGTGGCGTGCCAGACGGAGGAGTCGAAGGCGACGGCGGTGCCGGCCGCGGGCGGCAAGGAACGTACGGGGGCGGTGGCCGGGTTGTGCGAGGCGCGGATCTCGAAGTGCCCGCCGCCTTCGGCGGGCCAGTCCCGGTTGAAGTAGATCACCACGGTCAGGGCCTTCTCCGGCTCGTCGTGGTGCAGGGAGATGAACTCGCCCTCGGCGTGGGTGAACAGGCCGGTGTCACGCGGCAGACCTGCCAGCTCCATGCCGGTCACCTCGCTCAGCCGTGCCGTGAATTCCGGCCCGTCGAGATCGTCGAGCAGGCGGGACCAGACCGCCGGCAGCCGGTCCGCCGCCGGCAGGCGCCCGCCGTCCCGGGAGAGCCACAGGGCCCCCAGCCGGAAGCGCTTGACCTGATTGGAGAAGACCACCTTCTCGAACCGGTCGTCACTGGGATAGGCGGCATCCAGCTCCCGGATGTCGGACTCCGACAGCAGGTCCGTCGCCACGTGGGCGGCGATCGGCTCTCTGGCCTTCGTGAAAGCAACGGTGGTGCGCAGCATCGTGGAACGGTCCTCCTGCCGGCGGGTGCCCGTGTCGGCGCGCGGGCGATGGCAGGTGGTGATGCTAGGCGCGCCGGCGGGAGGCGGGCTGTACGGAGATCCGTAGAACACAGGGTGCCGCCCCGCGCCGGGAGGGGCCGCCCGTTCGTCAGCCGGGAACGGCGGCGGGCTCCGGCCGCCCGGCGGGGAGGACCCCGTCGAGGATGATGGTGCAGACCGCTTGCAGTTCGGTGCGCAGCTCCAGGTGGGCGTCCTGGCCCTGCGCCTGGGACCAGCGGTAGAGCGTGCCGAGGTAGACGTCGCGCAGCAGGCAGCCGACGCGGTAGGCGTTGACGCCCTCGGGAAGTTCGCCGCGTTCGCGGGCGGCCTCGACGACCTCGGCGAATATCTCGCCGGCGTAGGGGGCCTCCTGCATCGGCCGGCCGGCCTTCACCCAGGCCATGAGCATGGAGCGGGTGACGTCCTTCTCCGCCTCGTTGATGTCGGCCAGAATGCGCATGCACCGCTCCAGCGCGGTGCGCAGGCATTCCTGACGGCCGATGTCGGAGGCGCTCAGACCTGCTCTGAGGCGGGTGCGCCGCTGTTCTCCCCACGCGCTGATGAGGTCTTCCTTGCGCTGGAAGTGGTTGAAGAACGTGCCGCGCGCGACGTCGGCGGCTTCGGCGATCTCGTCGACGGAGGTCTGCTCGTAGCCCTTCTCGGTGAAGAGCTTCAGGGCGGACTCGTAAAGGCGGCTCCTGACCTTGAGCTTGTTGCGCTCGCGGCGCCCGAGGGGGGCGCCGTCCGTGGTCGGGGGCGTGTCATCCATAGCTGCTCCTGCTGTTTCCTGCTGTCCGGCTCGCTGCCTCGCACGCCAGCTGCCGGGGCGCATCGGCAAATCCGCCCCGCCGCGAATGGATGATCACGCCGTGCCTTGCAGACGCGGTGCGCTCGCCCTCTGACATGAAGACCCGCCCCCGTCTGGCGATCTACTTGTACCACGATCCATGAATGGTTGGAAGTTCATGATGTGTGAAGGAGTCGTGATGCCGAGGCGGGGATACCGCGTCGTGCGCCGTATCCCCGCCGTATCTCCGCCGGACAAAGCCGCCCGCCTTCCGGTTAGACGGCCTCGGCTCCTAGCAGTTCGCGGCCCAGGCGCTCGGCGCTCTCCCCGCCCAGCAGCCGGGAGACGGACACCACCAGACCGTGCTCGGCCAGCAGTTGCTGCCGCAGCCGGGTGGCCATGAGTGAATCCAGGCCATAGTCCCGCAGGGGACGCCGGGGGTCGATGCGGTCGGCGGCCATGGCCAGGAGGCGGGCCGCCCCCTGGACCAGTGCCGTCGGCCCGGCCGCCTCCGGAGCCGCCTCGGGGCCGGCGTCCCGGCTCGTCCGTGCGGGCAACTGGGAGGCGCCTTCCGCTTCATGGCCGGATCGCGGTTCCGGATGGGCGGGGGAGACGGGTTCTGCCGGAACGCGTGCGGGAATAGCGGCGGAATTCCCGAATACGCGCGTACGGGCCGGGTCCATGACCCCGCGCAGCGCGGAAGCCAGGGCGCGGGGAGCCTGTACCGCGCCTTCCGCAAGGTGGGCCGCGAATTCCGGCAGCCGTCGTGCGGAACCGGTCCGTGAACCGGTGCCGGCGGGCCCGGGAAGACGCCGCAGCCGGATGCCACGGAATTCGGCCAGTTTTCCGCCGTGCGTTCCCACCACGACCACACTGGCACGCGCTCTCTCACCCGCCTGGAACGAGGTGAAAGTGGTCATCACCCAGAAGTGGGGCGTCAGTTCGTCCAGAAACCGCACCTCGTCGAAGGACTCGGGGTGGTAGGCGTGGCGGCCGGGCAGGCCCGTGGGCACGGCGGCCAGCAGCGGCAGCAGGCATGCCTCCCAGGCCGCCTGCCCGAGGCCGTCCGGGCGGGCCACGTAGGCCACCGATTCCCCGTTGCGCCGCCACAGGTGCTGGAGCGTCCCCGCGTAGGCGTCGGGGATGCCGTAGCCGCGCTGCGTCGCGCCCAGGAGGAACCGGCCGGGCGTCCGGTAGGAGTGGCAGCGCGCGAGGGCCGCACCGACGGCGTCCT